>CAZTZR010000044.1:0-29591 GCA_964618145.1 uncultured Kofleriaceae bacterium
CGTCACCGTCACCGGAAATCGGTGGGACACCGCAGAAACAACGGGGTCAGACTTTGGGGCCCTTGTCCAGCTAAATAGAACTCGATCGCCCTGGGGAATGCGGCCGAAAAATTCGAGCTTGTTTCTACATGATTATCAGTGAAAATGATCCCTGTGGTCTGCATGACCGGGGGAGGCATGACTTGTTTTTGAAGGTACTCGATGGGCCGCACGCAGGAAGGATTTTTGACTGCTCCCGTGGGCCGTTGCTCATCGGGCGCCGAATGCCTCCGAGCTCGGTGCTGACGCTGGATGAGGACGTGGTTTCCAGAGGTGCCGTACGGATTGAACACCAGGACGACGGATTCATGGTCAGTGACAACTCGGAAAACGGAATCACGGTGAATGACAGTTTTGTGCATGGCCAATCGGTGACTGTAAAACCGGGAGACACCATACAGGTGGGAAAAACCAGACTAATACTGCTGGCAGCGTGTCCAGAGACAGGGCCGTTTCCCGTGGTCAATGTTGAGTTGGACCAGGCCAAAGTGGAACAGGTACTGCGGTTGTTTCCCGGCATGGAGGTCGCCGGTCTGATGGAGTTTCTGCTGAACCGGGAACTGGACCGTCGGGGTCAGCCCGACAGGATCACCGGGGCCGGAACGCTTCAGGGCCTGATGTATGCCGTACCCAGGGTGCCCCGGGGCCGGCACTTCACCCGGGAATGCCGGGGGATGGAAGGCTCCGTGGAACGATGGATGATTGCCGCAGACGTTCGGGGGCTCAACCAGGTCAACGATCAGGCCGGCATGGCCGCCGGGGATGAGGTGCTCATGATTCTGGCCCGGGTGCTTGGGACCCATGTTCCGGAAGCCTATGTATACAGGTTGCACGGCGATGCACTGGTGGCCATTTGTGACAAGCCGCTGGAGTTCGAATCCATTGCAGTTACCCTGAACGAAAGGTTTCGCGAAGCCCTTCACTCTGCCATGTGCGAAACCCTGCGCTCCATGCAGGTGGAACTTGTTTTCGCCCTGCTCCACCTTGTGATCGAACAGCCGTTTTCCCCGGATGTGCTGGGACCACTGTTCCGCGATGAAATCGAACGTGCCCTTCTTCTGGCCCGGCTCCCGGGCCAAAAACCCGAAGTTCTGCACAGAACCCTGCGACTGGACGGATTCGTTTCTGTTTGACCCTTGTGGCTACTTCTTGTCGATTCGGGTGGATGATCGCGGGACGTGGAACTACGGTGCGCTAAGAACCGATCTCAGGGGCGGAATTACGGGGTGATGGTCTGCACGCCCCACATGGAGTTGGCGGAGATGATGCGGTTGCCCACGAACTGCATGTCATAGGAGTAACCCGTCAGAAGGGTTTCCCCGCGACTCTGGAGGGCATCCGGGTGGGCGGCATTGTAGATGGTGAGTGCAGGCGGTGTGTTGGAAAGCACCAGCGCGTGGTTGCCCGATGCGCCCACCAGCCAGGAGTATGGTCCCGGCAAGCGGATGGTGGAAGCTATGTCGTAGTTGGAAGCCGAACTCAGGGCGATGGTGTGCATCTTCGGCCGCATGTCCGGGCGGGGGGGACGTTCGTCTTCGTCATCCCGTTCTTCGTCACTGTCCACGACATCCGTGTCACCATACCACCACCACCAGTAGTAGTTGCCTTCCTCTTCGATGAAGAGGCGTGACCCGGTGGCCCGGACGTTACGGATCCATCCTTCAAACGTATGGGTCCGCTGCAGATGGGCCAGTCCCTGCTGGAAGTGGCTGATGTTCAGGGACCGCTCGATGTAGATGCAACGACCGGTTTCGCTGTTGTACCAGCCGTACCCGGAAAGGGCGTAGCATTCCTGCCAGTCTTCGGCCGGCACGTCCCGCCACTGGTAGTCCACGGAAATGATGCGGTTGGTGGAAGGATTGAACTCTACGAGGGAGCCGGGGATGTTCACGGGTTCCGTCCATACGGGCTGGGCCGGGTTGGACACGTCCAGCCGGTGCATGTAGAAAGCCACCACTCCGTCGGGTTCTCCCGGGACCGGTGCATGGAATGATGTCACCACATGGTCTCCCTTGACCAGAAGGGCGCCGTAACCCACGTTCTCTGTGTAATTCTGGGTGAACGAAACTTCCGGCGCTTCGGGCACGGACACGTCGATGACATACAGTTCCGGACGTTCTTCTTGCTGATCACCGTCGTAGCCCCACCACCACCAGCGGGAATACGTGTCGGTCTTGACCACGATGGCGGCACCCACCTGCACCACGTTGTCACCGGATTCCACAGTGTACCAGTAACTCCAGGGACCGCGCTGCCAGGGCATCTGGTGGGGAATGCCGGTGAGGCTCACCAGTTCGGGAGCGGCCGGATTGGACACGTCGAACACCGCCAGTTTGGTGGGGGTACGCTCTTCTTCGGGGATGGGCTCACCACCCTCGGTATCCTCGGTGTAATAATCCCAGTACCAGTAGTTCTCGCCCCAGATCAGGTACAGGTAATTGCCATTAGCGAAAATGCGGGTGCGGTAGAAGTTGAAGATGTTCCACCAGTAATACCACGGATGGGAGTGGGGGAAGATCAGGGAAGCCAGATCCAGGGAGCCCACCGGAGTCATGGAATCGGGATCGTCAATGGTGTGGATTTCCAGATGCGCCGAGTGGGCCCACCAGTCCTGGACGATCTGGGCGACGTAGCCCTGACCGAAGGGAACCAGGTTGTAGACCGCCCGGGCCATCTTGAGGGTGTCCAGTTTCACGGGAGCATCCACGTTGGTGATGTCGAAGGATTCCACGCGTTCGTCGCTCATGGCGAACAGCCGGTCCCGGTGGAGGAACGCACGACGGGCGTAGCCGGTATGGGGGGCGCTTCCCCGGCGGGTCAGGGAATCCCGGGTAAAGGAAAAAATCTGGATACCGCTGACGTAGGCATATTCCGCCCAGCCGGCATAGGGCATCAGGATGAGCCCCAGGTTGTCGAAAATGCGCAGGGCTTTGTGAATGCGGTCCTGATCCTCCACCATCCAGGACCAGCCACCGCCGAAATTCACCCGGTCAATCATGGTGGGCGCATCCATGTCGGACACGTCGAACAGGCTCATGGTCAGGGTTTCGGTCGCATCCCAGTCCACGCCCAGGGCAATGAGCCGGTCCCCGCGGGGTTCCATGTGGACAAGCCAGCCGGGGATTTCCAGTTCGCCGCGCTGAACGGGGTTGGCAGGGTCGGACAGGTCGATCACGAACAGGGGATCCACTCGCTCGAAGGTCACGGCGTAGGCCCGCTCTCCATCAAAGCGAACAGACTGCAGGGTTTCCGGGCGGGGGAGTTCCAACTGGATGGCCCCCAGGGGCATAATGGTGTCGGCGTCTTCGACGGTGAATGTCTGCACCGTGGGGGCGTCTTCGGACCAGCCCGGCTGGGAAATCACGCGGAACACGCCCTGGTATTCGTCCATCTGCCAGCGATTGTCGATGGACCCGGCCACGGAAACCACCGTACCTTCGTGCATCACGCCGGAGGGGTCCGAGATATCGATGACCTGTACATCGGAACCGGTCTGGTTCCAGTTGCGACCGCCGATGTACATACGGTTCTGGTTGACGTAAATGGAACGCCGACCCCAGGAGTACTGCTCTTCACTCTCGTATTGGAGTTGATCCACCACGGCAATGGCTTCCGGGCTGCCGGCATACAGGGAGGTGACCGTGGTGCGCGGTGTCGATCCGCACATCCAGCAGTACCCGTTCTCGTAGGCCACCAGATACAGGATGTCGCCCACCATGCGGGAATCGCTGATCTCGCCAATCAGGTCGTACTGGCCGGTGGTCTGGATGTCCGCCGGAACGGACACGTCCAGGGTCACCAGTTTGGAGGTGGCATTCCATGAACCGATGTTGGTCTCCTCGTCCCAGGTGAAGGTCCAGAAGGAACTGAAGATCACCCACGCCACGCCGTCACGGACGTACATTTCAAAGGGAATGCCGTAGACGGGTGCCCGCCCCAGAACCTGCAGGTTCGACGGGTTGGAGATGTCCACCACCAGAAGGCCCCGGTAAGCCGACAACGCGTACAGGGTGTCTCCCTGAACCTTGACGATGTCCGCCTCGGAGATCTCCCGTTCGGTTTCTCCATCGGGGGGATTTTCATTATTGCCGGCCATGTTGTTTACATTGTTGTCGTAGTCCGGAGAATTTCTGTCCCCACCACCCGGATTTGCCGAGGTGAAGCGGGTTTGCGGGGTTTCCTTCAGGGTACCGGATTTGCAGGAAAACATAAGGAAAAGGGATGATAAGATAAAAAGAAACAGTTTTTTGGTAGTCATGGCAATACCTCCATGACAGGGATTGTAGCACTGCCCCGGAAAATGAGTAGGGAGTGCTATTCAAATACTTCCTTTTTTTTTCCACCCTGTTGTGATTCGGATCACGCGGTTTTGGGACACTCCCTTCTGAATCCGGGAGCTTAACAGGAAAAATGACACAACAGGTGTTGAACCCTGTAAAAAAGTATGGCAGGGTGACCATGAATTCGCGCGGTTTACCCGTTTTGGGGAACTGCGCTTTTTTTTCGGCCAAAAGCCGGCAACGCGATTCCCGAAGGAGTAAGACATGTTCCATTCAGCCCAGGAAGCGAAACAGTTCTCCGAAAAAAACCACGTCTGCTGGATTGACCTGAAGTATTCGGATTTCATCGGACGCTGGCGTCACGTCACTTTGCCCAACGATGCCCGTGCATGGGAAGTTTTGGAAAATATCGGCGTCGGCTTCGATGCCTCATCGGTGGGCCTCATGCCCCTGGAAAAGGCGGACATGGTGGTGCGGCCTGTCTGGGATACCGGTTTCATCGATCCGTTCTTTCCCGAAAAAACCTTGAGTTTCATTGCCGAAGCCCGGGACATCCAGAGTAACGAGCCCTCTCCGTTGGATCCCAGGGCTTGCGCCGTTCGCGCCATGGAATTCGCCCGCTCCTCGGGCATTTGCGACGAAGCCGTCTTCGCCCCGGAATACGAGTTTTACGTGTTTGAAAGCATGACCCTTTACAAGGACGGGCTTGGCTGCGGCTACGAACTGACGCCCATTTACGAAAGCGAAACCACCGACGAGAACCGCCCCGATCACCATGGGGGCTACCATGCCCTTTCCCCCGTGGACCGCATTCTGGAATACCGGACCGAAGTATGCCGCATTCTCATCGAATTGGGGGTGCCGGTGTATTACCACCACCATGAAGTGGGAGGCGCCGGCCAGAGCGAGATTGAAGTCAGCCTGAGTCCCTTGGTCCAGGCCGCCGATCACGCCATGATCGTGAAATATGTTTGCAAGCAGGTGGCCCGCCAGATGGGATTGTCGATGACCTTCATGCCCAAGCCCCTGTATCGCCATCCCGGCAGCGGCATGCATGTACACCAGACCCTGCGCAAGGGTGGCAAAAACCTGTTTTTCGACGATGCGGGATACGCCGGCCTCAGTCGGCTGGCCCTGCAGTATGTCGCAGGTATTCTGGACAACGGTTCACCCCTTCTGGGTATCACCAACCCGTCGGTGAACAGTTACCGGCGGCTGGTGCCGGGATATGAAGCCCCCACCAAGGCGTTTTTCAGCCCCGGCAACCGCTCTGCCGCGGTGCGCATCCCCACGTACGCCCGGTCCGAGACCGAGCAACGGATCGAGTTCAGGACCCCCGATGCCACCTGCAATCCCTACTTCCTCCTGGCCGGCCAACTCATGGCCGGGATCGACGGCATCCTGCTCAAAAAGGATCCCACCGAACTGGGACTGGGACCCATTGAGGAAAACATTTTCTCCTGGCCACCGGAGAAACTGGCCACCCTTCGTTCACTGCCCACCAGTCTGCAGTCCGCGCTGGAAGCACTGAAGGCCAACTTCGCCTTTTTGACCCATGGCAACGTCTTTTCGGAATACTGGGTAAACTCCTGGGTAAAAATCCTCCAGTCGGAAGTGGACTTGTTCACGGGGAACCCCCACCCGGCCGAAATCGAGTTGTATTACGGCTTTTAGACAAAAAAACTTGACAGCCGCAGGGGCAGGGACAACCATTGGTGTTGCAACATTGCAATACACCTGCCCGGACATTGTGCCGAAAGGAGTGACACCATGCGGATCCGAATCATCACATGCCTTTTGATCCTGCCTTTTCTTTTCACCATGGGCTGCAGTGGTTGCAACCCGGGGAGCAGCGGCAACAAGAAGGGCGATGACGGGGGCCTTCCCGATGGTGACGTCATTGAAGAATGCCTGTCTCCCCGGATACCCTGTGAGGGTGCCTGTTGTGAAGAAGGCGAATGGTGCCGCGCCGGGAAATGCTGCACCCTGGAAAATTTCTGTGGAAACTCCTGCTGTGGCGAAGGGGAAATCTGCCGGGGCGGCCACTGCCATCTGGACTGCGGCAGTGGCGTGCTCTGCCTGGATGACCAGAATGCGCAAACCTGCTGCGGCCAGGACCAGATCTGTTTCATGAACGAGTGCACCACGCCGGGGGATCCCTGTGGCAGTGACGGGGAATGTCCCCTGGACGGGTACTGCGAACTCGCCATCGGCCGCTGCATGCCCATTCCCGAAAGTGAATGCAAATACATTCCTCCTGCCGGGGAGTTCACTCCGGTGGTGAAGTGGTCCTGGCCACCTGCATCCGGTACTGAAGTGCGTCCCAACCATCTGGATGTACTGGCACCTCCCGTCATCGGCGACATGGACGGTGACGGCATTCCCGAAGTGGCCTTTGTCACGTACAGGGACAGTTGTGCGGGAGGACCCAGCGATTACCGGCAAACCGGCCTTTTGACCATCCTCCGGGGGGACACCGGCGAGGAAGTGCTGCGTCTGGATGACACGGCCCGCCGCCTGCACGCCAATACTGCACCGGCACTGGGGGATATTGATTTGGACGGATTCCCCGAGGTGGTGGTCATGAGCACCGGGAGCACCTTTTATGCCTATAAAATGGACGGCACCCTCCTGTGGGAATCGGCCCCGTTCACTTCGAACATCCGCAGCGGTGGAATCGCCATCGCCGATCTGGACAGGGACGGCGTGCCCGAAATCATCTTTGGCCGGGTGATCTATGAAAACACAGGTGCACTGCGATGCGAGGGTACCGGCGGCACCGGGGGTGACGGCAACCGCGGCATTTCCACCACAGCGGACATGACCGGGGACGGTTTCCTGGAAATTGTCGCCGGGAACACTGTTTATCGGCATGACTGCAGCATCCTGTGGCGGAATACGGACGTGCCGGACGGATTCCCCGCCGTGGGAGACCTGTTCATCGGCTCCGGAGTTCCCGGACAGGACGGGATCCCGGAAGTGGTTCTGGTGGCGGAGGGAAGCGTTTACGTGCTCAACGGACAGGACGGAAGCATCCTGTGGGGACCCCATGCCATCCCGGGAGGCGGGTATGGCGGTGCCCCCAACCTGGCAGACTTTGACGGTGACGGACTGGTGGAAATCGGCACGGCCGGCGGCGCCAACATGGTGGTGTTCGATCCCGATGGCCCCGAACCCGTGTTGTGGGTGGTCCCCTCCAAGGATACATCCTCCCATCGCACAGGCTCCACCGTGTTCGACTTCGAGGCAGACGGTGAAGCCGAAGTCATCTATTCGGATGAATGCTTTGTGCGCATCTACAAGGGCGCGGACGGCGCCATCCTGTTCCAGGCACCCAACAACACGCGTACCCAGTATGAATATCCCCTCGTGGTGGACATCGATGGCAACGGAAAAACCGAACTGGTGATCACTTCCAACCGTTGCGTGTGGGACTGCGAAGGACTTCCCGGCTGGTCAGGACCGCCCCGGGCCGGCATTACAGTGTTCGCGGATGCCCAGAACAACTGGGTTCGCACCCGGAAGATCTGGAACCAGCATGCCTACTACGTTACCAACATCAACGAGGACGGAACCATCCCATCGCCCCAGTTGAACAACTGGGAAGTTCCGGGACTGAACAACTTCCGCCAGAATGTCCAGACCTGGGGCGTACACAATGCTCCGAACGCCACACCCGAACTGTTCGGCGGCACCTGCCGGGGGGAGACCATCACCCTGGGCCTGATGGTCCAGAACGCCGGCTCCCGCGGGATCGACCCCGCCATGCCGGTGGGATTCTACCGTATCATGGATGACAACAACCATGTGTTCATCGGGCAGGCACACACCGTCGGTCCCCTGCTTCCGGGCATGGTGGAGTATGTCGAACTGGTGTGGACCATTCCGCCGGAGGAAGACCCCCGACCCGTGATTTTTTCCTTCGTAGCTCTTGTGGATGACCCCGCCATCGGTCCGGTGGCCATCAACGAATGCGACGAGACTGACAACGAGGCCGGCCCCGTTGTGATCACCTGCGACATGGTCCAGTAATTCGGATATGGAGAGAAACATGAGGTTGTGTAATTGTCTGATCATCCTGCATTCCTGCTTTCTGGGTGCATGTTTGCCAATTCCACATCGCCAGCGTCGGGCTCCGGCCATCTCGGGGGTTCTGCTACAATCCGGAAAACCCCTGGCCGGTGCCTCTGTCTGGATGGAAGTCAATCCCCCCAAACGTTCTCTGTCAGATTCTTCTGGGAAGTGCCACGGACAAAAGATTGTCACAGGCCCGGATGGCAGTTTTACCTTTCCGGAAACCACTGAGTTTGTCTATTTGATGTGGTTCGGCGACCGCCTGGATTCGTGGACCCTCTGTTTCGAGTTTCCCCGACATCAACGGGCCATCTGGATGGACAGGGGCTACTGGGGCGGCCCCAGGTATCTGGAAGTCCGCTGTGACATGAACTTCGAGAATGCTGCAGGCAACGCAAAAGGCTTTTATTGCAATAAGTCCTCGTACCCATAATACCGGCTACCCGCGCCACACCCCCATTCACTCCGCCCTTATCTCAGAACACCGCGTACTTGCCGCACATCTCCGCTGCTGCCGAGGCGTTTTTGCAGCCGTGTGCGTAGTGTATTTGGTCCTGTTGCTGGGTTGTTTTTGCGGGCGCCGTGCGTATTAGCAGTGGCCAGCGCGCACCGGTGACGTAGTTTTTCGTAGTGGGGGCGGAAAAAAACTGCGGGGGCGCCGCCGGGGCTTATGGCGGCGCCGGAGGTGTCCCTGGTGGACTGGGGCCTTACGCCAACGGGTGCGATTCAAGCACCTTCAGCGGGCATTCTGAATTTACAGGGAAACCCCAGATGGCATGCATCATATATGTCCCCTTGGGAAACTCCACGTTCCGGATTCCGTCCAGAACCATATCCCGACACTTGTCGTACAACGCCAGAAATGCCTCATACACGTCCAGCCACGCCTGACTCCCGGAACCCGCAACCTTCGGCCGTATACTGCCCTTCTTGCCCTTCTTGCACTTTTTATCCTTATTCGTCCCCTGGAGCGGAAACGTCGTATACGGCAACTCCTGGACCCGTTTGGCACCCATAAAACCCTTGTTCTGCTTCGCCCGTTCCGCCACGATTTTCGCCTCCTCTGCCATCACCAGGTCGTCCAGTTTTCGCAGGTATTTCTCCGATTCCATCCAGGCGGCTCCGGGAAACGGCGTCAACTCGATGTTCAGATGGCGCCATTGTTCCTCGCTGTCTTCCCCGGAAAACACCAACGGCGGCCGCTTCGTTTTGACAATCCCCTTGCGAAGGGTTTTCACAGTGGTGATGGCACCTGGCCACAACCTGTTCGATTCCACCAACCCCGCCTTCACCGGATTCACCAACGTGTAGACCATCCTGTCCCAGCAGGCATTTTCATCAGTCAATGCACACCAGTTGGGCCGCTGGGCGCTGTTCCAGATGGGACCGTCCTGGTCCAGTTTCTTGTTGATCAACTGTGCGATGAAAGAGTCCATTTCGCACATGAACTTGGGTCCCGTCAGGCCGTCGGGGTCGGTCATGACCATGTGGAAGTGGTTGCTCATGAAACAAAAAGCATGGATTTTTACCGGGCAATTTTTCTGGGCCCGGGCGATGGCGTAGAGGATGAGGGCAGTAAACTCTTTTTTGGGGATTAAAAAAAACTGGCCCCGGATGCATTTTCTTGTCACGAGGTAGGTGGTTCCGGCGAAACGGGGAAGTGCGGTGCTCATACAAGTCTCCTTCGCAGGCGCTTTGGTGGCCTTGCTCCCTTTATTATCGGCGCGGGAGCAAAATCGTTGCGGGAAAAATGCAGAAACAGGGCATTTGGAGGTGATAAATCGAGACGGGGCGTTGCACACATAATTGTTTGGGGAAAACGAGGGTGGGGTGAGATGGGAGATGGGAGATGTAGGGGATGGGGATTGGAAAACGGAAGCGTTGAGTACAGACCATTATTCATTGAGTTGACGATTGGCGTTTGGTGCGATATGTTTTTCGAGCAGGAGAAATTGCCATGAATCATCTCAAGATTGTCCTTGTCGTGCTTGTCGTGTTTTCTTTTTCCTGTAAAACTCGGACCAAAATCCTTGACCGTTGTGGGGATGGCGTGCTGGACCCCGGAGAACAGTGTGATGGGCACGAACTTGCTGGGCAGAGTTGTATCAGTCTGGGGTACCACAGAACCGATGGAGTCCTTTCCTGCAACGCTTCTTGTGAATTCGACACCTCCGGCTGCGGGTTGACACGCTGCGGGGACGGTTTTGTCCAGACGGATTTCCACGAGCAATGTGACGGAAACGAGCTCAATGGTCAATCCTGCTTTCTGCTTGGGTACGAAAGGGGGCAACTGGCATGCACAGCGGGTTGCCGTTTTGACATCACAGACTGTGAAGGCGCCGGTTTCTGCGGGGATGGTGTCATCCAGAATCCCGAACAGTGTGACGGCAACCAGTTGGGGGGAGAAACCTGCCTGACCCTGGGGTATTATTCCGGGCATCTGACTTGTGGGGAGAATTGTCAGTATGATCTTTCCGGATGTAGCGGTTTGTGTGGAGACGGTTTTGTGGATACCGGCTTTCAAGAAGAATGTGACGGTTCCAACCTGAACATGCAAACCTGTGTATCCATCGGTCACTACTCAGGAACTCTGGCTTGCGACAACCTTTGCCGGTATGATTCCAGCGGGTGTGCCCGGTGTGGGGACGGAATCATCCAGACCGGACAAGGCGAACAATGTGACGGTGGAAATACCGGGCTCAATACCTGTGAATCGTTCGGGTTTTATGGCGGAGAAATTGTCTGCGACGTAAACTGCCAACTCGATTTTTCCGATTGTGAAAGTGCCGGCTATTGCGGGGATGGCGTGCTCCACGGCGATTTCGGGGAAGAGTGTGACGGGGTTTCCCTGGGTGGAGCCAGTTGCCCCTGGGGTGGAACCATGTCCTGTGATGCTTCTTGCCGCCTGGATGATTCACAGTGCACCAAAGTGGTTGATTTGTCAGCTCGGGTCAATCATGCCTGCGTGGTGCTGTCCAACGGAACAATACGGTGCTGGGGGGCCAATGAAGAAGGCTGCCTGGGAGACGGCACGGTGGTTTCGCGCTCCACTCCGGTTACGGTACCCAACATTACCAATGCCGTGGCAGTGGGTACCGGATGGATGCATACCTGTGCAGTGCTTTCCAGCGGAACAGTACGCTGCTGGGGAGGGGGCGAAATGGGACAACTGGGAAACGGGGGTTCGTCTTCAAGCATGACTCCTGTGGCCGTGTCCGGCATGTCTGACGCCGTGGCCATCACGGCAGGATGGGAACATAATTGCGTGATACTTTCAGACCGTTCGGTCTGGTGCTGGGGCAACAACTCTTCCGGACAACTGGGGGATGGAACCACCACCACGCGACATGCTCCCGTGGAAATCAGTGGTCTTGACCAGGCGCGCAACATTTCCGCCGGCAATGAACACACCTGCGCGGTTACCTGGGACAACACGGTCCGCTGTTGGGGAAAAAACGGCACATATGGCCTCCTGGGAAACGGTTCTTCCGTGACATACAGCAGCGTTCCGGTTCAGGCGTCAGGTCTGAATTCCGTTTCCCGGGTTTCCGTAGCAGACAATCATGCCTGTGCAGTCATGGGCAATGGCCATATATTTTGTTGGGGATACAATGTCTTCGGGCAACTCGGGGACGGAACTACCGTATCCCGGAATTTGCCGGTGCAGGTGTCCAGCATCATCGGATCCATCTGGCCCGCAACAGGGTATTATCATTCCTGTGTGACGCTTTCGGACCATTCGGTTCAGTGTTGGGGTCAGGGTTCTTTAGGAAAACTCGGAAACGGATCCACCGAAGACAGTCTCACTCCGGTTCCGGTCAGCAATCTGGATGATGCTGCAAGAATTGTTTCCGGACAAAGTTTTAACTGCGTCCTTGACTCTAGCGATACACGGGTCCGGTGCTGGGGAAACAACTCGGATGGCCAACTCGGAGACGGAACTACCGTTTCCCGCCCGGTGCCGGTTCTGGTGGTGCCCTAGAACAGGCTTTTGCTGCCGGAAAGGCAGAACAGTTCATCCTCCAGAAGGAAACCGGAATAATGGTCTTCGTAGCCACGGATTCCGCCAGGAATCGGTGAAGTGCCGGAAACACCCGCCAGGGGGCCGTATACGAACACACGGTCCGGTGCAATTCCTGCAGCCAGCAGGGCGTCCACATCCGTCACGGAAAACCCGTACGCCCGGACAAAATCCAGGGAAAGATTGGCTTTCAGATCAAGAAACAATCGGGTTTTCGCAGTTTTTTCCACACAGGAGTCCAAAACAGCGGCAGGCAAAAACCGGATGGACTGAAAAGGAATGCCCGATGCTGCCAGAAACTGCCTCAGTTGCACGGCCCGCGTATCCGGAATGGCTGTGTACATCAGCACCTGGAAACCCAGATCCGCATAGTGCCCCACCACATCCGCAGCCCGGGGAATCACCTCCAGCGGGTTGGAAAAGTCCCCGGAACGCAGAACTGCGCCGTCCAGATTGAACACCACTGTCTGACGTCCCCGCTCCACCACCGTCAGGTATCCGTTGGCGGAAGTGGCATCCCCTTCCACCAATGCCTTGACAATGTATTGGCCCCGGGGGAGGCCCTCCACCATAAACCGGACACGACCCTGATGGTCAGTGTCGTACCGTCCCAGACGGGTCCATTGGTCAATCCCCGTTCCCCAGATATACACGGACACGGTTTCTGCAACCAGTGGGTCGGGATCCCGGGTGTCGTAGCGCAGACGGGCTTCCATGACCACCGGATGGTTCTCCAGCGCCAGTTCGTCGTACAACACATGGGCATGAATCCGGTTTTCTGCGGTTTTCCGCGATGTTTCCGGATGATTCCATTCCAGCGGCTCAGGAACAACAAAGGGCGGCGCCAGATAAAAGGTATCATCCGGTTCGCAGGCGACCGGTCCTTCTGCCTCCGGACAATCGGGCAAATCTTTGCAGGGTTGACAGACGGGACATTCATCCACTGGATTGCCTGACGCCTCTTCAAGATCCGGCGCCACACAGGAAACCGCCCAAACAAGGGTCGAAACAAGTATCATCAAGTTGATGAACAAGCGCATGCACAAGCCTCCCGGGGTCACCCGGAAAACGGGCTGACCACCTGCGGGGAAAAGAGCCCGAAATGCCTCCTGGGTCAAATGTGGATTCTGTGTCTTTTTTGTTATGTATACAGCACCCCCATCAATAAAACAGCAAATTCCGTGAAAAACCGGCTTGTGATGTTTTCTCGGTGGCCCTTTGCAAGGGCATTCCTGTTTCATTGCGCTTCACCAGTCAGTCGCCCAACCGCTGAATGCCAGGACAATCAATTGACTTGACACCTGACACATGTTCGTGAATAGTCTTTTTCTGAAGAAGGATACTTGGTTTTGGGATACTGTTGTATTTTTCATGGAGTGCATTGATGAAGGAAAATGCGGTTTTGAAGTACTTTTTGGCACTTTGCCTGGTGACGGGTGGATGCCAAATCAAAACGAAATCCAGTGACCGATGTGGTGACGGGTTTCTGGATCCCGGAGAAGAGTGCGATGGAACCGAGTTGAGCGTTTCCACCTGCCAGGATCTGGGATATTATCAGCAACTGGCCTCCCTGACCTGCCGCAAAGACTGCACCATTGACATCTCCGCATGTTTCGGAAGGTGCGGAGACCGGGTGATCCAGTTGCATTTCGGGGAACAATGCGATGGGGACAATCCTGCGCTAACGAACAATTTCTGCCGTTCCAGAGGGTATTACGGTGGGGTTCATGGATGCAATGACTCCTGTCAACTCGACGAGACGACCTGTGAACTGAACGGTTACTGTGGGGACCTGGTCTGGCAGGATAATCATGAATCCTGTGAAGGGGCGGAACTGGGTGGTGCCACCTGCGAATCACTGGGATATCCAGGTGGCACGCTGGTATGCGGAAACACCTGCCGCTTTGATGTATCCGGATGCATTGGAGGCGAAACCTGTGGAAACGGAGTTGTCGACGATCCGGAACAGTGTGACGGCACCAATCTCAATGGGGTCACCTGCGCTGAGCTGGACGGATTCGCAGGCGGAATCCTGTCTTGTGGTCCGGACTGCCGGTTCGATACCTCCGGATGCCAGCCGGAGGCGGTATGCGGGGATGGTCTGGTGCATGGGAACGAGCAGTGTGACGGCACCAACCTTTTGGGAAGTACATGCATTTCCATTGGTTTTGCATCCGGAGTGCTGACCTGTGGTGCAGACTGCCGTTTCAATACACGTGACTGCACGGGAACCTCGGGGACATGCGGAAACGGGAGGGTGGAAGCCGGTGAGGAATGCGATGACGGCAACCAGTCGGATCGGGATGGATGTGATGCGCAATGCCGTGTGGAAACCGGGTTTGAGTGTTCAGGGGAGCCTTCCACCTGTGCCCCCGTATGCGGAGACCACGCCATCGCGGGAAACGAAGTGTGCGATGGCCCGACGCTGGGAGGTTTGTCCTGTCAACTGCTGGGATACCATGGAGGTAGCCTGGTGTGCCATTCGGACTGCATGGGATTTGACGAAACGGACTGCATGGCGGCGGGCCGGTGCGGTGACGGAGAGATTCAGTCCATGCATGGTGAAATTTGTGACGGGCTGAATCTCGGGGGACTGGATTGTACCAGCCTGGGTTTTGAGGACGGGGTATTGCGATGCTCACCGGATTGCCGGGATTTTGATGTCGGCAGTTGCACGATGGCCCCCCCCACGCCAACCACGGTGGACTGTGTTCCCGCCCAGACCGAAATGGAGGGAACATTTACTTTGCAAGCCCATGTCTGGACAAGCGCCACTGACTGCAGTTGTACCCTGGGCCCCGGGTACCACGCTGCAGGCGTATTGAACCTGGACATGATTTCCTTTTCGGTGAGCGGCAGTGTCGACATGGCCTGGTTGATTACCACTGCCTTGCCGGAAACCATTGCCATCGAGCCCGGGTCCGTGTCAGGCATTCCCTTGGACGAAACGGTAAGAATAGGGCTGTTGAGCCACAACACAGGGGTCGAACGGGAAATCTCCTTCATGATTTCCGGAAATCATGTCCTCCAGGCAACGGTCACGTGCACTGACCCCTGAAAACTGTTTCCCGTTTCGCTTCCGGATGAAGGACGGATCAGGCGCGGACGATCTTTTCCCGGTGGTTTTTCACACTGTTGGTGGCGTTGCGGGTATCCACCACCAGGGGGGCGTGTTCCACGATGAAATCCCAGTCATAGGTGGAATGATCCGTGGACACCAGCACGGCATCCAGGGAAGACAGGAATTCCGGCGTGAGCGCCATGCTTTCCATCCGGAAATCATACTTGCGCATGGGGCTGACAATGGGCACCTGCGGAATGTGCGGATCGTTGTAGAACACCTCGGCCCCGCGATCCCGCAGCAACTCAATCAACTTGAGGGAAGGGCTCTCCCGCAGATCATCGATGTCTTTCTTGTAGGCCATGCCCAGCACCAGCACCCGGGCGCCATTTACCGGCTTTTTGTGCCCGTTGAGCGCCCACGAAAGTTTCTCCACCACCCAATGGGTCACGTGGGTGTTGATTTCACCGGACACCTCGATGAGGCGGGTGGGGAAATCATACTCCCGGGCTTTCCAGGTAAGATAGAATGGGTCGATGGGAATGCAGTGCCCTCCCAGGCCCGGCCCCGGATAAAACGGCATGAAACCAAACGGTTTGGTGGAAGCCGCCCGGATGACCTCCCAGATGTCGATGTCCATGCGGTCGGCGAGCATTTTTAACTCATTAACCAGGCCGATATTGACATTGCGGAAGATGTTCTCCAGCAACTTGCTCATCTCGGCCACCTTGCAGGAGGACACCGGCACCACCTGCCCGATGATCTTCTCATACATGGCCACCGCCACCGCCAGACAGTCCGGGGTCAGACCTCCCACCACCTTGGGTATGGTGGACGTGTTGAACGAACGATTGCCCGGATCTTCACGTTCCGGGCTGAAGGCCAGCCAGAAGTCGCAACCGGCCTTTTGACCCGCCTGCTCCAGGATGGGGCGCAACAGATCCTCGGTGGTTCCCGGATAGGTGGTGCTCTCCAGTACCACCAGTTGCCCTGCCCGCAGGAAAGGCGCCATGGACCGGGCCGTCTCCACAACATACCGCATGTCGGGTTCCCGGTGGTGATCCAGGGGCGTGGGAACGCAAATCAGGATGGCATCCACTTCCGCCAACCGGGAGTAATCCGCCGTGGCCGTGAATTTTCCTTCCCGCACCAGGGCCTCGATGCGTTCGGGGCCGATGTGTTTGATGTAACTTTTCCCGGCGTTGATCATCTCCACCTTCACAGGGTCGATGTCGAAACCAAGCACACGGAAATCCTGCCGTCCGAATTCCAGCACCAGCGGGATTCCCACATACCCCAGTCCAATGACGCCTATTGAAGTTTCGCGGCTTTCAATTTTCTGAATGAATTGTTCCGGTTTCATGAATACCTCCCCAAACTTGTCGCAGCGGGATGGAAAAACTACCTGAAGCGGTTTTGCGAGTCCCGGTCAATACGGTGAATGACCTTCCCCAGCACCCGGAAATCCTCGCGACAGGTCACATCAAGGGGGGAATATAAACGATTCTCGGGGCACAGCAACACCTGAAGTGCATTTTTTTTCAGGCGCTTGACCGTGGCTCCATCATCCAGCATGGCCGCCACAATCTCGCCGTTCTCGGCCAGGGGCTGCTGGCGGACCACCACGAAATCCCCATCGCGGATGCCGCACTCGATCATGGAGTCCCCGCAGACCTTCAGCGCAAAGAATTTTCCGGGAAGCAACTTGCGGGGAATGCCGACATGCAGCATTCCGTCGAAATTCTCTTCGGAAAGAAGAGGCATACCCGCAGCAATCTCCCCGAGCACGGGAACCCGTATGGACTCGTCGTCCGGCCCCCGCCCCATGCCCAGCCGGCGGGGCATGTGCAGGATCTCGATGGAACGGGCCTTCTGGCGGTCCCGGCGGATGTACCCCTTTTCCTCCAGGCGCACCAGTTGCTCATGTACGGAAGGTGCCTTGACTCCGAGGATGTCCCCTAGTTCCCGGGTGGAGGGGGGATAACCGTTTTCCTGTAGAAAGGCTGCCAGGGTTTCGAGGACACGGTTCTGCGTCGGTGTGAGAGCTAGCATGAATCACCTGCGATAGACCCCTTTTCGCACAATTCCGAACAGATGACAAGTTTTCCGGCGGCTGCCCTTTTCTTTTTCTCCCCGAACCTGATCAGGCTGTCAGTTGTGCGACCCTTGCATTCATGCTAGATTGTTCCGGCAGTTCGGGGATCCTCCTCCGAAAACGGATTAGAATATGATGATTCCAGTTTTCCTGTTTCTTCTGTTCGTCTCCACGGAACCACCCGCGGAACCGGAAACAGTACCACCCTCCCCCACGGGCTCGTCCATCCTCACCCTGGACACCTGGTGGGAAGCGGATCCCTTTGAACGATCCCGCTTCTGCGAACAGATGGGCAACGAGGTGGACGTGCAAACCGCCCGGGAAATCATCCTGGCCCCTGTCAGTTCCACCAACATCGAACGGGTCAGGGAATACCTGCAATCCCGGGGTGCCCAACTGCCTCCTCCCAACGGGGCCTTTTTCGAGCCCAAGGTAAAGTTGTCCCGCACCGAGGCCCGGCGCGAACGGACCCGCAAGGAACCACCCTCGGTCATGGACCTCTTGCTTGCGGTCCCATATTCCCGCACCGAACCATCAAGGAACCAGTTGTTCTCCGACATGGCAAGGCGAGGCTGTCTCATACGCGGACTCGGGCGCTTGCGGGAACTGTCCGTCCCTCCGGTTTTCCTTGATGCTGCCTTCTATTTGGGCACACTGATCTTCCGGGACGAAATCACCGAAGCCCTCTCGGAGTTCGGACCCCTTCTTGTTCCAACATTCCTGGAACTTTCCCTGGAAAATCCCAATCGGGAACGTCATCCCGAACGGTTCTTCCGAAGCCGCTGGGCCCGGTTCATCCTGCAGGGTTCCACGGCGGGCAACCCCCGCCTGAACCTGGACAGTGCCGCCACGGATCTCAAAAAGACCCTCATCGAACTGTACGCCCACCACCAGGTGGCCGAAGCCATCAACCCCATTCTCTCTTTGGCCAACGATGAGGATATCGAAGTACGGGAGGCTGCCCGGGAAGCGTTGATCACATACCTGAGCACCGGCACCTCCCAGGCCCGGGTGGGAACCGTCAAGGCCGCAGGAGGGCAGGAAGCCCAGGCGGTCCTCTACATCACCGCCCGCTCCCAGGCCTACCACGCCATCCGCCGGGATCTGGAAGAAATCTCCCGGGGAGACTACGACCGGACCACCAAGGGCGTGGAACTGGCGAAACAGTTGTTCCGGTTCTGGGATCAGGCCCGGGACCGCCGTCACGAGGTGGCCTTCGCCCAGGCCATGCAAATGGAAAAGGAAGGGGATCTGGACGGTGCCGTGGAGGCCTACCGGAACGTGCTGGCCTTTTCCCCGAATCTCCCCGGCAAGGAAAAAATGGCACATGCATTCCTGCAAAAGGCCCGGAGAAAACTGGAAAACAAGGACATCAGCGGTGCCCTTTTGCATGTCCGCCTGTACCTGCAGGTGCAGGACAACCCCCATGTGGAGGCCGATCTGTACTACCTGCTGGGTCTGCGGGAAGAGGGCGCCGGGGACCGCCAGTCCGCACTGCAGATGTATCGCATGGCGTTGCTGCGCAATCCGGCCCATGCCCATTCGGCGGCCGCCGTATACAAACTGGATCCGGCTCCCCGCAACCGGGTCGCCGACGACGAACAGACGGCGTTTCTCTTCGCCCTGCTGGCCGGGATCCTGGCGTTCGTGTTCGTCCGGTGGCCCCTTACCCGTGTGTGAAACATGAGATTCCTGCTGGCCCTTCTCTTCTGCATGATCCCCGCTGCCGTTCAGGCACAGTTCATCTCCCTGACCCTGGATGCGAAGGCAACGGACACCATCCTGGAAAAGGAACTGGGACGCAGAACCCGTCTTACCAGCGTTTTCGCCGTGGAAAACGTGCGAATCGACCACATCACCGCCTCTGCGGTGGTTTCCCATTTTGATCTGGTTTTCGACGGGGCACTGGATGTCCCCATGCCCTTTCTGGGAACAAGGACGTTGAACCTGCGCAGCACCCTTCCTTTGGAGGCCCGGTGCGTACCGTCTTTTGACGGAAAAATAATATTCATTCCTGTCAAGGATCTGGTCATCAGTTACCGGAACACGGTTCACATGAAACTGGGCAATCACGCCATGGCCATTCTGGTGGCATTCAAGCGCTGGGTGTTTTCGGATTCGGGGAAAAGCATGCTGGAAAAGAACCTGACCGTGGATCTGGAAGCACACCTGAGAAAGTTTTTCGGCAACATGGAGTTCACCGGAAAACTCCAGTTGGCCCGGGATCGGATCACCCTTCAATTGTCAAGGAAAACCACGGGCACACGTTGACAAATCCGGAATCCGGTGGATAGTAACCGGGTGATTGCATGGAGGCGAACATGAAAACTACCACAACATTCATCACTTTTCTGTTGTTACCCTGGTTCATCGGCTGCTCCCTGCTGGTTTCGTTCGACGAGCCCAAAAAAACCTGCAATGACGATTTTCCGAATTGTACCCTTCCGGAATGTGCCAACCATCCCGACTGCATCACTTCGGGATGCAACATGTTCCCGCCCGACTGTGAACTGCCTGAATGCAAGGACCTTCTGGAATGTCAGGAACTTCATTGCACCATGGTTCCACCGGATTGCCGGTTGGAGTCCTGCCAGAGCCACGACCAATGCCAGCCGGCAGGGCAATGCACGGTCCAGTATATTTTCTACGATTCCCCGCCGGCCTGTGAAGATGGTTACAAGTGTTCGCCCACGGGATTCACCAGCGTTGGATGTGTACAGGAAATCTTTTTTTCCAGCGGAGATTTCTATGAACCATGCACCAATCTGGGCTACTGCCCGCACGGTTCTTTCTGTCTGAAACACAAGTCCGAAAACCCGCAAGTCGGTTTTACTCCCGGGGCGGAACTGTGCATTCCGTTTTGCCATCTGGGTACCCATCCCCGCTGTCCCGGGCTGAACGGTGAGTGTATCGAACTTGATGAAAATCCCATGATGGATGTCTGTTTCTCCAATGATCAGTGCGATCCGGTGGAAGATTCCGGATGCCCCTCCAACAAGTCCTGCTATTTGTACACTTTCGATGGAACCATGTGCGTGAAAGCCGGCATCATGGAGCGCAAACGCCCCTGCCAATTCAATTGGGATTGCAAGCCAGGACACATCTGCATGGATCACGACCAGAGCAATTGGGGTCTGTGTAGCCGGGTCTGCCGGGAACCCGAAGACTGTGGACCTGACGCAACAGGCTGCTACCGCACCGGGGAATACGGACTTTGCGCCTATATTGACAACACCAGTGGCAACTGATCGTCTGCAATCGTCAAGGTCAGCCTGAAACATGAGAGGTTATCCCATGAACATCCTGCCAAGACTTTTTTTCCTGTTCCTGATTTCGGCCTGCTTTTTCACCCTCGCCTGCGATGACGGTGGAAAGAAGAAGAACCTGAACAACAACAATCAGGACGGGGGGGTCGATGCCGACGTGAACGACGGTGACATTGAAGACGACGTCCCCGTGGACATTGTGGAACCCAACTGCATCGAAGCCGAAGGCACCTGGCCTGCTGCCACCGACAACTGGGTGGATGGCCCCCACACGGCCACCGTGGAAATGATCGGCTATCCCTGCCAGCGGAATTTTTCCCACCGCAGCACCCAGCCCCTGCGGGACAACCAGCCTGCCAATCCCCGCATCTACCGGGAACGGGACGGCTGGCCCTCCGTGTCCACCGGCAACATCATGTTCGACGCCCTGTACGCCCTGTCCCTGGAGGAAACCCGGGAATGTTCCGTCAGCGCCATCGAGGACTACGCCTACAACGGGGGAAACCCCATCCAGTGTCCCCCGGGAGGTTGCTTTGAAACCGGACGCCTGTGGAAGTTCGTCTGGACCCGGGACACCGCCTATGCCGTGGATCTGGCATTAGCGGCCCTGGACCCCACCCGCAGCCGGAATTCCCTGGAGTTCAAGGTCTCCGAACGGCGATCCGGCGGAAACGCCCAGATCATCCAGGACACCGGTTCGGGGGGCAGTTATCCTGTCAGCACCGACCGCGTGGTGTGGGCCGTGGGTGCCCGTCAGTTGCTGAACTTCCTGGACGGGGCCGAACGCCAGGCGTTCATCGATCTCTCCTGGGAAGCCGTGCGCAACACCCTGGAACAGGATCGGGTGACCGTGTACGAACCCATCAACGGATTGTATCTGGGCGAACAGAGTTTCCTGGACTGGCGCGAACAGACGTATCCCCATTGGACCGCCACGGACACCGTGCAGATCCACATGTCCCAGGCGCTGTCCACCAATGTGGGCCATCTGGCCCTGATGGAACTGGCGGTACAACTGGCCCAACTCAAGGGGGATGCGGCGGCGGTGACCCGCTATGGTGAATGGGCGCAGCAATTGCGCACGGCCATTGACGATGTGCTTTTCCAGGAAGACTTCGGCCTGTGGAGCACGTTTACCACCGGTACCCTGGATCGGTTTCCCGCGCGTCATTTCGATCTGCTGGGTTCTTCACTGGCGATTCTCCACGACGTGGGGAACGCCGCCCGGCATGATCTGGTGGTGCGCAACTATCCCCAACTCGCCCAGGGTCCGGCCGTCATCTGGCCCCAGCAGAAGGAAATCCCCATCTACCACAACCGGGGCATCTGGCCCTTCGTGACCGCCTACTGGCTGCGGGCCGCACTGAAGGTAAAGAACGATGCGGTGATCAACCACAATATCCACTCCCTGATGCGCGGCGCGGCACTGAACATTTCCAACATGGAGAACTTCGACGCCGTCAGCGGCGCACCATGGTTCGACGACGGCCCCATGTCGGGCCCCATCGTCAACTCCCAGCGCCAACTGTGGTCCGTGGCAGCCTACTCCTCCATGGTGCATGATGTCATCTTCGGCCTGGAAGCCAACCTGGACGGCATCCGGTTCTTGCCGTTCGTCACCCGGCACCTGCGCAACGTGATGTTCGCCAGTACCAATACCCTGGTGCTGAACAACTTCCGTTACCGGGGCAAAACCATCACGGTAGTGGTGCGCCTGCCCGCCGTGGGCGGGGAGAATTCCGGGGCTTTGACGGTCGGAACCCTTCATCTGAACGGGTCCGCCATTTCCCAGGATTTCATCCCCCACACCCAACTGGCGGATGAGAACCTCCTGGAAATCACGCTGGATGACACCTCTTTGCATCCTGCCAAAACCATGACCATGGAAGAGGACGTCGCCGAATACCGCAAACTCTTTGCCCCCCTGACACCGAACATCACCCACGTGGGCATCAATGCGGGCGCCATCGAGATTTTCCTGAATTCCGGCGGCGAAGCCACCAGCGATATCGTCTACCACCTCTACCGGGACAACGAGCGCATCTTTACCGCCCTGCCGGGCAACATTGGTGCGCTGATCGACCACACGGCCCCCTGGGCGGAACGCTCCGTCTGCTACACGCTGGAATCCCAGTTCCTGGTGCAAGGGGAACTCGGCTTGGGAACGGTATCCCAGCGGGCACGGCCCGTGTGTTTCTGGGGCGAAACCTACGAACGCATCACCACGTTTTCCGCGGCTGACTTCGCATCCACCGGTGGCAACTACGTGTTCAACCACGGACGATACCACTACGAAAGTTGGGGCGAACCCGGTCACACCCTCACGGTCACCGGATTCACTGCCGAATACACCGGAGAACACCTGCTGCAGGTGCTTTATGGCAACGGAGCCGGCAATTTCAGCACCGGCATCACCTGCGTGACCAAGCGGGTTTCGGTGCTCGAAGGCACCACCCCGGTGGGCGGCGGCTATTTCGTCATGCCCCACCTGGCGACCTGGAACGACTGGCGGGACAGTTCCTTTGTGCGGGTCCACCTGGAAGCAGGCCGGACCTACTCCTTCGTGATCATGCATGATGACTACAGCATCAACATGTCGGACTTCCAGCACAACGCCCTGTACGGCGGTACCGGCGGTTCCTCGGGTCCCCATCATTTCGTCAACATCGCCGAACTCAAGATCCTGTCCCTTTCGGGGATTTGACCTGGAATTCCTGAATTCTTCCCCATTTCAATGCATATTGGAAAATAATACCTGTTTCCCCATTGACAGGCTTTCTTTTTTGACTAACAATAGGCCATTATTGCCTAATCAAAGAGACTGACAGGTGTTCTTTGCTTTATCAAATAGCCCGGGGTTTTTCGCAATCAAGTCCGGGCGTGTTTTGCCAGGAGGCGAAAAATGGGTTATGTTGAACCATTTCTGGTAGGAAATCAACTGTTTGTGGAACAACTCAGTTCCACTCCCCCTTTTTTCATCCACAGAACCATTGATTTGGGAGAAGAGAATTTCACCTGGTTCAAATCCTTCAAGAATCTCAGTTCCGCACACCTGGACAACCGCATGTTCACCGTGGATCTGGAGCACGAAGCCGAAACCCTCCAGGCCCTTTCCACACCGGCTGTTCCCCAGGTCTATTCCCACGGGGTCATGAAGGGCCGGCCTTACCTGACATACCGATACATCTGGGGACGCACGCTGCTGCAGATTTTGCGGGAACTGAAAAAACGCAAGAAAATGCTGTCTGCCCCCTATGCAACATTCATTGCCCATGAAGTATGCAGAACCCTTGCACAGGCACATGAACATCGCAGTTCCGGATTTCCCGATGGTATTGTGCACCGGAACCTGAGCCCGCGACACATCATCATCTCCTTTTCAGGCAAGGTGCATGTGGTGGGTTTCGGACACAAGGGTCCGAACCTGAATCCCGAAAACCTGGAATCCTTCGATTTCCGCAACCTCTCCTATCTGTCACCGGAGCAAATCACCCATGAACCGGTCGCCGCCAGTTCCGATCTTTTCACCCTGGGCAGCATCTTTTACGAAATGCTCACCGGGACTCCGCCATTTCTGGAAAAAACCGGAGCCAAGGTACTGAACCGCATCACCAAATGCTCCTACGTGGCCCCATCCTGCGTGAATCCCTCCATTTCCAGGGAGATGGACCTTCTTTTGGCCCGGAACCTGACCGCTTACTCCAGTGACCGTTTTTCCTGTGTCAATGAAATGCGGGAGGAACTGGCCCGCATTCTCCTGAGGGATTCTCCCGATTTTTCCGAAAGCAGGATTACCTGGCTGATGAAATCACTTTTCAACAAGGAAATCATTGAAGATATCCGTCACTTCAAACAGTTGGGTGACCATTTCACACATAAAAAGCAACTGCTTTTGCAGTCCATTCCGCGTATCATGTTCGAACAGATTCGCGAAGACCGGAAGAAATCCGGGTTCTCCACCAAAAACATGAGCATGGATGGGGTCAACCTGTCCGAGCCGGAAGAGCCTGAAAAAAGCGCTGACCCCGAACCGGATCCCACACCCGTTCAGGCCCCGGAAGAAAAGTCGAATCACGCAGTATCTGCTTTCGAGAGCCTCGAAGACATGGAAAAGACCCGTCTTCACCCAGAGCCGCCGCAACGACAGTTTTTCGAGGAAGAGGACACCGTGCTGGCAGGAAATGTGATCCGGCCGGGGATCCTTCCCATCAAGGTGGCAAGAAGCATACTGGACTCCGGTGAGTTCCACTGTGATCTTCCTGAAAACCTGAAGATGGATCATGTTCCGGCGCCTGTCCTGCCCGATGACGATTTCCCCGAGGAGGAGGAGGAGGACAACGAGAAAACCCGCATGCAAATGAGCGAGCACCTGCAGAGGTTCGGATTTCCGGCCGCCGGAAAACCCGGTCAGCAGCAAATGCAGAAAACCCGCATGGGATATCCGGACGGCCGCCCTTATGATGCCAAGGCCATCATCACTGAAAGCGATTTCCGCACCAAACTCATCGGACGAACCCTGGGAGAATACACCATCACGGGTATACTGGGCTGGGGAGGAATGGGAACCGTGTTCGACGGCATGCAGACCACCATCGGCAAGGAAGTCGCCATCAAGGTGCTCAATCCACAATTGTGTTCCAACCAGGAAATGGCGAGCCGGTTCCTGTCCGAAGCCAGAGCCGTCAACAGCATCCGCAACCCGCACATCATCGACATCTTTTCATTCGGTGCATTCGACGAGAAATACCACTATTTCGTCATGGAAAAACTCAATGGCGAAACCCTTGCCACCTATCTTTCGCGGAACGGAACCGTGCCGTTCGAAGTGGGCCATGAAATTCTTCTGCAGGTGTTCAACGCCGTACAGGCCGCCCACGAGAAGCAGATTGTCCACCGGGATCTCAAACCCGACAATATCTACATCGAAAAACGCGCCCTTTTTGCCCACTATGTAAAAATCCTGGATTTCGGCATTGCCAAGTTCAATGCGGACGGTTTGAAGAACGCCATCACCCAGTTCGGACTCCCCCTGGGCACCCCGCAATACATGAGTCCGGAACAATGCATGAGCCAGCCGGTCACGGCAGCCAGTGACATTTATTCCCTCGGGGTAATCCTCTACGAGATGTTCACCGGGTCATTGCCGTTTCCCCGTAAAAATTCGTTCTTTGATGTACTGATGGCCCAGATCAAGGAACAACCCATCTCTCCTTCGAAATTGGTGTCCATTTCGCCCACCCTGGAAAAGATCATCATGTGGACACTGAACAAGGACCCCCTCTTGCGTCCGGGCTCCGTCCAGGAGTTGGCCGACAACCTCCTTCCCTGTCTGAAGTCGTTGTCCTGACAGCGCTGCTCAAGTCCACTGATACCTTCCCCCGGTATGGCAGGAATCCATCCGGCGACGTTGTCGCCTCCAACGGGACACCCTACAGCGGGCGTCCCTTGTCGCCGGCCTTTGAAATATATTCAGATTCCAGGGTTCAACGGACTTGACCGGCGCAATGACAGACTCGCCGTGTGGCGTCTCCAGTTTCCCGAAGAACCTTCAGGATTACGAAAGCCTTCGGCGAAACACCAGTCCCACGAGGAAGAAGAGGAACAGGAGGGGAACTGCGGGCGGTGTGCCGGTACCCGCGCGGCACAGGCAGGAGCCTGCGGCATTGTAGCGTCCGTCCGGGTCGGGATCCGGATCCGGATCCGGGTCGCAGGTGCCCTCCGGAGCGCAATCGTCACAGCCATCCCCATCGGCATCCCCGCAACGGTCCGGATCCTCGGGGAACGGATCGAACTCGTCGGGCACCCCGTCACCATCCGTATCCAGCAGAACACGAACGACCACCTGCTGGGACACCTCCAGGGTACTGACCCCCACCCGGTACCTCATGCGGGCGGAAAAGCCGTAGTCGCCCAGATCCCCGAAGGTGACATCCATCCACCTCGAACCCGAAGACGGGGGATTCACATCTCCCATGGCACCGATGTTTCCGGTGGCCCATTTCAGTTCATCCCAGTCCTGGGTAAACGGACTTTCGGCATCTTCCAGAACCACTCCTGCGGGTACCAGGGCGAACAGTTCCGTGTCCAGGGCGCCGCCCCCACCGGTGTTTTGGTACATCAGGGAATAGCGTTGCGTCAGGGGCAATGAATCCGGAGCCGCAGCCACAATGAGTTCCCCGTTCCAGTTCAGCCACAGGCGGGGCTGTCCCTCCGCTGATACGCAGTCGGCTTCGAACAGGGCGTTGAGGAACAGTCGCGTGCCCTGGCTTGCCCCGTTGGCGGAAATCGGCAGGCGCACTTCGTACTCGTGTCCGCCCAGATAGGAAACCTTTCCCTTGGTGCACTGCTGGGGCAGCCAGACGTCGTCATCGGTGACACTGCAGGAGCCGTCGATGTAGCCGGTCATCCAGACATCCGCCTTGCCGGGCCCTTCGGGTCCGGTGATGAAGGTGACATCCATGTCGTTCTGGTAGGTGGTGCCCAGATACTCGCTGAGATTGTAGGCAGGCTCGGAGCCGCCCACAGTGGCAAAACTCCCGTCCATCTGCATGTATGGCACATGGGGATGCAGGATTTGCAGGGTTTCCGAAGCCGGCCGCGCCGCGATGAGAAATCCGGCACCCTTTTCCTTGGCATCCTTCGGAATGCAGCAGTCCCGCGTGCCTTCATCGCAGCCGTTGACCACACAGGCAAACTTCGCGTCGGTGCAGGGGCAATCCGGAGGCACCCCCACCGTGGTCAAAAAGTGTCCGAGGCGATCCTCGTCATCGAGCCACGGCCATTGGGGATTCGGCACGGTGTTCTCGTAGGCGTTCACCGCCTGGCATTGCGCGAAGAAATGGGTCCGGTGCTGCAGGAACTGGCGTACCTCGGCCACCACTTCATGCCCATGATAAGTAATGACCTGATTCGTGCACTGATCCTGGGTGGCCGGGCAGTTGCCCCCGTCGCACTGGACCTTCTCGCGGTCCGCCACATTCCAGTGCATACTCATGATCTGGCAGTACGCCGGCATCCGGTCTTCGGTGAAAAGCGCGCCGTTGCGATGGTCGTAATTGGGCTCCGAACAGGTGCCCATCTCCCCCATGATGCTTTCCACGGTCAGCATGTCCGGATTGTCCGTGCCGGGTCCGCAAGCCCCCGCAGCGCACTTGCCCGCCGGAAACTCAAGGCCGTTGGACTGCCGGATTCCGGCGGCCCGCAGGTATTTCGTTGCGATGTTTTCGTTGCCGTCGGAAAAGACCGCGATGGTGGGGGCCGCGTTCATCACCTTGCGCACGTTCCCCTCGAACGATGCCGTGGCACGGTGCACGGAAACGACTTCGGAAACCGTCCGCTGGGCCCAGGGATGGAACTGCCACTGTCCCGGGTCGTTCCAGATGCCAATGATTTCCATGGCATGATCCGCCTGCGTCGCGTCGATCACGAACGGTCCGCCCCGGTAACCATGCAGTTCCACCACATGCCCGGGCGGCCGCAAACCCCGGTCATCCCAGATGACTTCGGCGGAAGCGAAAAAATCAGGGCTGGCCGTGGGATAGGGGCACTTGGCCCCGCTGCCTTCCTCCTCGCAGTCCCAGGAACACTCGTTTCCGGGCGTATTGCAGGGAGCATGATGCCATACCTTGAGGGGATCGATAACCCAGTGAACGGTCACACCCTGGCGCAGCAACTGGAACAACAACCCGTAAGCCTGGAACATCCCCCGGTCCTGAAAAGTCAGATCCATGGGAATGATGAGGGAATCCTCCGGATAAACCTGCGGGGCAGAACGGGCGGGAAAGGAAAACAGCAAACAGGAAAAAACAAGTGACACTGCGAAAGGATGGGGTTTCATGGACAGCACCTCCGTATGGACCTATTATTATGATACCTGCCGCACTTCGGTTTTTCCAATGATATTTCTTTCTGGATCCAGGAACCCCGACCCATCTCTGGCACCTGTCGTGGGTCACGCCCGCAAACACCCTTGCACCCTGCCGACAAAGTACTACAATACCGGAAGTGGAACCATTACCTTGACCACCACAAAACCCCTCACCCCAGAATATCTCCACCGAACAGTGCCATATGCACTTGTTGCGCTGTTCGTCTTTCTGACGTCCTTCAGCCTGGACGCCCCGCCGCGACTGCCCGCAGGGAATCGCCGGATGCCGGAACTGACCTGGTCCTCCGACTCTCGTGTCCCTGTGGGCAATGTGGAACTGAACCACAAACGCACGTCATGCCCCGCCGTTCGACTCCGCCGGGGCCAGGAGGTCGGCCCTTGGAAGACCCTCCCGGTCCTTTCTGCCCTCATTCTCGCGCGGACCGCTGTCCCCGCGACCTCAGCCCAGACCCCCTGGCCGAACACAATCCCGTCTTCATTCGGACAGCATTCCCGTTCGCCCGGTTGCCCGCGCGGACCGCCGCCAACCTGAACGCCTGGTTTTCCATAATAACCGAACAGGAAAAAAACCACGACCTGTCCGCTTGCGGGTATGGTTGTTGAATCAATCATTTGAGGTCTAACATGAAAAAGAAGAAGCATCAGCCCGTTTTCGTAGAAGCCATCGACGAGTCCGAATCATCCTCCGGTGAATCCCCGATGAAGTTCGCCCTCTGGATATTCGGCCTTCCCCTTGGCGTCATAATCATCATCATGATTATCCAGTCGATCCTGTGATCGCCCCTTACCCGCAAAACCCAATCTGTTTCAGTATCAGGGCAAACGCATTATGAGCGCTGAGTGATAATTGTGGGCCAGTGCCGGTTG
>CAZTZR010000045.1:0-27873 GCA_964618145.1 uncultured Kofleriaceae bacterium
ACCACGGCCTGTCCGGGGGTGATGGCCAGTTGGGGATCATCGAACCGCACTCGAAAGGCGTTGTCGCCAAGGGGTTCCACGAGCGCGGGGGCTTCGGTGTGCTTCTGCCGGATACGGGCGTGGGCTCGAAACGGCTCCACAGGGGCAGACTCGAGGGCCCATACCGCATCGGTGGCCACCAGTTCATGCTTCAACAGTTCCGTACGCCGGCTGACAATGACCCGGTTGCTCCGGGGGTCCGTGCGCAGGACATACCAGGGTTCGGTGGAGGCAATTCCAAGACCCTTGCGCTGGCCCACGGTGTAATGGATGAATCCGTTGTGGCGTCCCAGGACATTCCCCTGTTCATCCACAATGTCCCCGGGGACCACCTCTTTTTGGTCAAACAGGACACTGTAGTCTCCGCCGGAGATGAAATCCTGGCTTTCGGGGCGTTCCGCCACCGGAAGGCCGAACCGCAAGGCCAGTTCACGGGTTTCCCCCTTGTGCAATTCCCCCAGGGGAAACGCAATGTGCCGAAGTTGATCATGGGTCAGTTGGTGGATGAAATAGGTCTGGTCCTTGGACAGATCCGCAGCCTTGCGCAAAAAGAACCGTCCATCGCGTTCCGTGATGCGTGCGTAGTGTCCCGTGGCAAACGTGTCAAATTGGGCAATCTGCCTTGCTTTGTCCACCAGAAAGCCGAACTTCACACGGCGGTTGCATACCACACAGGGATTCGGGGTTCGTCCTGCACGGTATTCCGCCCGGAAGAAGTCCAGCACACAGGCGCGGTACTCTTCGCACAGATCCACCACCAGAAGTTCCATTCCCAATTGCCGACAGACGGCCTCGGCAGCGGCAATGTCCTCTTCTTCCCCGGGGCCGTAGCAGGCGTGTTTCGCTCCCTCCACGATGTCCACGCTGCCATCCCAGATTTTCATGGTAATGCCAATCACGCTGTGTCCACGTGATTTCAGGAGGGCAGCTGTCACCGAGGAATCAACGCCTCCGCTCATTCCGACGGCATACTGGAAGTTTGATTGGGTCATGTTCATTCCTTGCAAACGGTTTGCAGGGACCCCAAAAGGCCCCTTGAAGCAGGAAAACATAGTATGTTGTTTCGGGAAAATCCAGGGAAAACCTGGTCGGAGTCAGAATGTTTCCAGGATGAATTCGGTCTGGCAGGTGCCTTCAGACGCGGTGCCGACCCAGATCCTGTAAGTGCCGTCGCCGGCTTTTGCCAGACGCAAAAGGGCGTTCAGGTTGTCCCCTCCGTCATCGTCGAAATGCCAGGTGTTGTTGGGCGCTAAAACCAGCAGGATCGTATCGCATTCGCTCTGGGTACGAAACTCCAGTGCCGCCTTGTTCTTTCCGCCGGAGTAGGACAGGGTGAAGTCGGGTTCCCGGGCAACAAATCCGTCTCCTGGCAGGGAATCACACTGGGTGAGGTTGATGGGACCGCCTGCTTCCACGTCATGACTTGCCGGTTTGTCCAGTTGTTTGGCGGTATACGCCAGTCCCTTGCCGTTCAGGGTTCCGTCAGGACAAACTGCAGGACTGCTTTTGCTGGATGAAAGGGATGTTTCCAGGTGCATCCGGGCCTTGCACGTGCCGGAGTCAATCTTCCCCACCCAGATTTTGTAAGTGCCGTCCCGGGCGTTTGGTATGCGCAGTTTCGCGTCGAGATCCTCGTTGCTGTCATCGTCAAAGAGCCAACGGTTTCCGGGCGCCTGAACCAGAAGCACGGAGTCACATTCACTCGTAATGGCAATCTCCAAATCCATGCTGGTGTTTCCCCCTGAATATTGCAGCGAGAAATCCGGGGTCCGCGAGATGTATCCTGTACCGGGCAGGGAATCACAATTCCCGAGATCCAGCGCGCCGCCCGCTTCGATGGGGTGGGTCTTTTTTGACTGCAATTCCTGGGCGGTATGGCGCAGGGTCTTTCCATCGGCCGATGGATTGGGACAGGCACCTTTCCTGCGGGAAACGGCCGGTCCAAAAGTCTCGATTTCCAGGGTGGCATTGCAGTCACCGCCTCCGAGTTTTCCCACCCAGATCCTGTAAACGCCATCTTTTGCGTTGGCGAGGCGCAGTTTGGCGTCCATGTTGTCATTGCTGTCATCATCGAAATACCAGTCGTTGTTGGGGTCGTTGATCAACAGGATGCTGTCACAATCACTGGTGATGCGGAACTCCAGGGAGGCCCGGCTCTCCTGGCCGGAATAATGAAGGGAGAAATTGGGGGCGCGCTGTACCCTGCCGGACCCTCCGTGAATCGCCTCGCACCGGGCAATATCAATGCTGCCCCCTCCCGTTGTCGTGTGGGATTTTGCACTGTCCAGATCCTTGGCGGTGTATCGAAGTACCAATCCATTGAGATTTCTGGCGGGACAGGTTTCCCGGGAACTGGCGACCACAGTCCCGGATGTGGTGCCAAAGATGGAAACCAGGGCCAGCAGGGCAAAAACGCTGGCTGGTATGAACCAAATCGGGGAATACGGTTTGCGGAAAAAGCACCTCATGTTCGGACCTCCCTTGGCAGCATGCCAGATCGTTTTAGGATAAGCGTTCGGGAATTTCAAATGGATTTTCCGGGAAAATCATGGGGTTCCCGGGGCAAACGCATCATGCGTGGTGATTGAAGACCCGGAATCAGCGCAGTTGACGTTGATGGCGGATGGGGGACCGATGAAATCCAGGCATGGAGATTGCGGCTTGCCAGTTTTCCGTTTTCATGGAACACTGGCAGGCATGAAAGGCCTGACGATTCTTGCTGCTTCTTTCTGGATCCTGCTTTCCGGCTGCGATCCCGTTCCGGGACCCCTGTTTCTGGAATACTGCATTCCCGTGAATGTCAAGGAAAAGCTCAATACAGAGGGGGCGCATCCTCCCACCATCGGGGTGGTTCTCCGGTATGAAACGCATCCCACGGCTCCTCCTGCGGGCTCGGAGGATGTCCAGTCCTTTCTCATCGCCACCGAGGTGCCCATTTCCATCATCGAGAACGAAACCGTGCCCATCGGCGGCATGATACTCAGCGAAACGAGCCTGGCCATTGTGGACTCCCTCTCGGTTTCTGCCGCCGAACCCGTGGCTGCCAGGGTGGCCTTTTCGAAACTGAAGGTCTGGGCGGTTCCGAATGTGTCCAAATTGACCAGCATTCCGGGAACGCAATTGCGTGGCATTCTGGGCGGTGACATCCTCCGGAAGTTTTCCGCACGGTTTTTCTACCGGCCCGACAGGCAGTGCACGTTTTTCTGGGATCCCGAAGGGACCCGGTGGCCGAACATCCTGTTGCTCAGGGAGCAACCAGCGACCGGCCTGGATCTGGCCGGCGACGGGTATGCGGTCATACCCTACCGGCTGGCGGGTGGCGGCTCCTTTCTGGTGGGCAACAAGACATTCTCCATGCCCGCCACCCGGGTGACGGTACAGGTCTGCATGGCGCCGGATCCGTTTCCCCTGCGTCCGGATGATCCGACCTTTGCTCCACCGGCAGTCAATGGCTCCTATCCGGTTTCCGGACTGAACATGTTTGCGCTTGTGGCAACGGGTACCCCGGGATTGCTTACCACGGAAAGCGCGCTGGAACGACTGCAGATCCAGATGGAACAAAAGGGCATGGCTCCTGAAACCGAGGACGTATCCGTGTATCTGCCCGAAGGTGTACAGGCAGGGAAACTCATCCGGAATATCCCCCGCATGGCCATCATCTCGGGCGTATCTTCCAGTTTGGGACCCTGCGCCGAACTGGCCCGGCGACGGGGTCAGGAATACGGGCGCCGCAATCCGTCCATTCCGAATCCGTATTTCCGGGATGCGGACGCATCCGGTGCCGCCATTGCAGAGGTGGATCTTCAGAAGCAGGGAGGAGACCAGTGGTTTTCCGCTTCCTCGGTGGGAAGCACCACCAGTTACTGGCAGGGACTCTGGTCAGAGACCACTCCGGAAATCCCCCAGATCGATCTCATTCTGGGGCATGATTTTCTCAGTTTCTTCGAGTTCACCATTGATTATCCCCAAAGTCGCATGCTTTTCCGTTGTCTATCCTATGATTGTCAGGATGCAGCACGACCCTGTTGCCGGCCCAATGGTTCCTGTCGCTGTCCCAATTCGGACCCCTGCTGTCAGATGTACAAGTTCAAGAAATGAAAACCGGCGCTGTCCAGAGTGCCGGGAGCCGAGGACTTGACCGGCGCTGTCAGAACTTCACGGAGAAGTCCAACTGGACGCGGGTGTATTTCGTTTCGTCGTCGTCATCCAGGTTGGAGAACTGGAGGATCAGGGCGAGAAGGATGCTGTCCGTCAACGCGAAGGTGCCACCGGCAAAGTGTCCCTTGCCGCCTGTGCCGCCGTTGATGAAATCCGAGTCGGCCATCAGTCCGAACACCGCATCCCGCGGCAGTTGGCGGTAGTTGTAGAACACGGTCCATCCCATGGCCTTTTTCGCTTCACCGATGTTCAGGCCGGCCAGAAAAGCCGTGTTTTCTTCGTCGGCAGCCATGTTCCGTGCGAACTGTCCGAAGAACTGGAAGGGAATGTCCGCCACTTTTGCGGTCAGGGTCAGGCCCACGTCCAGTATGTTGTAATCGTTTTCGAAGTTGCCTTCGGCATCAAGTGTGTTGCCATAGGCACGGTCCCGGTACAGGGGGGCATACCCCTGGATTTTGCTGTAATTATGCAGACCGCCGGCAAGATTGATCCGGAAATCCCCGAACTTCATTTCGCCGCCCACCTGTCCGCCCAGGAGGGTGCCGTCCTTGTCGTCGCCATTGCGATCGGCCATCCAGAACAAACCACCCGTGGCGAAGAATTTCATGTTGTCCAGCGAATGGGAGTAATTCAATGCCAATCCTTCGGGACTCAGGTCGCTGTCCCAGATCAACTGGTTGCTGCCGGGGCGCCAGAAGGGATTGTTCATCTTGCCACCGATGATGGCGAGTCCTTTCACCGGCATGTACCTGAAATAGGCCAGGTCAATGGTGATGGGCTTTTTGGTGAAACCATCGCCAATGGTCTGGTTGGTGGAGATGGGATCCCCGCCACCGGATGCCAACTGGAACCCCAGTTCCAGTTCTTCGGAGATCTGCGAGAAAGCGCCGAAACGCATCCGGATGCGATGCCGGTGGTCGGCTTTTTGTTCCTCCCACTCCACCATTTCATGGCGGTAACGCAGATCCCCCTTGAATTTCAGGGTTGGTTCTTCCTTTTTTTCCTTTTCGGTTGCCCGGACGGGCAGCGCCGATGTCAGCAGAATGGTCATGCATGCGAAAGTGGCGAGTTTCATGGATTCTCCTTTCAACAGATTTTCCGGACAGGGTTTTTCGGAACCATCCGAGGCGGAATGTGTGCCCGGTATCTCGTCCGCCGGCCGCAAACTCAACGACAGGTGTTATGGTTTAAGTAACAAATAGTTAGAAATGGGTTAATGCGAATTGATTCGATTTGATTCTCTGCTAATGTAAGTGTCCGGAGGTTTTCACCATGAAACATCTTCCCGTGGTCGCGTCATGCATACTCTGGCTGGTTTCCTGTACATTTGATACATCCGGCCTTTCCCGGCAATCCGGCAACAACCAGAACAACGCTGTCTGTTCCAACGGCATCCGGGATCCCGGGGAAACCTGTGACGGTATGGATCTGGCCGGACAAACCTGCATCAGCGTGGGATTCGACGGTGGCCAACTGGCCTGTCTGCCGGACTGCTCCGGGTTTGACACCTCGGGATGCGAGGGAACCGGCCCCGTCTGTGGAAACAGCGTGCTGGAAGGACTGGAGGTTTGTGACCGGACCAATCTGGATGGCAAGGACTGCAGAAGCCTCGGTTATGAAGGCGGTACACTGCTTTGCAAACTGGATTGCACCGGTTTTGATATGAGCAACTGCTCGGGAACCGGTCCCGTCTGCGGGGATGGTTTTGTAGGGGGGATCGAAGTTTGCGATTCCGGGAATCTCGATGGAAAAACCTGCGAAATCCTGGGGTATCTGGGGGGGCAACTGGCCTGCGCCGCCGACTGCAAGGATTTTGACACCACCGGCTGCATTTCCCAGGTTTGCGGCAATGGCCTGGTGGAAAGCCCGGAGGTTTGTGACGGGGAGAATCTCAACGGAAAAACCTGCCAAACCCAAGGGTTTGCAGGGGGGACGCTGGCTTGTCAGGCAGGATGCATCCAGTTTGACACCACCGGCTGTCTGGCACAGATTTGTGGCAATGGTGCCATTGAACAGCCCGAATTCTGTGACGGTGAGAACCTGGGCGGGATGACCTGCCAGTCTTTCGGCTGTCGTTCGGGAGAACTGGCCTGCGCATCCGACTGCATGGGGTTTGTCATGAGGGATTGCATGCATGACCACGACGAGGACGGAGACGGAGTGGATGACAACTGCGACAACTGCCCGTCCTATCCCAATCCGGATCAGGCGGATTCCAACGGCAATGGAGTGGGGAATGTCTGTCAGGGGCCGCCGGGGCTCCAGTTTGTTTCGTCCATTCACCTGTTTGATCCCTTCCTGGACAGCCAGTCGCGCTGGTCCAGTTATCCTGTCGGGTTTGCCTGGTCTTACGGCAACGACCGGATTACCGGGGACTCTTATGGGACGGGTACTAATTATATCCACAACACCACCCTTCCGGCGGACAACTATTCGGTGGAAACCACATTCCACTATCCGGATGACCCCTATACCAATTACAGTTGGGCAGCCTTGCTATTTGCCTGGCAGACCGGGACCGCCGGTGCTCTTGTTTCCGCCTACGAATGCACCTACGAGCGTTCGATGAAGCAACTGGGAATTTACAGGTATGATTACTACGCTGCACGATGGAATGGCATTGCCGCTGTGAGCGTGGGCACCATGGTTCCGGATGATCAATGGCACAAACTGCGTGCCTACGTGTACAACGGCAATGCCACATGCGAATATGTGGACGCATCGGGAGTTCGTGCAACAGTGTTTCATTCCCCGTTATCGGCCGTATCCTTTGCCGGCAAGGGGGGCATTCGGCTACACAACGAAAAAGCCGTTTTCACTTCCTACGTCATTTATTACTGATTTCCAGCGCTGCTCAGGTCCGCTTCTGATACCTTATTACCGGTATGGCCTGAATGGATTCGGCGACGTTGGCGACGTTGTCGCCTCCAACGGGACACCCTTTTGCGGGCGTCCCTTGTCGCCGGTCCTTGAAATACATTCAGTGTGCCGGGATTCACGGACTTGACAGGCGCTGTAAACAAACCCCTGGACAACTTGCAGGTGTAAGGTATTCTGGTTTTCGCCGGAGGAGCCGACATGCAGGATGTGCGCCTGGGCACCAGCGGTTTTGATTACCTGGACTGGCTGGGTCCGTTTTATCCGGAAAAACTGCCCCGAAAGGACTTTCTGGCCTTTTATGCCAGTGTCTTTTCCACCCTGGAATTGAATTTCAGTTATTACCGCATGCCCACGGCGGCACAAATGGGGTCCCTGGCCAGCCGGGTTCCCGGGGAGTTTGACTTCTCCGTCAAGGCACATGAAAGCCTGACACACCGGGTTGATGCCAACTGGGAAGAATCGGCGGTCAGTTTCCGGGAGGCGATGGAACCCCTGGTGTGCAAGGGACAGCTGGCTGCGGTACTGTTGCAGTTTCCTTTTGGTTTTCATTATGAGCCGGACAATCGCCGCTACCTGAAAAAACTGCTGGAATCCCTCCATGGACTGCCGCTGGTGGTGGAGTTCAGGAACATCCGATGGATGACTCCCCGGGTGTTCCGGGAACTGGAGAAAATGAAGGTGAGTCTGTGTGCCGTGGATGCACCGGAACTGGAAGGTCTGCCCGTGGCGCTGGATCGTGTCACCGGGAATTTGTCCTATGTGCGGTTTCATGGACGTAACCAGAACGCCTGGTGGGGATCCGATGCCGTTGCACGGTACGACTACCTCTATGGCGATGCCGAGCTGGAGGCGTGGGTGCCCCGTTTGCAAACCCTGTCATCTGCAACCAACCGCCAGAGGGTTTACTTCAACAATCACCGGCGGGGACAGGCACCGGCCAACGCCATTCGCCTGCAGGAAATTCTCGGGAAAAGTGCGGAGGCTATTCCGCCAGGAAAACCAGAAGGACCAGCAGGGCGACGATCAGGAATATCAAGGATACGATGATGACCCGCAAATCCGCTGAACTCATGCTGGAAAGACGGGCCAGGGGGCTTTTGGGTTTTTGGACCGGAATGCGTGCGGGAGGCGGGGGGGACAGGATCTGTCCGGGGGAGATCTTCTGATGCGGCCCGGTGGCAAATCCGCCCCCTGGCAATGGATAGGGAGACGGGGTGGACGCCATGGGGGCGGCGGATGGTCTGGCCGTGGCCGGTGGACGGGAAACAACGGCGGGTGCCTTGAATGGTGGCAGGGTGGGGTGGCGCACGGGCTTCGGGGGTTCCGGCCGGGAATGACCGGGTAACGGAGGGTTCATTTCGTCCAGCAGGATGGTTTCGTCCTCCAGATGGGCGTCCGGTGGTTCATAATTGTCCACCAGGGAACGTTCTTCGTCCACGGAAAGTGTTCCGGTTTCCCGATCCGGATGGTCGGAGATCACGATGGTTTCACAGGAATCGGTGATGGCGGAATCCTGTTCCAACAGCACCCGGGTTTCCTCTTCAAGTTCCATGATGGCCCGGGTCTTGACTGCCGGAGCAGTGGATGCGTGGGAGTCTTCTTCCAGTTTTTTCGGCTGGGAACGAGCGAAAAGATAGGCAGGAATGCCACGCAACACCAGGGAGCCCGGTCCGAGGCACTGGGAGAAGGCTTCATGAAGCCCACGGATTTCCAGAAAAATTTCTCTCTGGAAAAGATTTTTCATCCAGTTTCCGAATGCATCCTGCGAAATGGGTGACCTGAAGGAACTTTGCAGGGTTTCCAGTTGCAAAAGCATGGTGCCAGCCCGCGGATACCGGTTTTCGATGTTCCGGGAGAGACACTTGAGCACGATCTTTTCCAGCTCGGGCGGAACGCTGGCATGGGTTGCCACGGGTTCAACGCTTCCGTGCAGGATGTTTTTCTTTACGGAATGCAGATCCTTGCCCCTAAAAGGGTGAACGCCGCACAAAAGTTCGTAAAGGATGGTACCCAGGGAGAACAAATCCGTTCGGTGATCATAGTAACTCTGGTTGACCTGTTCCGGAGAAAGCGCGCAGATGGCGCGAAAGTCCAGATTCGCCGCATCCGGCCCGGTGAGGTTGACGGGCTCGGTTCCGAACTCGCACAATTGGATGTGACCTTCAAAACTGACCCAGATGTTTTTCAGGTTGATGTTCCGGTGCACTACAAATCGTTTGGTACCGAAACTCAATTTCCGTGTGTGTGCATAGTCCAGTGCCCGGCACAGTTGTATGGCGATATACGTGACGACTTCCGGTTCCACTTTCCTGCGGAGTTCCCGGCATTGCCTCAGGACCGCCAGCAGGTTACGGCCCCAGGGATGCTCCTGGGTCATGTAAAGTTTATCCTTGACCTTGCCGGCTTCCTGAATTTTGGTAATCCCCGGATGGTTCAGTTCTTTGGTAACCTTTGCCTCGTAGACCAGGATTTTGTTGGCACGCAAATCATTGGCAAGGGGGAGGTGGACCCTCTTGAGCAGTACAAATCCCTCAAAAACCATCCTGGAGAGATCCACGGCCCGGAAACCTTCCACGGAACGGGAAGATCCCAGTGGTTCAAGAAGGAGAAATTTGCCAAACTGAATGGGCTGGACCGTTTTCATTCCAGTTCCTGAAAAGGCTGTCTACCTTGTGCGGCCGCCAATTGTACGCACATTGGTGTTTCCGGCGGACAACATCAGCATGAGGTAACCCGGTTGAATGGTTTTTGTAAAGCGAAAAAGCTGACTCTTGGCAAACCTCGCAATTCGGCTACACTGCATAAGGGACCGTCATGGTTTCCGGGAGATCCGGATTGGCATGCAACCGGAAAAAAACGGTCCCAACGGATGTTTGGTTGCACATGAATTACTCGGGCATTCAACGTATTTTTTTGCTTTGCATTCTGCTTCTGGCAGGCAGTTGCACATCCGGCGGGAAGAAGATTTCTTCCACCTGCCAGAACGGAATTCTGGAACTGCATGAAGAGTGTGACAGGGATTTGTTCTGGGGACAGACCTGTGAATCCTTTGGTTTTCGGGGTGGTTTTTTATCGTGCAGTCCCTGGTGTACGGTGGATATTTCCACTTGTCACGGATACAAACCCACCTGTGGAAACGGGATCATCGAGGATTTCGAGGAATGCGACGGGGAACAATTCGGAGGGTTTTCCTGTGAATCCTTCGGGTTTTCAGGGGGGCAGATTCGTTGCACGGCGGCCTGTACGCTGAACACTTCCGAATGCCAGGGCACCTGCGTGGGTTCCTGTGCCCTGGGAACCCGAAGGTGCATTCAGGATCACGTGGAGGTTTGTGAGGCCTTTTCGGGAGGGTGCAATACCTGGGTGACCGAACTGGATTGTGCCGAAACCGGCGGAAGTTGTGTGACCCTTTCATTTGGTCAGGTTCGCTGTGAGCCCAGGTGTACGGATGTATGCACGCCCGGCGAAACCCGATGTTCTGCGGATTCCCGTTACCTTCTCACCTGCATGGAAACCCCCGGAGTTCCCGACTGTACATGGTGGAAGAGCAGCGAATGCGGGGAAGGAACGAACTGTCTTCCGGGAAGGGAACCCGCCTGCAGGACAATTTGTGACATGCCGTGTGATTCCGGCCTGGAAGGCTCCTTGCGTTGTTCTCCGGAATATGACGGCACGCAAATCTGCATGTCCACCGGGCCGGATTGCCACCAGTGGGTGCTGCTGGAGTCCTGTGGGCCGGGTGAAGTCTGTCTTCCATGGATGAACCAATGTGGTGACATCGGTACCACGGATTCCTGTGAAGAAGCCCTTGTTGTACATTCCTTGCCTTTCCTGCTCACCGGTATCGATTTCGCAGCGGATTTCCAGGATGGCGCGTCTTTCGTCGGGGCACCGGACTGCAAGGCTTTTTCGGCGGGCCCTGAACTTTTCTGGCAGACATATCTTGCCGGGGGCGAGGCCGTGGTGGTTTCCAGCCATTTTGCCTTGCCGCTGGTTTTCCGCGTGCACGGAGAGTGTGGGGAAATGGCTTGTCTCGGGGAAGATAGCCGTCTTGTGTTTGTGGCTCCTGAATCAGGGATGTTCCTGTTCTCCGCGGAAGGCTGGGGTGAGGGAACGGGAGAATATGATATCCGGATGCATCGGGCCCTTTTTCTGGATGCCGGCGCTGACTGCCAGCCTGGACATGAGATGAAAATCTGTGGCTTTCCCGAACAGTGTATTCAGGATTCCGGAAGCTCAACCGGATATTCCTGTCGTCCTATCATGTCTGGGGATACCTGTGTCGATGCCGTGCCGGTGGAACCGGGAATCCGGACGGGGGATCTGGTTGGCATGACCGATCAGGCGTCCTTTGAGGAACCGGGAACCGTGGAACAATTCTGGCAGGTGCAACTTCCCGTTGCCGGTCCGGTCTACCTGCGTGTCCACGAAGGAAGTTACCTGAAAAACATCCTGATCCTGTCCGGCTGTTCCCCGGGGGAGACGCTGTTTTCCGCATTTGGAGTCTACGAAGCCGAAGTGATACTGAACATTCAGGAGGGGGAAACACTGGTGCTGGTGGTGGAAAAGACCACGGCACCTGTTTCCTCCACCCTCCGGTTGCCCTACACAATCCGGGTGATGCCCGTGACTGCATCGGAAACCGGCCTTTGTGATGATGAAATGGACAACGACATGGATGGTCTGGTGGACTGCGGGGATCCGGATTGTGCCGGACTGGATCCGGCATGCATGGTGGAAACCGCCTGCGATGACGGACTGGACAACGACGGGGACGGCCTTGTGGACTGTGCGGATCCGGACTGTGCTGTCGTTCCCGTATGTTTCACCAAAAAAGCATTGTATTCACAGTTGTTTGACGGTCAACCTGCTGCGTTCCAGGGCAAGAGACTGGTGTTCACACCGTCTGGTTTTCGCGAGTACCAGTGGCAGGTCCAGGAACCTGCGGATTTCTTCGTGACTCCATTTTCCAATGGGGTGACTTTTCCCGTGGCGGACGATGCCCTGTATTCAATGGATCTGCCCATGCTGTTCCCCTTTTTCGGGGAGGAGTTCTCAACGGTATGGATCTCCTCCAACGGTTTTCTGGCATTTCACCAGCCGTCCGGTCCCATGCCTTATGAGTCTCCGACACTGCTCCTGAGTCTTCCGGTCATTGCCGTCCTGTGGGATGATTTGAGCAGGATCCAGTTCGGGGATGAATTCGCCGCCGACTGGGGATTCGATGCGGACTCGGGCCGGATCTTCTGGGCGTTTACCTTTCATTGCCGGGAATACAGTCACCCGTTGAACCACCTGTTGGCCCAGGTTGTACTTTTTGAGGACGGGGAAATCCGGATGGATTATCTCACCTGCGGGATTGAAGACGGAATCATCGGAATTGCTTCCCCCGGCTTGGGCCCCATCCCCGAGTCCGTGGATTTCCTTCAGTGAATCAGTTTTCCGCCAAGAACAAACGCACGGAATAGGGGGGGAGTTCCATCTGGAGTTGTGAACCCGAGACGGTGACTTGGTGGGTTCCGGACAGGATGTCGCGCAGGGAGGTTCCGTCGGTGAACCCATACCCCGGTTTCATGTGGATGGAGGCGGTGCACCCTTCGTTGCCGGACAGGACCACCAGAATCCGTTCGTTCTGGAGGGCCTTTACGTAGGCCAGACATGACGCTTCACCGAAGAACGCATCATATTTGCCGGTCCGCAGGCTGGGATAGGCATTCCGCGCATGATTCAGGCGGACCACCAGTTCCCTGAGATTTTTCTGGGCATTCGAGAAGGTCGACTCGTCGAAGACCATGAAGCGGCGGTTGTCCGGATCCTTTACGCCAGCCAGTCCGAATTCGTCTCCGTAGTAAATGACCGGCATTCCGCGGGTCGTAAGCAGGAATCCGAAGGCTACCCCCATGCGCTGGTACACGGCGGGATCGTCCGACTGCGGGACCAATGCCTGGTTGAAGGCCTGGCATCCGTCGCCGTTGGCATGGCCGGCGGCCACGGACGAGAAGCGTTCGACGTCGTGGTTGCCCAGAAAGGTTCCCATCAGTGTACCATGGTTGGAGGGGCCTTCATCCTGCCACCGAAGGTCGGTGATTCCCTGGAAGTCGATCAGATTGTTGTACACGAAGGAATTCAGGTACGCCAGATCCGTCTGTCCGGGAATGAGGGCCGTGCGAATGGCACCGTACAGGGGAAAATCAAACTGGCCCTGGAGTTCATGGGGGCCGATGTTCACATTGATCAATCCGTAGTCGTAAATGAAATTCTCGCCGACCATGTAAAAGGGAACGGTCTTGCCGGCCGCGTGCCTGTCCAGGGCCCTTCGAAGCAACCTCATGTAGTTCGCTTCGATGTGCTTGGTGGCGTCCACCCTGAAGCCGTCCAGATCAAATGTGTCCACCCACCAGAGGGCATCGTCAATCATCTTGTTGAGCAGTTCCTGGTTCCTGTGGTTCAGGTCGGGAAGGTATTCGGTGAACCAGCAGGTCTGGGCATATTCGTTCCAGCCAAGATAACCGCACTTGTTTTTCCAGAATTCTTCCGGATTGGTGGAACCGGGATAGTTGAACCACAGGGGATTGCCCCAGTACTGGAGGTGCAGGTCATGATCAATGAAAACATGGTTGGCCGCCCAGTCGATGAGGACCCGGATGCCCCGTGCGTGGGCTTCCTGGACAAGTTCCTGGAGATCCTCAACGCTGCCGAACTGGTTTTCAACTTCCCTGAAGGACTGAACCCAGTAGGCGTGATAGCCCGAAAAAAGTTTTCCGCAGTCTCCCGGATGGGCATCATCCGGATTGTCCATGGGAGTAGATATCCAGAGCGCGGTGATTCCCAGTTCCTCGAAAAAGCCTTCGCGCAGTTTCAGTGTGATGCCTTTCCAGTCTCCCCCCTGCCAGTTGTTCTGGGCCTCGAGACCAGGTACGGGACGGTCAATGGAAGGATCCGCATTGTAAAAACGATCCACGAAGATGGAGTACAGGATCTGGTCTTCCCAGCCCAGTGGTCGCACTTCCATCCACAGGGGGATGCGGCGGCTGACCGTCTGGCCGGCACCGGTCGCGCTCACCGTAAAGCGGACCTTGCCGGGGGGCACGTTTTCCGCAGTGATGGTTCCCCGTCCGGAGGCTGCTTGGTATTGCAGCGAAACAGGGATGGCCAACTGGCCTATATGGGCTGTTGCCGACACCTCGGTGACATCGGAACCATCTCCGGGACGCGAAACCTGGAACGAAAGTTCCATGCGCTTGTTTTCCCAGTTGACGGAACTGTCCTTTTCCTCAATGAAGGGCCCCGTGCAGTCAGGCAATATGAGCAGACTGTTGGCGAACACCTGCTCATCGTCAAAAATCCAGTATGGATTGGTGGGATCCATCTGCCATTCCTGCTCGTTGAATACGATTTTGTAGGCATGTTCCCCCGGAGTCAGGATGAAATCATCCGCATTCTGGGAATGGGGATTGCTGGTCAATGTTATTTCCCAGTTGAATCCGTTGCGCATCATGGGGAAACCGTCGGCAATGGACCAGTTGTTGAAGGACCCGACCAATCTGGCGGACGTTTCACTCGTGGCAGGAATCGACAGGAAAACCGTGCAGTCGGTTCGGACGGGAATCGTGGGGTTGTTGTTGTTCTGGTTGTTTTTTGAGGACTTTTTGGTTTTTTCACAATGGGAAAAAGTTGTAAGAATCAATAATAAAACAAGTAGTTTCTTCATCTGTTTTTTCCTTGTCTGGAGCGCGATAAGATCATTACTTACGGTCTTTTGAAAAAGGAGACGGAGGAGGGCCCTTGTGGAACCCGCCTTTCGCAAGCGCAGACATCAGTCCCTTTTTTGCGCTGGCGACAGGAGGCTTTTCCGGAGTGATGCGAACCGGGTTGCCGGTGTCACCAGAATCAGGCTGGTCCGGTTCCTTGTCCGCATCACCGCTGTTGCCCTTTTCCGGTTTCGGGGTTCCGGGGGCATCCACCAGCCTGGTATCCACTTTCGGTTGTTTTTTTGTCTTCCCTTCGGGGGGTTCCTTGGGAGCATCCACCGGTTCCGGGGAGTCCGATGGGTCGGCTTTCCCCCCGGGAAGGTTCTTTTCATCAGAGGATTCTGTCTCCGGCGCCGCCGTTTCCGGAGTGGGGGTACCGGGCTTGTCCTCCACCACTTCGAACTCGCCGCTCTCCACGATCAGTGCAGGTTCGGAAACCGCCCGAATGGCAGGCTTTCCTGCCATGGCCACCAGCATGTCAGACTCTTCGAGGAGTTCATAGTTTTCATCCGGGACCCGCAGGTGCAGGTTGCCGGTGGCACGGAGGAGCCGGGGCAGGACTTCTTCCTCGAGGATGTCATCCGATTCAACGGATAGTTCTGTTTCCATGCTGGATTCAGGTTCGTGCATGTCAGCGTTTCCAGAAGACATGGCGTACAGGGTATCCGTCAGGTCGAGATATCCACACAGGGAAATGCGGAATGGCCTGGGGAGGGCATTTTTGAGTGAGAGCAGTGCGCCACTGTCACGGGGGTCGGTCATGGCCACCTGAATGACGCCACTGTCCGGGTCCTGTCCGAAGGGAAGCACCAAATGCTGAACACAAAAATCCTGGGAAACCAGCCGGCGCATTCCGGTGGGGATGACCCTGCGCTTCAGGTGAACGGTCGGCATTTTGAATTGGCTTCCCAGCGCCGCCACCAGATCTGATTCCGCCAGATAGCCCCGGGAGCAGAGAATCCGTCCGATCAAGCCGCCCCAGCGGGATTGTACCCACAGGCAAATTTGTAATTGATCCCTGGTAATGAGTTTTTGCTGGAGAAGGATTTCACCGATTTTCATGATAAGTTCGTCCGTGGTTTACCCATTCATGGCACAAATGGTAGTGGAAAGCCGACCGGATTACAAAGCTTTTGTAGGAAGAAAACGAAGGCGGGAGGATGAAATCAATTGGAGCGAGGCGCAAACTGGGGGAAGAACATGGACAGCCCGAAGTGGAAGAACATGGTGTTTTCCCAGGATTCGTCGCTGCGATCCACGATAACCCAGTCGCGGGTCAGGTTTTCTTCGTTGATGAAGTGGTATTCCCGGTCACCGTTCCGGTCGAATCCGGCTGCATTGCGCTTGATGTACATCCACCGGAACTCGGCATTGATGGCCAGCCAGTTGTTCAGGAAGAAATGAAGGCCGACACCGGCCTGGGGTCCGAAACGCCATCCGCCGTTTTCTTCGTTGACGAGGATGTGGAGTTTCTGACCGGCGGTGCCGTTGGCCAGGAACTGCTGGTATTGCTGGGGAGTATCCGTGTAGGGATCCAGATTCCCGGCTTCAAAGAGAACGATACCCAGTCCACCGAAGAAATAGATGTCAAAATTGAAGAAGATGGTGGAGAACAGGCCCATCTTTCCGAACGCCGGCGTGTAGGCGATATGGGGGCCCATTACCAACTTGATCTCGTTGAGGGCATCCATCATTGCCTTTTTGGAAGGCGTTGGATTGACCCAGGTGTCATTCTCCAACTGGTTCGGAAGGGTGGCCTGGATTTCATCCGTCAGACCGGTGTTCATGGAGAAAGGCGAGAAATGGGCAGAAAACCCGAACGACAGATAGTCGTTGAGGTGGTATTCCGCCTTGGCACCCACCATGATGCTGTGCTTGTAATCCTGAAGGAAACTGACACCGAAGGAAGGCGTCACTTCAAAGCGCTCCGGGAGATACAATACACGCCTGCGGACGGCGGGTTGGCCTTTCAAAGGATCCCCGCGTTCCACGGCGAAAGCGGAGATGGATGTTCCGAGAATGCTTACAAAGAGGAGGACATGCAACAGTTTCTTCATAGTCAGACTCCGCCTCACTTATTATTTGAAGGTGGTGTATTCGAAGGAGGTGGGGAAGAATACCGACACACCCACCTGGAATACAATGTTGTTGATTAAACGGGCGGCCGCATTGCTTTCGCCTGCCGAGGCGGACACCTGGTTACGGTTGGAGTTCTCGAATTTGTCCTGCATGACGTAGTTGCGGACGCCGCCCCAGAGGGTCAACCACTGGCTGATGAACACACGGAAACCGACACCCACCTGAATGGTCAGGTTCTGGTTGGTCCAGGGCTCGTGGGCTGCGTTACGGGGAATGACCTCGGTGCCTGTCATGCCAAGACCGCCGGTAAGGAAAATTCCCCACTGGAGGATTTTTTTGTTGTGTACAGCAAACTTGCCATAGGCGGCTTCATAGGTCACGTTCAGGGTGGCCGTATACAGGTACTGGTTCAGGGTCGGCAGAACACGCTGCTGCAGACCGGTCAGGTAGGCCCGGTCGGTCTGTTGCTTCATGTAAACATGACCGCCGACGCCGACGCTCATGGCATCGGACAGGTAATATCCAAACTCGCCGCCCAGTGCGATGTGGCGAATGAGGTTATCGTTCAGTGTCGTACCGATGTACGGAATGAGTTCCATGCGGTTCTGTTTCAGGATGAGTTTCCGGGGAACGACCTTGATGTCGGCCCAGTAGGAACGTGCATCCTCGTCATCACCCTGTTTCACTGCCGGGGCCTTGTCACCTTCCGCGCCGGCGGCGGCATCGGAAGAACCAGTGTCATCAGTGGTTTCCGTGGGTTCGATGACGAGATCATCGGTGGATTCGCCGGAACCGGTATCGGCGGGGGAATCCTCGTCTTCAATGATGATGTCATCGTCGGTGGCCCTTGCGTGCGCTCCCGGAATCCCCGGAAGAGCCCACGTCGCAAACAAGGCGAGAAGAATGATAGCCCAAGTTTTCATCGGCGAACCTCACTCTGAGAAACGAAACAGTCGAAACTACTACTCAAGACCTGACGCACAGAAAACATGCGTAATGTCCAGCACTTGGTCAGGCGGGACCATAACACGTGTGAAATAGTCAATCAACAGGATTTTCAAAATTTCTCCCAGGGACCGACATTTTCCTGAAAACCTTCATAAATCAAGGGGATCTCCAGAGTTGACAGTTGATTTTTCCAGCAATTCCTTTGCGGTCTGGATGATTCTGACGGGAACTCCCAGCGCTTGAGCGATTTCCAGAGCGTCGCTGTGTTCCGATGTTCCTTCATGGATCCGGTAATCCATGGAGGTTGCAAGTTTCTCCACGGAGTCCAGGGTTCCTCCGGCGTTCCGGCAACGGTCCGGATCCAGACCTCCCGTGCGAAGGGACTGCACGCCGATGCCTTGGGTGTCCAGGTTTTTCTGGTGCCCGGCAAAAAGGAAAAGCCCGGTTTTTTCTGATGCAAGAAAGGCAAACAGGGCACCTTGAAATGCGCGTCCCTCATCGGCGTCCGTGCTGCGTGCAAATTCGTCCACCAGCATCATCATGGGGTTCGGAAGAGCCAGTGCGTCCACGAGTTCGCGGCACTCCCGGCCGAAACTGGAGAGGCCCAGGTTCGGCGCGTCCGGAACGGCTCCCACCCAGGCCACGGCATGCACCAGGACTCCGCTGAATTGATCTGCCGGAATGAAATATCCCCATTGAAACAGCATCTGGAACAGGCCGACCGTTCGCAAAAAGGCTGTTTTTCCGCCCATGTTGGCTCCCGTCAGACTGATGATCTTCCCGGAGAGGGAAAAGGAAAGATCCTGGTATTCACGGTTCAGTTCCCGGACCTGTCGCTCCAGTTCCGGATGTCGGCCCCTGTGGACCGCCATGCCTTGGTCCGGATGAAAACCGGGGCACACCGCACGGTTTTCCATGGCAAATCGCCCTCGTCCCACATGGAGATCCAGTTCACCTGCCAGCAGCAGATCCGTACGCAGTCCGTCCAGATGTGGAGGAATCTGCCGACAGATCTCCCGTACACCTTCTTCTTCCAGTTGTCGGCAGGCAAGGGTCCGGTTCCGGAAACGAACGGCCTGGGGGGCGGTATCATCGGGCAGGAACCGGAACTGGATCTGGCGGCCATTTCGGGAAATTTCCTTCATTCTTGCCGAACTCCGGAACAGATGAAGGGACTTTCCGTCTTCCTGGGGAACGGTCACATCACTTTTCAGGCGGCTTGGGGCAAGTCCGAGTTCATTGGCAGTTTCCGTACGTTGTCTGGCTTCAAATTCCAAAAATTCACGCTGTGCCGCGTCCAGTTCCCCGCGGGCCTGCTCCAGCGCACTTCCGGTCGCGGCTTTCAGGAAAAAGCCACCCCTTTCACAATGGGGTGAAAGCAGCCGCAGCAGTTGACGGGCATGACCGGAAAACCGCCGGAAACAGGAAATGCCGGCGAAATGGTCTTCCATCCATGCCAGACTGGAGACTATTACGTGAATCCTTCCCAGATCCACGACCCCCCAGGAAAGGGGGTCGGTCTCAAGGAAGGAGAGACGGTTGAGGTTGTCCAGATGATGATGCAACAATGCACATGGACGGTTCTCCAGGTGTGCAATCATGGCGGAAGTGCGTTCCAGGAATTTTTCCAGTTCCCTTTCCATGCCGGGGAGGAAGGGTTTCATGGTCCGGGCGGCTTCCCGGCCGGGTTCGGTGCGGGGCATGGCACATTGCACGCATTCGGGAAAAAAAACGCGTTCAGCGGTTCCGGGTTGCAGAAACGGCATTCTGGGTGACCTGTCCTGGCAGACGGGCGGTGTTTTCCGTCCGTTCGGTCCTTTATCATTGAACTTGAGGCAAATCACAAGTTTTCCGACACCATAGCTTAACATCACCATTTGTTTTATGTAGTCTACGGTCAGGTTCACCGGGCCAAACATGCACCCGGTCAACGAAGGTTGTGGACCATGACAGATTCCATTCGAAAAGCCCTCATTCTGGCAGCCGGCTTCGGCAGCCGGTTGCAGCCGGCCCAGTCCGTACCCAAACCACTGACCATGCTGGCAAATGAACCCTCCATTGTCAGGCTCATCCGTCAGTTTTGCGCCTCAGGCATCCATGACGTCGGAATTGTCGTGGGATACCGCAAGGACGAGATCATCAGTACCGTAACCGGACAGGTGACCGGGGAGGTGCGGATCACCTGGTTCGACAACCCGCGTTACGAGGAACCCAACGGCCTGAGCGTTCTCGCTGCAGGTGGTTTTGTGGATGAAAGGGTGCTTCTCTCCATGTCGGATCACCTGTTTCTGGGAGATTGCATTCCTTCCATGGCTGCATTGGACAGGGGGGCACCGGAAACCGTTCTCCTCGTGGACCGGAACATTGAGGGCGTATTTGATCTGGATGACGCCACCAAGGTCCTGGTGGATGATTCGGGTGCCATACTGGCCATCGGGAAGCAGATCTCCCGGTACAATGCCATTGACACGGGGCTGTTCTGCATCAGCCCTGCCTTGATGGAGGCACTCTCCGGTCTGGAAAGTCCGTCCTTGTCGGAAGGCGTGAAACTGCTGGCGGACAGGGGACTCATGCGGACACAGGACATCACGGCCGGTGTGTGGCAGGATATTGACACTCCGGAAACCCTTGAATATGCACGTTCGCTTCTGGAAACGGAATGATCACATCACTTCTTTTCGCTACCGGATTGTTTTTCGCCACTCCCATGGAGGTGGAGGCGACCATCGGTCTGGGGGGCATCCAGTGGGAACAATCCGGCGAACCGGACATCCGGAGCGGAGTCGCTTCGGCGTGGTCCTGGCGAAGGCAGTGGGACGGCCCGGTGTGGTACGGGGTTTCATCTTTGTTCAATGCTTATGGCGGACTCGTTCCCGACCAGATAGGCCCGATGTTTTTTTTGTTGGATTTCATGGGATATTATCGTTTCGATCTGGGGGAATGGCAGTTGCAGGTGGGAGCCGGAGCAGCCCTTTCATTTTTCAACTCCAGACGGGTTGTGTCCGATCCGGCGGACGACCGGCCGTCCGGAACCTATGAATTGTCTTTCCCCGGGATTCATGCCGGATTTTCGGGAACCCTTTTGCGCCGGGTGCATCCCCGTTTCCTGATGGGGCTGACCCTCCGGTTTTACAGCGGCATGAATGGCGGTGCCTGCTGGGAGGGGCCCGCACAGGATTGCCGGGGTATCGATCGCTTCACCCAGCACTGGGTTTTCGGATTGAGTTTCATTCTCACCCAGCCCGATTAGGTGTCCTTGATGCATGTTTTTTGTTTTTTATTCGCCATTCAGTTTGCCGGGTTGGCCGGAATCACCCCCGTGGTGGCATTCCCCGACGGTGTCCAGGAACTGGAGCGGGTGGCCATTCCACGGATTCAGTCAGGAGAATGGAAACGATTCACCTCTGTACAGGATTTGTCCCGGGAAAGTGTCGTGTTTGCCCTGGGGTCTTTTGCCGCTCGCGGAATCCGGGATCCCGGCGCACGGGTCATCGAATTCTTCGTGGCCGGGACCCCGCTTGTGGAGGGACACGAAATCATCTCCTGGGAGGCGCCGGTGGAAGCCTGGCAGTTTTTGCTCGACTTGTTTCCCCAAAAGGGCAGGGACGTTCCCTTCTGTGCGTTGTCCACCAGCCGGACGCGTATCTGGACGGAACAACTGGTGTCCCGTTCCGGTGACCAGGTGGTTTTGGTGCAGGTTTCCGGCATCTCCGCAGCCCTGGAGGTGGCAGCGGAATTGCTCGAGGGTAGCAGGCATTGTTCCGGAGTCATTCTCACCAACGATTTTGAAATTCTGGATGCCGATGTCCTGATGGCATTCCTCCAGGTCCAGGTCCGGCTGGGTGTTCCCCTGTTTGCGCGAACCAGGCACGAGGTTTTGCGTGGTGCCGCGGCGACGGTGGAGCCACGGTATCAAAGTTGGGATCCTTCCTCAGAGGCTCCGGTCTCCGGGCAAATCTTCTATCAGCGGGATGTTCTGGCCTGGTTGGGAATCCGCCGTCCAACTTCCCACGAGGGCTGGAATCCACAGCCCATGACAAGGTAGTTCATGGTTCAGCAGGAAGTCCGGATACCTCGATTCAAAAGAACATTCAGTTCCAGGGTCCTTGCACTGTCAGGCACCATCAGTTTCCTGTGCGGGATCCTGGTGTCCCTTTCCGTCTACATGGTTTCGAGAAACCGGATGGTGGCGGCCATCGAGACCGCCGGCAGGGTACAGGCACACCAACTGGCCCTGAATTCCAGGCTGGTCATCCTGTCCGGGAATCCGGTTTTCCTGCGGGAGCACATGTCTCCCGTGGAAGGACACCCGGCCATGGCAGGCCTGGCCCTGTATGCCGCAGACGGAACCATGGTTTTCAATGAACGGTTTCTGGGACCGGATTTTCCAGTGACCATCCCGCCGGAGGATGCCGGCGGTATGGGTAGTGTCCGATCGGTCAGTGACGGATTTCCGGAGTTCCGGGTTCCGGTGATGACCCGGAAAGTCAGTGCGGAGATGGAAGCCTTCGGTGCCTCTCCGGGTGTCCTGAATGCCGAAATGCAGGTCCTGGGGCAATTGGTCTTGCGCATGGATGCCCGGATGAAACCGGAGGAACACAAGCAGTTGATCCTGTTTTCCGCTGCACTGGGTGGCGGTGTGTTTCTGGCGGGGTTGCTGCTGGCCCTGGTGGCAATGAAACGGGTGTTCAGGCCGTTCCGCAGGATCCTGCGTGGGGTGGAACTCTTTCGCAACGGTGACCTGTCGGCCCGAATCCAGTTGAACACGAATGACGAGATGGGCCACATTGCGGACTCTTTCAACCGGCTGGCCCGGGATCTTTCCAACCGCATGGAGGAACTGAGCCAGTGGAAGGAGAAACTTGAAAAGGAAGTCGAAAGCCAGACCCGGGAAATTCAGCACATGAGTTCCTTTCTGCAGGAACTGATCAATCCCATGGAAAACAATTCGGACATTCCATGGGATTCGCTGTTGCGCCAACTGTGCGAATCGGCTGAAGTGATGGCGGGGGCACTACATGTGCGGGGTGCTGATGACCGGTTCAGCCTTTTGGCGTCATGCTCCGTTTCCCTCGAGGTGGAGTTGCCACCGAAGGTTTTTGACGGGGAAATGCTTGAGGAGGACGCATTGGGCCTGACAGGATTTGATTCCGGAACCGTCAAACTGGTGCGCCGGTATTTCCAGTTGCGCAATCCGGACGGATTGGGAGGACAACTGGTGCTTTTGTGTGAAACTCCCTGTCGGCATCCGGATTTCCTGCGTCAGGTGATTCCTGCGCTGACAATCACCCTCTCCAATGCCCGTGCCTTTGTCAGCGTCCGGAAACTGGTGAGCATGCTCCAGGAACAGAACCGTGTGCTGGAGCAACAGAAGCGTGAACTGACGGAACAGAAGGAACAACTGGAGACCGCCAACCGGCTCAAGTCCCAGTTCGTGGCGAACATGTCCCATGAACTGCGGACTCCACTCAACGGCATCATCGGGTATTCGGAGATGCTTTCCACGGGCCTTTACGGCCCCGTGAATCCGGACCAGGCGGAAAGCCTGCAGGCCATCGAGGAAAGTGGCAGAAACCTCCTGAATCTCATCAATACCATTCTGGATCATTCCCGTCTGGAGGCGGATCGCATGCCTGTATATGTCTCGAAGATCGAGGATTTGAGGCAGGTGGTCCAGGAGGTGGTCAACCGGAACCAGTCCCTCACCCGGGAAAAACCCTTCAGGCTGGCCACGGAATTGCCGTCCGTGCCGGTCATGTGTGTGGGGGACAGCGGAAAGATCCAGCAGATCCTTTTGAATCTGGTTTCCAATGCGGTGAAGTTCACCGATGAAGGACATGTTGTTGTGGTGTTGGAAACCCACGGGGATCAACTGGAGTTGTCAGTGCGGGATACCGGCATCGGTATTCCTCCGTCGGAATTCGAACACATTTTCCAGGAATTCCGGCAACTGGACGGGTCCAGCACCCGCGCTGCCGGCGGCACCGGACTTGGATTGGCCGTGAGCAGGAAACTGGCCCATCTCATGGGAGGCACCCTGACGGTGGATAGCACGCCGGGAAACGGTTCCACTTTCCGTTTTCGCTTTCCCCGCAGGATGCAGGGTGAAACCCCCCACGCCGACCGGATCATCGAGTGAAGATCCGGCCACACAAAGCGGTACTTGCGTCCCGCACTCCAAAGCGGCACGTTCACGTGCCGCGGGGAGCTGGCGTCGGATACAGAGTGTGTACCGTGGGCAGAAAGAGGGGGCCCAATCCTGGGCCCCCGGGCGCGCGTCAGCGCAAAACTGAGGGCGACGAACGTCGCCCGGAAAAAAAGCGGTGCCTGACCGGCCCCGCACTCCAAAGCGGCACGTTCACGTGCCGCGAGAAGAAAGACCATGAATCATGCGCCGATTTTTACTGATACTCACCATCCCCCTGTTGGCCACAAACTGCGTGCGGAAAACCGGTGGAGGTACGCCGGCTCCGGCGGACACTTCGGAGAAGGCGGCCATGACACCTGAGGACCCGGAGGATAAATCCGTGGAACAACCTGCGGTCATTGCCGGATGTCCCATGCTGGAGCCCTGGCGCATCCGTTTTGCGGATGGCAGCGGCAACAGCACGGTGTTCACCATGGAAGAGGGAAAAATGGCCTTCGTGTTCCATCCGGTCAAACCCGCCCACAGTTCCAGCGGTGTGTATGACGGTGGCGATCCGAAAAGCGGTCCCGTCAAGCCCGAAATTGCCGGAAAACTGCTGGAGATGATTCACGGTATGGCGTCTTCGGAGGATTTGCGCTCGGAGCACCGGGAGATGGGCACGGGCTCCTTCTCCATCAAGAACGCCCGGGATGTGGAGTGCCATTTCATCATCCGCGCCGGGGATGAACTGGATCGGTTCACCGGGTTTTTGAAGTCAAGCGTTCACGAACGCTGATTGCGCCGGTCAAGTCCGTTGATCCCGGCACAAAGAATGTATTTCAAAGACCGGCGACAAGGGATGCCCGCAAAAGGGTGTCCCGTTTGAGGCGACAACGTCGCCGGATCCATTCCTGCCATACCGGAAGGTATCAGCGGTCCTGATGATCAGGTTTCCGGAACCAGAGCAACGCCAATAGAGCCAGGAACAGGGGAAACGCCGTGACGGGCGGGGTGGATTTGCCGGTTGCGCAGGAACAGCCGCCATCCTTGCCGGAGGGTTTCGGATTCCCATCGTGGATGCAGAAGTTTCCGCTGGGGGAGACGGAACTGCCGGGGGGACAGCAGCCGGTGGCGGGAACGCAGCCGCGATCACCGCAGTCCGGAGTTTCTCCGGCCACACAGGAGGAGGTGTCGGGATCGCAGGTTTCGATGCCGTTGCAGGCGTTTCCGTCGTCGCAGTCGGAGTCCTCTTCACAGGAAGAACGCAGGCAGGTGTTTCCCGAGAGGATGGTGCCTTCGGGGCAACATCCGATGCCGGTCAGGCAGCCGCGCTCGCCGCAGTCCGGGGGATCCCCCGGAATGCAGTTGGCCATCAGGCAGGTTTCCATACCGTTGCAGGGGTCGCCGTCGTCACAGGATGCATCGGCGTCTTCGTCAATCTGGCCGTTGCAGTTGTCGTCGATGCCGTCACAGGTGACGTCATCTTCTGCGACGGGTTCACATTGCGCCACGGGGACCTGGCCGCCGAACCGTATGGTGGAGAAATACGGGTAAGCCGCCCAGCCGGAAGCGTCGGACAGTTGGGGGCCTGTGATTTCCGCGCCAAAGGAGGTGCCCAGGGAGAGATGGCATTTGACCCCGGAGGCATCCCGGCCACAGATGTCCGCCATGCCGTCGTTGTCGATGTCCCCCAGGTGGAAGGACGTGTAGAAGCGGAAGTCATCCCAGCCGGAAGCTTCGTTCCAGTCGGGACCGTTGACCTGGGTGGACCAGCCGGAGCCGTTGTTCAGCCAGCAGCGGATTCCGGCGTTGGCCCGGGCGCAGATGTCGGGCAGACCGTCGCCGTTGATGTCGGCAAAGCGGATGGTGGACGCGTTGTCCATGTCCTTCCAGCCGGAGGCGTCGGAGAGTTGGGGGCCGGCGATGGCCGGGCCGAAGGTGCCGTCCCCGAGGGAACGGTAACATTCGATTCCGGTCGCCGTGCGGGCACACAGGTCCATTTTGCCGTCGTTGTCGATGTCCACCATGCGGATGGTGCTCCAGTAGGCGACATTGGTGAAGCCGGCGGCATCGTTCCAGGCGGGACCGGGGAAGGTGGCGGAAAAACCGTTGCCTTCGGAATGGGCACAGACCATGCCGGCGGCCCCGCGGGCACAGACATCAACCTTGCCGTCGCCGTTGAGATCCCCGGTGCGGATGGTGCCGTAATGCCAGGGCTGGTGCCAGCCGTTGGCGCCGGTCCAGGCGGGGCCCTGGATCTGGGTGCCGATGCCGGATCCCGTGGAAAGCACGCAGATCCAGCCTGCACCGGCCAGGGCGCAGAAGTCGTCCTTGCCGTCACCGTCGATGTCCGCCAGCCGGAAGGTGGATGCATGTTCCGGTTTTCCCCATCCGACGCTGTCGGCCCAGGAAGGACCGTGGACGGGGTCACCGAATCCGGTGCCCGTGGATGGCCAGCAGCGGATTCCTTCCGTGGAGCGGGCGCAGACATCCATGCGGCCGTCGCCGTTGATGTCGCCGGTGCGGATGGTGGAATAGGTCAGTTCCGTGTTGAACCCGGCGGCATCGGAAAGTCCGGAAATGAGCAGGGGCTCGGATTGGAATCCGCTCCCGGTGGAGAGGTAGCATCTAAAGCCGGAGGCTCCACGGGCGCAGAAGTCCGAGCGGCCGTCGCCGTTGATGTCGGTGCTGCGGCCCTGGTTCAGGACGCCGGAGTTGACGACGAGATCATCCATCCAGAGATCACAGGAATCGGGGGCACCCGTTCCGGATGCGAACACCGCCCAGTGGTTGGCCACCACCCGTTCGGAACCGTCCGACGGGCTGTTGACCGTGCCCAGCCCGCTCACGGACAGGGCGGAGGAACCGCCGCCGTCCCAGTTGAGGGCCGTCCATGCGCCGAGGTCCACCATGAGATCCGCCAGTTCGTTGCAGGTCATGCCCCGGCTGAGGGTGGTGCGTCCGTCCACGATGACCAGCCAGAGATACCGCCGGTTCCGGGAGAGGCCCACCACGGTGCGCGGATGACGCTCCGGGCAGTGGGAGGGGCTGGTGGCACCGTACTGGGGTTGACCGTTCCAGACCAGGGTGGGGTGTCCGGCCACGGCGTTTTTCATCCAGGATTCGGGCGGGTTGACGAGTTGTCCGACAGGGGAGATTTCCATGCGGTCGTGGCCGCCCACCAAAAAGCCGAAGGCGGAGTTGTCGTTGACCCATTTGGTGCCGTTTCCGATGGAAAGTCCGATGGGCCAGTACCCGGTGTAGCTGAAGAAATCCCCGTTCATGGCGGCCTGGGCGGACACCAGGTTGCGAAAGGAGGTGGGGGTGCGCTGGCGTTCGCTTTCCATGGTGGCGCGGTGGGAAATGCCCCGGGCGCAGTTGTCGATCTGCAAGGCGAAGATGCGCACCGGACCCGACGCCGTGCGGACCAGAAGGCGCATGCCCGGGTGGGGGGTGGACCAGGTGTCGGCGGCCCGGGCCACCGGCATGAACGCGGGGAGAAGAAGCAGAAGAAGCAATACCGGCAGCAGCAGAAGGCTTGCGCAATGCCTCGGGTTGCGCCAAAGGGGGGGGTGTGTCGTTTCGGGCATAGGGCCATTCCCTTCTCCGGAGAGGGGGACACCGCGGATGGAACGGTTTTCCCGCCGGAACCATGAGCAGTATCCCCCACAGTCCGTGGCAGGTCAACCGTGAAGGCAGTGGTTACAGGGCAAACGCATTATGAGCGCTGAGTGATAATTGTGGGCCAGTGCCAGTTGCCGGCGGCCGGTGGACGGTGGTTTCTTCGCAAGGCTCCGAAACGAGGAAGCGGGGGCCAATCCTGGTCCCCTGCGTTGGAGGGAATGAAATGACCGGGGAATTCCCTGCGGGCCGGATGTCTCTGTGGCCGAG
>CAZTZR010000046.1:0-27802 GCA_964618145.1 uncultured Kofleriaceae bacterium
CGACAAGGGACGCCCGCAAAAGGGTGTCCCGTTGGAGGCGACAACGTCGCCGGATTCCCACCAGATTGGATGGTATCAGTCTACTTGATCGGTGCTGTGAGGAGCCACCATGGCAGGAGCACGGCCGGATAGTCGGACCAGTTCCCGGAACCTGTGAGCCAGGCCGGAATTGAAGGCCTCCATGCGTACCCGCCAGGACCAGTTGTTTTCACCGATTCCGGGTACGTTCATGCGGGCACCGGAATCCAGGGAAAGGAGATCCTGGAACGGGAACACGGCGGTATGGGCCACCGAAAACAGGGCGCACCGGATGAGGTCCCAGCAAATGTCATGTCCGTCCACCGCGAGATAGCGGCGAACGTGATCCTGGACCTCCCGGGTGACAGACCGCCACCAGCCGAGGGTGGTGTCGTTGTCGTGGGTTCCAGTGTACACTGCACAGTGTACCGGGTAATTATGGGGCAGAAACGGATGTTCCGCCGGTCCACCGAATGCGAACTGGAGGATTTTCATGCCGGGCAGGGAAAAACCGTCACGGAGATCCGTTACGTCTTCATCGATGTCACCGAGATCTTCGGCCAGGATCGGCAAAGCGCCGAATTCGTTTTTCAGTTCGGAAAAGAAACCGGCTCCGGGACCGGGCATCCACGTGCCGGGGCGGGCATCTTCGGCGTCCCGGGGGACGGCCCAGTATGCACAGAAGCCACGGAAGTGATCCAGTCGGACCTGATCAAACAAGGTGAGCGCACGTTTCATGCGGCTTTTCCACCAGGAATAGCCATCGGAAGCCATGCGATTCCAATCGTAAATGGGATTTCCCCAAAGTTGCCCGGTTTCACTGAAATAATCTGGTGGAACACCGGCCACCGGATCCGCGCGGAAGTGTTCATCCAGCAAAAACTGGTCGCGGTGTACCCAGGTGTCCACACTGTCCGAATCGACATAAATGGGAAGGTCTCCCAGGATTTCGATGCCCATTTCATTGGCGGTTTGTTTCAGTTTCATCCATTGCCTGTCAAAGAGGAACTGCAGGGCAACTTCGAGACCCATTTCATCGGCCAGGCTTTTCTGGGCAGCCAAAAGGGCTTCGGGTCTGCGATCCCGGATGGGTGCATCCCAGTCCCACCAGGCACGGTCCAGTCGATGATGCAGTACCTGGAACAATGCGGCATCCACCACCCAGGGCGATTCCTGGCAGAAATGCTCCAGGTCGGCAGACATCCCCGGATTGTGGTACACCTTGCGGGCGGCCTGGTGCAGGTAGGGGGTCTTGTATTCCACCACCCTGGCAAAATCCACGCGATCCGGTGAACCCGGCATGGGGGGTGGAAGTTCGTCCAGAAGTCCGTCCCGGAACAGAAGTTCCAGGCTGATCAGTAGCGGGTTGGATGCCAGTGCGGCCCGGCTTGCATAGGGACTGTTTCCTGCTCCGGGAGGTACCAGGGGCAGCACCTGCCAGATCCGGGCTTCGGCAGTATGGAGCCATTGCACGAACTGATGGGCGCCTGGGCCCAGATCCCCAATGCCATGGGGACCCGGAAGGGAAGTGGGATGAAGCAGTATGCCGGATTTTCGGGGATGGGGGGAAGAGTTCTTCATGGGGCGCAGTATGCCAATCGGCATTGGAAACACAAGAGATATTTCCACGGGAATCAGAAATCAAATGTCAGTGTGATCATGCAGGTGGAACCTGAACAGGCAGGCATGAAAGTCATGGGGGAGGCTTCGCCCTCCACCCGTATTTCATTTTTTCGGAGATGCATCCAGGAAGCAACGGAGATGGCGATTCCCACGGTGAGGGAACCCAGCAACAGTCCATCGGTGATGTCCCTGAAGCGGACAGCCCTGTCCCGGTCCGGGGGGTTCCAGTCCCGTTTCCAGTCATCGTTGGCTTGGGTGGCCTGCAATCCGGCGAGGCCTGACCCGGCCGCCAGAAGGGTTGCCACACCGACGCCGGTCCAGAACCACCATTGTCGGGTCAACCGGGAGGCCTGCTCCCGGTTCAGTCGTTCCATCCGTTCCTTCTCCTCTTTCTCCTTCAACTCCCTCTCCATCCGTTCCTTCTCCTCCTTCTCCTGAAGGACCCTTCGTCGTTCGGCTTCCAACCTTTCCTGCTTCAGGCGTTTTCCTTCCTCCAGTTGCCGGATCCATTCCCTGGTCTCCTGGGCGATCACGGTCTTGCGGGATTCCGGAAGTCCCTGGATGGAAGGCAGGGCTTCCAGAAACTTGTTGTAATACGAGAGGGCGGATTCCACTTCATCCAGCAGCCGGTAAGACTGCGCCAAATTAAAATATACCCTTGGATCCGGAACGGCATCATGGGCTTTCTGGAACTGTTCGATGGCTTCCCGGTATTTTCCTTCTCCGTATAGGATCCTTGCCGCATTCATATAGGCATCATGTACCCTTTGAGCGTTGGCAGTGGGTTTTTTCCTGGCCTGGGAAAAGGCAGGCGGCGTGAATGCCAGAGTCGCGAAAACCAGGAAGAAAAGACAATGGGAAAACCGGTTACAGCAGTCCATCACCAATGGGTTTCCTGTCTGCCGGCATGGATTGCATGGGAGCAGGCGGCCGGATGGGGGTTTTGGGAGGTTCAGGTTTCGGTGCCGGTGTCTCAGGTGGATCTTCGGGATGTTCGACAGGTGGTTGGGGAACAACCTCCATGACCGGCTCCAGTTCCAGGTGAATCCATTGCCTGGCGGTGGTGGTTACGAGATAATCCACACGCCTGTCCTCGAATCCATTGCGGATGACAATCAGTTTCAGGGTCTCGGTCGGAAGGACTTCCAGTTCAAATGGTGTTTTGTGCTGGGTGTAATTGTCTCCGGGTTCCCGGCGCACAAGTACATCGGCAGGTTCCGAGTTGGTGCTTATTTCCAGTTTTACCGTTCTGGGTATTTCTTCAACTGCCTGTTCACGATCCTCGCCGGCGGGGACATGCACCTTTGCATGGGATGGCTTTGGGCCGGAAGAGGCTTGATGAAGGAAAAACAGATATCCACCAATCCCGAAGAGAAGAATGCCGAAGATCCCTCCGGAAAACAGTGCAAGGGACTTCCTCCGTTCCATGAAACTGCCTTTTCCCATGAGGCTGTGGGATGTCAGTTCGGGAGTCCCGGGGAGATGGGATACGGATGAAGGGTCTTCCGTGAACCCGGGAGGAGGCGGAGGGGGTGGCGGAGGGGGCAAAAAGGATCGGGAACTGCCGGATTTTCCTGAGCAGGAGTCAAAACCGCCGGGGTGGAGTCCCGGTCGGGAATCGGAAACGGCGGCAGCCGGATTGTCCGCCGGGGGACCGGAGGTGAGAATCATGCTCATGTCCAGACCCGCAATGGCCTCCTGGAACGACGCGTACAGGTGCATGGCGGTAGCCGGACGCAGGACAGGGTCCTTCTCCAGACACTGCATGACCACCCTGGCCAGTGGTACGGGCACGTACGGATTGGCTTCCTGAAGGGGAATGGCGTCGTGCAAAACATGCCAGGTAACCACTTCCGGAATGGTGGTTCCCACGATGGGAAATTTTCCGGAAAGAGCCTTGTACAGGATCACGCCCATGGAGTAGATGTCTGCCAGATGGGTGATTCGAGTGTTCTGGCCCAGGGCCTGTTCGGGGGACATGAACACGGGGGTTCCCAGAACGGCGCCCGTGGTGGTCAGGAACTCATCGTCCCCTTTGAGGCTTTCATGGATTTTGGCGATGCCGAAATCCAGAAGTTTGACTTGGGAACGCCCGCCCTTTTTTGCGAGAAAGATGTTGCTGGGCTTCATGTCCCGGTGAATGATGCCCTTTTCATGGATCACAAACAGGGCATCGCAGACCTGCTGCAGGATGACGGTCAGTTCAAGAAGGGAAAATCCACCGTGTTTCATCCTGCGGGAAAGGGTTTCTCCCTGCAGGTATTCCATGGTGTAGTAACATCTGCCATCCTCCAGTATTCCGAAGTCAAACATTTCAACGATGTTCGGATGTTCCAGAATACCGATGGCCCGGGCTTCCAGCATGAAACGGTCGACCATGTTGGCATCATGGGTCAGATGGGCGGCCAGAATCTTGATGGCCACCTGCTTGCCGACGTCTTCGTGTTCTCCAAGATACACCGACCCCATGGCACCGGAACCCAGTTTGCGCAACACTGAAAAGTTCCCGATGATGGATCCGATCAGGGGATCCGGAGTCGATTGTTTTGCCATGACCTGACCTGATGCGACCGGAATTTTGGCAACATGCCAGTTCACTCACCCGGTCCCGATCCATAAAGGATACCCGAACCATCACCGGGGTTCAACCGCATTTTTGCCGTATTTGTCCTGACCGGTAAAAGAAAGCCCGGTTTCACAAGCGGGAATTTCCAGAAGGAAATCCGTGGTCAGGCAGTTGGCATTTCCGGCTGATCCATGGTATTTTCCCGGGGCAATGAGGTTGTATGGTGTCCCAGAACCTTGAAAACGGGAAATGGTTCATGATCGTCTGGATGGTCTGGCTTGGTGTTGTGGGCACCGGTTGCCGGTTTTTGATGGACATTCCGGATCCCCCCCTCCACGAGGAATGTGGAAACGGGATTCGGGAAGGCCAGGAGGAATGTGACGGAGATGATCTGAACGGACAGACCTGTGTGGATCTGGGTTTTTCCCGGGGGCATCTGGGATGTCTTGATACATGCCGTTTTGATACGGATTCCTGTACGGAGGAATTGTGTGGTCCCGCCACATGCAATGGGTGCTGTACGGCGGAAGAGGCATGTCTGGGGGGACTGGAGGATGCTTTTTGTGGTTCGGGCGGCCAGGCTTGTGTGGACTGTGTGTTGCTGTCAGGGCATTTTTGTCAGGAAGGCACCTGCGAACCAAATCCGTGTGTGGATCCTGACGGTGACGGACGGGGGGAAGGATGTCCCCTGGGACCCGACGCCTGTGAGGGGGATCCCCACAACTGGACGGAACATGGTTGTACAAACTGTCGCGATGCCGACGGGGACGGATTTCCGGGAACAGACTGTGATCTCCCCGAAGATTATTGTGATCACGATCCCCACAACTGGACGGAACACGGTTGTACAAACTGCCGCGATGCTGACGGGGACGGCCTGATCGGAACCGATTGTGATGTTCCTGTGGACTGTGATGACAGCACGGCCGGAATCGCAGTACCCTGCCAGGACAACGGTTGTCCCCAGGGATGGGTGTACATTCCCCCGGGTCCCTTCCAACGGGGCTGCAATGCAGGGGAACTGGACAACACCTGCGAGCCGGTGGAACAACCGAGGCATACGGTGACGCTGGGAGGGTATTGCATGGAGCAAACCGAGGTCAGTGTCGCGGGTTTCCGGGCCTGTCGTGACGCTGGAGTGTGTACGGGATATCCAACCACCATTTCCGTGAATTCCATCTGCAATTTTTCGGATAATCCCTCAGGACGGGAGACTCATCCCGTCAACTGCATCACCTGGAATGATGCCCGCCAGTACTGCCAACTCTGGAAGGGTGGAGATTTCCCCACGGAGGCCCAGTGGGAAAAGGCCGCCCGGGGTCCGGATCCGGATACAAGGAAGTTCCCCTGGGGGATGTCTCCGGAACCCAACTGCACCCGTTCCAACTATGGCTACTGCTATTCCTCCACGCCTCCCGTTACCTGGCCGGTGGGATATCTCACCGGCACGGCCGGAGATTCCCCCTACGGACTCAAGGACATGGCCGGTAACCTCTGGGAGATGACACTGGATTCCTGGAATGACACCGCCTACAGTCAGTGCGGGGACGGATGTACGGAACCCCTGTATCAGGATGGCAGCCTGTACAAGGTCATCCGTGGGGGCGGGTTTCACCATGCCATTCCCGGGTACCACCGGGTGGTGCACCGGGCCATGGAATCGTCCGGGCATACATCCCTGAATCTGGGATTCCGCTGCCGCCGCATGCCGTGATTTTTCCGGGTGTGGTTGGCTGGCGGTTTACAGGCGTTTCAGGATTCGCCTCAAAATCCCCCATGCCAGGAAGAATACGGTAAACATCCAGACGGGGTTTGGAAGGGAGCCTTCCCGGGACCCGGTCCGGCAGGAGCAGCCACCACCTTTCATGGCCGGGTTTTCGGGTTTCTCCGGTTCCTCCTTTGGGGATATTCCCTGGATCACCGAAAGGGTCTGGTTGACCGGAATGTCCAGCAGTTCCTGTTCCTCCACGGGAAAAACGGGCCAGCGGATGACCACCCGGTCAATGTGCTCCAATTCCCCGAGGCCGAAATGCAGGGTCAGCGGGTTCTGGGTGGTGGTTCCCTTCCCCCCCTCCACCTGGCGCACCCAGACACGCTCCCCGGAAAACACACGCACCACGGCGCCGATGGCGGCTCGGTTGGCCGTGACACCGGTCAGGCGGATCTTCAGCCAGTTTCCGGGGTCCGGGTGATCATTGCGGTACATCCGGTTGGCCAGAAAATCCAGATCCCCGTCATTGTCGATGTCAGCAAAGGTGACTCCCCAGCCGTTGTCTATGCGGATGCCGGAGACATGGGTGACGTCATCAAAACGGCTGCCCTCGATGTTCCGGTACAGGAACCCCTGATACCCTGCATACACGGCCGTGATGTACAGGTCCAGGTGTCCATCGTTGTCGAAATCCCCGAAAGCGGGGTCCGAATGTGTCTCCGAAAAGGTGATGCCCCGGTTTTCCCGTTCTTCGGAGAATCCGTAGTCTGGGGGACCCTGGTTCAGGTACAGCATGCTCTTGTCGGAGAACTCGATGAAACGGGGATGGGCCAGGTTTCCCACGAACAGGTCAAACCATCCGTTTCCGGTGACATCCCCCCATGCCGCACCAATGCTGTGGCCGTAGGCCCCCGAGATCAGTTCCCCCACGGTACCGTTTTCCGTGGAGATGTTGCGGAACCGGGCGTCCCCCCGGTTGTGGAAAAAATAATTTCCCTGCAGGCGGTAGTTGGCGACATAGATGTCCAGAAGTCCATCCTCGTCAAAGTCCGCCATGGCCACTCCCCGACCACACAGGGGCCGGTCCATGAAACGGATGCCGGAACGCTCGCTGATGTCGGTGAAAGTGCCGTCACCGTTGTTGCGCCAGAGATAGTCCGGATTGCCCTGGGCCAGCACACCTGCAGTCCACTGGGTGGGGGTTTCGTAGTTCGCCACATACAGGTCGACAAACCCGTCTCCATCAATGTCCCCCCACGCTGCTCCTTCCGTGGGCAGGTAATCGTAGGGCCTTCCGGCCTCTTCGCTGACATCCGTGAAGGTGCCATCGCAGTGACCGCGGTACAGGCGGTTGTGGGGAAGTTCCTCCATTCCGGTGGGTGTGCATCGGTTTTCCACGCAGTCATGTCCGTCAATGCAGTCTGATGGTTGCTCACAGGGGGGGAAATACCGGTGAACCGTGGCATAGAAATCCAGGCATCCGTCATTGTCGAAATCGGCCCAGATTCCGCCGTTGGCCCCGTTGGAAGACACGCCATATGGCGGTTCCAGCCGGGTGAAGGTGCCATCTCCGTTGTTGTGCCAGAGCACTTGTCCATTGATGAGCAAATCCTCGAATCCGTCGTTGTCAAAATCGCCCCATGCCATGCGGGAACCCATGGTGACTCCTGACAATTCGGTGATGTCGGTGAACCAGTAGTTTTCCGGGATGTCATGCCATCGGACCTGTGCACGGACCAAGGCATTTACCGAGTGTGTACCGGTTTCGTCGCCCACAAAATACCATTCGCCTCCTATCCGTACCAGCGAATGATTCACCGCTGAACCCGTGGCGTCCCAAAAAAGGCGTGTATCCGGTCCATCCAGCACATGTCCCACGTGAAAATTCTGCATGGGTGGCAATTCGATGAGTTGATCCGCCAGGTCCACCTCGGTCCATCCACCATTTTCCGGAATGACGGTTCCCTGCCAGAGTACCCGGTTCACGTCAGGGGCATTACCACCATTGTCTGCCCAGATGAATACCTGCGCAGGCTGCAGGGTTTCGGCAAAATGCATCCGTATCGACAGCAGGGTTGCCGGATGCAGGGCAAAGAACCTCACCACCTCGATATCGCCGGTATCCAGGTTTTGCAGGGAACCCGCAGGCGTGCCGTCATCATGGACCAGCCATACCTCCTGTCCAAGGGCTGCCGGAACGGAACACCAGAAAAAACACACGGTCAGAATGAAAGTGATGAAAATGAATCGGAACATGAAAACTTTCCGTGGACAGGCACGTTCGGACCATGCCCGGTGCAGGGACTAATCGGTCCTGAACCAGAGTCTCGGATCCAGGGATTCCCGACCCCGTCGAAGTTCCACATAGACCGGTACGGAGGCTGCACGGGAAAAAACGCCCACTCGCCCAAGGAACTGGGCACGCCGGACCTCGTCGCCGGGCTTGACCACGATGTCCTCCAGACGGCCGATGATGCTGTGGATGTGATGTTCGTGCTCAATGACCACGATCTGGCCGAATCCCTCCACGGGACCGGTAAAGCGAACCACCCCCTGCTCCGGGGAGCGTACGGGGTCACGGGGTTTGGCTGACAAATAAGCGCCGGGTCGATCATTGGCTAATTGTAGAAAACTTCCAGGCACGGGCTTGACCAGCATGCCGCGGTATCGGAACTGACCGGAGAAATCCTCCCGTATCATGGCTTTGATCTGGCGAATGCGGTTCCACCGTGCCCAATCCTGCGCGTCAAAGGTGTCCCGGTTCGCGTCCTCCAGCCGTTTTTCCATGGGGTGGATTTCAAAAGTGCACTGTTTTACAAGGGCTTCGGCTTCCAGGGCGAGCACCCGGAAGTTTTCCTCCAGGTTTTCCAGTTCCCGGATGTTTTGGTCCACGCCTTCGCGTTCGGCTTCCAGTTTTTGCAGATCCGACCGCAGGCTTTCCATTTCACGCAATTCCCGTTCGATCAGGAGCAACAAAACCGAGCGACCATCCCGAACGGCGGTCAGGCGTCCTTCCCGGATGTGCGGCATTCCACGGGTGGGTTGCATGACCCTGTACAGGGCGTCCACCAGATGGGCGAGTTTGGCTTCCTTGCGCGTAATCATGCGTCTGAATGACTGGATTCGCATGGTTTGACGGTTTCGAAGGGTCATCCATTCCAGGCGTTCCTCCTGGAGGACGGCTGCACTTTCCTGATAGCGCTTTTCCTGTTCCCGGCTTTTGGCGGCGATTTCCAGAATGGCCAACTGCTTTTCCAGAAGTGCGGATGTTCCCCTGGGCAGTGGTTCCGGTGCATTGCTTCCCTGCAAAGCCATCCAGAAAAGAAGCAGGCAGGTCATGATGTCTGAACCCTCACGGTGGCCAGTGCCACCCGTCCCGCGATCCATCCGGTGACCAGTGCTGCGGCCAGTGCCACTCCAATGCCGTGGAGATCAAAAAGCACGAATCCGCGGATGTCCCCGGCCGGGGGACCGAGCAACAGTTCCAGAATGGGGGAGGCCAAAAACAGTACTCCTGCCAGAAGACCCAGCGCGAACAGCACCCCCAGCACCCCGTGCAGCATGCTCAACATCACCAGGGGTGTCCGTATGAACCCCGGCGAAGCGCCCAGGGAAGTGAGCACCCGCATCTCTTCCAGTTGCAGTTCCACCCGGGACCGGGTGGTACTCATGAGCACCCAGCCACTCACCAGGAGCACTACCCCGCACAACAGGGCGGCGATGAGCATGGCCAGTTCCAGCGTATTGCCGAATTGCAGTTTCCATCGATCCACAACGCGCACATCGGATATGCCCTTTTGTACGCCGGCCATGGCCAGCAGACGATTCTGGGAGGTACGAACCGCCCGGGGTTCCCCTGAAACCACCACATCCAGCATGGCAGGAAAGAAACCACTCTCGATTTCGACAATTCTTGCCGAATCCGGGCCAAGGGCCTCCAGCAGTTCCCGGCGTGCCTGTTCCGGCTCCACCAGGGTCACCCTTTTTACCCCGGGGAGGTCGCGTACCTCCCCCATCAATTCCGACTGTTCCCCGGGATCCAGATCCCGCTCCAGAAACATGCTGATGCGGGTGCCCGAACTCCAGGTGTTCTGCGCCAGTTTCACGGACTCTGCCACCCAGATCACCAGCCCGGCCAGCAGAAAGGACAGGGCCACCGTTCCCACTGTGAAGAGGTGGGAAACAGGCTTGCGTTTCAACTCAGAGAGGGTTTGCCGGAAATGGAATATCCAGGTCTTCATGTTTTTGATTCACCTGTACGAGTTTGGCTTGGAGAATCTGGTGATGGAGAATGCGTTCATGGGGCGGGATCCAGTCCAGATGATGGGTGGCCAGCACTACTCCGGGACCTTCCCGGTCTGTCAGTTCCAGAAGAATCCGCATCAGTCGCTTGCCGTGGATGGAGTCCAGATGGGCGAACGGTTCATCCGCCAGAAGGATCTTCGGCCAGGCCGACACGGCCCGGGCAAAGGATGCCAGCCGCCGCTCGCCGGCACTGAGTTGTCCGGCAAACAAAAAGGCCTTGCGCTCAAGCCGGAACAATTGCAGCACCTCGTCCATCCGTTGCTGGAGACGGGCACCATGGATACCCAGGATCCGAAGGGGCAGGGCGATGTTCTCGATCACGGTCCTGTCCGCAAGCAACTGGTCCTGCTCGTGGATCATGGCAATCCGGCGCAACACCTGCATCCGTCCCTTCCCGGTGAGTCGGGCCAGATTCTGTCCCTCCATCCGTACCTGTCCGCAGTCGGGGGCAAGTTCCCCCCGGAGCATACGCAGAAGCGTGGTTTTTCCGGACCCGCTTTCTCCTGCCACCACATGGATTTGGCCGGGTTGTACATCCAGTTCCACCTTGTCCAGCAAGGGCATTTCGGGTTCAAAACTTTTGGAAAGAAAATCGGCTCGCAACATACCCGAAGAACCTATCATGTCCCATGGACCTGCGCAAAAATCCGATCGGAATAATAGTTGATAAAAGTAGTTGACATACTCAAGTACATCTGCTAACCCGAAGTTCGGGAGGTGCTCCATGAAACTGTCCACCCGCAGCCGTTATGGACTGCGCGTCATGCTGGAACTGGCCCGGCGTCACGGACAGGGGCCGGTACTGGTCGAAACGGTCGAGCAGTCCCAGGGTATTTCGGGCAAGTACATTCACCAGATCATGCAGGGATTGCGCAACGCCGGCCTTGTAAGGACGGTGCGTGGTCCCGGGGGGGGATACGAACTTGTGCGGGATCCTTCGGAAGTCACGGCACTGGAGGTGATCACCGTGCTGGAAGGACCCCTGGATCTGGTGGAATGTATCCGTCAGCAGGAAGTGTGCGAAACAGCGACAAGGTGTGTCACCCGGGAATTGTGGCACCGCACGGCCCTGGCCATGCAGGAAGTTCTTTCCTCGGAAACCCTGCAATCCCTGTGCAGACGGATGCAGGACCTGGAAACGGACCCGTCCAATTACAGCATCTGAAGGGGCCTTTCCTTTCCGGGAAGCCCTGCCGGTGCAAAAGGAGTTTTGCAATGACACGCATTTTTGAAGACAACAGCCTGAGTATCGGTAACACCCCGCTGGTGTCCCTGGCCCGGTTCGGCCGTGGCCTGGGTGCATGGATTGTTGCCAAGATCGAGGGACGCAACCCGGCCTACTCCGTGAAGTGCCGCATCGGTACCGCCATGATCCAGGCAGCCGAGCGGGAAGGAAAACTGGTGCCCGGGAGAAATGATGTTACCGTGGTGGAGCCGACGTCGGGTAATACCGGCATCGCCCTGGCCTTTGTGTGTGCTGCCCGGGGATATCCCCTGATCCTGACCATGCCTGACACCATGTCCATGGAGCGTCGCCGCATGCTGCTGGCATTCGGTGCGAAACTGGAACTGACCGAGGGAGCAAAGGGCATGAAGGGAGCCATTGCCCGGGCGCAGGAAATCGTCTCAAACAATCCGGAATCCCATTTCATGCCCCTGCAGTTCTCCAACCCCGCGAATCCGGAGATCCATTTTGCCACCACCGGCCCGGAAATCTGGAACGACACCGATGGTGAGGTAGATATTTTTGTGGCTGGAGTAGGGACCGGCGGGACCATCACCGGGGTCAGCCGGTATTTCAAGCAGGCCCGTGGCCGGGCCATTCATTCGGTGGCGGTGGAACCGGCGGGTTCGCCTGTCCTGTCCGCCATCCGTGCCGGCCGGGAGCCGGTTCCAGGACCCCACAAGATCCAGGGTATCGGTGCGGGTTTCAAGCCGGAGATTCTGGATCTGGATCTGGTGGACGAAATTGCCACTGTGGAGAACGAGGAAGCCCTGGAGTTCGCCCGTCGCCTGCACCGGGAGGAAGGTATCTCCTGCGGTATTTCCTGTGGTGCAGCAGCAGCAGTGGCCCATCGTCTGGCTTCACGGCCGGAAAACGCAGGCAAGCGTATTGTCGTGATCCTGCCGGATGCCGGTGAGCGGTACCTGAGCACGGCGCTGTTCGAGGAGTTCCATCCGTGATGATATACCTGGATCACCATTCCACCACGCCACTGGACCCCGATGTCCGGATGGAAATGGAATCCGTATGGTCCGGCCAGCCCGGCAATCCCATGAGCCTGCATTCCGGCGGAGAGGCAGCCAGGAGGGTGCTGGACATGGCACGGCGGAGGGTGGCGGACCTGTTGAATGCCGATCCTGGAGAGATCCTGTTCACGGGAAGTGGTACGGAATCGGACAATCTGGCAGTTCTGGGTGCCTGGGAAGCGTTGGGTCGAAAAAGTGCGGTGGTCACTTCCCGGGTGGAACATCAGGCGGTGCTGGGGTGTGTGCGCTACATCGGGGAATGTGGAGGAAACGTACGTTGGTTGCCTGTGGACAGTTCCGGAGTGGTGCAGGTCAGTTCGTTGCCGGATGACTCCGGGCGCCCGCCGGATCTGGTGTCGGTGATGCTTGCCAACAACGAGGTGGGCACCGTGCAGCCCATCCGGGAGATCCGGGATTTTGCCCCTTCGGCCGTTTTGCACTGTGATGCGGTGGCCGCCGCAGGAAAAATGCCTGTGGACGTGCGTCGCCTCGGAGTGGATCTTTTGTCCGTCTCGGCCCACAAGTTTGGAGGACCCCAGGGTGTTGGTGCGCTGTTCGTGCGAAACGGATTGCGTCTTTGTCCCCGCCTTTTCGGTGGTCATCAGGAACGTGGCTTGCGCCCGGGCACCCATTCACTGGCAGCCATCGCCGGCATGGGCAAGGCCTGTGAACTGTCCAGACAGCGCATGGATGCGAATGCCCAACACATGCTTGATCTGAAAAACTCCTTTGAAAAAGCAGTCATGCAGTTGCCGGGTGTGATCATCCATGCTGCAGGGGTTCCAAGGGTGTGCAGCCTCTCCAGTGTCTGTTTTGAAGGGGTGTCCGGAGATGACCTGCTCATGCATCTGGATTTGCACGGGATTCATGTTTCCACCCGTTCGGCGTGTTCTTCCGGGGACAAACCGGTTTCCCATGTACTGGCAGCCATGGGACTGGATGAATCCAGAGCAGACAGTACAGTTCGTTTCGCCTTTGGAAGTACCAACACTGCTGATGAGGTGAACCGGGTCCTGGCCATTCTGGGGGAACTTGTTCCCCTGTTGCGTGGAGGTGTTTCATGAACCAATCCGGCGGTGATCGTTTTTCCCGCCAGATGCGTCTGCCCGGTTTCGGGGAAGCAGGTCAGGAGAAACTGTCTGCGGCCCGGGTGCTCATCGTGGGCGTCGGTGCCCTGGGAAGCGTGCAGGCAGAGTTGCTGGCCCGGGCCGGCATCGGCTTTTTGCGTCTCGTGGATCGGGATGTGGTGGATCTTTCCAACCTGCAGCGACAATTTTTGTTCCGGGAAAAGGACGTTGAGCGTCCAAAGGCCGCTGCCGCCGCCGAACGGCTTCTGGAAATACACTCCGGCATACGGGTCGAACCCTGCGTAACAGACCTCTCTGCACGAAACATCGGAGAACTGGTCCAGGGTGTGGATCTCATCCTGGACGGGACCGACAACTTTGAAACACGTTATCTGATCAACGATGTTTCGGTGAAATCCGGCATTCCCTGGATACACGGGGGAGTGTTGGGGTTCGAGGGATCCGTGATGGTGGTACGTCCGGAATCAGGGCCATGCCTGCGCTGCGTGTTTCCGGATCCGCCCCAGGGGACATCCCTGCCCACCTGCGAGACAGCCGGTGTGCTCAATGCGGCCGTGAACTGGGTGGCTTCCCTGCAGGCAGCCAAAAGCATGTTCCTTCTGACCGGGGGTCGCATTCCCGATCATCTGTTCGCCCTGGACATTGCAAATGGAAGCGTACGTTCCATCCATGTGTGCCGTCATGACAACTGTCCGGCCTGTGGTCGCAAGGAATTCCCGTTTCTGGAAGGTCGCCGGGGTTCCGTCCTGACGGTACTTTGTGGCAGGAATGCGGTATCCGTGTCACCGGAAACGCCCTTTGTTCCTGATTTTTCCGTGCTGGAGCAACAACTGGCGCACCTGGGCCAGGTACGGGTCACTGGTAACCTCCTGGAATTCAAGACCCCGTCCCACCGGATGATTCTTTTTCCCGATGGTCGGGTCATGGTCTTCGGTACAAACGACCCTGCCACTGCCCGCACATGGATCGCCCGTACATTTGGCTGGTGACCGATTCCAACGACATTTCCCCCCATTCCGGTTTTGTTGAATCCAGTTTCCCTTTCGACCGCGTTGCGTCGTTATTCAAGTTGTGATAGTTGTTTTTTGGTGCCTGATGTTCCGAAGGGGTGCTTTCATGCCGCAGGAATGTTCCGTCCGTTTCCGATACCGTCCCATGGTGGTCTGTCTGTTTTTCTTGATGGTATCAGGTTGTCAACTTATCCTTGAGGATATCGACGATCCGGGGGACGAGTTTTCACCCCATGCCGGAATCTTGAAACAGGTTCCCCAGGGGACTTTCCAGCGGGATCTGACGACATCCAGTCAAAGTTCGGTATCTGCCTTCCGCATCAGTCGGCACGAGATTACACGGGCACAGTGGAAGGCGGTGACCGGCTGGCCGGATCCGAGCGATACCCTGTATTCCGGAGGCGAGGATGACCCGGTCCAGAAGGTCAGTTGGTACGATGCGATAGCCTTTTGCAACAAGTTGAGTCTCCGGGAGGGGTTGTCTCCGGTGTATTATGTCAGCGGAGTTGATTTTACAACATTATCCTACAATCAAATTCCGGTTTTTGAAGATGCGGACTGGAATGCAGCAACGGCAAATCATTCGGCCAATGGATACCGGCTGCCCACCGAGATGGAATGGATGTGGGCAGCCATGGGCGCGGACAGGGACAAGCCGGGGATTGTGAACACGACCGGTTGGGCCAAACCGTTCGCCGGAAGCGACTGGACAAACATGATCGGTGATTATGCGGTTTTCGGTTTTGCTTCCACGGAAACCGGAAGAACCCTTGACGAGCGAACCACTCCGGTGGGTTCAAAAATGTCCAACGAACTGGGGATTCGCGATCTGAGCGGAAACGTGTCCGAGTGGGTATGGGACTGGCATGGGGAATATCCTGACGGGACCTTGTCGGATGCACGTGGACCCATGACAGGAACCCTTCGTGTCCTGCGGGGAGGAAACTGGCACGATGACAGTCATTCGTGTTCTGTATCCGCTCGGGGATACGCTCCTCCCCATGATCGAAAATTCAATGTGGGTTTTCGGGTCGTCCGGCGCTGAAATTGCCAGACAACGACATTGGATGTTTCTCACCACCAGTCAATCACGCCTGGATTTTCGACAAAACCGCAGGTTTGGTTTCCAAAGGGTCCGGTGGCAGGTCCGGAGGTGGTTTTGGGGCCGTCTTGTCCGGTTCGGATTCGGGGAGCCGGGCGGACCAAATCCATAGGAGTAAACGACAACTCAAACGAACGACCCGCAAAGCTATACCCCGGCGTCAGGGTTGACGCCTCAGTACACCGGCAACCGAACGCCGTCACCGGCACCGGAAATCGGTGGGACACCGCAGAAACAACGGGATCAGACTTTTGGGCCCTTGTCCAGAAAAAATAGAACTCGATCGCCGTGAGGGACGGGGTCAAAGTCCTTGACAAGTGCAAAAGGTTTCCTGTAACAAAAAGATGCATGTATTGTTGATGAAATACGAAAGAGGTTTTTCATGAGAATGCGTTCGATGGTTCATGTCATTTTTTCTCTGGTTTTTTTGATGGTTTCTTGTACGAAGACAAAGGGTTCCGACCGGTGCGGGGATGATTTCGTGGATCCCGGTGAAGAGTGTGATGGTTCGGAACTGGATGGACAAACCTGTTCGGGATTGGGGTATCATCGGCCGGAAGGGGTTTTACGCTGTTCTGCGGATTGCCGGTTTGATACTACGGTTTGCGGAGTCGAGCGTTGCGGCGACGGAATCATCCAGCCAGATTATCATGAACAGTGTGACGGGATTGAACTGGATGGCCAGTCGTGTCAGTCCCTGGGATATGAACGTGGCGAACTGGGGTGCACGGCAGGGTGTCGATTTGATGTTTCCGATTGTGTGGGCGCCGGTTCCTGCGGTGACGGAATCATTCAGCCACCGGAGCAATGCGATGGCAACCAACTGGCGGGGGAAACTTGCCAGAGCCTGGGATATCACGCAGGAACCCTGGCCTGTGGCGGTAACTGCCAGTTTGATCTGTCCGGTTGTGTGGGTCGGTGCGGCGACGGTCTGATTGATGCGGATTTCCAGGAACAGTGCGATGGCATCAATATGGGGGGTCAAAGTTGTGGGTCGGTGGGTCATTACAGTGGAACCCTTGCATGCGATGAAAACTGCCGGTTTGATTACTCGTCCTGTCTGGGTTTTTGCGGGGACGGGGAGATCCAGGCGTCGTTTGAGGATTGTGAGGAGGCTGATCTGGGCGGGCAGTCCTGCGAAGGACTGGGATATCACGGTGGTGAGTTGTCCTGCAGTTCCGAATGTGAATGGAACCTCGCAGACTGCATTTCCTGGGGTCGCTGTGGTGATGCCGTGGTCCAGGCGTCATTCGAGGATTGCGACGGTACGGATTTGAACTCCGGAACCTGTGCATCCGAGGGGTACTGGGGAGGTTCCCTGGCCTGTTCGGGAAACTGCCGGTTTGACAGGAGCGGTTGCGTGGGCCCGGTGTCCATTTCCAATGGCTTATACTTTTCCTGTGCCGTGATGTCCGACGGGACAGCCTGGTGCTGGGGCAGCAATTCTCACGGAAAATTGGGGAACGGGACTACGGAATCCAGTTATGTACCGGTTCAGGTCAGCGGATTGACCAATGCGGTTTCGGTTTCCACAGGAGAACGGCATGCCTGCGCGAAACGCAGCGACGGAACGGTCCGTTGCTGGGGTGTGAATTCCAACGGCCAACTGGGAAACGGAACCACGGAATCCAGCCATGTGCCGGTTCAGGTCAGTGGATTGACCAATGTGGCTTCCATTTCCCTGGGCTATGATCACTCTTGCGCCATGCTGAACGACGGATGGGTGAGATGCTGGGGAAAAAATGCATCTGGACAAATTGGAAACGGTTCTACACAGGATCGAACCACCCCTGCCAATGTCACAAGCATCCAGACGGCCATATCCCTTTCAAGCGGAGGCAATCATTCCTGTGTGGTGCTCGCCAACGGAACGGCCCGATGCTGGGGCAGCAACGAAATCAATCAAATTGGTGACGGAACGGCCATGGATCGGTGGACTCCGGTTGAGGTCAGCGGACTGACGAATGCAGTGGTCATTGCCGGGGGTGCTTTGCATTCCTGTGCCGTGTTGTCCGACGGGTCAGCCCGGTGCTGGGGCGACAACGACACGGGGGGACTCGGGGACGGTACCATGGAGGAGCGACCGACCCCGGTGGTGGTTTCAGCGTTGGAAAACGCGGTGGATATCGTTGCCGGCAATGGACACACTTGCGCACTGATTGAAGATGGAACCATGCGTTGCTGGGGTCAGGGGGGAGCCCTCGGGGATGGTACATCCGAGGTTCGTACCACTCCCGTGACGGTGCTGGACATGACGGATGCCGTCCGGATATCTGCTGACACGGGGATCAGTTGTGCGGTGAAAACCGACAAAACCGCCTGGTGCTGGGGAGGGAACAATCATGGCCAATTGGGGGACGGAACCACGCTTACCCGGTTGGTCCCCGTTCGGGTACAGCCTTGAGAGGGCCGGTTCAGTTTCCCATGCCGGCCTGCTGCCGGTAGGAATCCAGCAGGGACTGTTCCTCGGGGGCGATGGTGCCGTCCGCGGCGGCGGCCTTGCACATCATGCGGTAGACCTTTTCCCTGTCTTTGGGACGTTCCGGAATCCGGATGACAAGTTGGCGGTTGGCGGCCATCTGGATCAGGCCGTCCAGTCTTGCCGGTGCATAGCCCCACTTGCGGGCGAGTTTTTTGGCGAAAACCATTTCCGAATCGGCGAACACACCGTCCACGGCAATCATCACCAGCACGTTGTTGAAAGCGAAATCCCGCACCTTCATGAGGGCATTGAGTTTGGACGGATGGACGTTGGCGGTGAAGAACTGCCGGTTCTGTTCAAAGAAGGCCTGGTATTCCATCTGCAGCATGACATCGGCGATGATCCACTCGTTTTTCGTGGAATTGAGGGGATTGCCGCAGTACGGACAGTTCAGGTCGATGGTGTCGCCCACGGTGCCGGCACAGGAGGGACACTGGTGGGTGTACACCGAACCTGAGCTGGCGTGGGCCGCGGCATCCCGCACCATCAGGACCACTTCGTTCTTGCTGGTCACGGCGGGATCGATCCAGCGGGCTTCGTCACGCACGATCTGCACGCGCTGGGCAGAAGATTTCACCGACAGGGCCAGAAAGTTCTGGTGTCCTTTTTGCAAGGCGCCAATGAGGGTCACATCGTTGAGGAAAATCCGGTTGTAGACGAAATCCGGTTCCTGACTGATTCGCTGCGAGAACTTTTCCATGTATTCGTCCGTGACGAAACGCCGTATGAGTTTGGGATCCTTGAGAATCCGGGCAGTTTCGATCTGCAAAAAGCCGTTGGAGGCCTTGTCCTCCAGTTTGAGCACGGAGAAATCCGGATCGTCCCCCCCGAGTTCTTCGATCTTGTTCACCAGCGTGGCGGCCAGATCATGCAGTTTCGACTGGAACCGGTAATCATCCGCCTGGGTGATCTTGGCCAGTACCCAGTCATGGTCACCCGAGTTGGTGATGGTTCCGCAATACGGACATTTGCTCAGTTCGCCCAGATTTGAACTCAGATCCCCTCCGCAGTTGGGACAGCCTGCGGTGTGGTACATGTCCTTTCCCGAGGCGGAGGTCTTGCGGATGAAGGACCAATATTCGACAAATTCCTCGTACAGTTTCGAATTCAGGTTCGGATAGGTTTTTGATTCAAAGCGATCCTTGATCACGGCAAAGACACCCACATGAATCACATCGTGAATTCCGTCGCCTTCCACCCGGTCGATGACGATGGACTTGACGTCCAGGTGTTCGATGGTGTTCTTCTGGTTGAGAATCCGCATCATGGCGAACTGGGTGTTCACCCGCTGGTACATGCCATCGGAGAGAAAGCGCCTCACCCGGGCGATGTCCATGTCCGACCAGGCCGACTGGATGTCCAGAAAAGCCTTGTTGACCTTGGCGAGAAAAGCGTTTTCATCGAAGTCCGGATGGGTGTTGGAAAACGCCAGGATTCCCTTGTTGTCCCGAATCAGTTGGCGTTTTGCGCCAGGCATTTCGTTGAGGATTGAACCCTGCTGTTTCATGCGGGCGAACCAGTAGAACGCGGCCAAAACTATGGCTGCGGCCGCAATGTTGTAAGGAAAAGGCAAAAGGTACAAAAGCAGGAAGATCAGATCCCCGACACCGTCTCCTCCTCCTCCTCCTCCATCACCCCCGCCACCCCCCCCCATGCGGGCATGGCCATTGGTGGTGAACACAAGAATGAAGGACACCACCGCCAGGGTACCGAATAGTCTGTGGTGCCGGCCCAGAAACAGGACCGTGGAGTTCACCGTGCGGGAAAGCCAGCCGGAAATCCGTAAAAGCCATGAATGATGCAAAAAAGCCTCCGTTTCCGGTGGACCCGGTGGTCACCGACGGCGAAAGGTCCGGATGAAGTCGGCCGCGATATCCAGAAGCCGACGGATCTGTTCGGGCTTGAGTTGTCTGGACAGGTGCAGCAAGAAGGTATCTCCGAAGGATTCAAACTGCAGGTTCTCCTGCCGATAGGTCAGGAACAGGGCACGGATTTCGTAATGGAAGAAACGGCGGACGGCAGGCTCGTCCATTCCCTGGAGAACGAAGGCTTTGGAAAAGTCCGGATCCTCGGCAAAATTGATGTCCTGGCCTCCGAACCATTTGCCGAGTCTGTCAAATACCGGCAACTCACGTCGTACAAAAATGTTGGGCAGTTCCAGATCCGGGCAGGTGACGATACAGATGGTCTGACGGTGGGTGGAACTGTTTTTGCCGCCCCCGGTGGTGTACTGGTAATCACATACTGTTACGGGGACGCCTGCCAAAGTCCCGGTGAGCACATTTTCGCTCCGGGGACTGCGTCCCCTGTCGAAAAGTCTGAAAAACCGGTACCGCTGGACAAGGAAAGGATCATCGGTGTCATAGGAGTATCCCAACTCCAGGGCCAGGGCCTGCATGGCCTGCCGGCGTTTTTTTGCAGCATGGAGAACCAGGATGATGATCAGGAAAAAGAACAGAATCGGGATGCTCACGATGATCCAGACGAAGTGTTCCATTTTTTCTCCTTCAGGTCTTTTGAAAGGGCAGGCAACTCCCTGGCCCTGTGGACATCATGGAAAAACAATGACCGATCCTGAAGTGGCAGTCAAGCTGACACATGGGTTTTGCAGGGCAAACGCATTATGTGCTTGAGTGATGATGATGCTCAGTAAGTGCCCATCACGCCGAGGGTGGGGATGAAGGTCAAACCGGAAAACCGCGAAGTTTTGATGCCGAAGATGTCGTGGCTGCCGTAATCCTGATAATAGATCGACAAGGAAGCTATCACGTAAAAATATTTCAGTCCCACTTTCACGTTGAAGAAAGGACCAAAGGCGTGAATGTTCTTTTTGGTGTGCGGGATGCGTATGCCTTCCTGCTCCAGGGATTCCTGGAAGAGTTGGGCCACCTTTTCCTCCTTGAAACCGTATTTCACCATGCCCAGATTGTAGGCCAGACCGAAGGACAGGGCTCCGTAGCGTTCGTCCGGACCCAGGCTGTAACTGAAGATCAGTGGAACCAGCACATCCTTGCGGGTGAACTCGTATCCCAGAAGTTCCTGCAGATCCTCCAGAATGGGCATGGACACCTGGAAATCCTGCTGGCTGTACTGGACACCGATGCTGCCGTACCACAGGGGCCCGTGGTTGAGAAAGGCGTTGGGTCGTTTTCCCTGGTCGATGGCGCCGAGGAACTGGAACCGCAAGTCGGCTGCAACAACGCCGCTGTCGTATCTCAGGCCGGCATCCAGGTGGTCGAAGAATCCGTAACGGACCCGGATGTCATATCCCCAGCCCAAAGGATCCAGGGAATAGATCACCAAAGTGTCCACGAGTCTGGCCAGATTGTCGCGCCCCGATTCCCCGGTCCATTTGGGGGCTTCCCCGGTGGCCGCCGCCCTGGCGGCCTTGACCTGGCTTTTGAGTTCATCAAAAAGGGCCGAACTGGTGGCTGTGGGGAGATTGGTTCGTACGTCGGCACCCGCCACCACCTTTCCCCGGGGAGTCACCCTTCCGGTTTCGATGTTGGCCCGGGGGGCGGTGCAGGAAGCCAGAAGAAAAAGCCAGAATACAGGAAAATGTCTTTTCATGGGGAACTCCCTTGTGCATAGAACAAATAAGTTGGTTTGGTTTCGTCCCAACATGCGAAACCAATCCACTTAGAAACAAAAATGACAGGTTTTCAAGAAAAAAGAATGGGGGAGTTATTTCTTCGGAACGGGAAAGCCACGTTTGCGCATGAGGGGTGCCACGGTGGGATCCTTGCCACGGAACTTGCGATAGCCTTCGGCCGGGTCGATGGTGTTGCCCACCGACAGGACAAAGTCACGGAACCGCTTGGCGACTTCCTTGTCGTAGGGTCCCTTGCCTTCCAGGAATGCATCAAAGCCGTCGGCGGTGAGGACATCCGCCCACAGGTAACTGTAATAGCCGGCGGAGTAGGAATCACTGGCAAAAATGTGCAAAAACTGCGGAGTGCGGTGACGCATCACGATTTCCGAGGGCATGCCGATTTCCTTGAGGGTTTCACGCTCGAAGACGGCCGGGTCAATCTTTTCGTTTGTTGACAGATGGAGTTTCATGTCCACAAATGCGCTGGCCAAAAATTCCGTGGTAAAGAACCCCTGGTTGAAGGTGGAGGCACGTTCGATGCGTTTGACCAGATCATTGGGAATGGGTTTTCCGGTTTCCATATGCAAGGCGAAGCGGCTGAGCACCTCGGGGGTGGGCAGCCAGTGTTCCAGGATCTGGGAGGGCAGTTCGACATAATCCCGGAACACCGCCGTGCCGGCCAGGGACGGGTAATTGACGTTGGACAGAAGACCGTGCAGGGCATGACCGAATTCGTGGAACAGGGTGGTGGCGTCGGTCCAGGAAATCAGGGAGGGTTCGCCTTCCTTGCCCTTGAGGAAGTTGCAGTTGTTGGATACGATGGGAAGTACCGTTCCGTCAAAAGATTCCTGCACCCGATAGGCACTCATCCAGGCTCCCGAGCGTTTTCCGGAACGGGCATAGGGGTCGAAGTAGAAAAGTCCCACCGGTTTTTTGGTTTCCTTGTGGGAGACCAGCCAGACGGTGACGTCGGGATGGAACACGGGAGCATCCTTGAGTTGGGAGAAGGAAAGATCAAACAATTCCTCACCCACCCAGAACATGGAATCCCGCAGTTTGTCCAGTTGCATGTAGGGCTTGATCTGGGATTCATCCAGGGCAAACCGCTGTTTGCGGACTTTTTCCGCAAAATACTTGTAGTCCCAGGGTTCGATCTTGATCCGGGGTTTGAGTTTGTTCGCCATGGCCTGCATGTCCCGAACTTCCTCGGTTACCCGGGCCCGGGCGGGCTTCCACACCGCATCGAGCAACTCCATGACGGCCTCGGGGGTCTTGGCCATGGTGTTTTGCAGGCGCCAGTGGGCATGGGTGGCATGTCCCAGAAGTTTCGCACGCTCCAGCCGGAGGGCGAGGATCTCTGTGATGATGGGCTTGTTGTCGGTTTTTCCGTCACCGTCTCCCCGGCCCACGAACATCTTCCATGCCTTTTCCCGCAGGTCGCGCCGGTCGGCATTGGTGATGAACGGATCCACGGAGGAGCGGGTGTTGCGGATGATCCACTTGCCTTCCATGTTCCTGTTTTTGGCTTCGGCCGCCGCCGCATCCTTGAAGGACTGGGGCAGTCCGGCCAGGTCTGCCTCGTTTTCCAGAACCAGGAACTGGTCATTTTCGTCGGCGAGCACATTCTGGCTGAACTGGGTGAACAGTTTGGCCAGTTGAAGGTTGATTTCCGCCAGGCGGGCCTTGGCTGCAGGCTCCAGGGCGGCGCCCGCCCGCTGGAAGTCGTCCACGATTTTCCATTGCAGACGTTTCTGTTCGGGCGTCAGGCCGGGGGTTTGTGCCTTGTGAACGGTTTCCATGCGGCGGAAGAGTTTTTCGTTCTGGGTGATCCGGTCCTGGAAGGCAGCCATTTTCGGAGCCATCTCCCGTTCTATGGCCTGGAATTCCGGTGTGTTCAAACCGCCACTCCATACCCAGAATACCGCACGGACGCGATTGTAGACCCGAAACGCCCGTTCGTAAGGTTCAAAGGTGTTCCGGAAAGTGGGAGCCTCCGGATTGGTGGCAATACGGTCCAGTTCCGCCAGGGTGTCCGCCATGGCCTTTTCCAGGGCCGGCTGGAAGTGTTCCAGTTTGACCTGGTCAAAGGGTGGCAGGCCGCCGTGTTCCCCGGGCCAGGGCAGAAGCAGCGGGTTCTTGGCCAGAGCGGGGTCTTCGGCAGGTTTTTCTTCCACGGCAGGCTCCTCCGGTTTGGGGTCCGTCGAGGCGATGGTCTTTCCCTTGTCGTCCCCGCGACAGCCGGACAGGGCTCCGGCAAACAGGGAGCAAACGAGCAGCAGGCTCCAGATGAATCCAGTTTTTTCCAGCATGAAAATCCTCCTTTTCGAGTAGTGCGCACCGAAAATCTGTATGGTGCAAGGCGCAAGTTCTTCCGGTCCCGGGTGCGCAGCTTGAAAACACTTATATCCGATGCACAAAAGGGTGTCAAACCACCTTTTTTCAAGCGGGCCAGATGATCGCATCATGAACCCGGATGATCACAGGGGTCAACTGCCAGAGTCCGGTGCCGGCGAAAAATGACTTCGGAGTGGGGGTTCAATCAATGCTGTAGACGATGGTGACCACAACCTTGGCGATCTTGTCGATGGTGGATTTGTCGTACACTCCACCCCAGTTGTCACTGTCGATGTTGCCTCCTTCAGGCAGGATGAAGAAGGAGCCCTGGGAGGCCGAACGCATCACGCCAACCCGTACCTTGTCCTGGCGCACGAACTCTTCGGCCCGGGCCCGGGCGTTCTCGGTGGCCGCGGCAATCAGCGACATCTTGACGTCCTCGAGATTGCTCACCAGATACTGGGGATCCTCGACCCGGACGGGGACTTCCTGTGCCTGTAACGCCAGGATGTTGCGGCTGGCTGCGGCGATCCTTGGAAGGTCCCGGCTGGTCACCGTGATGTCCTGACTGCCCCGGTAACCCTGTTGTTCGGTACGGTGGCCGCCGGACTCCAGATAGGTGGTGACCATGTTCGGGCGGATGGATTCCGAAGCTTCCTTCCAGGTGGTCTTGTCCAGACCCTCCTTTTCCAGGAATTCCAGCACCTTCGGTTTGACGGTGCGGATTTTTTCCAGGGTTTCGGCAAAGGAGGGTTCAATGACGGAAATGGTGATGGTCCATTCGGCCAGATCGGCCTTCACCGGTTTTTCAGCGAGTCCCTTGACCTTGATTTCCTGTTTGGTGGAAGCCGCTTTGCGGGCCTGGATGCCCAGGATGAAAGCGGCACTGGACATGCCCAGAGCCAGCAGGATTCCCAGAATGGCCATTGCTATGATACTCTTTTTTTCCATGATAACTCTCTCCCAACATTTTGAAATCTTTTTGGCATGGGTGCCGGTTCAGAATTGCCAGGTGAACGTGAGCATGCAGCCGGAGCCGTCACACCCGGGTATCAGGGCCATGTGGGAGGTAGTTCCCTCCACGGAGGCCGAAGGGTTGCGCACGTGAAGCCAGGAAGCCACGGAAACGGCGATTCCGATGGAGACAGCCCCGATCAGGGCGATGTCCGTGATGTCCTGGTACAGGAGGGCGTTGTCGCGATCCGTTTTTTGCCAGTTCTTTTTCCAGTCGTCATTGTACCGGGAAGCCTCCATCCCGGCCCAGACCGTTCCGGCGGCAAGCACTGTCGTCAGACCGATACCCGTCCAGAACCACCACCGGGAAGTCAGACCCGTATTCCCGGAGGGAACCCCCGGTGTGGTTCCCGGTTCCTCCCCTTTTGTTTCTTCTGCTTTTTTCAGGGGATCCTTTTCCTTCCGTTCCTTTTCCAGTCGCGCTTTTTCCGCCTGTTCTTCCCGGATGCGTTTTTCCCCTTCCAGTTGGTCGATCCATTTCCTTACATCGGCTGCGGCCGTGGTTTTGGTGGTTTCAGGCAAATCGGTGATGGTGGGCAGAACGTTCAGGAACTTGCGATAATATTCCAGTGCCTTTTCCGGGTTTTCCGACAGTCTGTGGGACTGCGCCAGATTGAAGTAGAGTTTGGGGTCCGGAATGACTTCATAGGCTTTTTCAAACTGCACGATGGCTTCGGCATATTTTTCATCCCCGTACAGGACACGTCCGGCAGCCACATAGGCATCATACAGTTTCTGCTCGTTGGCAGTGGGCTTTTTCCGGCCGTATGCATTTGGGGAAATGGCCATGGAACACAGAGCGGACAGGAAAAGAAAGACAAGGACTCCGGTTGACTGGCCCCGGAAATTACAACAGTTCATTGCCAAGGGTTTTCTTGTCATGCTGCATCGCTTTCATGGGTGGGGGGACGGGTGCCACCCTCATGGGCGGGGTGGTAACCACCGGTTTTTCCACCATGGGGGGCATGGGGATATCGGCCGGAACCGGTTCCAGTGTCAGGTTGACAGACTTTTCCATCATGCGAAGGGTAAGGCTCTTTTCAAGATAACCCTTTTTGCTGGCGGTGACATGAACCTCTTCGGAGAGTTCGAATTCCATCTCGAAAGGAGTCTGGCGGGTGACCGGATCTCCGGTTTTCCGGGTGACCACCATTTCGGCTTCGGGTTCGGAGGTGAACCGGACTTGAATCAACTCCCTGACAGGTTCTTCAGGAGGAACGGGTTCCATGGACTTTTCCGGGGAAGGTGTGGCAACGGTGACTGGGGCCGGCGGCGGCGGGGTCTGGGTGGTGTTGGTATCCCGGAAGAACAGGAAGTATCCCCCGAGCCCCAGAACAAGAAGAGTCCCCAGAACGGCCATCAGGATTTTGGGGGAAACAGCACTCCGGGTGGCTACGGCACTTCCGCCTCCCACGAGACTGTGGGATGTCAATTCCGCGGGAACCTGTACCATGGAGTTGAAGGAACCCGATGAGTCGGACGGTGGTGGCGGCGGCGGGGGGGGATAAAAGGAACTGGAACCACTGTGGGCACTGGGTGCGGATTCCAGCATGTTCCCGGGCAGCGAATTCGGTTCAAGGGCCAATGCCGCCTGGGTGCTGTCCAGGGCAATGGAGGCAGGAACAACCCAGTCGGGTGGCAGCAGCGCCACGGCTTCCTGATATTCGGAAAAAAGATGCGCCGAGGAAAGGTGCCTTGCAGTGGGGTCTTTTTTCAGGCATTTCATGACCACCTGGGCCAGGGGTTCCGGAATGCGGGGATTGACTTCCCGCAGGGGAATGGCCTCGTTCAGGAAGTGCCAGGCGACCACCTCCGGAATGGAAGTGCCGTTGATGGGGAACCTGTCGGTCAGTATTTTGTATAGAATCACACCCAGGCTGTAGATGTCCGAAAGATGGGAAATCCTGTCATTCTGGCCCAACGCCTGTTCAGGGGCCATGAACACGGGGGTGCCCAGGACCGCACCGGTGGAGGTCATGAACTCCCCGTCCTTTTTGAGTCCATCCTGGATTTTGGCGATGCCGAAATCCAGGATTTTCAACAGGATGCGGGTTCCCTTTTTGGCCAGATAAATGTTGCTGGGTTTCATGTCCCGGTGGATGATTCCCTTTTCGTGAACCACAAAAAGGGCATCGCAGATCTGGTCCAGTATGCCAGTCAGTTCCCACAGGGCAAAGTTGCCCCTTTTCATCCGCTGGGAAAGGGTTTCTCCCTGCAGGTATTCCATGGTGTAATAGGAACGCCCGTCTTCGAGAACGCCGAAATCAAACATTTCAATGATGTTGGGATGCTCCAGGATGCCGATGGCCCGGGCTTCCACCATGAAACGCTCCACCATGTTGCTGTTTTCAGCCAGGTGAATGGCCAGGATCTTGATGGCGACGCGTTTGCCGATTTCCGGGTGCTCTCCCAGGTACACGGTGCCCATGGCGCCGGAGCCCAGTTTGCTTTGGACCACATAATTTCCAATGGTGGTGCCAATCAGGGAGTCACTGGTTTTTTTTTCTGTCATGTTGTTCAAATCCCCGAAACAACAACCTTGGCCCTTTCATGAGGGAATCCGTTTCGGACATCAGCGAAACAGGATATCCCATTTATGTGAATAGATCAACTATGTTGAAAAAAATTGTTTTCGTGCCAACGCCCTATGGAGCAGGGCAATCGCAAGAAGTTTTCAGACAGTAGGTCTGGTTGTTGAACATCATTT
>CAZTZR010000047.1:0-27605 GCA_964618145.1 uncultured Kofleriaceae bacterium
TGGGCGTGGTGCGCAGTGGGGGTTTTGGGGAAATGGTGGCGGGGATGGAATCAGTACAGGGGAGCCACCCGCCATTTGTGGGCATGGAATGAAGGGGGCAGGGACTTTTGGGCTTCTTTGGCCTCCTGCAGGGAGGTGTGCCGGGAGGCCACCACCAGATGGGAGCAGCACCAGATATCCGGCACCAGTCGGGAATCCATGACAAATGCTTTTGTCATTCCCGATGACTTCAGTTCTTCTGCCAGTTTGTGAGCCAGGTCCAGGGAGGTGGGAGCCCAGACCATGTCCACCTCGTGGACCACGGCAAAGCGGGGTCCGTTTGTCACAGGTGTTCCGGCGGGGGCCGGGTATCCGGCGGGCAGGCGGATTTCCATGGCGGGATCGATTTCCAGAGCTTCACGGGTTGCGCCTGCCTTTTCGTGACGGAACACGAAAAATTCGTAACTTTCCCTGGCGGTGGAGGGATCTTCCGGATCCATCTGCACTTTATGGATTTTCCCGGTAAAGCGGCCTTCCACCCGAACCGGCGCACATTCACGCTCCACGCAGGCGTCATCCTCCCGGGAACAGGCCCGGCACCGGGTTTCAAATTCCGGCGAGTTCGTGGGATGCACGAAGATGGCCAGGGGTGTGAAACATCCGAAAACCGTGTATTCCGAAGGTGTGGCCGAACCCCAGCCCACACAGTGGGTCATGGTCAGGGTGACCACGGCTCCCGCACCTTCAGCCGCCGAGGCGACCAGACGAGACACCCAGTGAATGACGGCTTCGCCCCGCTGCCTTTCGGCGATCTCCGGTTCCTCCGGAACCAGGTTGCCCTCCGCGACAAAAGGACGCAGCATCCGCACATGCTCTTTGACCCGTGCCGGATTGGCCGGACCCAGAAAGGACCAGTCCATCCGGCCCGCGTGTTCAACATGATTCCCCTGCGCACCTTCAGGCAGGGTGGGTTCCGGTTCGCTCCGCCGGCACCCGGCACTCCCCGGCACCGCGAAAAACAGCATGAAAAGCACGAAATAACGGAACAATGACATGACTTTTCCTCCCGGGAACACTCCCCGACGGGTGTAGGGTTGAATGCCGAAAATGTCAAGAGTCACACCGACAACCCGTTCCGAAGGTGAGTTCCCGAATTGCAGTTTGGAGTTGTTTCGGCAAAAGCTCATGTGCTAAGAAAAGATTCATGCGTGCGCTCCGATTTTTCCTGCCCCTGGTTTTGTTTATGGTCCACTGCCAAAGATGCCGTGAAACCCCCGTTTCCCCGTCCCCGTTGCCGTCCCCGCCGGAAAAAACGGACCCTGCGGAAAAAACCGTGGATATCACACCCACCCGGGATGACACCTGGGTGGCCCAGGGGGATTTTCCCCTGCTGGACGGCAACCTGGTGTCCGGGGGTGGACAGGTGTCTCCGATATCCGCCGGAGAACGCGTACTGATCACCCTTCACCTGGGCGGACTCCAACAGGGGGTGGATCTGGTGGCGTCCTTCGAGGTGGCCGGCCGTGAAGGCGTTTTCCTGACCGATGTGGAACAGGCACTGGATGGCAACCAGATCCGGGGGACCACGGGAATCCTGCAGGCGGTGCTCCAGACCGGCTCCTTCTGGCCCTCCGGCTCCTACACCCTCAAGGTGGGACTGAAGGCCGAATCCCGCCAGGGGGAGATGTTCATTCCCTTTTCGATGGTGAACGAGGTGGAAACGGAAACGCTTCCCAGGATCCGCGTTCCGTTCCGCTTGCGGGCGGGTCGGCCCTTTTCCGTATGGGCCAGCGCCTCCCGGGAACACCATCCGGATGCGAAAATGCAACTGCAACCGGGGGACAAAGACCCGGTGGAAGTGTCCTTTCCCGAAACGGATCCTGCCGGAGTGCACGATGCGGTTGTACTGGAACTGACGGCACCGCAGGAGCCTGGCCGGCTGGCGCTGTTTTCATCCGGGTCTTTCACTGGCCGTGGCAATTTCCGGTACGGGGAGTCCCTGGAGGTATTGCCCGACGAACCCGGGCTGTACGGCCTGCGGTTTGTTGCCTGGGACGGGGTGCCCCGCATGCGCTGGAAACGCCGACAGGAAGGAATGCTGTTGATTGAGGATCCCGCCTGGCTTGCCGAAGATCCGGGAACCCTGGACATCGCTATCCTGGGGCCCGAAGACGAGGTGCTGTACGTGCGGCGCATGGATCTTCCCCCCCGCCCGGAAGGCCCTGTTTCGCTGCCGTTTTCCATTCCGGAGTTTTCCCCTGCCGGCCGGTTGCGCTTCCGGTTGCGATGGACATCCCAGGGGCGATCCGAACAGATCGAACATTCGCTGGTTGTGGTGGGAGAGACGATTCCCCGTGGTCCCAGGTTTGCCATTGCCGATCTGGAAATCGGCACTCATCCCGCCCTGGTTTCCCGGACCCGGTCGGTCATGCCGTCGGGCCGCACATGGCACTTTTCCCTTGTAGCCACCGGGTATCATTCCGGGATGCAAACGCAGCAGGTGGGCGACAAACAGGTTCCCGTTCCCGTGCTGGGCATCTCCTGCTCCGCCCAACTGGCGGTTTCCGCGGACAAGGTGGTCCTGGACAACCCGGAACTGGTGCGCCTGAATCACCCCTTGCTGTACATTGCGCCCAGACAGCGCATCTCGGCTTCCTGGCAGGTGCCCGCCCTGCCTGCCGGCAAACACATCCTCCGGGTGGAATGCGATGATGCCCATTCCCGGGGGTCCGCGCAGATTCAGCGGATGGTCACCATCCGGTAAAACGAGGTCAGTCATGCATGTTCCCTTTCATCCCCTGGTCTGGCTGCAGGGCACCCGGATACCCTTTGCCACGGCTTCCGTTACCGCCGCACTGGTGGGTGTCGGCGCCGCCATGTACGGGGCCGTGGAAGAAGGTATTTCCACGGCCACCATGCATGCGGTGACGGCGGTGCTCGGCGTGCTGTTTTTGCACCTGTCGGCCAACACCTTCAATGACTGGGTGGACTGGAACGCCACGGACCGGGTGAACCTGCACGCGGGACCGTTCAACGGTGGTTCCAGGGTCCGGCTGGAAGGACGCATCAGCCGGGAAGCCTTTTTGATCATGGGTATCGCGTTTCTCGTGATGGCGCTGGCCTGCGGGGTGTATCTTCTCTGGATGGGAAGGACATGGATCCTGCTTCTCGGGGCGGCAGGCGCGTTTCTGGGAGCCGCCTACTCCCTTCCCCCGTTTTCCCTGCAGGCCCGCGGGTTCGGGGAATTGACGATTTGCCTCGCCTTCGGTCCGCTTTTGACCCTGGGGACCGGATACGCTGTGACCTCCAACCTGGACCCCAGGTTTTTTCTGGTGGGCATTCCCGCAGGATTTCTCACATCGGCCATCCTGTTCATCAACCAGTTTCCGGACCGTGCGGCGGACGAGGCCGTGGGGAAGAGACACTGGGTGGTTCGCCTGGGGACCGCCCGGGCCCGCTGGATGTATCTGGTCATGGTGTTGGCGGCCGTCCTGTCCTTGCCCCTGGTGATCCTGTTTGCCAGGCTTCCGGGGTTTTCCGTCATTGCGTTGTCCGGTTTCTTGCCGCTGGCAATGGCAGTGCCCATCCTTTGGCGGCATCACGGTGATCCGCCGGCCCTCATGACCGCCCAGCAGATGACCATCGTTGCCCAGGCACTCTCCCAGGGCATTTTTGCCCTGACACTTTTTGTTGCCTGACCGCAGTACTTTCAGTGCAGTTTTCAATTGATTACCAGATTGGTCTACCTTATATTTGGCGCCCGTGGCCTGCCCCAAACCGGAAAGGTCCATCCCCGACAGGGTCAAACTGCGGGGGCATCCCAAGGAGGAATGGTTCAGATGCTGGAATTCATGAGAAACAAGACCCGATCCCTGGCCGTCTATGCGGTTCTGGGCGTCATCATATTGACGTTCATCATCAGTTTTGGCCCGGCGGCCAACAAACTGTCCTGTGGCGGGGAAAACGTGATTGCCAAGGTGGATGAACGGGAAGTGACCCTTCTGGACTGGCAGTACAGCCGTGCCCTGGCCGGCACACTGTTGCGGGATTCCGAGGGGGTTGTCCTGGTTCGTTTCGCCATGGACAAGATCATCGAGCGCAAGATGCTCTCGAATCTGGCCCGCAAGAACGGCATCCGCTTCAGCGTGGCCGATGCCGAGGAAATGATCCTGCAGAACCGGGTGATCGTGTTCGGGCAGGAAGTGCCCCTGACCGTCTTCGGCGCATGGCCGGTGGATCCCAAAACCCAGAAGCCTGGCGAGTTCAACTATCAACGCTTCCGTAACTGGGTTTCCCATTTCCTGGGCATCCCTGATGAAACGCGCTTCCTCAAGATCCAGGTGGAGGAAATGGAAGCCAAGGCCTACAAGGATGCCTTCCTGTTCGGTCTGGCCGGCTCCTCCCGCATGCGCTGGATGAATTACCAGAACGAATACCTGGAAATCACATTCAAGGCTGCCCGTATTGCTCCTGAAGCCTTTCTGGAGAGTGTGGAAATTTCCGAAGAGGACATCACTGCCGAACTGGAAACCGAAGAGGGCAAAAAGGCGGCCCAGGAAACCAGGGCTGCAGATGAAAAACGTTTCGCAGAAGTTCCGAAAACCCGCCACGTCATGAAGGCGGTGGTCCCGGTGGAAGAGGCTTTTCTGGCGGATGTGCTCAAGCAGGAAGCCCGCGATCCGGAAAGTCTTCGCAAGGCGATTCCCGCCCAGGCCTGGCGGGTCAACCGGGTCATGCAGGCTGTTGACCAGATCAAGGCCTGTGTGAAGGAGGACTCCCTGTGTCCGGACACCTTCACCACAGTGGGTGAGTTCGGCGCGTCCGATGAGACACTGGGTACCGAGTTGTTGCTGAAGATCTGGGAAGAACCCCTGCGCACCGTGCATGGCCCCTACTTCACGGAGGAAGGCGCCGTGCTGTACATCGCCGAAAACGAGTCCGGTGGTCCGGTGGACGAGGAAACAGGATTGCGCATGGCTGCCCGCGACAACCTGCTGTTCCGCAAGGCCGCCATCGCCGCCAAGGAATTTGCCGAAAAGGCCCTTTCCGAGGCCCAGGCCGGCAAATCCCCTTCCGAAATCAAGGGCATGCCTGAAATGTTCACGGAAGGCCCCGTGAATCCGCTGAAGGGACAACCCGGACTGATCACCCAGGAAGTGGCGAAGGAACTGTGGAACCTGGAAACCCCCGGCAAGGTGCTGCCCCGGGTGATCACCGATGAGACCGGCGGACGCACCGTGTACAAACTGATGTTCCTGGAAAGCCGCAAACTGCCTTCCCGGGAGGATTTCGAAGCGCAAGAGGCCCAGGACAGCGTGAGTACCATGTCCTCTCGCGCAACCCATGCCCTGGATCTGTTCCTGTATGATCACTGCGTCACCCTGGTGAAGGCGGGGCGGGTGCAGATGGAACCACCCATCGCCGAGGCACTGACCTTCAAGCGCAATCCCGACGCCAAACTCGAGGATGCGCAGGATCTCCCCCCGGAAGAATATGCTCCGTGCGCCCATGTGGGTTCCGGTCTGCGCTGAACACTCCTTTCCCCCTGAGGTGACCCCATGAAACGTCTTGCCGCATGGATGGTGATCCTGTCCGTGGTTTCCTGTTCGGGAAAGCCCCCGAGTAACGAGCGTGCCGGGCAGGCCCATGATTTGCCACCCGAAAAGCGTGTGGAGATTGTTGCTCCCGTGGAACCCGAACCCCAACCGGAAACACCTGCCGTGCCTGAAAAGCCGAAACCGAAACCGAAGTCCGATGTCCTGGGCCTGGAAGAAGTCCGGGAGAACATCCTCAAGTTCCATCCCGTGGATTTGTCCTATCCCGAAGCCGAACTCACCGCCGAACTGATTCCGGTGGTGGCAGCCCTGGTGGAAGCCGCCCGGGTGATGGACGAAATTTTCCTTCTTCAGGTTTCCCCCGACAACCCGAAGGTTCTGGCGGAAATCGCCGAAGCCGTGAAACAGGATCCGGAAAAGCGTCCCATTCTGGATTATTTCCACATCATGTACGGACCCTGGGATCGCCTGGAGGACAACAAACCGTTCTGGGGCACAACCAAAAAACCTGCAGGCGCCGGGTTTTACGGAGAAGGCATCACCAGGGAATCCTTCGAGGCCGAACTGACGAGGCTGGAAAACGCCCTGAAAACGGAGAAAAACGCCGGCCAGAAGAAAAGGATCCAGGAGAATCTGGACGGGCTGCGTTCCCTGTACACGATTGTGGAGCGCCGGGACGGCGAGTTCGTGTACACGTGGTACCATGATCGGTTCCAGGAACCCCTGGCCCGGGCGGTCAAGGCCCTCAACGAAGCAGCCGGACTGACGAAGGAGCCCTCCCTGAAGAGGTTTCTGACCCTGCGCGCAAAGGCCCTTCTGGAGGATCGATACCAGGAAAGTGATTTCGCCTGGCTGGATCTGAAGGGGGACATCGAATTCCTCATCGGTCCCTATGAGGTGTATGAGGACAACCTGATGGGATACAAGTCCGCCTACACGGCTTTCGTGAACCTCATCGACCGGGAGTATTCCGCCAAACTCGAAGAGATCAAGGCCTTCCGCAACGAACTGGACCGGGCACTGCCGTATGACGACAAATTCCGCCAGGCCCGGGGCAAGGACATGCCCGTGGTGGTGGTCAACCAGTTGTTCACGGGGGGAGACACCCGGGCGGGGGTGCAGACCATGGCCTTCAACCTGCCCAACGACGAAGAGGTGCGCAGGAAGAAGGGATTCAAACTGGTCCTGTTCAAGAACATTTCCCACGCGAAATTCGATGCGGTGCTCATGCCCATCGCGCGGGCGGTCCTCAATCCCGCCCAACTGGAGCATGTCACATTTGATGCGTTCTTCACCCACACACTGTTTCACGAGGTCGCCCATGGGCTGGGTCCCGGCTTTCTCAAGGTGGACAAGAAGGAAGTGGAAGTGCGCACCCAACTGAAGGAGTTTTATGCGGCCAATGAAGAGGCGAAGGCCGACATTGGAGGTCTGGTGGGGCTGGAATACATGGTGAACCAGAAGAAGAAGTATCCGCCCGAGGCATTGTCTGCCGGCTATGTCACTTTTGTGGCATCGGTGTTCCGCAGCATCCGGTTCGGTGCGGGAGGCGCCCACGGCAAAGGCAACCTGATGGCCTTCAATTTCCTGGTGGAACAGAAAGCGCTGGTAATCGACCCGGCCAGTCTCACCGTCACGGTGGTTCTCGAACGCATGCCCGAAGCCTGCCGCGCCATGGCGGAGGAATTGCTGAAAATCCAGACAGCCGGAGATCCCCAGGCGGCAGAAGCCTTTGAGAAAAAGTATGCCGTCATGACCGATACCATTCGCAAAATCATCGAAAAACTTGCGGACATACCGGTGGACATTGTCACCCGGTATACCGTCCTGCAGGCTTTGAACCAGTAAGGCGATCAGATGGCTGGGCTTCGGCGGCTGGATCAGGCCCTGGTGGCCCGCAACCTGGTGGAGAGCCGAACCAGGGCCCAGGCGCTGATCGAGGCAGGCCAGGTGCAGGTCAACGGTCTGGTGGTGACCCGTTGCGCCTCCATGGTGGCTCCCGACACATCCATCACCCTGGTGCGGGAATCGGAACCCTTCGTGTCCCGGGGCGGTGGCAAACTGGAACATGCGCTGGAAACCTTCGGGGTAGACGTGACAGGCCGGATCTGCCTCGACGTGGGTGCATCCACGGGAGGATTCACCCATTGCCTGTTGCTGCGCGGCGCCCGGTTCGTCCATGCGGTGGACGTGGGCTACGGGCAACTGCACTGGTCCCTGCGCACGGACCCCCGGGTGGGGGTTCACGAACGGACCCATATCCGGGACCTGGCGGCGGATCGGCTGGACCCGTTTCCGGATCTGGTGGTCATGGACGTCAGTTTCATCAGCATCCTCAAGGTGGTGCCCTGGTTGATCCAACTTTTTGGCGTCCGGACGCAGGTCGTCACATTGATCAAGCCGCAGTTCGAGGTGGGCAAAGGCAAGGTGGGCAAGGGCGGGGTGGTGACGGACCCGGAATTGCGTTCAGCCACCGTTTGCGCCGTGCTCGATGGCATCCGGCATTCCGGGTGCACGGAGGTATCGGAGGCGATCCCGAGTCCCGTCATTGGTCCTGCCGGGAACGTCGAGTATCTGGCTACCTTTTACCTGCCCGGGGAGTGAACCACTTTTCCCTTTACTTTCACCGTCCGGGAAATAGTATGTATGGGTCGAACCAACTCCTCGACACGAGCGTTGACCCATGGCACATTTGATCATTCTTTCCCAGGAACCGCAAACCTCCCATGAACTGAAGGATTTCACCACCATCGGCCGCATGCCGAGGAACACGGTCCAGATCCTGGACAGGATCCTGTCGAAGGTGCATGCCCAGGTGGTCCGGCTCAAGGACGGCGCATACCTGCTCAAGGATCTGGGCAGCCTGAACGGAACCTACGTCAACGGTCAGCGGGTCGGGGAAATCCAGTTGAAAAACGGGGATGAAATCAGCATGGGAGCCACCCTGCTGCGCTTTGTGGAAGGCGAGGCGGCAGCGAAGGAGGCATCCGATGTGCTGGTGTCCCAGGATGCGGTCTCCTCGGAAATCCACCAGATGATCAATGCCGATGCCGGCAATTTCCTTTCCGAGAGTTCCATCTCCAACGAACAGGTGTTGCGCCAGGACTACGAACGCTTGCGTGTGGCCCACGAAGTGGCCACGTACCTCGGGGTGGAAGCCGACCTGTACACGCTGCTCGGGAAGATTCTGGACAAGATCTTCGAGATCTTCCGCTGCGACCGCGGAATCGTTTTTCTTCCCGACAAGGACGGGGAACTCAAGCCTGCGGTGTCCAGGCACCGCAATCAGGGACAGACCGGCCAGGCGGAAAACATTGTTGTTTCCCGTACGGTTCTCAAGGATGTCGCCGAGCGCAAGCAGGCCGTATTGTCATCGGATGCTTCCATGGATGCCCGTTTCAATGCGGCCCGGTCCATCATCATCCAGGGTATCCGTTCCACCATGTGCGTTCCCATGCTGTACTCCGACGAATTGCTCGGGGTGGTCTATCTGGATTCCCAGTTGGCCACTGGTGCCTTTGGCAAGAAGGACCTGCAGTTGCTCACGGGCATTGCCTCCCAGGCGGCCATCGCCATTGCCAACACCAACCTCATCCGCCGGATTGAGGGGGAGACCAAAACCAGGGCGCAATTCGAGAAGTTGCTCAGCCCCAATCTGGTGGACCAGATCATCGAGGGGGTGCTCTCCTTCGATCAGGAAGGTCAGCAGAAGCCGGTGACCATGCTGTTTTCCGACATCCGCGGATTCACCTCCATGAGCGAACGCATGGAGGCCCGCGAGATCGTCAGCATGCTCAATACCTATTTCGAAGTCATGGTGGACATTATCTTCCGTTACCAGGGAACCCTGGACAAGTTTGTGGGTGACGAGATCATGGCTCTGTTCGGTGCCCCGGTGATGATTCCCGAAGGTCCCCGCAAGGCTGTGGAATGTGCCCTGGAAATGCTGGCATCCCTGGAGGTATACAACACCGCACGGGTCGCCGAAGGGAAAAAACCCATCGCCATCGGGATCGGGATCAACACCGGCGAGGTCGTCTGCGGCGCGCTGGGATCCTCCAAGACCATGCAATACACCGTGGTGGGGGATCCCGTGAATCTGGCTGCCCGGCTGTGCTCCTATGCCAAGGCCAACGAGGTCATCATCGGCGAGAATACTTTCCAGTTCGTCAAGGACTATTTCAATTACGAGGTCCGCGAACCCATCGCCGTCAAGGGCAAGGCCCAACCGGTCAATGTCTACAACGTCCTTTCGGTGCGCCATCCCATCAGTGAAACCGTTCTGTCCCTGAAACCCAAGACCTGACACGCATGCCGATTACTGCCATCTCCCTGCCGGTACTTTTGGGTCTGGCATTCATCTGGGGGTCCATTTGGGGCAGTTTTGCCAACGTGGTCATCCATCGCCTGCCCCTGGGAAAAAGTGTCATTTATCCTGGCAGTTCATGTCCTGCCTGCGGGCGTGCGATCCGTGCGTGGAACAACATTCCCATTCTTTCCTACCTGTTTCTACGTGGGCGCTGTGCTGACTGCAAAGCCCCTTTCTCCGCCCGCTATGCGCTGGTGGAACTGGCCAGTGGCCTTCTGGGGGCCGGGGCGCTATGGCATGTGGGCAGCCAACTTCCGGCTGGCGGAATCATGATGCTGCATGCGGTCATATTGTTCTTTTTCCTGTGGCTGCTTTTGGTATTGGCCCTTATAGACTGGGACACATTCATCCTCCCGGACAAACTGACCCTGGGAGGTTGCCTGGTCTTTGCCGTTCTGAGTGTGGTCACGAAAAATTCCACCCTCGTTGAAACTGTACTTGGTTCGTTTCTTGGCTTTTTCAGTTTTGCCAGTGTTTCTTTTTTTTATCGAGTCGTCCGCAAACGGGAAGGGTTGGGGTTGGGGGACGCCAAACTTCTGGCTCTCATCGGCGCCTTTACAGGGCCGCTGGCCCTGATTCCGCTGATCCTTTTTGCCGCCCTCCAGGGCCTTTTGGCTGCGTTGGTGTTCCTGGTTTTTCGCTTGCGGCGCAAGCCTCCGTTGCCCTACAAGGGTATCTCCGAAGATGATCCCGAATTTGCGGAACTGTTTTTGCAAAAACCGGAATCCTGGATGCTGACCCCAATGCCTTTTGGCCCGTTCCTGTCTGTGGCCGCCATGCAAGTCATTTTCACACGGCCCATCTGGCACTCCTTTTTGTTTGAAATGTAGTAAAAATTGCTAAAGGCCCTTGTAATTCCGGTAAGACTGGAATATTTTCACTTTCAATGAAATATTTTCTTGCTTTTCCCGTCTTTTCAGCTACAATCTTGTTCAGGTCGCTGTCTTTTCGATTGTTTTTGAGTGTCAAAAATGCGTGTACACCGAATCGTGCTGGAAAATCCCAAAGAATTTTTCAAATATTACGAATCCGGCACCGGGATGATCATTTTTGAAACCAAGGCCGTTTTCGGCAAGGGCGAGGAAGTCATCCTCGAGTTTGATTTCCCCAACCTGCACGACATGGAACATCTGAGGGTTTCCGTGCGCAAGGTCCATCCCCAGCGAAACGACGGAAAGGAAACCCGTAACCGCGTCGTGGCCCGGGTGCTGCCCCACCAGAAACGCAAACTGGATTTTCTGCTCACCACGGTGGCGACCAATCCCCCCGCCCAGACCTTCCGGAGAAATTTTACCCGCCATCCGGTTTCCATGAAGGCAGCCTGGTCCCTGTCCCACTCCGATCTGTGGCACCCCTGCGAGATCCGCAACCTCGGACTCGGAGGCATGATGCTCTCGGCGTCTTCCAATCCGCCGAATGGTGCCAGGATCACCGTGACATTCACGCTTCCTGCGCTGGAAAAGAACCTGCGGGTGACCGGGAATGTGGTCTGGTGCGACCGGGAAAGCACCGGCAAGAACCTCATGGGGCTGCAGTTCACGGGAACAACCGATGACCTGGAGATGGTACGCCTGCAGAAGGATCTCCGGCTTTTTTTCCGCCGCCACCAGATGTATGGCAATGCCACCGGCTGTCCCAACCGGGAAGACGTCGAGTACTTCACCACCTCCACTTCCGGCAGCATCAACTGATCCCCCGAAACCCGGGCAAACACACTTGGAGTTTTCCCGACGTCTGCTATACTGGCACGGTCCGTCAACCGTGAATCCCGTCTTTTTCGCCGGGGTTTCGGTGATAACTTCCGGTTTTTTCCGGAAACACCGACAGGAGTTTGAACATGACTGCAGGAACAGCCAACCCCGGACCCCTGGCCGGCAACGATCAGCCTGCCGAAGAAAAGTTGCTCTGGGAGGGATGCCCCAAGTGGCAGGCGGATTTCAACCAACTTTTCCTGGCTTCCATGACCGGTCTTCTGGGGCTGGTGCTGATGATCTTCCTTCTGGTGAAATTTCCCAACTGGTGGCTCTGGGTGAAATTTGGTCTTCCGTTTGCCATTTTTCTTTTCGGGGCCGGCTGGTTCGCCTGGATCCGGGTCAAGCGCCGCAACCAACGCTACAAAATCACCAACCTCAACCTGGAATATGAAAGCGGCGTGTTTTCCAAGACCATCCACAACCTGGAAATGTGGCGCATCCGGGACATCATCTTCACACAGTCCCTCAATGAACGCATGCTGGGGGTGTCCCGCATTGAAATCATTTCCAGCGATGCTTCCACTCCGGTCATCATCCTGGAAGGACTTCCCCCGGGCCGGCGCATCTTCGACGATATCAAGCAGGCCTTTTTGCTGGCCAAGCAGCGCCGCAACATCATCGGATTCGTGGACTGATGCGCCACCGGGTTCTTCTCATTGTTTTCGGATGGATCTGGCTGGTCCAGGGGGGCTGTGATCCGGATTCCCGTCCGGGCATCGAGTTCATCGGGGAGGGCGGGGAGCCGGTGTCCTTCCGGATCGCTTCGCTGACCCCCGAGATTGAGGTGGATCTCGACATTGAACCCGGAAAAAGGAATTTTGTGCTGGACACCGGTAGCCCCCTGCATCTGGCGGATGTCGGCAAATACACGATTCCGGTGGGACTGCGTCGGGTGCAAATGGATACCCTGGGGCTATTGTTCCCTTCCACGCAAGTGGTTTTCGAGGATCTGTTCGCCGACTGGGTTCCCGTGGCGGGACTGATCGGGGCCAACCTGCTTTTGCACTTCAACTGGGAACTGAACTATCCCGCCCGCACCATCACCCTCCATGCCGGGGCGTTTCCCGAGCGGGACCCCGACGACGTGCAGGTCAGTTTCATGGTTCTGGGCGGGGGGCGCTTTCGCCTGAGCAACGGCCAGACGGTGGATGTGGGAGCCACACGGCATCTGGTCTATCTGGATATCGAAGGTCGCCAGGTGCTGGGGTTGCTGGACACGGGCGCCTCCTACATGGTACTCAAACAGTCCCTCCTGGAAGCCCTGGGGACCGAAGGTCGCCCGGATCTCGGCACCACGGAGGTGGTGACCGCCTACGGGGTGATTTCCGCACCCCTGACGGAACTCGAAGATGTGGCCTTTTCCGATGCAAAGGAGGCCACCCGGGTCAGTCGCGTTCTCACCGTGGTCGTTTCCGATGATTTTTTGGCTTCCTTGCGCGTCGAAACCGGTCGGCAGGTGGATGTTCTCATCGGTGGTGCCTTTTTGTCTTCCTTCCGGCTGCGGTTTGCCTCGAAGGAACGGGTGATGGATGTGGGAACACAGGCCAAAAAGTCATTCCGGATGGAACGGGTTCCGGTGAGACTGCCGCCTGTAGTGGAGGCAATCCGGTAAATGCTGCATTTGCGTATCCTGATTCTGACACTTCTTGTTCTGGTGCCCGGGCCGGTCATGGCCCGGAAGAAGGAACAGGAGAACCGTATCATTGACAATGTCATGGCCGGGGTCACCCTGGCGTTTTCCGGGAACCCCGGTGCCGGGGGACATCATTTCACCGAGGCGCTCAAGGTTCTGGAACGGCCCCAGCTGTATAGCCTGATCCTTCTGGCCATGGTGGAAGCCAAGGAAACGGTGGCGGCTGTAAAGCTGTGCGGGCAAAACGTCAGGATTGCGTTGAGCGATCCCAATTTCCATTATTGGTGCGGTCGCCTGTACTGGGAAGCAGGCAATCGTTCTGCCGCGGTGACCGCCATGGAAAACGCCCTGTCCCTGGGAGGAGACCGCCCGCATTTCCTCATGACAGCGGCACTGATGCAGGCCGGCACCCGGAATGCGGCCAGGGCCGAACTCTATTTCCACCGGCTGATTCGCCGGGATCCATGGATTCTGCATACGAAACTGTATCCGGATTCCCTCATGGGCATGCTTTTTGTGCTGGAGGATCTGTTCACCCAGATGGAGATGAGCGCCCGCTTCAGGCATGGGCTGGCGGCGCTGGCCTTTCGCGGGAACTATCTGGATTTGTCCCTCGAATTCATGGAAGCCGCGTGGAAGGGATATGGTACCGTCCCCGAGGAATTACACCAGTTGCGCCATCAATTGTTTCGGGCCTGGGGGCGTTCCGCCATGGCTGAAAAAGCGTATTCCGAAGGGATCAAGGCCCATCCACGCAGTGTTCATTTCCGGTTTCACCGGGCGCTGGCACTCATGGAGGAAAACAGGCCCGAACGTGCACGCAGGGTTCTGGTGGAGATGGTGAAGGACGATCCCCGAAGTGTCCTGATCCACAGCCTTCTGGCCCTGTCCTGGTTGCAGACCGGGCAACTGGAATCGGCGAGAAAGAGCCTGGAGTACGCCAGGGCCCAGAACGAGGAACTTCCCCTGCTGACCTATGCGGACGGGTTGTACCACCAGCGGTCCGGTCAGCCGGACCGGGCGCTGGTCCTGCTGGAGAGGGCCGTGCGCATGGAACCCACCAACCTGCAATACGGGGCCGCCTACCTGGCGGCGTTGACGGCATCGGACCGCAAGGCGGCTGTCAAGGCCGAGGAGAACCGGCAAAAGGTTGTCAGGAAACTGCTTCAGGATATCCAGGAACATGAAACCCGGTACCAGAAGCGGCTTGAGTCCCTGACCCTTCTGTACAAGGAAGTAAGGGAAGGTCGCCCGGTGAAGTTTCCCACTCCCTGCGATGTGCAGTGTCAGGTACTCCGGGGACATGTGGAACTGGCTGCGAACCGCCCGTGGAAGGCGGCTCCTGTGCTGGCACGGCTATCCCCGAAGAAACTCTGGTTTCCCGAGTTGCCGGTTCATGCCTGGCGGCGCGAAGTGACGGTCAAACCCGGCGACAAACTCGTCGTTGTCAAATTCTTTCAGTCCGTGCAGCCGACCCTGCTGGACTGAACCAACCACAAAAGAGAGGTTTCATGACACAAGTGCAAGAAGGAAATCATGTCCATGTCCATTACACGGGACGCCTGGAGGACGGAACGGAATTCGATTCCTCCCGGGACGGAGAGCCCCTGTGTTTTACGGTGGGTTCCAGTCAGGTGATTCCGGGGTTTGAATCCGCCGTGATCGGAATGACCGTGGGGGAAAAACGTACCGTGACCATTCCCTGCGCGGAGGCCTATGGACCCCATGACGAGGGGTTGCTTCTGAATGTGCCCCGGGTGAACTTCCCCCTGGACATCACTCCGGAAGTGGGACAGTACCTGGAACTCGGGGATCCCCAGGGCGAGGAGAGGGCCATCGCGGTGGTCACCCATGTGTGTGACGAACACGTCACCCTGGATGCCAATCATCCCCTGGCCGGCGAAGATCTCATTTTTGATCTGGAGTTGATTTCCTTCGGCGAAGGACACTGAGTCCGAGAACCAATCCCGTCAAGAAAAACCACAGGGGAAGGTTGACAAAAGGCCGGGAGCCGGCGGAGCAGCCGCACCCACTGTCGGTGTTTTTTGAACCCGGATTCAGCGGATCGTTGTTGTTGTTGTTATTGTTGTTGCTGCCGGAACAGGTGGCGGGCGGAGTCCCGGCTTCGGCTTCCGGCTGGGCTGCGTCATAGCGCAGGACCATGGCGTGTTGGCCGGCGATGAAGCCGTGGTTCACGGAGGGGAACTGCAGGTGAATCATGGAGGACAGGACCTTGGCCTGGGGCATCATCTGTCCGCCGGGCATGACCGTCTCGAAGTCGGGATCGAAATGCCAGGTGTTTCCCGCATCGGAGGTGTGCCAGAACAGGGTGATGAAGGTGGGGTTGTCCGAATCGCAGCCGCCGATGCAGGTGGTGCCCAATGCCACGCCGCGGTTGCAGTCGAAGAAGCGTACTCCGGTGATGTCCGATGCCGGCGTTTCCGGAACGTCCTGGTTGCCGAAGATGCCGCCCATTTCCACGGTGAAGGCGGGATGGGGCGGCAGGGACTGCAACTGCCAGGTGGTGCCGTCATTGTCTGTGCGAAAGAGCATGCCCGCGACCGGTCCCGTTCCCCCGGCCCAGCCCCGTTCCTCGTTGAGGAAGAATACCGATTGCACTTTCATGCCGATGCCTTCGGACACGAAGAACCATGTGTTGCCGCCGTCTTCCGTTTTCAGGACGAATCCGTTGCCGTACGGCACATTCGGATTGTCCTCGGTGGGGGCGGTTCCACCGGCGGCATAGCCCACCAGGTCATCGAGCATCATGATGTCCGCCAGACGACGATCGCCCAGGCCAGGGACGGTGGCAGTGGAAACAGTGGCCCCTTCCACGCGGAATATCTGTGTGCCGGCGATCCCAAGGACGGTGCCTCCTTCAAGGGTGACCAGTTTTTCGGGAAGATCCGGCAGATCCTCGGTGACCACGTCCCAGGAGCCACCGCCATTGGTGGAGCGCCACAGCGTGTTCTTGCTGTTGGGAAAACTCACGGACATTCCCCCGAGGAACAGGACATTGGTGTCATGCATGGCCACGGAGGTGAAGAAAACCATCGCCATCATGCCGCCACCGGCGGAAGGCAGCCACAGCCGGTTGAAGGAAGTGCCATTGTTGGTGAGATGACCCTGCATCTCCGTGTTTCCGCCGCTGTCGACTGCTGCCACCAGAAAGGCATTTTGTGCGTCTTTGGCATGCATGGCCATGATGAAGTTCTTCTGGCCCTCCATCATGAGTGGTCTGGACCAGGTCTGTCGGGCCTGGACCAGGGAAGATGGGACTGCCAACCATAGGAACAATGCTGCGGACAATATTGAACGCATGATGGAATTCTCCTTGGAAAATGTGAAATTCACATGCAAAGACCATAGGGGTCATGAGCGGACAGGTACAGGCAACTGTCGATTCCGCAGTAATCGTGATTCTCGCAGAGGAACCGGCAGGTGTTTTCATAACAGGTGTGGGATGGCAGGCATTCTTCGGAACTCTGGCAGGGCTCGTTCTTGTATTTCGTGCCAGGGGTCATGCACTTGGTCATGTTGTTCGCGGATATGTAAACATAGCAGGATTTTCCGCCACTACATCCGGAATCCCAGAAGGGATCACAGGAATCCATGTCGGTACACAGCCAGGCGGTCCCCATGTTGGTGCTGATCCTGTCCAGGCAGAGTTGCTGTTCATTGCAGGGAGTGTACGGATAGGGGCAGAACAGGGTGCATATACCGATGTCCTGACCAGGGATTTTCTGGCAATAGGAACCGCCGGGGCAGCCATCCTGGGTGGTTCCGGGGCTGACAGGAACACAGACATTTCCCACGTCCAGCGGACCGTTGTCCCGGACACATCCCACGGTGTTCTGGGTGTTCGTGAGGGTGCACTTGTATCCGGGGGTGCAAAGGAGTTGAAAGGACAGATCTTCCACGTTGCAGGTGCCTGGCTGGGTGTTGTTGGTGTTGTTGGTGTTGTTCTGGTTGTTGGTGTTGTTGGTGTTGTTCTGGTTGTTGGTGTTGTTGGTGTTGTTCTGGTTGTTCGAGGGGTTTTCCTCGACGGGATCGCAGGCAACACCCAGAACCACGGTGATACACAGGACAAGAATGATTCGATGCATGGGTCAACTCCTTCCCGGACAAATCCGGTGTAGCATGAAACCGGTCCGTGGTCAAAGCTCCCACCGGAAGTCTACCAGATGCAGGAGATGCCGTTGACCCTCTGGAAACGGGCGATGAAGGCGTAGGGGGTGCTGTAGGCAGTGCTTCCTCCCGTGATGATGCCGCCTTCACAGTCGCTGCGCCAGGCGGCATCGTACAGGACGGTGGAGGAGGTGGCATTGTACGGAGGGGAGCCGAAGCCCGGAATGGAAACTTCGGTGATTTCGCAGTTGGTAAAGGGGGTGATGCAACTGTAATGCCCGTGACGGTACTCAAAAACGCCCCCGAAGGTGTTTCCACTGATGGACTGGTATTTTCCCAGGATCAGGGCCCGGTGGCCGGAGGGAGAAAAAATCACGTTCCACAATCGCCGGGTGGAAAACCGGGGTGCATCGGAGTAGGAATTCAACAAACCCATGGAAAACCGGTAAATGGCGTCCCCCGAGGAGGAAATGGCCAGTGCGTAGTCACCGGAAGGATGGGAATCGGTGTGGTTGCAGTTGCCGATGTTGTTGTTGCCGGGGCCAATGGTGAACTCGGGGGTCCCCGTCACTTCGGTGTAAAAGGCGGTGAATGCTCCGGATGGGCCGCCCACAATGAAAATCCCGGGATCGCCGTAAACGTTTTTTGCCGGGGCCATGTCCACGGCATCGGCTCCAACGTTGTGGGCAAAGAAATACGAAGCGTCGCCGGTGTCCGGATCCAGGAAAACCAGGTACATGATCCGGTTTGTCGAATTGGCGTTGTGTCCGAGGAGCATGACATCCCGGAACAGGCCAAAGCGAACTGCAGTGAAATCACGAACCGCAGAAACACCGGTCACGGGGATTTGGGACACAACTCCATCGGTGGCAGGCATCATGAGTCGCCACAGGGCGTCATCGAAACGGAAGGCCACGCCGTGCTGGCCATCCCGGGTAGAAAAGCCCGTGAGAATGGCGAAATCCCCGGCAGGGGAAAACCGGATATCCCGGAAGTACACATTGGCACTTCCCCCGGGATGCAGGTTGATGGTGGAGAAGGTGGCGGTGGCCACATCATGGACATGGATGCGATTGGTGGCTTCGGCCACAATGAAATACGAGTTGTCCGGATGGAACGCCACGCTGACGCCTGCAATCATGCCCCCCAGGGGTATCCGGGTGTATTCGTAGATCCCTGGAACCGTGTCGTCGAAATCTCCCGCATCGGGTTCTCCCGCATCGGGTTCTCCCGCGTCGGGTTCTCCCGCATCGGGTTCTCCTGCATCGGGTTCTCCTGCATCGGGTTCTCCCGCATCGGGTTCTCCCGCATCGGGTTCCACGGGATCGATGTTGTTGAGGTTATTGGCGTTGTTGAAGTTGTTGGCGTTGTTGAAGTTGTTGGTGTTGTTGAAGTTGTTCAGGTTGTTGGTGTTGTTTCCGGGGCCTTCGTTGTTCCATGCTTTTCCCGAACCGGATGCACAGGAAAAAAGGAGCAATAGGATCAGCAAAATCGGCAGAATCCGGAAACTGTTTTTCATGCCGGAACCTCTCTGGTCCTCAGGGCAACTTGACGCCCGGGGGAGGGGCGGGAATCCTGGAAAAATATTTGGTATTGTCAATCGGTTCCCGGATTTTGCGGACAATGTGCTTGATGGTGAAATGTCCGGGCACCTTCATCCATTCCACGAAGTCTGTTGCCTTCTGAAGGGTGTAATGGAATTTCCATCCAATCCTGAACTCATCGCCCAGGACCACGGAACGCAGAACCATGCTTTTTTCATCGAACGGCATGTTGATGATGGCTTCGCGAAACGGTTTCGGATAATGCCAGAACTCTTCGGCATTGGAAAAATACAGCACCCGCAGGGGGATGTTCAGTTGTTTCAGGGCGGCGGAAATCTGGTTCATGGTTTCGGCCCGGGTGAGATCCCCCGGAAACACCCGGATGCGGTTGGCCAGTACCAGGGTGCGCCAGCGCTTGTACAGGGTGTCGTCGGTGAGCCAGAACCGGCCACCCTCGTCGGGTTTCTGGCGAATGCGCGCCCGCTGGTTCTTCAGGATGTGGGAACCCGCCCCGCGCTGGACCGCCCGCACGGATTGTGCGATGTTTTCGCTGTATTTTGCACGGGCCAGTTCAAGCACCTCGGCGGTTTTTTTCGTGGAAAGATAATCCAGCACGCACTGGGGATTTTCGCATGCGGCAACCAGCACCAGATACATGCGGTGCAACGCCAGCACTTCGGCATCGTAATCCATCAAAATGACAAGTTCGGGATCCGCCACGGCAGCCAGCGAATAGTTCTGATCCGGCCCCACTCCCATGTAGGCCCCCCCCAGATTCTCGATGTAGGGATACCACAGGTCGTATCTGGTTTCGTTGCTGGTGTAGTAATGTTCCTTGGTGGGTTTGAGTTTTTCCCCGGTGATGGTGGCAAGGATTTCCTCCTGCCGGGCATCTGGCGGAGTGGAACGATCCACTGTTTCGGGTTTTGCGGGAGGTTCCGGTGTTTCAGGTTCGACTGCCACCGGGGTGGCGTCTTCCGTGGGAGTTTCGTCAGGCCCGGGAAGCGGTTTTTCCACAGGAACAACAGGAGAAGTACGGATTTCTTCGGGTTTGGAGGCGGAACGGGGGGCCTCCTTGCCGTTGCACGCAGTCGCCATGATGCACATGAGGGCGACCATCCATCGAATCATTTGGAGCACGGAACGTTTCATGAAAACCTCGGAAATGTCAGGCCGAAGGCGCTTTCTTCTGCTCAAAGCGGGAAAAGATGGCATACCCCAGCAGACCCAGCACGATCATGATACCGGACGCAGCCACCTGTTTTTTGCTTTCCAGGCAAAGGATAATCACCAGAAAAATTGACATGGCGATATACAACACCGGAACGGCGGGATACAGGGGTACCCTGAAGCCGCGGGACTGCAAGGGGCGCTTGCGTCGAAGAACCAGCACGCCGGCCACGGTCATGCTGGACAGTACGATGATCATCAGGGTCGTATAGTTGAGAATGGTTTCGAAACCACCCATATGTACCAGGACGGATGCCCAGATGGCCTGGATCAGAAGCCCGCTTTTGGGCGTTCCCCGCCGTGGACACAAGGTGCCCACGGTTTTGAAAAGAAGACCGTCCTTGGCCATGGAATAATAGATGCGTGGGCCAATGAGGATGGTGCTGTTGAGTTGACCTACGATGGCGATCCCGGTCAGGAGCGTGAAGATCGGTACTCCGATGCTTCCGAAACTGGACCTGGCGGCCACGGCACCCACGTTGCTCATGCTGCGCAGGGACTCCACGGAAGAACCCCGGATGAACAGGCTGTTCAAAAGAAGGTACAGGATCACGATGGATCCGATGCCGAAAAGCAGTGCCAGGGGAAGCACCTTTTTGGCGTTTTTGATTTCAGAACCGATGTAGGAAGCGGAATTCCAGCCGGAATAGGCAAAGAATACCGGCAGCATGGCCAGGCCGAGTTTGCCGAAACCTATGCCGTTGCCGGTGGAGGCGCCCAGGGCGGGGGTGGCGCTGGTACTGGCGGTGAGGGTATCGGGCTTGACGGTCATCAGGGACCACAGGGCGGCGATGGTGAGCACCACGAACGGGGTGTAGGAAATCAGCGACTGGATGATGGTGGAGAAACTGATGCCGTACACGTTGATCAGGGTAAACAATGCGATGAGTCCAACGGCGGTGAAGGTCAGAGGCGAGGCCCGCAGCGGCCCCAGGATGAAAAAGGGCTCCAGGAACCATTCCCCGATGAAGGGGGCGACGTAATACTGTCCCAGCCCCAGGGCCGTGGTGGCGATGGATCCGGAAAAGGTGGCAGACAGGGCGGCCCAGCCAAACAAAAAGGCCAGGGGTCTTCCGTAGGCTTCCTTGAGGAACACATAGTCACCCCCCGCCTGGGGATACATGGAACCCAACTCCCCGTAGGAGAGGGCTCCGAAAAGGGCCATCAGGCCACCGATGACCCAGACACCCAGAAACCAGCCAGTGCCGGGAACATGCTGGGCCACAATCTGCGGGGTCAAAAAGATGCCGATGCCCAGAATGCTGCCAATGACGATGGCGGTGGATCCCCCCAGGCCTATGGACGCCTGGAACTGGTCCTTTCCCGTTTCCTTCGGGACATTGGAAACCAGCAAATTGGTATTGGACGCCGTTCCGCTCATGGACAATCACAATCCCCGCCGTGGATACACGACAGCAAAACCGGGAAGGGATTGTATTGCGCAAATCACCGGGTTGTCAAGGATTGGGTTGGAATGGATCAACTCAGGGAGCCTCCGCAGTTCGGGCAGGAGGAGGAAGTGTTTTCGATCAGAGAGCCGCAATAGCGACAGGGGATCTTCACGATTTCCTTGATGACCACGCGTTCCACCGGACCCATTGCGGGAACGCCTGCAACCGGAGCTCCGGGCATGGCGACAATACCATCCGGATTGCGGAGTTGGCGGGACAGATTGATGCTGTTGGCGATGCGGACCGCATGTTCCTCATTGATTTCACGCACAAAATCGGGCAGGAAAAAAACTTCAATCCAGCCCGCTATGGCGGGGATGAACGTCCAGAAAAAGAACAGGCATGCCAGACCCAGGGGAATACGCTTCAAGTAAAAATGATGTCCGCCAACAAAGCCCGTGAAGATGGCCAGTTTGATCGCCGTGGACAAACTTAATTTTACTTCGTCATATTCCGACTGAAACTCGGCCCGCTCGGTTTCATTGAACTGGTACATCCTCATAATGTTGGATTCAATGCTCATGATCTTCTCCGGAGAGCCGGGCGACTCCCTGCCAGTTATGGTGGAACCGACCAAAAAGTCAAGCCTCAAATGGTTCCGGCGAATACGAAATGGGCCATGCCCTCCAGGAAGGCTTCTCCGTTTTTGTCAAATCCGACGCTGGCCGGGCCGCCATTTTGCAGGATCCTGACAGGGTGTTCGCCGACCAGACCGGCATGCCGGGCAGCGGTGGCTGCTGCCGTGGCACCGGTCCCGCAGGCCCGGGTGAAACCGGCACCCCGCTCCCAGACTGCCAGTTCCAGAACCTCCGGAGCCAAAAGGACCGCAAATCCGACGTTCACTCCGCCGGAAAAACGGTGTTCCAGATCGGGGCCATGAGTGAGTGCCAATTTTGTGAGTGCGGGCATGAATGAATCTGCAACATCCTGGAAAAAGGGTGATTGCGGGTCCAGGACAAACACCAGGTGACGGTTCCCCACATCCACCAGGAAAAACCGGTCCGACAGGATCTCCGGCAGGGGAGTTGATACGTCTTCGGCGATCTCCCAGGCGGGGTTTTCCGCGAGAACCGCAGGAATTCCCAGTCCTGCCCGCACCAGCGAAGCCCCCGGATCCTGCTTCAGAACGGTAACGTGACGCATTCCGGATCGGGTTGAAACCTCCGCTCGTATGCCCGGGTCCAGCCTGCCGCTGTCCACCAGGTATTTTCCCAGACACCTCAAGCCGTTTCCACACATCCGTGCCACGGACCCGTCGGAGTTGATGATTTCCATCCGGTATGTGCCCTGGTCCGAGCCCAGGACAAGCACGCCGTCGGCACCGATGCCGGCCCGACGGTCGCACCATGCGATCAGTTCATCGTGATTCCGGGAAAAGGGGGTGTCCATGGCATCAATGAAAACATAGTCATTCAAAAGGGCCTGGTATTTGCGGAAGGGTTGGGACATAAAAACCTCAGCGGTTGCCGAACAGGCGGTCCAGAACGATGGATACGGCGGAACGGACACTCAGATGGTTGTATGGAACCGGTCCGCGGATGGGGGGCAGCATGGCTTTGGCTACGGCCAGGGCATCCGGTGCCAGTCCCCACCCGGTGCCGAACAGCAACGCCAGGGGACGGGGATCCCGCAGCAATTCACCATATTCAATGACAGGCAACTGGTCATCCCGGGCGCTGGTGGCAATTACCAGGGGATCCTGCCCCTCTTTTTCCCGGATGAGCGCCAGGCTTTCGGCGATGCTGGATGTCACCCGGGTATTTTCGAATGCTTCAGAGCGCTTGGGATTGTGGGCCAGGCCGAAACCTTCCTTCCAGTGGGAAATGACACTGTGGATCAGATCCCGCTGCAATTCGATGGGGGTGACCAGATGATATTCTCCGCAGCCAAAGGTTTTCGCCGCCCGGGAAATGTCATGTATATCCAGGTTGGTTACGGCGGTGGTGACCACCTCATGGTTGCGGTTCAGGACGGGATGGTGCACCAGAAGAATGGTGGTATGGGAACTTTTTTCAAGAATGTTCATCCGGGGGATTCCTCCAGAAGGTGTTTTTCTTCATCGCTCAGACCAAACTTTTCAATCAGATCCGGACGCTTGCACAGCGTACGTTTCAGTCCCTGAAGGCGGCGCCAGCGTGCAATTTGTGCATGATGCCCTGATATCAGTACATCCGGAACGGATTGTCCCTCGAACACAGGAGGGCGTGTGTACTGGGGGTATTCCAGCCGCCCGTGGTCGTGGCTTTCCTCCAGAAGGCTCTGTCGGTTTCCCACCCCGTCCGGCAGAAGACGGCAGATGGCTTCCAGAAGGACCATGCTGGCCACCTCCCCGCCGTATAGTACATAATCCCCGATGCTCAGTTCTTCGTGGACCCTGCTTTCGATGATGCGCTCGTCAATGCCTTCGTATCGCCCGTTGAGCAGGATCAGGGGTTTTTCAAGGAAGGACAACTCCACGACCCGTTTCTGGGTCAGGGAGGCTCCCTGGGGGGACAGATAAATGACGTGCCCTGCCCCCAGAAGGGACTGGGCATGGTCCAGACATGCAGCCAGGGGCTCCGGTTTCATGACCATTCCCGGTCCTCCCCCGTAGGGAACATCATCCACGCTGCGGTGACGATCCGTGGTGAAATCCCGGATCTGCAGCAGATCCACGGCAAGGGTTCCGCGCTCCACCGCCCGTCCCAAAAGTCCGGTTTTCAAAAATGAGTGAAAAAGTTCAGGGAAAATGGTGCAGACAGCCACGCGCATGGTTCCATGATTTGTACAGGATGTTGGTGGGTTTTGCAAAAACAAGATGGGAGGGTTTCTGTGATCCATCCCACGCCGGGTGAATATTTGATTGAAAAAATCCAGAAAGGGGGTAGGCATACGCCCCGGGATCCGCTATAAAAGAAATTGTGGTGTGTGTGCACCCTTATTATTTATATTTTGCACACCTCCCGGTTATGGCTTGTGCTTTTTCTTTTTCTAGCTTAGGAGGTCCGCCATGGTATCCCCCCAAAAACAAATCTGGGTAGAAGAACTCCTTTCAGGTGAAGAAGACTCACATCCCGATGATCACACCCTTCCGCTGGATGATTCCGGAGCGGAACCCATTGAAATTGACCAGGCAGCGATTCCTGTTGAACCGGTTTACCGCGACGATTCGGTGACCTCCCTGTACTACCGGGAGATGGGCCAGTTCGCCACACTGACGGCCGAACAGGAGGTGGAATACGGGCACCGGATTCGCCAGGAGCGCGAGTCCATCTGGAAACAGTTGCTTCTGTTTCCCATGACCCGCCTGTACACCTTTGAACTGTTCAAGAGGGAAGGGGAGGATGCCCCCCTGTCCCTGCAGGAACTTGAAGAAGAAGCGGCAGTGAAATCCCGTGCCCGGGCGCATTTCGAGGTCATGGAAAATCATGCCATGCAGGCAGCAGCCTTATTGGCCCGGCGGGATCCCGATGAAGTCTGGATGCTCGCAGGGGTGACCTTGCTGGTTCATCATGTGCAATGTTCCGTTGGCCGTGCCCGGCAGGTCTCCAGGGCCTGCATGGATACACTCAAGCAGGTGGAGGAAACATTGTGTCGGCTGCGTGGGATCAAGCGCCGCTTTGTCGAGGCGAACCTGCGACTGGTCATTGCGGTGGCCCGCAAGTACAGTTCCGGCCCCATGGCCCTGATCGATCTGATTCAGGAAGGCAATATGGGCCTGATGAAAGCGGTGGACCGGTTTGATCCCGATCGGGGATACCGTTTTTCCACATATGCTGCCTGGTGGATTCGTCATGCGGTGAGCCGGGCTGCCGCCGACAAGAGCCGTACGGTGCGCCTGCCGGTTCATTTCATCGAGGCGTACCAGCAGTTGTTGCGCATCCGCAAGGATCTGCAGTTGCAACTGGGCCGGAATCCATCCCTGGATGAAGTCGCCGATACCATGGGCATTACCCGGAAGAAAGCTGATCGCATTCAAAGTTACCTTCAGGAGGGTGCGCTATCCCTGGATCGGCCGGTCAACGGCGAAGACGCCCGCAGTTTTCTGGACATGCTCGAAGACCCCGAAACATCCAGCGGCATCTGTGCCCAGGTAATCCATCAGAAGGAAAATGAACTTTCCATGCAGGCGCTTTCCGATGCGCTGACCCCCATGGAGCGGGAAATCATCGTCCTGCGTTTTGGTCTGGGGGATGTGGAAGCCTGTACCCTCAAGGAAATCGGCCGCCGGTTTTCCTTGAGTCGCGAGCGTATCCGCCAGATCCAGGAACATGCACTATGCAAACTGCGGGAATATTTCCTGGCCAACGAGATGCTCTAGGCGGCGGTTACACGATTCACTGCTTTTTTGACTTTTTTGCACTTTTGTGCATAATACATATCAACCATTGGCTCAGAGGATAGGCCAAAGAAAGGACAGGATTGAAATGAAGAAGTTATTGATTTTTTCCCTGGTAGCCGTTTTCGCTCTTATGGCATGTGATGATGACAAGAAAAAGAAGACCAACAACGTCAACAACACAAACAATGTCAACAACGTCAACAACACGAACAACGTCAACAACACGAACAACACCAACAACCAGAACATCGAAGAGTTCCTTGCCGAGTTCAAGGAAGAAGTCCTGAACGTCATGTGCACGAAGATGGTGGAATGCCCCGAACCCGGCAGTGACATGCAATTTGAAACAGTGGCGGACTGCATCGCCTTTTTGGGGCCGTTTGCCAACCAGATGATCTATGAAGCCCGGTATGCGTATGAACAGGGAGCCGAGATCTCCCGGTCGAATTTCGATACGTGCCTGGCAGGCATTGCGGATCTGACCTGCGACGAGGATCCGGATTCCATCGCCGAATGCCGCCAGATCCTGGTGGGTTCCAAAGCAGTGGGCCAGCCCTGCAGTGTGGGCATGGAATGTGCTTCAGGATATTGCGACACGGAAGAGGCCTGTCCGGGCGTGTGCACAGCCACCGTGGGAGCGGGCGAAGAATGCTGGACCAGTGACCAGTGTGATTTCGGCCTGGTTTGCAACTATTCGACCGATCAATGTGGTGCTCCTTCCAAAGTGGGGGATGGCGAAGTTTGCGTCCTGTGGTCCGATTCCTGTGAGTATGGCTACTCCTGTGTCGGGGACCCCGAAGACTTGGAATCCGATGAAGGCGTTTGCGTAGCCTGGGGACAGGAAGACGATGAATGCGACTATGGCTGGAGTTCAGGAGCCCCCGAATGTGCTCCCGGTCTGGTCTGCATTGATGACGGGGCGGAAGGCGGCGTGTGTGCTACATATGTTTTTGTGGGACAGGGCGATCTTTGCGACGATACCCATCTTTGCGATATGACCGAGCAAATGGTGTGCGCCGGCATGGGCGAGACCGAAATGTGCATTCGCATCCCCGGCGAAGGTGAAAGCTGCCTGATGGGAGAATACTGCTGGTGGGGCAATTATTGTGGTACCGATGGCCAATGCCATGCCCTGCATGAACTGGGTGAGGAATGTACCGAGGACCAGTGCAGCATGGGTCTGGTTTGCGGCACGGGTGGCACCTGCGAATATGATCCCTGCGACGAAGGTCGCTGGGAAGAAGATTATAAAAAATAGAAGAGGTTTCTTGATATTAAGGGCCCCGAAGGACGGGGCCCATCTTTTTCTCGCGCCTGATTCCCCCTTTGAAAACAAAAAATCCGTGCTACACTCCTGCACAGGAGCCGTCATGAACCGGATAACCATTTTCCTGTCGCTGATGCTGGTGTTCGCCATTTCCTGTGAAGGGGTCGGGTACTCCACCCGGTATCCTGGAGGGAACCAGAACAACGCGAACAACCAGAACAACCAGAACAACACCAACAACCAGAACAACCTGGACCCGGACATCGACAACGACGGGGACGGGTGGACCATCAACGAGGGGGACTGCGATGACACGAACCCCAATGTGCATCCGGGGGCGGTGGAGATTTGTGACGACGGGATCGACAACGATT
>CAZTZR010000048.1:0-27399 GCA_964618145.1 uncultured Kofleriaceae bacterium
AATTTGTCTGCGTCATTACTCAGGATTTTTTCCAGGGTGTTAAACTTGGGCTAACTCTTCGCTGCTGTGGCGATATCTAACCATTGATTCCAAGGAGTTCATCATGCGCAACAAATTCAGCCCGACATTTCTTCTCATCCTGTGTGCCACCCTGTCGCTGGGCCTGATCGCCTCTTGTGGCAAGAAAAAGGCGAGCGAAGAGGGCGGCGGCAAATCTGGCGGTTCCACATGCAAGGAAACCACCAAGATTGAATTCACCGTCGCCGAAGAAGACGGCCACAAAATGGAGTCCCCTTTCGAGGTGAAAAAGTCCTTTGCCTACATCTCGGGCATGCGCTACAACAACCAGTCCGTGGCCAAACTCGGCTATGTCGTTTTCGCGAACTATGATGCCGAACTGAGCATGTACGGCGTTTTGCCGCCCAAGGAAGCCGGCCAGGTGGCCCTGGTGATTTCCTTCAAAACCAAGCATGAAGATGTCGATTTTGAAAAACAGATGGACGTATACAAGGGCCTGACCATCCCCACCGGCGATTTCAAGCCCGGCTGGATGGATCCCGAACAGATCGTCCAGGTGACCTTCTTCGTCGGTGGCACAGGCAGCGGCCCCACCCTTTCCATGCCCGAATCCACCGGCAAGGCGTCCCTTTCCGTTTCCACCCCCGAGTGGCTCTGCGGTGAAATCGATTTCACCAGCCCCAAGGGCAGCAAGGTGAAAGGCTCCTTCGCACTGAAAGTCGAAAAGGACCTGTGGGTGAAATAATCCACGCCTGATTCAAACCCCGCTGTTTCTTTCCAACCACATACAAACAACCAAAGAAGTTTGCCTCCCGATTCACCGGTTCCGGTCAATTGTGCCCGTATCCGGCGAAAATGCCCTCCCCGGACAGGTATCAGGTCCCCGGTTTTCCTGTCAATGCCCCCTGGCATCCTTCTTGCGAATGTCCTTCCCATGCTTCTGTCGCCCCTCGCTGCAATTTCCTTTTCCATCATCCTTCATGGGTCCTGCGTATTTTTGCGTACTGCAGCAGTGATCGAAACCGACAACGATTGCAGAAGCACTGAACCTGCGCAAACAAGGTTCGAAGGCCCAGGCACCTGTCATGTGCAAACCGGGGGAAACCTGATCCGCTGCGGAAGGCGGAAACCCGTTGTGTCCGGCATCCAGGGGGTATGGATGGCCAAGGGCAGGCTTTTTTTCACCCGTCGGGGACGACTGATGGAACTGAGAGGAAACGAACCTGTCCATTGCGACCATGGGCTGCCTGCCGGACGCATCCGGCGGGTACTTCCCGACGGGGATGTCTGCACGGACCACGGCGACCGGTACGGGGAACTGCCGGCGCCGCGCCATACGGCTTATCGTCCGTTTCCGGAATACCGTGCCCTGGCAGCCTTGTGCCGGACATCCCCCCCTGTCGCTGGAACCAGGGATAACCGCTGGCTGCCGGTTATTCACCTGTCGGTGTCCCAAACCGAGATCCAGACATGGAAGAGGGGTGACGGTGGTCTCGCCAAAAACACCACTGTCTTTGTGCAACTTACGTTCAACCTGTCCGGAAAACCATCGACCCCCACGCCCACTCACTCCGGCACACGCCGTCGGCAGATCTGTTCCATGGCGGCAAGTCTCAACGAACACCTGTCCTCTTTCACCGAACCTCAAATCCGCATGCGGGGAAAACTGCAATTCCTCGCATGGAAGGGAGAACTGGAAGCGGACCTGCAGGAAAGCCGGCTCTCAACCCATGGAAGGTGACTCATGACCCAGATACCGCTCATCGCCCTGTTTCTCTGGCTTCCTGTTTCCAGCCGTCCCCGTGTGATCATCGAACCGGAAAGCCTGATGCTGCGCACTACCCCCCTGGACAGGCAGCGGCGGGTCTGTGAACAGCACGATATCTCCAGTCGCTATTGCGGCAATTTCCGTATGCCCTCCCCGTCCTTTTCCTGGCTGGACCGGTTGGTGCGCAACTCAACCCCGGGACCCCGGGAATCCTTTTCAACGCGCCGGTCGAAACTGCGCCACAGTGCATGGATTCCTTCCGTGTCCACCGAATGGGGCCGCACTGACCAGCAGGACATGCGGCAATCCGCAAAACCGGGGGAGGATTTGTACTGGAATCAGGATCTCGGTCTTCGGAACTACTGGAAAATCCGCGCCACATGGAATCTCGAGCGCCTGATCTTCGATCCCCGGGAGTTCACCCTGGAGCGTGAATCCCGGGCCCGGCACAATTGGATGAATCAGGAGCTGGATCGCGCCCGGCGTTTGTACTATCAATGGTACGTACAGGTCCTGGAATTCCGGCGGACGCCCACCCTGCAGCGTCTGCTGAAATGCGAGGAACTGGAGGCCGCCCTGAACCAGTTGACAGACGGCTTCTTTTCCCGGAGATTGAAACACGGATCCGAACCATGATGAACGATGCCTACTCCGATCGAAGAAAAAATGCACGATATGATGTTGTAACCGAGGTGGGACTGACCAGCAGCATTGGCCAGGCCACTGTCCGGACAAGGGATCTGAGCAAGGGTGGCCTTTGCTTTCTCCTTGAACAGCCCCTGACCCGGAACGAAATTGTTTTCCTGCAATTGAGCCTGCTTCTGGGACCCAACGCCCAGAGCGAACCTCTGGCCCTCACGGCAAGGGTCACCTGGTGTGCCGAGGAAAATCCCGGACTGTACCAGGTGGGAGTGGCATTCGCGGATCTTTGCGAGGATCACATGACCCACATTGAAACGTTCATCGAATTCCTGCGACAGGGGTTCGAGTTGGACGGAGAACTGTCTGAATGAACGTCATCTGCCCATTCTGTCTGCTGGATACTCCGGTCACCCGACGCTGTCCTGCCTGTGACGCGGTCCTTCCCCAAACCATGAAAACCATGGAGTTCCCCTTCAAGGGTGGCAAGATGGCCGACATCATCCGGGAGGATGCCTCCGGCCTGTGGATGCGTGCCGGACAACCCGACGCACCCGTGCTGGTCTGGCTGGCCCCCGAAGGGGTCACTCCCGGGAATTCCCCGGAAAGGGAGATCTTTCTTGCACCGGATGAACGGGGTGTATTCGGAAAAAAACACTTCTGTGTCTGGCCCATGCCCCAATCCACGCTTCCCCGGGAAGTACCCATGGCGCCCCGGGAAGCCCACCACCTGTGGGAAGCCTTCCTGATGGGTGGGCTTTTCGGTGAATACATGGAACTTTTGCCATTCGAATGGGTTTCGGATGGCAAGGAATGGAGAATCCTCGCCGCAAGACCTGCGGTTCCGGAACAACCGGTCACGGGAACCCTGTTCGCCCCGGAAAGACTCAAGGGGGATGCTCCCGGTCAGGAATCCTGTGTTTTTCTGGCCGCCGCATGGTTCCATTTCATGTTGTCCGGGGAACTGCCCGTCGGGTTGGTGTCCCCGCCCAGCGGGCGCAAAAAAAACCTGGATCACCTGGACGTGCTTGTTTTGGGGGGCCTGAGCAGTTCACCTGAACGCAGAAAACCGCTGCCGGATTTTTCCAGGGAACTGACTCTGGCGGTGCGGGGAAAGACGCCTGTCCAGTGGGTGTTTTCCGGGTTCCTGTTCGTGTTGGGACTCGTGTTCCTGGTGGCCTGGGTACTGGGTGTGATCTGGGCCTTTTCCGTGTTCGATTTGCTCAAGTGAACCGGCTGCACCACCGGCCATCTCCGGTGACGACATCCGGAAAGGAGAAGAACCATGAAATTTTTCATCATCGCATTGATGGCAACAGGTCTGATCCTGGGATGTGCCAGAAAACAAAAGCATACCACCGCCGACAAGGTTGCTGAATCGGAAGACACCCGAAGCGAACCGGGAGGTCGCGGACCGGCCATTCTCGGCAGCCCCGCCATGGACGACGACGTTGCCCCGGAACCGGAAGCCACCGGATATCAGGACGATTCCAGCGAAGACGCCCAGGAATAGTCACCTGCAACTCCATGATTGTGTGCGGGGGAATTACCGTAAGGGTTTGACGGTCAGGAGGTGTTGCACCAACTCCTGAAAGGGCATACCGACTGCTGCTGCTGCCTGTGGAAACAGGCTCTGTGCGGTGAATCCCGGCAGGCTGTTCGCCTCGAGAATGATCCATGTGTCCGGCTCTTGCAACATGAAATCCACCCGGGACAGAAACCCCAGCCGCAATTCGCGATGAACACGGACAGCCATCTCCTGAATGGCAAGTGTCTGTTCCGGTGTGATGCGGGCCGGAGTGATTTCGTCAGATCCCCCCTCGTCATATTTGGCCTTGTAATCAAAGTATTTCGACACTTTCGGTACGATTTCCGTCGGCACCAATGGGCGCAGGCTGCCGTCGCTTTCCATCAGGACACCGCAGGTCAACTCACGCCCGGCGAAGAATTCCTCGACCAGCACACATTTCTCCATGGCAAAAATGGATGGAAAATCAAGTAAAAACTGCTGTTCGTCGTGAACGATGGAAATCCCGAAGGATGAACCTTCGCTGGGAGCCTTCAGCACACAGGGAAATCCGGTGGATGCCAGAACAGACTTCAATGCATCTTCTGGACCCGGACACATGATTTCCAGATACCGGGCCGTGGGCAACCCGGCCGCCTGCAGAATCTTTTTCGTGATCAACTTGTCCATGCTGATGGCACTGGCCAGCACCGAATGCCCCACGACCGGAATGCCCGCCACCTGAAAAAATCCCTGGATCCGGCCATCCTCACCCCATGGTCCGTGCAGTACCGGAAATACGCCATCGGGTTGCATTTTCCCGCATGCCGCAAGAAAAATATCCGTGGCAACCGTTTCCCCCGCAGGGTTTTCCCCGAAAAAACGATCCAGCATATCCGGGGAATCCGGTACTTCCGCCGGAAAACGCCATGAGCCCACACCCAGCCAGTGTACGGGCCACACGATATGTCCTGCCTGCATGGCGGCACGGGCAACATTGCGCGCACTTCTGACGGAAACATCATGTTCCCGGGACGGACCTCCAAACACAATGCATACTCTCATGCGTCACCTTTTGGTTTCATTCCGGAACTGGACAAGGGACATGCCGGTTGGCACCATGAATTATCTTACGATATCAATCGAGGGAATGCAAAACAAGCCCGGATCGCAACTTGGGTTCGAACCAGGTGGATTTCGGCGGCATGGTATTGCCGGAGTCGGCAATGGCCATCAACTCGTCCATGGAGGTGGGATTCATGGCAAAAGCCACGGCCCAACCGTTGGCCACCCGCTTCTCGAGTTCCCCAAGACCACGGATTCCACCAACGAAATCAATCCGGTTGTCCCGGCGTGGATCGAGAATGCCCAGCACAGGGGCCAGCAGGTTCTCCTGCAGGATGGACACGTCCAGGGAGTGTACCGGATCGTTCTCCGGATAGGTCCCCGGTTTGGGCACCAATCCATGCCAGGAACCGTCCAGGTACATGGAAATGTGCCGGCGACCGGCGGGCCGGGGAGATTCGAGGGTGGAAACCGTGAACTTTTCGCCGATTTTCTCGATGAACTGCTCTTTGGACAGTCCGTTGAGATCCTTGACTACCCGGTTGTAATCCATGATTTTCAGTTGGTTGTGGGGAAACATGACCGCCAGGAAGAGATTGTATTCTTCCTGGCCGGTATGGCAGGGATTGGATTCCCTGCGCATGCGGCCGACACGGGCGGCAGAGGCAGAACGATGGTGGCCATCGGCCACATACATGACAGGGACGCGTTCGGAAAAGGCCTTTTCGATGGCCTGCAGTTTTTCCGGATCCTTCACCAGCCAGAAAGTATGGGTGATCTGGTCTTCCTTCGTGAAATGATACAGGGGAGTTTCCCGGGTCACATCCATGATGAGTGCATCCACATCCGGCAACGAACGATAGGACAAAAACACAGGACCGGAATTGGCATTGAGGGCCACCACGTGACGGACACGGTCCTCTTCCTTGTCGGCCCGGGTAAACTCATGTTTTTTGATGATGTCCCGGTCATATTCATCACAGGAGGCGCAACCCACCAGCCCCACCTGCTCGTGCTCCCCCATTTTCTGCCGATACACATAAAATGCGGGGACGTCTTCGCGGATCAGTACACCGTCGGCAATCATCTGGCGCAATTGGGCAGCACCGGTTTTGTATACGATTTCATCGTACTGGTGAACGGACGGGGCCAGATTGATTTCGGGTTTGGACACGCGCAGAAAGGAATAAGGATTCCCCTCGGCCAGAACCCGGGCCTCCTCGGAATTGACAACGTCGTAGGGAAAGGCGGCAACGCGCTCGGCGTATTCGGGATGGGGACGCAGGCCCAGAAACGGTTTGACAGTAGCCATGGCAATTCTCCTTGGTGCAGAAAATCCGTTATCGGAAATCGGAACCACTGCACAGGTTTCCGAAGCCCGAACCACGGCATCTTGTACCATTCGCGCAAACGGCGTGCAACCTTCCAAATGGGGAAAAAATGCCTGATTTTGAATAAAAACGGGATTTTCAGGTTTTTTGGTTTGAAGTGTCAATGGAATGTAGGTAGTATTCCCCTTTACTGAGTTTATGGAGGTGTTTTCATGAAAATCCTGCAAATCACGACTCTCGCCCTGCTGGCCACATATGTGCTGGCCTGTACTCCCAAGTCCCCAACCCGTACGGTGGAAAAGGATCCCTTCGAAGGGGATCTCGTGGAAAAAGAGGTCGCAGTAGAAGAAAAAGGGCCACCGCCACCGCTTCCCACCTGGGTGAAATTTCCGACCAAGCCTGAACAGGAAGTGGAAATCAAGGCTGCCGTCCAGACTCTCAGCCTGCTGATGCCCAATGGAACCCGGGTTAAACTCCGTCCTCCATACCAGATTTTCCAGGCCGGCAATCTCCAGGACGTGGAAGGCCAGGTCATGATGCCGGTACGCGTGGTCCGGGACAAATACTGGCTCCTGGGGAAACTCGACATGTATCAGGTGGAAGTGTTCATTCCTGGTGGCACACTCCTGCACGACGGACCCAATGGTACCGAGGTCGGTTTCGTGTCCTCCCCCATCATTGCCCAGGTAAAGGAAATCCAGGGGGATTGGGCGTCTGTCACCCATGAACTGAATGCCAAATGTTCGCCCCTTTTCCTGAAAGTGTGGGTCCGGAAAAATGCCCTGATGTCCACCAACCGGAGTACCGTACCCTTCCCTGCCAAGTACACCAAGGGCATCCCGAACACGCCCCTGCGCAATGATGCGGCATTGTTCGATGTCTTTCCGACCGCCACGAAAAACGAGAACATCCTGCAGCTTCCCATGTGCAACGTGGAAAACCAGGTGCTGATGGTGGGCCGGACCCAGCGCGGCCGGACCCAGTTCTTTTTCAAGCCGGCTCCGGACGGTGCCTTCGCCATCCAGGGATGGATTGACAAGCAGTTTGCCGATGGCGGCCTGATCAGCACCTGTACCTGCGGCATTCCACCCGCACCCCCCCGCACGCCGGCCAGCATTGAACTGGAGTATACCTACGAAACGCGACTCACCCTTCCCCTGTACATGTCGGCAGACAAGGATGAAATGCCCGTGGGCGTGCTGGAAGCAACGCCCGTCAAGCGCGTGATCAAGAACTTCCGGGACCAGACCTTCGGCCAGGTGGAAATCGAAGACGGCATGACCTTCTTCATTCCCTTCCACGACAATTACTATCTTCCCTAACTTCGTCTGCCGGTTCTGCCGGATATGAGCCTGCCTGTTCAAACCGGAACCAATCCAACCCCAACCGATACTTTCTTGATGAATATTCTTCCATGACGCAACTTCCTGTCAGTCCTGTTGTCCCATCGGGGGTGTGCTGATATGTCCCTGGACAGCCCGGAAAACCTGGAACAACTGTACCGGGACTACAGGGACATGGTTTACCGGGTATGCCTTCGTTTCAGGCGCAGGGATCCCGAATGGGCGGCCGACCGCCTGCAGGAGGTCTTCTTGAGACTGGCCGAGCGATGGGATCAACTTCCCCTGATGGAAAACCCGAAAGCCTTCATCTATCGCACCACCATGAATATCTGCATCAACCAGGTCCGCCGGGAACAGAACCTGATCCAGTTGGTGAACCGGTTCTTCTTCCGTGCGACCACCATCCACACGGCAACGGGAACGGATTTTGTCCCTCCTGAACAGGCCGCATCCGATGCCCAGTGGCTCCAACTCCTGGATGAAGCCATGGAGACCCTTCCTCCCGGACAACGGGCAGTGGTCATCATGTATTACCTTGAGGGCATCGACATACCCGAAATCGGCCGCATCCTGCACCTGAACAAGGGTTCCGTTTCCCGCCGGCTCAAATCAGCCCGGAAAAATCTGGCGTGCTTTCTGGCAGACTCGGGGGATGGTTTGCCATGACCCGACCCATTGACCGTGCACAAAAAGCCCACCTGGCCACCCGGGTACCCCCGGAACTGGATGTACGCATCCTTGGCCGCTTCCGGGAACCCTTGCGACATACTCCCCGCATGCCCCTCTGGTGGATTCCTGCGTTCACCACTCCTGCCGTGTTGCTGCTGTGGTTTTTCCTGCATTCCCCGTCCACTCCCATGTCCACATTCACCGCCACCGGACTGCAAGGAGAGCTGCAACAGCCTGTCGCGCCGGAACCCTGGTTTCCATCTCCGGCCCTTCTGCCGGAACCCCCCGGCAACATGGTGACCCTCTGGTGTCCGGGAGAAACGGGCGTACAGACCCTTCTGGATCCTACCGTCAGTTATGGTGCCTGCAACGGCGTGCATGTATTGTTGCACAGTCCCTGGGCAACCCTGGAAAAGCGCTCCGAAGAACACTTCGTGGTGCTCTCCGGAAAAACAGAGTGGCATGTTCGGTATATCGAGACATCCCTGTTGATGCTGGAAGCCGGGGGCATGGTGCTGGAAGTCGGACAAAGCCGCTTCAGCCTGGAAGTCACCCCGAAGAAGATCCAACTGGAGGTTCTGGAAGGACGAATCACTGCCTATGGAGATTCAGCAGAGCCCCGGCAACTTTCTGCCGGCCAAACCCTGAACCGGAGACTTGCAGTTCCGGAACCCCGCCGCTTGTCCGAACAGGAGATCCGGAGCCGGCTAAAATCCTGCTCAGAGGGAGGTCGGCATGGAGAAGCCGCGGACTTCATCCGTCAAATCCTGCCATCTGTGCGGGCGGAACTCCGGGAAAGCCTTCTGCTTGATCTGGCTTCCATTTACGGGGCTCATTTCCACGACTGGGATCGGGCCTGCGAAACCCTTGACTGGCTCATGCGCGAGTTTCCCGATGGGCGCCTGAAAAACGGAGCCCTGCATTTGCGGAGCCGCTATCGCTGCAACTGACAATCCTGCCTGAAAAAGACGCCCCGGACCTTGCCAACCTCCTCCAGTCTGCATTGGTGGTCAGAAACGTTTGACCGTACCCCACAAACATAATTACCCCGCGTCCATTCCACAGGCATTGACATAAATGTGCAAACACCACAGGATGGTGCACATGAGTTCTTTGCCATCCATACTCATCTGTACGTCCATCAAGGGCCAGGCCGCCTGGCTGAATACCCTTGAAAAAGAGGGGGGGGCCATCTCCACATCCGGAGAAGGATTTCGTCTGGTCGCCAGGGGCAGAAAGTGGGATGTTCACTTTGCCTTCGGTCCCGAAGAGGCTCTGGCCCCGGGGATGAACCATCAGGTTTGGGTTCTGGATGAACAGGCAGACTGGATTTCCCGCATCCTGGCCATCCTCCATGAAGACCAGCGCAACTGGAACCGGCGACTGCCGCATCCTTCCCGGTTTTTGGTAGCTTCCCTCGATCGGAGTTTTTCTGTGCGGGAAATCCTGGATTTCGGTGCCCGCAGGATCGATGCCGTGGTTCATCCCGGAGGCGAAGAATCCATCCTCAATGCAGTGGCAAGGCTGGCCTCCCCACGCCAGCCGGGGAAAAAAGCCATCTGCCTGGCGGGCGGAGGCATTGAGGGATTGATCTACGAAGCGGGAGTGCTGCGCTTTCTTGACGAGATGCTTCCCGGACAGGGAATCCTGGATTTCGATATTTATTGTGGCATCAGTGCCGGAGCCATCATTGCATCGGTGCTGGCCAACCGTGTTCCACCTGTGGAGATTACCCGGGCCTTCATGCAGGATTCGACCTTCATGAAAGGCATCAAGCCCTGGATGCTGTTCGACTTTGCGTTTCAGGACATCCGCAGCCGGCTGACCTCTCTGGCCCTGGACAGGGGATATGACGATGGCCTTCTGAGCATCCTGGCGGGTTCTGTTCCCAATGCCATATTCATGGGGAACAACATTGAACGCATTCTCGAGGACTTCTTCTCCCGGCCGGGACAAACCAATTCCTTCCATCAACTGCAAAAGGAACTCTACATCGGGGCCACCGATCAGGATACCTCCGAACATGTGGTTTTCGGAGGTCTGGGATGGAAGGATGTTCCCATCAGCCGTGCGGTACATGCTTCCATGGCACTGATCCCCTTTTATGCCCCCCAGTTCGTCGCCGGAAGATGGTTCATCGACGGGAGCTTCACCCGCACCTCCGAAATGGAGGTGGCCATTGCCAAAGGAGCCACCCTCGTTGTCATTGTGGATCCCCTGGTCCCCGTCCGGGCCACCCGCTCAGGTACCGTTCGCGGAAAAGGCGGCGTGTACGCTGGTATCCAGGGACTCAAGGCTTTGGTGAACACGCGGTTTCTGGGAGGTCTCCCGGCCTTGATGACAGCCCATCCCGAAGTGGATTTCCTGGTTTTCATGCCGGAGCAGGAAGACATGGTCCTTTTGAGCGGCTCACCCCTGCGGTACAGGTACCGCATGGAGATCGAGCGGGTGGCATACGCTTCAGCCCGGAACCGGATCCTGGCTGAACGTGCAAAGGTCGAGACCATGTTCGAACGTCATGGCCTGGCCTGTAAACTGGATAACGGATAGGTTCACATGAAAAGACTCTCCCTCTTCAAAGCCTTTGTGCTGGCGTTCATCCTTTTTTCCTGCGGAGGCAGGAAACTGGACTTGGTGGAAGATCCTGTCACCCCTGAATCCAAAACACCCGAAACAGGTTCGACCCCCGAAGGACAGCCGGCCATCAATGCCGGAGACAACCAGTTGAAGCCAGCAGATCAACAACTGAACCAGTTCCTGGTTTCCGGCAACCGCATCCATTTCCGGGATCTTTCCATTGCCCCCTCCTTTCACTGGGACAGCGGAGAATTCCGGCTCTTCGGAACCCTGCACCACCTGCTGCTGGCATGGGATCACCTTTCCTACCAGTCCGTGGAAGTGTCCGACATCGCACTTTTCTTCCACCACCTGCTTTCTGCCTTCTTCTCGGAAGAGGACTACCAGTCCAGCCATTTCGACGAAATCCGCAACTACGCCCTGCCCATCTTCCTGCAAAAGGAAATTCCGCCAAGACACACACCCGGGTTCAAGATTGAACAACTGCGTGAAGATGCCCTGGCACTGTATGCCCGTGGTTATAACCTCAACCACCTGAAGCGCGAGGATCTGGAAAACACCCTGAAGCGATTCGGGGAAATTGCATGGAAGGAGCAATCCTTCGTGAGTACCGACCCGCTGAATGCGTTTTTGGCCAGCCTTCGTGACGAAGGCATCACCCTGGAACGGGAAGATGCCCTGTCCATGCGCCGATGCTCTGCCGCGTTGGCACGACGGGACCGGGGAATCATCCGTTGTGATTTCGGCCGGTTCGCGCTGGTCTGGAATCCCGTAGGCAACAGCCCCATGGGCCTGATTCTGACTGCCACCCTGGACACGGGACGCAGCCGGGAGAGTTTTCCTGAAATGCTGCAGGCATACCAGAAAAAAACCTACTGGCTTCCAACCGGGTTTTCAGCCCAGAACCACGTACTGAAAGACGACTACATCCTGGCGGCAGCCGGGCCGATGCCCATCAGTCTGGGACCCAATGAAATTCCCGGAAATCCTTCCTGGCCCCAGAACCTGCGACAGACCGACTGGGAGAATATGTCCGGAACGTTGCTTGCAGGCACCATGAGCGATTCCATGAAAACCGAACTGGGAGCTTGCGGTACAGGCATTCTGGATGCATGGGGTCTTTTTCTCCGGTTCTTCAGGGAATTGAAGTCCCCTGCCAGACCTCTCACCTCCAACCTGCTGTACCCACCGTTTTCCGATGCGGAAATACTGGAACAGGTTCGTGGAAATCTGTGGTTCCTGCACATACTGCTCACAGGCCACCATGGTGCATTGGGAGTCAAAACCGGTTGTGAAACTCAAGCACTTGCGTTTTTTGCTGCACGCTATGCATGGCTGGCCTCTGCCCCCGACCGCAAGATTACGCCTGAACTGGCATCCCTGCATGTGCTGTTCCGGATTCTTGTCGCCCTGCGAACCCCTGTGAACGAACCGGCCGCAGTTGCCACCGGAGAGGAACCGGTACCCAGCGCCCCCGCCCTTTCCTGTGTCTGTGATGCATCCGCGTTCCCGGAAACCGGCAATCCCGAGGTGCAGAAAACTCGGGTGGAGGCCGCCTGGAATCTGGTTTCCCAGCCGGAAACCCTCATCGGTTTTTTACAGGCAAAACAACCTTCCGACATTCAACTGATTTCCCCGGAAAAACGCAAGGCCATTGCAGAAGGAATGGAAAAGGTCGACCTTCACCGGACCTACCTGCCCGCGCTTGTGCGTCCCACCACGGAAAGGGTTTCCTACCGGCGCGCCAAGGACGCCCTGGATTATTTCCTCCAGATGTCCGTGGATGCCCGCCGCCGGACACCGGCCCCCACTCCTGCCGGTTCCAACTGATCCATCCATCAACCCGGCGAAGGGAGGAGAGAATGCTCGACCTCGCATATAAATGTCCTTCATACCTGCTACCCACGGACATCCTGTTTCAGACTTCATACTGGGCTGAAGTAAAAGCCCGGCAGGGGATTGAACCCATGGCCTTCGACCTCGGGATTTCCGGACCGAAACCGGAGGATGTTCTGGTACTTCTGAAATCGTGTGGTGACCACAAGGTGGCCTTCGTGCCTCATGGACCGGAACATGCGCCTCCCGAGGATGCATACGGGCCATTCCTTGAGAATTTTTCCCTTTCGCTGGCCGAACACTTGCCACCAGGGGTCACCGTAATTCGGTACGACCTTCCATGGAAATCGCCTTACGCTGACGAAATGATCGAAAGAGGTGAGAACGAGTACCCCGAAGCCCGCCTGCAGGAACTTCGCATGAATATTGGAACGCGTCACTGGAACCTGCGCAAAACCATCGATCTGACTGCACCCAGCACACTGGTGGTGGATCTTGTCGCGAGTGAAACCGAACTCTTGTCACGGATGAAACCCAAGACGCGGTACAACATAGGCTTGGCTGCACGCAAAGGTGTTTCCGTGGAAATTGTTGACTCCGGTTACCTGCCGGATTTTTTTGAACTGTATTGCCAGACTTCACGCCGTAACAAGTTCAAACCCTGCAGCGTTCTTCATTTCAACTCGATGTTCCAATCCCTGATCGATTCGCGTGGAGAATCGGATCTGCTCTTTCTGCTGGCCATGCACGAAGGAGACATACTGGCAGGAGCCATCATTGGCATCTCTGGCCGGTCGGCCCATTTTCTGTATGGTGCATCCGCAGACCTGAAGCGCAACCACATGGCCCCCTATCAAATGCACTGGAGAGCAATATGCCTTGCCAGGGACCGTGGCTGCATCCGTTACGAGATGGGAGCGGTACCTCCCGGATTGAATACCGACCACCGTTTTCATGGATTGTATCGTTTCAAATCCGGCTTTGGCGGGCGTACAGAGTTGCGTACCGGATCCTGGGACTATCCACTGAACCCCGATGCTTATCAGGATTTCGCCAACGCAGAGATCCTTTCCCATGGCCAGTGAAGGGCACCGTCCCTTCGAGAACTGATTGGTGACCCGGGATACCGGGAATCCGCATGAATCAGGCGACGTTGTCGCACCCAACGGGACACCCTTTTGCGGTCGTCCCTTGTCGCCGGTCTTTGGAATACATTCAGTGTGCCGGGATCCATGGACTTGACCGGCGCAGTGAGTGTTGACAAAGTACGGTTGCCGGATTGCCGGGTTCATGCTAGAGATTCGCATGGGCATGGAAATTTCTCTGTTTCTGGCCCGGACAGTAGGTGCCCATGCACAGGATCCTGTGGTCTTTGTCGCTTTTCATTCTTTTCCTGGTTCCCGTTTCCGCCACCGGCAAGGTATGCTTCACCTGCAGGGATCGCGTTCCCGCAGAATATGTCTGTTCCGACGCGGACACTTTCACGGCACGGAGAAACGCCCGGAAACTCGGCTGTGACATCACGGGCGTTTCTGCCAGTTGCAAATGTGATCACAACGTCTCGAGCAAGTCATGTCCCGCCCCCGATTTGAATTCCTGGTATCACTTCTGGTTCTGATCTGCACCCTGCTGTGGCCGGCGGACCTTCCGGCAACGCCCGCCGGTGGAGCGCAGGACAGCACCGAACCTTTCATGTACTCCCCCTGTGACCCGCAACATCTGGCATGGATCCGCGTGGAGGATACCGGCAATGGACTTTTCGACCTGCGGTGGCCGGAACTGTTCCATCGACCCTGCACCGCCGTGCTGGACCGGGTTGGACCGGACGTTCTGGTGAGCACCACCGAAACCGTACTGGATTCCTTCGGTGTCCAGGGGCTGCAGGTGTTTCATCTGGGGACTGCGCCCCAGGCGCCGCCGCCCTACATCCGGTGGGCAGACATCGGACCGCGCCTGGAACAACTGCAGTACCAGTATCCGGACCGCACCCGGCTGCATGTGCTGGGCCACAGCATCAACGGGCTTCCCGTTTTTGCGCTGGAAATCTCCGATGCCCCCGGTCAGGCAGCCGAAAAACCCGTCATCCGCCTGACCGGGGCCCATCATGGCAACGAAACCGTCAGCACCGACATCATCATGGGACTGGCGGAACACCTCGTCAGTCCTGCCGCGGCAGACCTGCGGAGAACCTGGTCCTTCTGGTTGATCCCCGTGCTCAATCCCGACGGCTATCTGCGACGGGACCGCTACAATGCCAACGGGGAGGACCTCAACCGGGATTACGGCATGTACACCAGCGGACGAACGCCCCCCTACAGCCAGCCTGAAACCCTCACGCAACTGCATTTTGGACGGAACTTTCCCCCTCTCCTGAGCCTGGACTACCACAGCGAAGCCCGGTACGTGAATACCGTCTATGACGGCACGTCTTCGCCCCCCCCAGGCATTTCCCGAATCCTCGAACTGGCGGAGATTTACGCTGGGCCCGCCGAATTGACAGTCATCATCGGATACAACTGGTATCCCGCCTACGGTTCCTGCCAGGATGCGTTTCACGGCACCCTGGGGTCCCTGGCGTACACCATCGAAACGCTGCAGCCTTCAGATACCAGCCCCATCGTGGCCCGGAACATCCTGGCGCTCGATGCCCTGCTTGCACATATGGAAGACAACATGATTTGCGGCCGGGTAATGGATTCCGAGGGCCGGCCGGTGCGCGCCCGGGTACACCTGTCCGCACACCCCCAACCCGTCTTCACTTCCCTGACCGGATTTTTCTGCCACATCCCGGACTCCGAACCCATGGAATGGGTTATAAACGCGCCCCGTTTCGAAACCCGTGTTTCCACCATGTCACTGGCAACCATACCCGATCCCCTGGAATTCCGGCTTGAGCCATCCACGGGTCCTTTTGGGGCCTTCCAAATCGTGGCGGCAGGCAACATGGGGACCAGTGCATCCAACAATCCCGTGTTCCATGCCCTGGGTCTTCCGGATGGACTGTTCTGGGTGTTCGGAAGGGAGGGATACATTGTCCTGGACACCGGTCTTCCCCTGGTGGATGGTCCAGGCGCGGAATTGTCGGTGATATTCGATCCGTCACGCCAGTCATCCCGGGTACAGGCCCGGGTGGGTTCCTCTCCCATCGGTCCGTTTGTGGACTGCGGCACCTATTCGGGGGATTTTGATCTGGATCTGGGGGTGTGTGGCGTAAACGGGGCCCGTTTCATCCGGCTGCAAAACCAGACGGTCAGCGGACAACCGGCGGCATCCCTTGACGGGTTGGTCATCGCCCACGAGGCGATTCCACTTTGGGTGGACGAAGACGGGGACGGCGTCCCCGCATACGAGGACTGCGATGACCAGAATCCGGACGTTGGCCCAGGATTTCCCGAATTGTGCGACGGACTGGACAACAACTGCAACGGCCTTGTAGACGAAGGCTTTGTCGTCACTGCCACGGGAGACGTCTCCTGCGAAACCCTGGATGCCTCCGTGGACATCCCCGACACCGAACCGGACGGGAGTACGAATGGCCCCGGTCATCGGGACGGCGTTTCCTGCGCCTGCAACCAGGTGGGCACATCCGGGTCACCCATATCCCCACCCTGGCTGCTTTTCATGATCACCCTCGTGTTCATCATCCACAGGTCCCGCCTGTCAGCGGCATGATTTGGGGTCTCATGAAATCCCTGGAGTAAACGACAACTCAAACGAACGACCCGCAAAGCTTTTCTCCGGCGTCAGGGTTGACGCCTCAGTACACCGGCAACCGGACCCCGTCACCGGCACCGGAAATCGGTGGGACACCGCAGAAACAACGGGGTCAGACTTTTGGGCCCTTGTCCAGAAAAAATAGAACTCGATCACCCTGGATTGCCCCCAGGCCGTCCTTGATTTCGGGAGAATTGCGGGTATAATGAGCACCGGAGACATCCCTGTGAATTACAAATCAGCATTTTCCGGTAATGACTATTCGGATTTTGTTCCCAGGAAGGCTGCCATGAAATACTGTTTTATTGGACTGTATCTGGTTCTACTCGGGCTTTCGGGATGCAAGACGAAAACCCCGGATCGTTGCGGCGACGGGATTCTCGACCCCGGGGAAGAATGTGACAAGACGGAATCGACTGCCGCCAACTGCTACGAACTGGGATATTACGACCAGCATGGCGTGTTGTCCTGCAAATCGGACTGTACATTCGACCGCTCCGTTTGCGGAGCGCGGTGCGGGGACGGATTCATTCAGATTCTTCACGGGGAACAGTGTGACGGGGAGAATATTTCGGATGAAACCTGCCAGAGCCTGGGCCTCGGCACCGGCAGCCTGCGCTGCAAACCCAACTGCAGGTTTGACACTGCCGGATGCGAAATCCACGCCGAATGCGGGGATGGGGTGGTTGCGGCTCCCTTCGAAGCCTGCGAGGCGGACAATCTCAACAGTCAGACATGCGAAACCCTGGGATACTATGGGGGTCAACTCTCCTGTTCCGATGACTGCCTGGCCTTCGACGTTTCCGGGTGTGCACCTTTTGGGCGGTGCGGGGATGGGTCGCTCCAGGACCAGGAGGAATGCGATGGAACCGACCTCGACAATGAGACTTGCGAATCCCTGGGATTCCTGAGAGGCAGTCTCTCGTGTGGCAGCGATTGCCGTTTTGATGTCACTGGATGTGAACAAGTCAGTGATAACGCGGATCTCGTGTCGATCACGATCCTGCCTGGGGGCATTCTTTCCCCCTTTTTCGAACCGGCCGTCACCGCGTACACTGCCACCGTACCGACCCAGGCTACAGGTTTTTCCGTAATGGCCGAGGCAGCCTGTTCCCATGCTGAAATCACGTTCGACCCTTCCACAGTGGAAAACATCCCCATCCAGAACAACCCCGTCCAGGTCCTCATTACCGTGAAAGCCGAAGCCGGCAATGTAAAGACATACCAGGTGGAGGTATCCCGAATCATGGTCGCAGACATCGTGACGCCGAATATCGGCACCCTGCGCTATGTACCCGGGGGCACGTTCCGTCATGATGACAATCCAGACAACCTCGCTACTGTTTCGGCGTTCTTCATTGGTACGACAGAAGTGACCCGGGAACGTTTTTTGGCCGTTGCCGGTTATGACCCCTCGCAAGAAGAAAAATCATGTGGACTGACCGACCCCGTACAACGCGTGAATTGGTACGATTCAATCGTGTTCTGCAACCTTTTGAGCATTCTCGAGGGACTTGAGCCGGTGTACTCGATAGACGGCAGCACGGATCCCGCCAACTGGGGGAATGTTCCCGTAGATCAGGCAGATGCCATTTGGGATGACGTGCAGGCCAACTGGACGGCCACCGGCTACCGGTTGCCCACAGTCATGGAATGGACCTGGGCAGCCATGGGTGCCACGGACCAGGAAGATGGCTACACCAAGCCGGTCGCCGGCAGTTTCGATCCCGAACTCATCGATGACTATGCCTGGTACCGTGACAACAGCCTCATTGGCATGCATTTTGGCACTCAATCGGTTGGTACAAAACTTCCCAACGAACTGGGATTGTATGACATGAGCGGCAATGTCTGTGATTGGGTATGGGACTGGCACATAGGCGGTTATCCCAATGGCCATGTGGTGGATTACCGGGGTCCCGACATCAAATCGGAATCCCGTGACAAGCGCGGCGGCTCCTGGTTCAGCCTGTCTACGGAACTGGGACTGAACATGTGGGACAACGTCTGGACTTATGAACGCGACAACCGCAACGGGTTCAGGGTTGTGCGGCGGTTTTGATCCGGAACTGTCCTGACACCACCCATGAAAAACCCTTTTGTGAAAGGGGTTTTTCCGTTTTTCGTTGCCAAAAAACATTATGGTCTGTATTCTGTGCCCGACTGAAATGAGTTTCCGTGCCGGGTCATGGATTCCCCCTTGGATTCCGCAACAGAACCCCCGCACGGTTTCGTGGCCGCCGCATTCCGGCGTTTTATAGGGAACAACAATGCCCCGACAACCTTTCACTCCGAACGTGGAACCGATGGAAACCCAGCGACTGGATGAGGATCTCCAGTTGTTCCAGAAAACCGTGGGCTCATGGAGCGAAGCCAAACGCAAGCAGTTCCAGGTGGATGTGGACATCACATGGGTCTTTCACGAGTTTTCCATGGAAGGGGTCGTCCTTGGCGAACTGGAAATCCGTTCCGCACTGGATGAACGCGTGATTTCCGACAGTTCCCTCATTCCGCACTACGATGAGGTCGTAGCCTTCTACAAGGGCATGGCACAACTGAAAAACGATGCCCAGAAAAAGCGCCTCAACATCAACATGACTTATATCAAGGCATTGCATGAACTGATCACCCCTGCAGGCGACCCCAAACTGCTCGCCTACCGGAAGGAGATGCCCCTGCACCGCCAGTATGCCCATGATTTTGCGCCCCCCGAGAAGATTCCCTATCGTATGAGGAAACTCAGCGAGTGGCTGCAATCTCCCGGATTCCGCAAACTGGCACCCATCGTGCGTGCTGCCGCCCTGCACAACCGGATCATGGCGGTGTTTCCCTGGCCCAAAACCAGCGGTTGTCTGGCACGGATGATCATGAATCTCTCCCTCATGCATGCGGGATATCCCCCGGCCATCATTCCCCACCAGGAACGACAGGTGTATTACGACAACATCCTTGCGGACCTGAACCAGGACAATGAAGCCCACATGGTATCCATGCTCAATGACACCATTTCCCTGTACATCAATAGCGTCCTCAAGCGATACGGCAAATGATTCCCGCTGCAAGCGGCCTGACCTCCTGGAGCACCGCCCATGCGCAATCTTCCAGTCCTGCTGATCCTGCCCACCATGTTGTGGGCATGCACTTCCTACAAACGACCCTATACCATGCCCACCGCACGGGAGGTGCAGGAAGCCGTTTCCTTGCGGTCACTGGAGGGCATGAGGGCCACCGGAAAGGTGGACACCATGACCGACAAGGGCCGGCTGAAGGTGCAGGTTTTCATGCTGGCCGACCGGATCGGACGCCTCCGTTTCGATGCCGTCACCCCTCCCCCCATGAACGCCACGGTACTGTTGGTCACCTCGGACGGAAACCGGTTTGTTGCCCATGACAAGGACCAAAACCATTTCTTTGTAGGCCCCACCAAGGCCTGTGCTGTCAACAAGGTGCTGGGAGTGCACCTGTCCCCGGCGGAATTGTTCTCCCTGCTGATCGGGGAAAATCCCTGGGGCAACGGAACCCCGGAAACCATCACATGGGATTCCACATGCGGCTGCGAGGTCATTACTACCAGGGACAAAGACCGGGAACTGAAACTCTGGGTGCTCGGACATCGGGGACGGGGGAACTGGCGACTGGAGAAGGTGGAAATGAAGACGCCCCGGACCCGTATCCGTGTTGAGTACAGGGGTTACAGGAAAATCGACGGCAAATACGTTCCCATGCGCATGCGCATTACCCAGAAGGGGCAAAAGGGTGACGCCGTGTTTGCCTGGTCCCGGATGGAACTGGATCCCGAACTGGATCCCGAAGCCTTCTATCAGACTCCTCCCGTGGATGCCCGTATCCATTACGTGGGGGACTGTGACATCCCGCCCGTGCAACTGAAACAGGAATAGCCGATGAGCCGGAAGAAATCCCCGGAAACTCCGCGATCCGGCAAGACCCTCCAGATGGATCTTCTGGATCCGGCATGGCAGGATCCGGCGCCCATCGCCAGGTCCCCCGGGAAACCACCGGTTCCGCATGAAACCGTGGGCGATTCTCCCCCGGGACCTGTAGCCGCCAGGGATCCTGCCATCCCTCCGGTATTCTCGGTGACAGACCTCATCGCGGACGTCAATACCCGCCTTCGCGGCCGGTACGGAACCGTTTGGGTGGAAGGGGAACTTGGCCGTATCAATGAAAAGAACGGCATTTATTATTTTTCCCTCAAGGACAGCAAGGCCAGCCTTGATTGCGTGCTTTTTGCCCGCACCGTTTCTTTGGCGTTCGAACCAAAAGAAGGCATGCAGGTGCTGGTGCGTGGCTATCTGGAAGTGTTCGCTGCCCGCGGAAAATTCTCCCTGTATGCGGAATTGGTGGAACCCCGTGGTGAGGGTGCCCTTCTGCTGGCCTTCTTGCAACTCAAGAAAAAACTGGAGACCGAGGGACTTTTTTCGGTACCCCCGAAAAAACTGCCCCTGCTTCCACGAACTGTGGGTATCGTCACTTCGTATTCCGGCGCAGCGCTGCAGGACATTCTCAAGATTGCGCGCAGGCGTGTGGGAACCCGTGTGCTGGTTTCCGACACCATTGTCCAGGGGACCGGGGCCCCTCCACAGATCATCTCGGCCCTTATGCGCCTGGAACGGCGACAGGATGTGGATGTCATAATCATCGCGCGGGGGGGCGGTTCCATGGAGGACCTTGCATGCTTCAACGACGAGGCCCTGGTACGGGCGGTGCATGCCTGCCCGATACCCGTGGTATCGGCAGTGGGCCACCAGACGGACACCACCCTGGTGGACTTCGTGGCGGATGTGCGGGCAGCCACACCCACAGAAGCCGCTGAAATTGTTTTCGCGGATCCCGATCTCCTGAGCAGGCGCATGGAAACCCTTCTGGTGCGATGCTCCCGGGCGGTCACCTTCCAACTGGAACGTGCCCTTCGAAAACTTGGGGAATGCCGACCACCCGACCCCCGGGTACTGCTCAACCGCAAGGCAGTGGAACTGAACGACCTTTCCATGCGCATGGATCGTGTTGTCCAGGATACCATGGCAATTTGCCGCCGTGGACTGGAGGACCGGAACACACGCCTGGCTGCAAGATTGCCCCAAAAACGCCTGTCCGATCAACTGGCGATGCTTGAAAGAACCCGGGAACGATCGGTTGCCCACATGCAATTGCTGCTTTCACGCAAGGAAGCCGAACTGGACCGTGTCATCAGGCAACTCGACGCCCTCTCCCCCCTGGCGGTCCTGGAGCGCGGGTATTCGGTGGTCACAGGACCAAAAGGGGAAATTCTCCGCAATGCAGACCGGGTCGGACTGCAGGAAACGGTTTCCGTGCGCCTCTGGAAAGGCCGTCTGGACGCAGTGGTCACCGGCATCGACGATGGGGAAACACCGGCATGAAAAGGTACCTGTTCCAAATGGCACTGCCGATCCTCTTGCTTGGGTCCTGCCTTCCCCCGGCCGCCGATGACGGCCAGGGCACAGGCTTGATTGGGCAGACTCCTGAACAGATTCAGCGCATTCTGGAAAGCCTGCCTCAAACCCCTTCCCCTGAAAAGAAAAAGCAGGATCCCAAGGCCGCCATTCCCTGGGAAAACCGCCGGGAAACCGCCGAACCCCCCCTGCCCGACGAGGACACCGAGGATCGCATCCGGGAGTTGTTCAAAAGATTGCGGAACAGGCAACAAGACGCACTGGAAGCATGGTTCATTCCCCTTGAGGTTTTCCTGAAAATCAAGGACATGCATCTGGCCACACCGGAAGAGGGGATTCGTGCCGCACAACGCCTGCACGCGGAACAATTGCAAAAAAGTCGCGAAAGGCTCAAATCCCTTCCGACCCGGGTTCCCGTTGATACAGCCACCTTCGAATCCGTGGAACTGGGTACCTGCCGGTTCATGGAAGCCGGCTCGGACTTCAACCGCCTGGCCTTCTGGAACTGTGAAAACAACCGGGTCTTCTTCCATGTCGAGGGTGACCGTCGGAACTTTCGTGTCCGGCGGCTGATCAACTGGGGTCGGACCTGGCATGTGATGGAATGGTGATAAGGGTTTTCTCGGAAACGTTTTTGTGGTTAAATCCCGACCCGAACCACTGGGGTGTAGATGGCGAAAAAAACCCGAAATCCTCTTGACACACTTTTCATGCGTCTTTCGGCCGTATCCGGAGCAGGCGGAAGGATCCCCCTGCCCCTGTGGGAACAGAGCGTGGCCGGGTTGACCCGGGAGGATACCGACACCCTTCTGGAAATGCTGCGGGAGGAAGGAATCACCCTGGAGGATCCGGATGTGTCGGAATGTGATTCCGAAGACTCCGGGGACGGTTTTGAACCGTCGGGAACCGAAACGGATCTGGAGGCGGATCTGGAGGAAGTTCTCGCATCGACCGAAGTTTTCCCCCACTACAACGAGCAGGGAATCCTCACCCGGGAACGGGAAATCGAATTGGCAAAAATCATGTTCCACGGAAAGCAGGAGGCCATTCTCGCCGCGCTTTCCGTGCGCTGTGTCGAAAGCGTGTTCAACCGCATCCTCCAGTTCGTGCTGAGGCAAAACGGTCGTGTGTGGCAGTATTTCGAGGATCCCCGCGACGATGGCGCCTCTGAAACCAGCATGCTCGAAGCCGTGGAAAACCTCACGGTCCTGGTCAGGGAAATGGAGCGTTCGGGAGACAAACTCGCCCAGAAGGCCACATTGTCCCTGAGGGAAAAGGACCCGGCAAAAATCAAACTCCTCGTTGCCTCCCAGCGGCGCACCATCCGCCGTCGCCATGACCTGATGACCGAACATGTGCAGTATTCTCTCCGCAACGAGTTTTTCGATGAACTCGGGGAACTGTTCCGCATTGGTCTTGCGGAAATCCGGGAGGCCGGAAAACCCAAGGCGTCCTTTCTTTCGGACTTCACGGGCCGGTATGGCCAGACACCCGAAAGGTTCGGAGAAATTGCCAGGGAATTCTTCCGCAAGGTCGACGAGTTCCAGAAGGCCCGGGAGAACCTCGTGCTGGCCAACCAGCGGCTGGTCATCTTCTTCGCCCGCAAATACCAGGAGCAGGGAGTCGATCTGGCGGACCTCATCGGGGAAGGAAACATCGGCCTTTTGCGGGCCGTGGAACGATTCGACCCCACCAAGGGTTCCCGCCTGGCCACCTATGCCACCTGGTGGATCAAGCATACCCTGAACCGGGCAGTGGCCTGTCAGGGAACCACCATCCGCATTCCGGGCCATGTCCGGGAGGAAAAGAACCGAATCCTGCGGGTCATGAGCGAAATGACAAGTACCACCGGCACGGAACCTTCCCTGGAGGAAGTGGCCACTCGCATGGGCATGGACCCGGGCCGCCTGCACGGCATCCTGCAACGTACGCAAAGTACCGTGTCCATCGACAAGCCCCTTGGTTCCGACGAAGATGAGGAAACCCTCCAGAAGATCATTCCCGATGCGGAAGTCCGCACTCCGGAAGAAGAGGTCAGCCGTTCCCTCGATTTCCAGTGGCTCGAGGAGTTGCTCATGGAGTTGAGTCCCCGTGAACGGCGCATCCTGGAACTTCGTTACGGCCTGCACGGACAGGAGATGCTGACCCTGCAGGAAGTGGGAGAACGACTGGAAATCACGCGGGAACGCGTCCGTCAACTGCAGACCAAAGCGGAAAGCAAGATTTTCAGGATGGCCCGCAAACTGGGATACAAATAAAATGCGACGTTGGTTTCTGTTTCTTGCCATCTGGGGCATGTCCTGCTCGCCCACATCAAACAAAAAACACGGTCCGGACACGGGAACACCGGACAGCGGAACGGATCTTGTAACGGACATCCCCCAGGATACCACCCAGGACATTCCCGATGCCGGGGATGTACAGGACGCATGGATTCCTGATTCCGACACACCCGATGCCGAGGTTCCCGAACCCCTGGAAGACAACACCCTGCCTGACTGGGACTGGGCCCGCAAAGTGCATGCCGTCGCCGAACGCGCGTCCCTGGGTGCAGCCTTCGATGCGGCCGGATACACGCCCCCTCCGGGCACCCTTGTGTTTGCCGGAACGGTTGTCCCCGGACTGGGACAGCCGGCGTTTGTCTTCCACTCCATGCAGGAACAGGGATTCATCGGGTCCTGGGGCAACTTCTGGCCTGCCTCCACCATCAAACTGCTGGCCGCAGTGGGTGCCCTGCACAAATTGTCAGAAGTTTCCTGTGACAGCGGCGCCAGCATCTCCTTTTCGGATGACGATGGCACCTACAATGGAACAGTGACGAACCTGATCGATCTGGCCATCCGCATCAGTGACAACGTGGCCTACAACCGCCTGATGCTCATCGGCGGGTTCGAGGAAATCAACGGTAGTCTGCTGGATGCCGCTTTCGGAATGCCGACCATGGTCCTCCAGCGGCGGTACACCCGGCCGTTCCCGGAATCAAACCTGCGTACTTCGCCACCCATGCAATATACCCAGGGCACCGTGTCCGGCACCCTGCCGGAACGGTTGGGCACAAGTACGTTCCCCGAGTGTCCGAACGAAGCCAACTGCATTACCCTGGCCGAACTCGTTGAGGGACTGCGCCGCGTGGTACTTCACGAGGAAATTCCGACGTCCGAACGCTTTACCCTGTCCCCGGCGGATTTGCAGGTATTGCACACGGCACTGCTTGCCGCTTCCACCAAGTTCCAGCCGGGAATCGGAAATGCGCTCCCGGGTCCCCTGCGCATCTACAACAAGACCGGACAGGTGTACGACAATGACCGCCTGGACCATGCATTCATCGTCCAGGAAAACACCGGACGCATCTTTTTCCTGGCCGCCAGCATGCCTTACAACACCACCAATGACGGGCACATGTCCCTTCTGGCACAGCAAACCCTGTCGGCCCTGCTGTCCGATCCCGGACCCCGGGTCCGCCTGCAGGTGGATTTTGGCGTCCCCATCCGCATCCGCACGCAGTATCTGGGTCCTGGGTGCCAGCAGGGAACCGAACTTGTTTCCCTGCAGGTCCAGGCAGAAGGCGCAGACCGGGTGGAATTGTTCATGGATCGCTGGCCCCTGGACGAGCCCATGTTTGATGGTCACCTGTTCCGGATGCAAAGGGATTTCTCCTCCACGGGTGAACGCCTCATGACCGTGTACGCCTACGCACAGGACACCCTGGTGGGAGTCCGGCACGCCACCGTGCGGATAGGCCCCTAGGGCAATATGGACAGATCTCAACTCAAAACCAGGATCAACCGTTTCTTCGCCCATCCCTTCACGGACATCGCCATCGCGGCCCTGATCATCGCCAGCGTGGTGCTGACCGTGTTTGAAGCCACCTGTGACGAAGGAACCCATGAAGACTGGCTCTTCACCACAATCCAGAACATCATCACCGGCGTGTTCGTGGTGGAACTGTCCGCACGGTGGTATGCCTTCAAAAGTTCCAGCCTCTTTTTCCGGGAATTCTGGCTCGACATCCTGGCGGTAGTTCCCATCGTGCGTCCGTTGCGCATCCTTCGCGTCCTTCGGATCGCCCGCATTGTCCGGGTGGGGGTCATTTTCACCCGCAGGGGAAGACGCATGGCGTCCATGGTCCATGAGGGACTGATCGAGAACATGATGGTCTTCGGTGTGTTGCTGGGATTCCTTCTGCTGGGTGCCATCGGGATGCTGGTTGCCGAGAAGGGAAACCCGGGATTTGGCTCCTTTTCCGACAGTGCATGGTGGAGCCTTCTGTCCCTGATGGCAGGTGAACCCATCGGTGCAGAGCCCACCACCACCGCTGGCCGCTTCATCCTTGCCACCGTCATGATGGGGGGATTCACACTCTTCGCCATGTTCACCGGCGTCATTTCCGCAGTCATGGTTTCCAGGCTGCGCAACCAGGTGGAGGCACGCGAAATGGAACTTCAGGAACTGACCAACCACACCATCATCTGCGGATGGAACCGTTCCGCCATCACCATCATCCGGGAATTCCAGAGCGATCCCAGCACGAAGAACATCCCCATCGTGCTCATCGCCGAAATGGAAGAGGATCCGCCATTCGCCGCCCACGGATGCCGCACGGATTTTTTGTATTTCGTTCGAGGGGATTACACCTCCACATCCATTCTGCTCAAGGCGGGCATCGAGCGGGCCAGGGTTACCGTCCTTCTTGCGGACAAGAGCATTCCCCGACCGGATCAGGACCGGGACGCCCGGACCATCCTGGCCGCCCTGACCATTGAGAAACTGCATCCCGGCATATTCACGTGCGCGGAACTGCTGCGTCGGGAAAACATTGAACATTTGGCAATGGCAAAGGTTGAAGAAATTGTCATCGGTGACGATTACATGGGACATCTCATTGCCCATTCATCACGGGCCCGAGGTGTCGTGAAAATCGTGGACGAACTGCTGACTTCAACCCGAGGAAACCAGTTTTACAAGATTCCCCTGCCGGAAATTCTTCTTGGAAAAACCTTTTTCGATGCCATGTTGCATATCAAAAAAAGTAGCGATGCCATTCTCATGGCGGTGGAAAAGGTGGCACCGGATGAAACCCGGACGCTTCTGACCAATCCACCCCATGATTATGTACTGGAAAAATTGGACGAACTGGTGGTGATCGCCACGTCAGAACCCCGCAAATGACCGGCCGGCACTCCATTATTGCCGGTAATAACGGACAACCGAAAAAACCCGCATTGTACAAGGTATTCTCCCTGCAGTGATGCAGTTGGGTCCTATCTATCTTGTGACAGGAAAACAGACAAAATGAGAACAAAAAAAATACTTGCCAAGGAAGGAATCTTTTTGTACTTCAACATGGGTTGCGGACAACGTCTGCCATTTTCAAATTAAGGAGTGAAGGTCATGCGGACAACTTGGATCTCTGGTTTGGTGGTTCTGGTCATCGCGTTCATGGGATGTGACGACAAGTCGAAGAAGAAGGTGGATCCCGCCGGCAAACACGGTGGCCCGT
>CAZTZR010000049.1:0-27371 GCA_964618145.1 uncultured Kofleriaceae bacterium
CTCAGGGACTTTACTCCCCATAAGTCAGGTGTCAACTTTCACAGGACCAGACCAAGCTCCAGTGGTGGGAAGTGTGCGACGGAAATGATTTCCGCGGAAAAACGTGTCAAAGCATGACCAACAAACCCGGGGTGCTGGTCTGTGATCAATGCAAACGCATTGATACTTCCGGATGCAATGCACCGGAAACCTGCGGAGATGGTGTTGTGGATGAAGGGGAGGAATGTGACGGAGAAGAACTGGGGGCGGAATCCTGTGAAGGACTGGGCTTTGGTCCAGGAGTGCTGGCTTGTATGACCAACTGTCGGTTCGACACGTCCGGGTGCGGGCCGGTGGAATTGTGTGGAAACGGGGAAATCGATGACGGTGAAGAATGTGACGACGGAAACAACATGAACGGCGACGGGTGTTCAAACACCTGCCACCTCGAAACCGGCTGGCACTGCGAAGGGGAACCCATGGTTTGCGACCCCATCTGTGGCGACGGCCTGGTTTTGGGAATGGAAGAGTGTGATGGTTCGGTTCCTGTTGTTTTTACATGTGAAAATATGGGTTATTACCCGGGAGAGGTTGCATGCTTTGACTGCAGACTGGATTATTCCGGTTGCGGGGGAACGTGCGGGGATGAGATTTTTCAGTCTCCATTCGAGGAATGTGATTATTCCATGCAAGAACAGCCCCATACTTGTCAGCATTTCGGTTTGCTTCAGGGGACGGGCCTGTTCTGCAATGGGTTCTGTGAATACGATTTTCATGGATGCGAGGTGGATGCCGATTTCCCGAAGTCACACTGGGTCAAGGTGGGCGGCAACCATTCCTGCGCTTACGGTGCGTGGAACGACCCCCTGTTTTGCTGGGGTAATCACGGATTTGGCCAGATAGGGATTGGCCATCGGGATCCTCCGGCTTTGGTTCCAGGTCCATCCTTTGTTTTGCCTCAAGTGCATTCAGCGTCCACAGGCAAGAATCACACCTGTGCGATTCGGGATTTCAATGGTGGAAATCAAAGATTGTTTTGCTGGGGTCGCAACAACCGGGGGCAACTGGGAGTGGGTTTTGAAGACTTCAGTGACAGGCATAGTGCGAACAATGATGCGTTCGTGATGTTGTACTACGATGTTCCGCCGGATCCCATTACCCATGTCGAGATGGTTTCAGCCGGAGGGGAACATACCTGTGCCGTGGTGATGCCCGATCGACATGTGTATTGCTGGGGGGACAACCAGCAGGGCCAGTTGGGTTTGCCGGCTACAGCGGATGCGCATGAAATTCCGGTTCAGATTCACATACCTGATCCAAACGGAGGAGGAGATATTCCATTGATCCTGGACCAGGTTGCCGCGGGAAACAGGCATACCTGTGGTTTCCGGTTTGCTGACAATCAGGTATATTGCTGGGGCGACAACACATTCGGGCAACTCGGACGACCGGAGTCTTCCCCCCATCCGGTGCCGGTACCATTTTCCGAGGTTGGCATGAATTCCATTCAGGCAGGTGACAATCATACTTGTGTCATGAGTACATCGGGAGTATTTTGTTGGGGTTCCAACAGCCATGGCCAGATCAGGCCAGGTGGTGGTATCGTTCACACTCCGCATCTGGTGAGCATGCCGGGAGGGTATCATGGTGCCATGCAGATATCCGCAGGGGGAAACAGTACCTGCATGACCCTGATGCCCGGGGAGCACCTGTTTTGCTGGGGGCAGAATGATTTTGGGCAACTGGGTTTAGGGGACACAAATGATCGTTCTTCACCCGCACAAGTTATGTTTGAATCCGGACAGTGGGGAGTTTCGTCCATTTCCATTTCCCGTCGTCACGCCTGTGCGGTGACTGTCAGACCGGCGCCAATGTCAAGGCGGGTCTATTGCTGGGGGGCAAACGATACCGGGCAACTCGGGGATCGATCCCGCCATGATTCCACGTTCCCTGTGATGCTTGGCGAATTTGTGCAGTAACAAGGCGTGAGTCGGGCTCCTGCATAACCAGAGCTTGACTTGAGGGGGGGGATCCCCGGATACTGCCGCCCGGAGGTGATCATGGCCCAGGAAGTCGGCAGTCCACGCAAGAACTTTTCCATTTACGACAGCATCGCCATAGTGGTGGGGATCGTCATCGGCGCGGGAATCTTCAAGTTTCCCACGCTCATCGCATGGCATGTGGATTCCGGCTGGATGCTTGCCGGGGTCTGGATTCTGGGTGGCTTCGTTTCGTTCGTGGGTGTGCTTTGCTATGCGGAACTGGCCACCTCGTATCCGGATGCCGGAGGGGACTATCACTTTTTGTCCAGAGCTTTCGGGGGAAAACTTTCCTTTGTGTTTGCCTGGGCCCGCATGATGGTCATCCAGCCCGGATCCATCGTCATGATGGCGTTCATCATCGGGGGAGAGTTGACCCGACTGTATCCCCTTGGGAGGTTTTCGGACCCGATTTATGCGGTGTTCATCGTGGCCATGCTCACGGCACTCAACATCGCCGGCGTGAAAAGTTCCAACAACACGCAGAAGACATTGACCATTGCCATCTTGGTGGGTCTGGTGCTGGTGTTCGTGCTGGGAGCACTGGTGGCCGGTCCCTCTTCCGCACCGGCGCCCGAGGCTTTCAAATCCGGAGAGTTCATGGGGAAATTCGGCATGGCCATGGTGTTCGTGCTTTTGACCTTCGGCGGTTGGAACGAGGCGGCCTACATCTCCTCGGAAGTGAAGAACCCCGAACGCAACATCGTGCGGTCCCTTCTGGCCGGCATCGCGGTGGTGACGGTCATCTACCTGCTGGTGAACTTCGCGTTGTACAGGGCCGTAGGGCTTTCCGGTATGCGCAATTTCAGTGTGTACCACGATGTGGTCCAAAGCACGCTGGGAGCCGGATGGGGTCGTGTCATCAGCCTGCTCATCGTGGTAGCGGCGTTAAGCACCGCCAATGTCACCATGATTACGGGCGCCCGCAGCAATTTCGCCATGGGGCGGGATTTTCGCCTGTTCCGCTTTTTGGGCGGATGGAATGAAAAGCGGGGTACTCCCACGGCAGCGCTCCTGTTGCAGGCAGGTATCGCCTTTGCCCTGATTCTGTTGGGCGCATACACCAAAAAAGGACTGGAATCCATGGTGGATTACACTTCTCCTGCATTCTGGTTTTTCTTCATGCTGGCAGGGGTTTCGCTTTTCGTGCTGAGGCATCGGGACAAACGGGAAACCCGCCCGTTTTCCGTACCCCTGTATCCGGTGACCCCCATTCTCTTTGTGCTTTTCTGTGCATACATGCTGCGCAGTTCCCTGGTGTACACCGGAAAGGGCGCCGTTGTGAGCGTGATTGTCATGGTCACGGGGGCGGCAGCCATGCTGGTGGACGCGTATGTTTTGAAAAAACCTAGGGAAGTTTGACCCGGACTTGGGATGGCATCACCCGGAAATGGAATTCCGGCGGAAGTTTTTCCAGGAGCACGGGGGCAAAGTATTCATTTTCGGGGGGATTGCGCAGTAATTCCACATAGGGGATGATGGAAGACGGCTGCAGCAGGTAAAGTGTTTTGCGAGGGCCCTCGACCGTGATATCCACCACCCGCGGTTCCACCTGCACACGGTTTCCGGCTCCGCGCACGGCAAGTGTAATGTTGGAAAACTGCCTGACGCTTATGGCCTTTTCCACCGAGATCCGGACCTTCACTTCCCGTACAGCAGGTTCCAGAAAAATGCTGGCCGGCAATTCCGGCAAAGGCAGCATGAATTCCTGCTGACCATCTTTTTCCACCTTGTGGGTGGGCAGGGGGAGGGTCGCGAAAGAAAGCACCAGGGAGCGGGGTCCCGACATCATGACCCGGTTGGGTTCCAGTGTGGTTTCGGTGACGGTGTGGTCCCGGTCCGATTCCACTTTGAGGGTGATGGGCACAGGTCGCTGGATGCGCTCCTCCATCCGGATGGGCAGATACTGGGGAGAAATGCTCATGATTCGGATGCCCTTTGGCAAGGGAAACATGGTGGAATCGAGATCGAACCGGTCCGCCCGGATGGAGGCCAGGTCTACCCGGAGTTTGCGTTCCCACACCGCCCCGTCCAGGCGGCGGACTCCCATCCACGGACCCCGCAGGGCAAGTTTTACCTGGGGAATGAGTTCATTGAGCAGCACCTGTTCACCGGGGGGGTTGATGTACTCGATGTCAACGGTCAAGGTGCCCTCGGAATCCTTGTCACTGCGCACGAAAATGAACAGTCCCACTGAAATGGCAATGGAAAAGACTTTCAATTTCCAGTTATTGGTAAAAAGAACCAGCAACCATCGCACGGGGCATCATCCTTTCGATCGACTGGTCTTGCGCCACCAGCGGGCAGGCGTGAGGTTCTGGTTGCGTATGAGTCGCAACAGTTCGTTACGGAGGCGCATGGTGTTTTCCATTGGCACGATCAGACCCTTGTCGCAGAGGCTGATGGTGCCGCGTTCCTCGCTGACCACGATGGTGATGGCATCGGTGTTCTCCGTGATGCCCAGGGCAGCACGGTGGCGGGTGCCGTAGCGGCTGTCGAGTTGCTTGTTGTCGGACATCGGCAGGATGACTCCCGCCTTGTATATGCGGTTTTTCCGGATGACCACGGCACCATCGTGCATCGGGTTTTCAGAACCGACGTTGAACAGCGCCCATAAAAGTTCCTTGCTCAGGCGGGCATCCATGATTTCTCCGCCGGAAAAGACGGTGTCATCCATGATGGCGCTGCGTTCCACGACAATGATGGCACCGGTCCGCATCTGGGCCATGCGTTCAAGTGCCTCCATGAGTTCATCCAATACTTCCAGGGAACCTTCAGCTCCGGCAAAAAGGGACATTTCCGATCCGACGTGGGTCAGCAAACGCCTGATTTCCACCTGGAAGATGATGATGAGAAAGATGAAGAAGTAACTGAGGAAATTCGAGAGCAGCCACTGAATGGTGAACAGATCCAGATAGTTGGAGAAAAACCAGGAAAACGTGAGTACCAGCAGAAGACCCACGAGCATGAGACTGGCGCGGGTGCCCCGCAGGAACAGCAGAAACCGGTATATGATGAAGGAAACCAACGCCAAATCCAGCAAAATGGCGAGAATTCCGATGAATGACGGCTTGTCCAGATAAAACAGATCCACCGAAGGGAACATGAATCACACCCCTTCAAAACGACAAAAGTGTACATTTATTATGGGAGACAGGCAAGCTGTGAACGCAAAAAGTATTTGAAAATTCTATGTTTTTGTTTTTTTCGAAAACCTGTTCGACTCCCTGGGGGGGGGACGGCGAAAAACCGTGATGCCGGGAAGGGTCACGGCCAAAAAAAGAACCGGCACCAGGAACCAGAAGTCCAGGGGCAAGAGGATTTGCACCACCCCGGGGAGGGTGGCCAGAATACCCCCCAGGTGGACAAGCGCAAACAGGGAGCCCTCCTCCATGAAAAGTTCCCTGGCAAAAGCCCTTGAGAAGACAATGAGTGCATGGGCGAACAGGGGAAAGGGAGCCCACTGGAAAAGCAGGCTGTGCCAGTCCAGGTGGGACAGGGTAGGGATTTCCACGAAGGGATCCGGTGGCGGTGGCAAAATCGGCGGAAAAACCAGTCGGAGTAACAGGAAAAATCCCCAGCCGGCGGCCAGTACCAGCCATGGCCTCGCCGTGGCCAGGCGGCAGCGGTGGGCGGCATGTCCAGCGGCCAGCCAGACAAACAGCCCGGCAGACGCGAACAGCGGTCCGAGCATGCGCTGCCACCAGGGGGGATCCATGTAGCGCACAAGCAACATGGTCGTGATCAGGGAAAGAAAACTGAGAAAAAGTGAGAGGGCCGTGTTCGGCATGTTCCGTCAGACCGGAATCCACTCCAGTTCATTCCTGGAGAAAAAGAGCACCTGATCGGTCGGGATGGGAGTCAGTCCTGTCTGGGTAGGCGGCGTATCGAGATCCCCCACCACCAGCAGGGTGTTCAATTGCGGATGGGTGGTTTCCACATCCTCCCGGTGAACGTGATCCCGGCAATAGGGACAAGGGCCGACAATGCCATCCACGAAACGGTAGCCGCCAATGTTTTCCTTTGTACAATAGGTCATCAGGAAGCGGCCGTTGCTGACCATGAACACGGATGGAATGAATTCTTCTTCCACATCCCGGGCCATCAACCGCCAGTTGCGGTACGTCTGGACCAGCGCCGTTGCAACAGAGTTCCGATCCGGATTGTAGTTGCCCAGTTGGCAGGTTTCCTTCAGGAAGACAAGAAACAGGTGGAATACCAGTTCCTGTTCAGTGTTTCCGGGGATGTTCCAGCGCAAATCCCCCTTGATGGAACTCTGGAGCCACTCCCGGACGCGAGCATGCCGCGAAGAGCCGCCGAGCATGGTGAAGTACCAGTTGCGGTAGCGGAACGGCGGAATGTCGTTGGGGGAGCGCTGCTCGCTGGTGACATGCACGTGCGCCAGTCCGTACTCCGGATGCCAGTGCTGGATGGTTTCGAACAGGTCCACCGAGTCCATATGCAGGGGGCGGCGTTTGAGATCGAACTCGTCAGGGGGTCGGCACATGGCCATTCCCCAGGAAAAGGGGCCTTCATGAGCCTTGCCGCGGAAGAGATTGCGATACGGGTAAAGTGCATGGGCGGTCAGCCCGGGATGTGACGACCCGAATGCCATGATCCTGTTCATGAGTGCTTCTCCGGATCCTGTTTGTCTGCATCATCGGAATCATCTGCGTCATCTGCATCATCAGCATCATCGGAATCATCTGCGTCATCGGATGCATCCGCCTGTTCCGGTCCTGCTGCGGCCAAAAGTTCCTTTTCGATCACATCCGGGGGGCGGTCGTCGGTCTGCAAGCCGGTTTCCTGGCGGAATTCATCGATCAGTCTGCGGGTTTTTTTGTCGATATGATAGGCGGCATATCGCTTGAGCAGGAAATAGCCGATTGCCGAGCAGAGCGCGACAACGAGAAGAAATGACCATACATGCGTGTCCATCGGGTCAGTTGCCTTTCTGGCGGTACCGGAGGAAGCCTCCGACGCGGTTGAACAATACGGCAAAGAACCACAGGGGTCAACCCTTCACAAAACGACTGAAGATGGGGTTTTCCGTCAGTAACAAACGCCGTAGGTGGGAATGGGGTTGTCGTTGCCGTCCACGAGTTGCACACAGTCTTCAAGCCAACTGCAGGGACTGCCTGAGGAGAGGTAGCAGGCCCTTTCGCAGGTGCCGACACAGATGAGGCCTGCGGCGCAGTCATCGGCGTACTGGCATGTCTGTCCAATGGTTTTTCCCTGGGTCTGGGCAAGACAGACGGTGCCCTGAACGAGAAGGACACAGACCTTGCCGGAGCAGTTGTTGGCCACGGGATCGCAGTTGTCAATTCCCTTGCAAAGGCCAATCTGCCGGTTGGTGGTGGTGGTGACGCTGAACAGGCACAGGCCGTTGGACGGGCAGGAATGCTGTGGTGGATTGTTCACCGCATCGCAAAAGGGCATGCATCCGTAGCCGGAGTCGCAGATACTGCCAAAAGGACAGGCGTTGCCGGACCCGCAGGACCCGTAGAAGGACCCGCCGGCGAAGGAACTGTCGGGTCGGCACTCCACGACGAAGTCCGGATTCGCAAAGGTCATGCCGCATTGGGAACCAGCGGGACAGGATTGCGGGGATCCAATGTAGATGCGATCCGCGTCACAGGTGTTTTGGCAGGCGGCATGGGAGAAGCATTCGGGGTCGGCGCAATCGGTGAGGCCGTTTCCGCTGTCGTCAATGCCGTTGGTGCAGTTTTCCGGAGTGGTGCCGGTGCAGGCGGAGTGGGAGAAGCATTCGGGGTCGGCGCAATCGGTGAGGCCGTTTCCGTTGTCATCAATGCCGTTGGTGCAGTTTTCAGGAGTGGTGCCGATACAGGCCACGTGATAATAACACTCCGGGTCGGCACAATCAGTGAGACCGTTTCCGTTGTCGTCAATGCCGTTGTCGCAGATTTCTTTGCGGACGATGCGGGATCCACCGGCACAGGCGAACAGGTGAAGGGAAAAAAGCAAGGAAAAGGTTGCAGAAAAAAATTTGTGGCAAGACATGATCAAACTCCGGCACAAGTGGGCGAACAATTTCGTGCACCATATAGTATAGCAGCGAAATTTCAATAGCAGGAAATGATTTTTTTTGTCAGGACTGTCCACCGGACGGCGGTTCGGCGGCGGACGGTGGTTCATGCAGGGTCGTGGAACCGATGGATTCAAGAAAAAGCCTGCATTTGTCTTCCATGTCGGGGGACACGTCCCTTGCCATGTGAACGGTCATTGCTGGATAGGCGAACGGGATTCCCAACTCGCCGAAGCGTTCGTAGATGCGGAGCATGACGGATTCCTGGATGGTCAGCCATTCCGCCCATGCGGTGGTGTCAGCGAAACAATGCACCAGGATATCCAGGCTGCTGGACCCGAAATTCTGGAAGCGCACCACCAGGATGTCCTGGAGGATGCGGTTTTCCTCGGCCAGGATTTTTTCGATGGCGGTGATGGCGGCTTTCATCATGGCCGGAGTGCATTCATAGGTGATGCCCACAGTGAACTGGATTCGCCTGCGATCCCTGCGGGTGTAATTGCGCACCGGATCCATCGCCAGCAATCCGTTGGGGATCTGCACAATGGAACGGTCCAGCAACCGGACATGGGTCGACCGGAATCCGATAATCTCCACCGTGCCCTCAATCCCCTTGAACTCGATGAAATCCCCCACCTGTAGTGGTTGGTCGGTGAGAATCATCAGGGAACCGAAAAAATTCTGCAATGTGTCCTTCGCGGCCAGGGCAAAGGCAAGTCCACCGAGGCCGAGTCCCGCCAGCAGGCCGGAAGGATCGTAGCCAAGTTCCTGCAGGATCATCACGAATCCGATGAGCACGACCACAATGCGCAGAATCTGGTCCACGAAGGGAATCAGCCGATCATCAATGATGGCATCCTTGATGTTGATGACTCCCCGCAGCAGGTAGGTGAGAACGCGTATGGCCCGCACTCCGGTCCAGCAGACCAGGATGATGGTGGTGACGCGGAAGGCTGCCAGGAAGATCTTTTCCACCACCGGGAATGCTTCCAGTGGCAGGATGTACACCGCCCATAAAACGGACAGCAACACGATGGCAGTACGCGCGGGAACCCGGATGGCTTCGAGCAGCAGATCGTCCGCCTGGGTCTTGGTTTTTGCGGCAAAGCGCGACAGAAGGGCCAGTACACTGTCCACTGCAACCTTGCGCAACAGGTAGGCCATTGACAGGATCAAAGTGCTCAGGATGACGTGCTTCCACAGAAAAACGGATTCCCCGATGGATTCATTGAAGAAGCCCCTGGCCATGTCAAAAATGCTGGAAAACATGGTCACCTCACCGGATTGGATGATTACTGCCTTTCGGTCGCAGGTTTCAGCAGGTGCCCGAGAGCTTCCCCGCGCAGGATGTCCACTGCCTTGCGCAGGGCATCGGCGCTCAGGGTCGCCTCGGAAAGCGCGTCAATTCCGCCTTCCCCGAGAATCGGCTTGTCATGGGGGTGGTTGTCGAATTTCCCGATCCACTCCTTTTCAATCCGTTCGATGAAAGAATCCGTCTCCTTGTGGGAAAGAATCTTCACGCTGACGATGTTGCCGGCATTGTCCAGGATCACCTGCGTTTCGATGGGGGCTTCATATCCCTTGATGTCTTTGGTTTTCTCGTGTTTGAAGGAATTCAGGACGATATAATCCTTGCCTTCCAGGGAGAAACGCTGGTGCCAGAAGGGTTGGTCCACGGTTTTGGCGTTTTCGGGAACTTCGATTTTTCCGGGGGAGGCTGCAACCGGCTTTTCCGCCGGCTTTTCCGCCGGTTTCGCGGCGGGTTCTTCCGCCGGTTTCGCGGCGGGTTCTTCCGCCGGTTTTCCGACGGCTTTTTCCGGGCCGGTGGCACCCTTGGGATCGGCCTTTTTGCCCGAGCAGGCACTCAGCACAAGAATCAGTGACAAGAGGAAAGTGGTTTTCATGGGATACATCTCCTTGGTTATCAAAAAGTCAGGGTTCGATGCCGGGAAGTTCCTTTCCGGAGAACGCCTGGGGAAGCAGGTCGGAAAAACGGAACTCGCGGGTTTCTGACAGATGGTTTCCGCAGATCACCCGCGTGCCGGCGGTACAGAACTCGGAGAGAACCTGCAGGCACAGTCCGCAGGGGGCGGCCGGAGGTGAGGCGGTGGTGTGCACCACCACAACCGACAGGCGCATGGCGGAACCCTCGGCGGTCACTGCGGCACCCAGGGCCATCCGCTCGGCACAGATGGTGCCCCCGAAGGATGCGTTTTCCACATTGACGCCATCGTAAATGCTTCCGGAGGCCGACACAAGGACTGCACCCACCGGAAACCGCGAATACGGGGCGTAGGCGTTGTTGGCCACCATTCGGGCGCGTGTGAGAAGTTCGGGTGTGGTCAGGCTCATGGCAACTCTCCGTGGCCTCAGTTTGCCCGTACCAGAAAGCCCTTCAGATAGGCGCTTTCCGGAATCCGGGGATGTGAAGGGTGATCGGGGCCGGCCTGGACGAGTTTCAGCACACCGAATGGGCGTCCGGCTTCAGCGGCTCCGCCGTTGAGTGCCCCCAGCAGATCGTTCGGGGACACATGGGCGGAGCAACTGCAGAACAGGAGCATGCCTCCGCCCTTGAGCCGGGACAGGCATCCGGCGGCCAGTTGCCGATAGGCGCCCAGCGCGTTCCTGCGATCACCTGCCGTGGGGCAAAGCGCTGGCGGATCGCATACGATGGTGTCCCATCGTTCCGTGTCCTTCTGCAGAAAGTCAAACACGTCTTGCCGGAAGGCCCGTACCGGGACCCCGTTGTTTTCCGCATTTGAGGTCAGGCGTTCCACGGCGGCGGCCGATGCATCCAGTGCGGTGACGGCTGCACCGTTTTTCGCCATGGCAAGGGCAAACCCGCCATGGTAGCAGAACAGATCGAGGGCTGCGCCATTGCCGAGTTTCCGCATCAGTTCATGGTTGTCCCGCTGGTCCAGAAAGGCGCCGGTTTTCTGGTCTTCCAGGAGGTCCGTCACGAAAATGCGGTCCCCCTCGTAGTAGGAAACGGGTGCCGCGGATCCGGAGAGAATTCGTGTTTCCAGGGGAAGGCCTTCGGTCTGTCTGGACCGGGAAGTGTTTTTCAGCACGAAAAGGTCCGGGGAAAAAAGTTCCTGCACGAGATGGGCGATCCGGTCAATCCATGTATCGGCCCCCGCACACAGTGTGGACATCACAAAGGCTTTGCCGATGCGGTCCATAACCACACCGGGAAGGTGATCCATCTCGCCGTGGACCAGCCTGCAACTGATTTCTTCACTTCCGAACAGGCGTTGCCGGAACGAAACCGCAGCCGTCAGTTGCCTTTTGATCCATTCGTCGTCCAGTGGGCGGGTGGTAGCTGCAATCTTCCGAAGACGCAGAACGCTTTTCGGATTGAAAAAGCCCTGGCCCAGCCATTTTCCACTTCTGGACAGGATGCCAACGACTCCGGCAGGAACGGCAGGATCATCCAGGATTTCACCGGCATACACCCAGGGCCAGCCTTCCGAGAGCATGCGTTCCCCCCGGGGGGTGATCCGGACAGGGGGAATTCGAGCGACCACGGATTTCGCCATGGATGCGTTTCAGCCGGCGGGATGGCGGGATTCCAGATCCGCGAGGAGGGAATCCACTTCGCCGAGCAGGCGGACGAGGTAGTTATGGCGGTCATAGAGCCACAACAGATCCGAAAGGTTGCGGAGCACCTCTGTGCGTTCGTAGGGCTTGATGAAAAAGCCGAGGATGTTCTGCCGCAGGGCACCCACGGCGTCTTCGCTTTCGGTGAAATTGACCGAAAGGATGGGAATCAGGTTCGGTGACTGGGTCTTGAGTCTGGAGAGGAAGTCAAGTCCGCTGCGGTCTTCGTCGCCACGGGGCCGCGGAACGGCGACCACGATGGACAGATCGCGCAGGGAGTCGGCAGTCTTTTCAGCGTCCTCCAGGGTTTTGACAGCGAAGACCCGGTAGCCCATTTGTTCGATGATTTCCCGCAGGGTGTTGCGGGACTGGGCGTCGGGATCCAGGATCAGCGCGGTGGATGGTTTGATGTTCTGCAGCAGTTGCCCCGGAATGCGGGAACGGAACGCAACCAGTTTCTGCATGATGTCGGAAATTTCCTGCACGCCGGATTCTGTCATGATGGCCTCCGTAAAAAATCGGCACCCCCGGGGTGACTCGAACACCCGGCCAACGGTTTAGGAAACCGCTGCTCTGTCCGCCTGAGCTACGGGGGCGGATCAATGCGTATTGATATATCCAACAGCCCCCCGTTTGCAAGCTTTGTGAAAACCATGCAGATTTTTTGCAAAAACAGCTTGCATGCCGCAGGAATTTTGACTAACTTGCCCCACTCGTGACCTTCGGGCACGCTTCCTGCTCCGTACACGGTGTACGGGGCAAAAGGGTATTGTACCCCCATCCAGAGGGAGAAAGAAACAAAACATGCCATTGACACGTTCCTATCGAGATCAACTGAACCAAGAGCGCGAGTATGAATTGATCACCATCATCGCGCCCGATGCCACTTCCGATGACATCAAGACCATCCAGCGCCGCGTGCTGGATCTGATGGATCGCAAGGAAGGCCGCCTGCTGGCCCTTGAAAACTGGGGTCGCCGCCGCCTGGCCTACACCGTGCGCAAGAATCGCAAGGGTATCTACCTTTACTGGCGTTTTCTCGGGCATTTTGAACTGGTGGCCGAAATCGAGCGCCTCCTTCGCATGATCGAAAAAGTCATCCGCTACATGAGCATTCTCGTTGACGCGAATGTCGACCCGAACGCCCGTCCCGAAACCGTCTCCGAAGAGCAGTTGAACCAGGCTGCCAACGTCCAGGCCTTCGATGTGCAGGAGGCCGAGGCGGAGGAAACCCAGGAAGAAACCATGGATTCCAGCGAAGAAGATTCGGATGAAGACAATGATCAGGATGCTTCCGACGGGGAAACCGGGGAAGAGGACAAGGAGTAAGCCATGAACGACAAGAAACCACGCCGGTTTGGACGCCGCAAGGTCTGCCTGTTCTGCGCGGAACCCACGCAGGCCATTGATTACAAGAACCCCCAGTTGCTTCGGTCTTTTGTCACCGAGCGCGGGAAGATGATTCCCAGTCGCATCACGGGCACCTGTGCCCAGCACCAGCGCCGGCTGTCCCTGGCAATCCGCCGGTCCCGCATGGTCGCCCTCATGCCGTTTGCGGTCAATGAGTAGAAAGGGGAGACACCATGGCATACATGGAAATCATTCTCAGTGAAGACATTCTCGGCCGGAAATCCGGGGAAATCCTCCGTGTCCGGGCAGGTTTCGGCCGCAATTATCTGATTCCGAAGGGTCTGGCCGTGGAAGCCACCCTCAAGAACAAGTCACGCCTGGAACACGACAAGCGCGTGATCGCCGCCCGTCGGTCGAAGGTGGTCAAAACCGCCGAAGATCTCAAGGCCAAAATTGAACAACTCACGGTTTCCATTCCCAAGCGTGTGGGTGAAGGGGACAAGTTGTTCGGTTCCGTCACCGCCAAGGATCTTCAGTCCGCGCTCATGGCCCAGGGACTGGAACTCGACCGCAAGGCATTCGTTCTGGACGAACCCATCAAGACCGCCGGCGTGCATCAGGTTTCCTGTCGCCTGGCTCATTCCGTCAGCGCCAGTCTGAAGGTCTGGGTCATCAGTGAAGACTGATCCTTCCGAAGTCAGAAATCCACCACACAGCAAACCGGCTGAAATGGCCGTTCTCGGCGCAGTGCTTCTCGACATGGGGACCCTGCCCCAGATCACGCCCCTTTTGCAGGCAACTGATTTTTATATTCCGGCCCACCAGGACATTTACGAATCCATGGTGGCCCTGGATCTGAGGGGGCAGCCCATCGACCTGACCACCCTCACGGCGGAACTGGATTCCCGGGATCGCCTGACCAGGGCCGGGGGCATGGAATATCTGGTGGGACTTGCTTCCCAGGTGCCCACCACTGCCAATGTCCTGCACTACACCATGATTGTGCGGGAAAAATCCCGGATACGTCGCCTGATCTCCACCTGCACGGAGATAGTTTCCCGGGGTTATGCCCCCAGGGAGGAGGAGGAAGAGGACGGAAACAATCTCTTCGACTGGGCGGGTCAGTTGTTTTATGCGGCGACGATGGAAGACAAGATTTCCACGTTTTCCCACATCAAGACGGAACTGAACAAGTATCTGGACAAGATGGCCAACAGTTTGAAGAACCCGGAAATCGGGTTGGGGGTTTCCTCGGGATTTGACGATCTGGATCGCATCACCGGGGGATTCAAGCGGGGCGATTTAATCATTCTGGCCGCACGGCCTTCCATGGGAAAGACGGCACTCGCCCTGAACATTGCCGAGCACGCAGCAGTCAGCGGGGTTCCCACGCTGGTGTTCTCGCTGGAAATGAACATGGAGCAACTGACCATGCGGCTGCTGTCCAGCGCTTCACGGGTCAACCTGCACCAGTTGCGGAACCAGTTGACCTATACCAGCTCCAAGACCAGCGATTCCACGCTGCTGGCCCGAATCATGAGCGGCTGCAACCAACTCTTCAAGGCACCTCTGGTAATGGATGACACCCCGGGCATTTCCATGCATACGGTTCGAGCCCGGGCCAGGCAGTGGCGCTCGGATCGGCAGTGGTTTCCGGCCGATGATCCCTACCGGCGCGGCATGATACTCATTGACTACCTTCAGTTGATGCATGGTCGCACCGGCAGGAACATCAACCGGGAACAGGAAATTTCCGAAATCTCCCGGGGACTCAAGGCGCTGGCCCGTGAACTGGATCTGCCCGTGATCGTGCTTTCCCAGTTGAATCGCGAGGTGGAGAAGGAAAAAGACAAAAAGCCGATGCTTTCCCACCTCCGGGAGTCTGGTGCCATCGAACAGGATGCAGACATCATCATGTTCATTCACAGAGCCGAATACTATGACAGGGAAAACCCTGCACTCAAGGGAAAAGCCGAACTGATTGTCGCGAAACACCGTAATGGTCCCACCGGGACTGTAAATCTGCACTTTGTCCATGAATGCACAAAATTCGAAAACGCTTTGACCGAGGACAACGCATCGGTGTATATACCTCCCGAGGACAGTCCCTTCTGAATGGCGTCAGCCGGAACCGAGGAAAAAAATGAGTCACGAACAAACCTGCAAGCAAACCATCCAGTCCTATCTCGATCAACTATCGGCCATTGGCCTGTATCTGGGGCGTACCCGACTGGGTCTTTTCGAAAAGAACAGTTCCAAATCCGTATATGAAAAACTGGCTGAATTCCAGAACGTCAGCGATGACGACCGTCCCCAACTGGAAGTCCTCGACGTGAGGACCGAGGGGGATCGAATTCTGGTGGAAGCTTCTGGAGGGGAAACCTATTTTCTGAAGGAAATCAGCGGGAAATGGAAAATCGTGGATATTGAACTTCCCTGCGATTGTTCCGGTCATGAGGATATCGACCCCGGTGACTGCCCTGTGTGCCAGGGATCCGGAAAACTGGGTGATGACGGGTGCGAGGAATGTGAAGGTGGGGGAAAATGCAGGGAATGTACCGGCCTTGGGATGGTATCCCTTGGCAAGGCACTGGCCGCGCATCCCCATGATCACGGGGGAGAAGATGAAAACGCTCATGTTCCCTTTGCGGATCTGGACGCATTCATGGCGGAATACCTGGATGATTCCGCCACGGAACTTACCCGGGCTGTCGCCGGGTTCGGGTGGGAACTCGACCGTGTCTTCTTCAAGTACTGTGAAGACATGAAGGCCTTGTATGAAGAGTATTTTTCCACGGCGGACATCCGCTATCCCGAGATCCTTTTCCCGATGTATGTCCGACCGATGATGTCCATGCCGGATGAAGACATGGAGGACGACAAGGCGGAAGTCCACAACCTTCAGGTGGCGGAGGACGAGTTTCTCCTGACCGTGCAGGACGCCGGTTCCGGGCGGATTCGCATCACCGAAGTGCAGGTCCCCTGTGAACTGGAGGCCCACCCGCTGTTCCAGCCCCATGACGAACCCGTCCCCTGCAATTGCATGGAATCCGACGGAGTTCCCGAAGAGGACTGCCTGGCCTGCAAGGGCACAGGGATCATCGTGTGTCCCATCTGTCTTGGCATGGGCTGGATGGAAATTGCGCCTGATCCCCTTACCACCGATGAAATGGAAGATTCGGAACGCTACCGTCAGATCGTTCCTGCCCTCTACGAGATGGAAGACGAAGAAGACTGAGTGCGCCGGTCAAGTCCGTTGATCTCTGCTTCAGTGCTGTAACGGCGCATTTCAGCTTGCCAAACCTCCATAAAAATGATTGTCTTGTCAGGCGAAACAGGTGCCGTGACTCATGAATGCCGAAGCCTTCAGCCTATTACAGATCGACCTTCTGCATACCATCGAACTGGTCAAGGCAGAGGAATCCCTGCCCGAAAACGAACGTTTTCTGGCGGCTTCCCTGCATCACCATATCCTGGGGGATGGAAAGGCCATCCGGTCGTGGTTGACCGGCATTTCCAGGCCGGATGCGGGGGAACTTCTCCTGCGTTCCTGCATGCTGACCGATGGGGAAGAGGAACTGAAAGCTCTTTTCCGGATGCAACTCAAGTCCGCCGGCAAGTGGACTCCCGCACAGATTCAGTTGTGGTGCCGCATCTGGGAGTTTCTTTTCCCCAATGCCGAGTTGGCCCGCAAGGCCCTTGATGCGTCTGCCTCGGAGCAGTTCATCGAGGAACGGGTGAACTCCCTTTTGAACCTGAAGGACTTCCTGGCACTGGAGTCTGTGTTGGCATCGGGTGGCATGAACGAAAACCGCTGTCGCCTGGCTCTGGTTCTCGGAGACATGGAAGGGAAATGGCAGGAAGCCATCAGGCACCTGTCCCGGCAGGATGCGCTGGAAACCCTCATCAAAATTGAGTATGTCGCACGGGCGGGCCAGGACGAAGACATGTTCTGGGCTACCGAAATGAATCTCTTTGCGAGCATCGGTGAACCGGAATTCCGGGATGCCGTCCAGTTCCTCCATGCCTCCCGGGACAAGGAAGAGATGTCCATCGAACAACTGATGACGCTTGCGGAACATCCGGGCTGGGCCCGGGCGCTTGCCATCCGGGTGGCCTTCTCCATTGCCGCACGGCACAACGAAGATGCCATGCTGCTCCGCCTGTATTACAAACTGTATCAGGCAGCAAAGAAACCGGAGTTGAAAATCGCCTCCTGCCTGCGTGCCGGCCTGATAGCCGAAAACAGGCTGAAACGATACAGGGAATCCGAAGAATTCTACCGTGTGGCGCTGGAACTGGACCCGGAAAACTTCTTTGCCCGCAGGGGGCTGTTCAGGATGCTCCTGCACCGCAGTGCCTATGCGGAAATCGTGGAACTTGCACAAAGTGGCCAGGATGCCTTCATGAAGGGGGCTGCAGCCTTTCTGGCTGAAACTCGGTTGTACAACCCTGCCATGGCCTGGCAGTTGGTTCCCGAGCAGGATATTGCCACCCGGGCCCGGCTTGCGGCGGGAATGGAAAACTGGGAGGAACTGGTCCACATTTACTCGGGAAAACACTCGCCGGTATCCGCGGATGTCGGGAAACTGGTTTGCGCCATGGTTGCCGCCCGTCGCGGTCAACTGGAAAACGCCCTGGATGAAATCCGGTCCATCCAGAAGGATGCGCCCTTTTTGACCGGTCTTCTTGCGGCGCACTGGAATGCCCTGTCCGGTAGACTTGCCGAGGCGCTGGATACCCTCGACAACGTGGTGAAACTGGCGCAGTCCAGGCAGTGCCGGCAGACCCTCTATCTGCAGGGCACCATCTGGAGCCGCAAGGAAGCGCCCATGACGGCGGCAAAGTGGTTGGGGCGTTTCATGCAGGCAGGGGGTACCCTGCCGGAGACAGGAGAATCCGGGCGTCAGTGGTTTGACATCCTGATGAGTCACCCCAATCCGGAACCTGCCTGGTTCGTTTCCCTGGCGCCAACCCTGGACGATCTGTTGCGCGAAACCGACGAGGCACGGAACTGGGTTCAACTGTCCCGTCTCCTGAACATCAAACTTCTCATGCTCGCCCAAGGTCCCGAGAGGCTTGAACCCCTGATCCAGCTGGCAAAACTGTGTGAAGACCAGTTGCAGGACATCAACCGGGCGATTCAGTGTTACACGGAAGCGTTGAGCATTGATTCACACCAGAAAATTGCCCTGGAAGCCCTCTCCCGAATCTACGAGACGTCCGAGAGTTGGGATGAATACCTGAAGGTCATCCGTCTTTCCATGGAAGCCAATGAAGACCCTGTGGTCAAGAGCAGCCTGTACTTCAAGTACGGGTCCATCCTGGAAACCCAGTTCAACAAGGTGGACGAAGCCCTCAAGTACTACAAGATGAGTTGCGAGACAGCATCGGCCTCCCTTCCTGCGTTGCACGGGATCCGGGACATCTACATCCGCAAGGAAAACTGGAATGGCGTTCTGAACACCCTCAAGATGGAAGCTTCCATCTGGGATGACAACAAGGAAAAGGCAGGTATTTACGCGCAGATGGGTGACATCCTGATGGAAAAACTCAACAAGGAGGAACAGGCGATGCGGTACTTCGAAGCCGCACTGAGCCTGCGTCCGGATTCTCCGGGTGCGCTCCGTTCCCTGTTCCAGTTGTATTTCCGCAGGCAGGACTGGGAAAAGGCATCGGAACTCGCCGTGTCCCTCGGTCCGAAGGCATTGACCGAAGGTTCCGCCGCAGAACGGGCGGATCTGAACTTCCACCGGGGATTGGTGTTCATGCACTCCGGGGACAAGTTGGAAGCAGCCCGTTGTTTCGTCACTGCTGTACAGTTGAATCCGCGTCAGGTGGAGCCGCTGTACTCCTTTTTGGAGATCAGTGCCGGTTTCGAGGAAACCGAAGCCATTGAGGAGTTTCTCGATGAACTGACCACCATTTACGGGGATGTCCGGGACGTGCCGGAAGCTCCTGCGCTGATCCTGATTGCCCGCGCCCGGTTGTTCGTGATCAACAGCATGCACGAGGAAGCCCTGGACCTGTTCAGGCAGGCACGGAAAAAGGCCCCCACACTGCTGGAAGCCGTCATAGGCGAATGCGGGATTCTTCTGGCCATGCAGGAGGAAGACGCTGCCTTTGCATCCTGGAACGAATACGCTGCGGTGCTTGCTAAGAGCGATGTCTCCAACGACCTGCTTGTGAAAGCCCATCTCGCCAATGCCCGTTTTTTCTCCGAGAATCTGGGAAAGAACCGGGAGGCCATGAACGTCATCCGCAAGGTTCTGGAAAAGGCCCAGAACGACAGTTCGGCATTGCTGGAGTTGGCTGCGGAACTTTTTGCCAACGGGCAACTTCGTGAAAGCATGGTGACCATCGAGCGTCTTCTGACCATTTCCCGCAAGAACAATCTCCCCAATCGGGGAGGCATGGAGGTCTTTGCCGCCATGCTGTACGTGGAGGCGGGGGAGGACAAGAAAACCCGCGATATTCTTGCGGGCCTGGATTTTTCCTCGCTGAAGGTTTCCGACGCCATCCTGGTGGCATATGTGCATGCCCGCAAGAACGAGTTTTCCAGGGCCCTGGATTTGCTTCGGAAAACCCCATGCACCCGGGTCGAAGACAAGCAGGAAGTGGCATTGCATCTTGCATTGCTGCAACTGCTTTCCGGGAATGTCGGAAATGCCCTGGACGAACTTGAGGCCCTTGCCGGACAGAACATGGAAGCTACGGAGCTTCTTGTGGATTGCCTGGTACAACACGACGAGAAACGGAACATCGCCAAATACCTGGATTTGCTTTTGCCCACCCATTTCGATGACGTGAATTACCTGCAGATTCTGGAGGACTATCTGCCGCCCACCAGTCCACGGAGAAAACGCATCCAGATCGTGCGGCATCTCTTTGACACGGAACTTGGAGAGGAACTGGTAGTCCAGCCACTTCTGAAAAGCAACGCCATGGCAGGGGAAGCATTCAGGAGCATGGTGGGCGTCAAGGACGTCACGGGTCCTGCTGCCCAGATGTGGAACGCCATACGGGGTGGTCTGGAAGTGTTGTACCGCCCCATCGATCCCGCCCTGGCGGATGCACGCAAGGCAAAGGGGCCGGAACTTCTCGCCTGGGAGGAAATCGAGGCCACACTGGGACAGACGGCGGAACTTTGGGTTGGAGACATCACCTCCCGTCCGATTCTGGTGTTTTCCAGGGAAGACGTATTCCAGATTGTGGTGGAACCCGCCGTGTTCGATTTCCCCATTGCCACCATCCGGTTCCTGTTGGGCAGGGCTCTGGAGAGTGCCCGTTCCGGGTATTCCCTGCTCTTTCTGTTGACCGAAGCCCAGAGGACGGACATCTGCAAGTTGATGTACAATGTTGCCCTGCCTCCGGATGAGAGGGATGAAACAGCCCGCAAGTTCCTTTCCGGTCTGGAGCGGCCTGCCCAGAAAGCAGTTGAAAGGGTTTCTGCGGCATCCTGGGATGTGTTTCCCAATCTGAACCTTCAGGACTGGATGGATTCGGTGGATCTGGCACTTGACAAGGTAGGGCTCCTTTTGGCAGGGGATCCCGGAGGTGCTTTCCAGGGCGCAACGTACCTGGTGAACCGCCATGTCCAGATGAGCGACAAGACCCTTTCAAATTATGCACTGGCACCCAGGGCTGATCGATTGGTCCAGTGCTTTTTATCAACAATATGGGATAAATATGTTGACGCCATGCAACAGTAACCTTGATAAAATAAAGGATGGTTTTACCGGATATTCGTAAAATTTTCTTGTTTCTTTGAAAGGTTTCTATACAATGCTGAAACCCGCACTGATACCGGCAGGGTTTCAGGATAGAACGTGAGCCATGAATCAAAAATTTCATTATTCGTTGAAAAAAAAGGAAAACGTTCAGTACGTCAGCATCATGGGGGTGATTGACGAGGACAACAACCTGCAGGAACTGGGAGAACGCATAGGTCCGGGAACCTTGATCCTCAATCTGGGAAACATCGAACGCATCAATTCCTGCGGGGTTCGCGACTGGGTCAACTGGCTGGCATCCGTCGACAAAAAGGGAACGGCAGTCATCGTTGTGGAGGCGTCTCCCGCCATTGTGGCCCAGATCAATCTGGTGAACAACTTCGCCGGTACCTCAGTCATCAAGTCCTTTTTTGCCCCGTATTATTGTTCCCAGTGCGACAAGGAAAAAGTGTTGCTGGTGGAAGCCAAGTCCATGGAAAACGTGAGTGATCCCAAGGCTCCCATCAGTCGGTGTGATGAATGCGATGGTGTGATGGAATTCGATGACATGGAGGAGAGTTACTTCGCATTTCTCAAGAATGCCAAGTTGGGTCCCCTGCCAGACGAACTTCCCGAAGGATGGGAAGAACTGATTCATATCGAAAGTACCGGTACCAGCGACAAGCGGGTACGTACCCGGGAGCGTACCTTCCGTGGCCGCAATTCGCTTCCTTCGGCCAACCTTTCGTCCCTGCCCGGAAGCCTTCCCTCCTCTTTGCCGTCTCTTCCGCCCACATCACTGCCCTCATTGCCGGGCCGTGAAAAATCCTCGTCCAATTTCTCTTCGTTTCCCTCGTTCCCGTCCGGGGAACATCCCGCCATCAGGGAAACTTCCGGCAAGGGATCCGGCGGCAGCAACCAGAAGTTGCTGCTTGGCGTAGTGGTCCTGCTGGCGGCAGTAGCCGTGGGCGTTCTCATCTACGTTGCAGTATCCGTTTAATCTGGGGATTTCGGCACGCAAGTGCTGCTCCGCACGCACCTCCTGTAGATTGGATATCTGGAAAAAAGGGGATTAACCCAGAAGCCGTCGCCGACGAAGGAAGAACAACCAGGCGGAACCGAACAGAATCGACAACAGGACAGTCAGCGGGAACGTGTCCCGGGCGCCCGGAGTACGACAGGAACAACTGACCTGATCCTCGGGGCAGACCGAAGCCACCGGGGGTTTTCCATCGCAGTTCAGATCCCGGGTGCCGCAGAACTCAATGACACCTGGATGGATGCTGGGGTCATCATCGTTGCAGTCGAGAATGGCACATCCGGGGCCGACGCCGTAGCCATCGCCGTCGTGGTCCACACAGAGGACGCATCCTTCGTCGGGAACGCCGCTGCAACTCTGGTCAATCCCGTCACCGCAGATTTCCTTTGCACCGGGATAGATGGACGGGTCAGAATCATTGCAGTCTTCCACTGCGCAGTCGGTTCCTACGCCCCATCCATCGCCGTCGTGATCCGTACAGTCCACATAGGGACAACTGGCGATACAATTGGGATCCCCGCCGCATTCCTGCACACATGCCCAGTCCCTGCAGGGAGTTCCGTTTGCGTTCCACTCATCAATGGTACCGTTGCAGTTGTTGTCGATGCCATCGCAGATTTCCACAGCACCGGGGTGGATGTTGGGGTTGGTATCGTTGCAGTCCTCCTGGACGCAGTTGGGACCGACCCCCCACCCATCTCCGTCTCCGTCGTGACAGGTGACTTCCCAGACGGGGCAAGCGTTGATGCACGTGTTCAGGGAGGGGCAGGGGTTCTGTCCTGCACATGCTGCCACACAGGCCATCACGCAGGCGGGATCATGACATGGGGGGCTTGATGCCGTGTCTGCTGCGATGCAACTGGTGGTCGGATCCTTGTCCTGCTTGGATTCCAGGCAGGCGATCACTGCCGCAGTGTTGGGCATCAGTCGCATGCATTCCTCGGCATCGGCGGGATCCACACAGGGGGTGTCATCGACGTTTCCGTTGCAGTTTTCGTCGACCCCGCTGCCGCAAATCTTGGGCGCTCCAGGGAAGATGAGCGGGTTGGTGTCGTCGCAGTCGCGGGGTTTCGACTGACAGTTGGGATCGGAACCGTTGCCCACATAGAAGCCATCGCCGTCCAGATCCACACAGGTGTCGCACATGCTGTCGGGAACACCGTTGCAGTTGTTGTCGATTCCGTCTCCGCAGATTTCCGGTGCGCCGGGATAGATGGACGGATCATTGTCATTGCAGTCCTGGGGACCCGGGCAGCCGACTCCCACGCCGAATCCGTCCTTGTCCTTGTCCTCGCAGTAGGTTCCGGGGCATCCGTCATCCACCAGTCCGTTGCAGTCGTTGTCAATGTGATCGCCGCAGATCTCGATGCTGCCAGCCCAACTGCACCCGGCGTTGTTGTCGTCGGCATCCTGGGGACCCGGACAGGCGTCAATGCAGGATTGTACGCCGCCACAGGCAGCCACACAGGCGGGATCCTTCCAGTCGGGACAGGCATTGATGCAGGATTGTACGCCGTTGCAGGCAGCCACGCATTCCGGATCCTTGGCGGGGGGACAATTGTTGATGCAGTTGATGTTCCCGTTGCAGGCCTTGAAGCAGTCCGGATCCCGCGGTCCCGGACAGTTCGGGCCCACGCAGGCGCCATCACCGTCCGCGTCGCAGAGTCCGACGCCGGGGCAGCAGTCATCTGCATAACCATTGCAGTCGTTGTCAATGCCGTTGCCGCAGATTTCCTCGTTTCCGGGGAAGCGGTTGGGGTCGTTGTCATCGCAGTCCTGGGGCCCCACGCAATCCGGACCGGCAGGGACACCATCCCCGTCACGGTCATGGCAGTTCACACCGGGGCACCCATCGTCGGCGGTGCCGTTGCAGTTCTGGTCGATGCCGTCCCCGCAGATTTCCGTAGCGCCGGGGTATACCGTCGGGTCATCGTCATTGCAGTCCATCGGTCCCACGCAGTTGGAACCGTAGCCAAAGCCGTCCCCGTCATTGTCCACGCAGCCTGGGGGCAGGGCGCCTTCCGGAACCTCCACAACCAGGGGACCTTCCGTGTTGTTGACACGATCCGGGTCCACGACGAATTCGTCCGCATCCACCTGGGCATAACTGTCATACTCGCCACGCTTCACGTTGTAACGGGTGAAGTTGCGCGTCAGGCAGTGATTTCCCAGTCGCTTGGGATTGAGGTCGTTGATTTTCACGTGGATGTCGCCGGGTTGCCCGGTGGAAGGCGGATTGTCCCGATCCCTGTGATAATACACATCGATCCAGAAGGGGCCGGACTTGGCGGTTCCGATGTTGCACACCTTGACCGAATAGGTGACCGAAAACGGGGTGAATTTGGATACGGTCGCGGTAAAGGAGGAAATCTCCAGATCCGGATTGGACATGTTGATGAAACGGGGACCTGCCACGTTGTTGGATTCGTTGGATTCATCCACAAAACAGCCTTCATCGGCTTTGACCCAACTGTTGTAAACCCCGTTGGGCGTGGGATTGCGGATGATGGAGGTGATGTCTGTGTCATCATCTTCACCGTTGCTGCAGGCCGGCCGGCAAGGTTGATATCCCCACCAGAAACAACGCGGGGCAGGCAGGCTCTTGATGGACTTGAACTGGTCGGAGTACTCGTGGTCCCTGGGGGCGGTGGGCCTGTCAAAATAGACACCGTTACGGAAGTTTTTGGCTTCGTGGGTTCCCTTGTTGCAGACCCGGAACTTGTAGGTCAGTTCGGCACCTTTCTTGTCCACGTGGAAATAGTCGATGTACAGATCCGGGCCGATCCGGTAGATGGAAGGTCCGAAAACGTTGTTGTTTTCGTTATCCTCTGTCAGAAGATTCCGGGGATCCACCGCGCAGTAAAGACGATAGGTTCCCTGGGCCATTTCCACATTTGAGCGTGTATAATCGGATTTCACGCAATTGTTTCCCCAGTACCACCACCATACGAAACTGGAAAAGTTGACATAGTGGGAGTAGTAGCCTGTGGAAACGGGAAGCACCGGTGCAGAAGTGAGATTGGGGAAATACCCGACTTCCACGTCTTGACCCCAGCCGATTCCTTCCTCGGAACGGCAAACCTCCGCCTGGTACACAATGTCCACACGGTTCTGGTAATACGGGTTCTGGTATACATCGGCCTTGCAGGCACGGATGTAGAGGTCTGCACCCCGGGCCTGTTGTGGGAACAGGAGTATCAGCAGAAGGGATACTGGCAACAAGCTGGTTTTTGACATGGGAGACCTTCCTTGGCCCGTAACTGGACCGGTACAATACCATAGCAAAAAAACCGGGTTTAGTGTAGCACGAAAATGCGGTCAGGGCAGGTCTAAATGTTCGCGAAAGGCCAACAGACGTTGACGGGTTGCCTTCATGCGTCCGGAAAACAGTTCCGGGGAACGGCAGGAAAGTTCCAATGCGGAGAACAGAACGGTCCTGATGTTGCGGTTCATCGTTCTGACAGGCACGAACAGGGCTGACCGGTTTTGCATGGGATCCAGCTGGGCGAGTTCGTGGTTCACCCACTCACTGGCCGCAATCATTTTCTTCCGGATTTCTCCTAGATTGAAAGGAATGGCCTGCCCGGAATCGCCTGGAGGACTGTTGGGATCCGGTCTCTCCATCGATGGGCAGGTTTGGAAGGCAGCATCAAAGTCGTCCAGAATCCGTTCGATACCTGCGAGGATCCGTCCCCAGTGCTCCCGGTTTGCCTGATCGAATTCTCTTTGGCTGGTAGTGGCTTCCATGGGCAGGGTGGCTTCCGGAACTACGGCTTCCAGGGTCATGCCCGAAAAAGGAACGAGTTCAATGGCGTCCGTGGAGCATCCCGGCAAAACCAGGTTCATGAAGAGGATGGCGAGGAACCTTTTCATCTGCCGAAATCAGTTGTCGGACGGGAAGGTGGTGCAGGCCTCACTCTGAATGAATGAATACGGGGCATGGACACGCAGGGTGTAAGGACGGCAGGACACACCGGTGGTGGCTGCACGGACCTTGATGTAGAAACGCCAGTTGTCATCGGCTCCACAGCGTCCCGCATAGTTCAGGGACAGATAGTTGTTGACGGAGGAGAAGGTCATCTCGGGGGGCTGGGCCATACAGGTGGAAACGTGATCAGTGGCACTCAAATCTATGGCGATGACGTCGAATTCCACATTGAATCCCTGGGGATCCGTCACTTCGAAATAATAACTGTAACACTCGTTGTAATTCGGGAAAATTACGCAGAGCCAGTCGGAAAGTTCCCGCAGTTCGATGACGAAGTAGTCCACGTCCGGGCTCAGATCCGCCTTGTAAATGGTGCGGTTTTCAAACAGGAGTTGATCCCCTTCTTCCATGGTGGAGAGGCGGGCCTGATGGCACTGGTCGTTGGGCTCGTCAATGTCCAGGGGCAGCCCGTTGTCGATCAGGCCGTCGCAGTTGTCGTCGATGCCGTTGCAGGTTTCAACGGGAGGGGGCGGACAGGAAGGCCATACCCCACCTGCGCAGGTGACCACGGTGCCGCCACAGCAGGTCTGGGTCTGACCGTTGACACAGGCGCATCCCTCGTTGACACTGCCGTCACAGTTTTCGTCCTTGCCTTCGGCATCGCAAACCTCGGGCTGGGGGCCGATTTCGCCAAGGCAGACGCCGGACCACTGGCAGGAGTTGGTGCAGATTTCCGTGCCAGTCTGGCATTCGCCGATGTCACTTCCACAGACGCGGGTGTCGCCGCGGGCGCATTGCATTCCCGGGCCATTGTCGATGACGCCATCACAATCATTGTCTACGCCGTCACAAACTTCCACCTGGGGCAGGGAGGCGGTACAGTTGAGCCATTCACCGTTCACGCAGATTTCCGTTCCGGAACCACAGGCCGTGGCACAGGGCTGTGAAAGGGGAGTACTGTTGGTGCCATCCACCATGCCGTCACAGTCATTGTCAAGTCCGTTGCAGGTTTCCGCCTGCGGAGCCTTGCCGCCGATGCATTCGCCGGACCATTTGCAGGTGTTGTCGCACAATTCCGTTCCGGTTTCACATTCACCCACATCGGAGCCGCATTCGCGGGATGAGCCGCGGGCGCAATCCATGCCGGTGCCGTTGTCAATGATACCGTCGCAGTCGTTGTCAGTGCCGTCGCAGACTTCCTGTTGGGGTTGGGGCGCCGTGCAGTTGCGCCATTCACCATTGACGCAGATTTCAACGCCGCTGCCGCATGCGTTGTCACAGGAACGGGTGAGGTTGTCGTCAATCAGGCCGTTGCAGTCATTGTCAATTCCATCGCAGATTTCTGCGGTGGGTACACAGCCTTTGGAGGGGGAACCGCTGTCGCAGGCCATGATGGAAAAGACTGAAGTCAGAATAACAAGGCAAAAGAGATGGATGTTTCGCATAATGTGTCTCCTTGTGTTGAACTCGACGCGAACATTACGTGAAGGGACTAATAGTGAAATTCGTGCAAAAATCAAGTTTTTTATTTCAGCAATCATGGCGCATTGGCAGGGCAATCGCAAGAGTTTTCAGACAGTAGGTCTGGTTGTTGAACATCATTTGTTTGTTAATCCATAAGACGGGGTACTGACCCACCGACTGGTGGGTCACAGAGTATAGCCCAGGGTCCAAAGCC
>CAZTZR010000050.1:0-27194 GCA_964618145.1 uncultured Kofleriaceae bacterium
GCAGGGCCACCTCGTTTCGAAGCCTTGCGAAGAAACCACCGGCAACCGAACGCCGGCACCATCTGCCGTGAACACCGAAAGTGGTAAGCAGTCGATGATCTCCCGGAAAAGTACGGTTCCTTAGGGCACCTTGACCCCACCTTCAATCTCAGTTGAACTGGGAAAAATGTGAACTCGACTGCCCTGGGCAAAAAGGACACCCGCTGCACAGGGGTTGTCGGGGGAACCGGAGTTCCCGTCTGTGTTTCATGTCACGACTCAGCGAATTTTCTCCAGTTCTTTTTTGGCCTCGACCATGCCCGGGAACAATTTCACCAATTGTTCCAGGTGTGGAATGGCTTCTTTTTTCCTTCCGGAAGCCACCAGACTCCGGGCCAGCATCAACCGGACCCGGCCCAGGCGGTCTTCGGGGTTCTGGGCCCGGTACACCTCCAGAAAGGGAAGCGCCCTGGCAGGCTGTCCCATCCGGAAAAAGGAGTTGGCTACATCCAAAAATACCTGTCCATGACCGAAGGGGGCAATTTCCAGAAGCAGTTCCCCGAACTCCGCCGTCTGGGCATGATTCTTTTCCTTGATCCCCAATTCCACCAGGAGCCTGGCAACGCCGGAATCCCCTTCGGACAATCTGGATACTTCCCGCAAAAGTTGAACAAATCTGCGGTTTTGTCCGGTGTCCTGGTAATGTTTGGCCAACCGAAGACGTACCTGGATGTTTTCGGGATCCAGCATCGATGCTTTTTCCAGTACCCGGATCTCCTCGTCCCTCTGGTTTTGCATCTGGTGCAAAAATGCCTGGAACTGGCGGATTTCCAGCCCGTCATGTCCGGAGCGTACGATTTCTTCCATCTTCTCCATGGCCAACTTGTGGTTGCGTTCGGACCTGGCCACAAGCGCCCCGGCAAAAAGCACCCAGCGGTTGTTCGAATCCAGACGGATCGCCTTGTCCAGCACCAGACGATGGTCGTCCCGCTCGTTGGCCAGAAAATGCCACAGGGCCAGCCGCCCGAAGGATTCGGCATCGGGCTTTCTTTCCACTGCCTGCAGCAGGTCGTTTCGATCGGCAAAACGGATGGCGGAGGGATGGAACTGGTTTTCATAGCGTGCAAACATGCGGGAAAGATAGGCAAAAAAGCGGCGGTCGAATTCCTCCGGGGAAACCCCCAGGGCTTCGGCGATCACTTCACCGGTGGGCAGTTCCTTCTCGTAGAGGGCAAGCATCCGGCGAATGGCCGGCCACCCATGATGCAAGAGGATGAATCGCACCACCCAGGTGGCGTGGATGTAGGCCGTGACCATCTCCAGTTCATCTTTTGCATGGCTGAAGGCCTCATTGAGTTGGGTGATCCCCCGCAGGGAACGCTCCGAAAGCGCCATGTACAAATCCCGGCTCATCTCCCGGCGCCAGACAGTCCGGTACCGGGCAGTTTCCATTTCCGCCAGTCCTTCCGTGAACCATCGGGGGACACGTCCCCGGGTCTGTTCCACGTGAAAGGTATGCGCCAGTTCATGCACCAGCACCATGGCCCAGTTGGCCCGCCCTGCCGATGGAGACAACGCCACGATCACACGGCCGAAACACACACCCAGAATGCCCGTGTCCACGGGCTGGCCGGCGATCAGGGTCGTAAAATCCGCCGGATTCCGGTACAACTCCACCCGCACCGGTTCCGGCGGGGTAAACCGGTAGACCTTTTTGTATCGCTCCCATGCCGCCTCCATGACTGGTGGCACGATCCGGGACAACACCGGCCACTCGTCCCGGGGAACGCGATACAGGAACGGTCCCTGCCGCACACTCTCATAGGTGGGAAACACGACATTCGTGTACAGACGGGTGACATTGTTGGCCAGTACATGCTCGGGATCCGCCACGGCGGCCCGCCTCAGATGATATACACCGTCTCCCTCGTTTCCCACGCGCAAAAGGGAAATCCCCAGCCAGGCGGACAGGGCGGGATTGTCAGGTTCCAGCTTCAGTCCCTTCTGGAACTGTTCCACGGCCAGGGGGTACCGGTGGTGCCGGTTGAGAATGCGACCGGTTTCCGTGAAAAATTCCAGGTTCTTCGGGTATCTTTCCATGAACCGCTTGAAAATTTCCTGGTACTTTTCGGAGCGGCCGTGCAACAGTTCAATGGCTCCCCGGTACGCCAATGTCAGGGGATGGTCCGGAAAAATGCGGTCCGCATTGGCCAACTGCGACAGGGCTTCGGGATAATGCAAGTCATATATGGCGATCTTGGCCAGCAACTGGGCGGCACCAATGGCATCGGGATCCACCTCCAGGGCCACTTTCGCCGAGGAAACGGCCTCTCCGGAAGTCTCCATGTAGGGATTCTCGAAAAGTGCCCTCGCCAGTGCGATCAGTGCGGGGGGATGCCAGGGTTCCCTCTGCACTGCCTGGCGAAGGCGGCGCAGGGACCGGGCATAGTATTCCCGGATGCGGTCGTATTCTCCACCGGCAATCTGGCCTGGAACAAAGGTAGAAAAATCCCGGTCCAGACGGTTGAAGGCTTCCTCGGCAGCCTCCCAGTCCCGCTTGAGTACCGCAGCGGAACCGGCTGCCCACAACTCCCATGGAGTCTTGCCGATGAATTCCCTTTCAAAATCGTCCACAATGCGGTCCACCAACCCCATGGCCTCGTCATTCTGTCCCTGAAACAACAGGATTTCAGCCAGGACAAACCGGAGCACCGGTGCCGGCTCGGAGGGTTTGAACGCCCTTTTCAGCAAATCGGCGGCTTCGGAAAGTTTCCCTTTCCTCCGCAGTTCCCCTGCCGCAAGGACCGTGGAAAACATCCGGCGCTGGGGAGCGGGAACCCGGACCAGACAACCGGTGGTGTCCCGACCTGCTGTGGCCAGAAGCCATGCCTTCTGGACATCCGTGTCGCAACCGGCCCGAACCTGCCGGATGGACCGTTCCCGTGCATCCGGGGATGTGGAAAAGAAGAACGCCAGTACAAGAAGATGCGTGATCATGCGGGAAGTGTACCCCCAATTCCCCTGTTCTTCAACGGAACATGTATGCGAACCTGCAAGAGGTGCAAGGCAACTCAGGCACGGGTAACAAGGGAAGTCTTGATGGCACCCAGGTCGCTACCCGTGGGATACTGGAAAACCCGCAGGGAGAATTCGGGGGCTATCGCCAGCAGGTGATCGAAGATATCCGCCTGGATACCTTCATATTCCACCCAGGCCGTGGTGCTGGTAAAGGCATACAACTGCAGGGGAACCCCGGTGGAATCCGGGGGCATCTGCCGGGTCATCATGATCATGTCCTGGTTGATTCCGGGATGCTGGCGCAAATATTTTTCTATATATGCCCTGAATGTTCCCAGATTGGTCATGTGCCTGCCGTTGGTGTAATCATGTTCATCTATGCCCAGGGACTTGTTGTATTCGGAAATTTCCTTCTTTTTCTCCTGAAGGTAATCCCTGAGCAGTTCGATGGACTCGAATTTCTCCAGTTGGGCATCATCGCAGAACCGGACACTGGACACGTCGACATTCAGATTGCGCATGATGCGGCGACCGCCACTTTGCACCATGCCCTTCCAGTTTTTGAAGGACTCATCAATCAGTTTGTGAGTGGGAATCGAGGTGATGGTCTTGTCCCAGTTCTGGACCTGGATGCTGTGCAGGGCGATGTCGATGACATCCCCGTCAGCTCCGAACTGGGGCATCTCGATCCAGTCGCCGATCTCAATCAATTTGTGGGAGGTGATCCGCACGCTGGCCACCAGGGACATGATGGTATCCTTGAAAATCAACAGCAAAATCGCCGTCATGGCCCCCAGGCCGGAAAGCAGCATCCAGGGGGATTTGTTCATGAGGATCGCGATGATGACGATCCCGCCGAACAGGAAGACGAGAATCTCCAGAACCTGTACAAACCCCTTGATGGGGTTTCCCTTGCTGATGGAAAGGGTTTCATACACGTCATTGATGGCCACCAGGAAACGGTCGGCTCCCAGGATGAAACTCCATGCGAACAGGACATGAATGATTTTTTGCCCTATGGCCTGGCCCGGCCCCAGGAGATGGACAAAATGATTGAGGAAAACCAGTGACGGAAACCAGACGAGTTTTTCCAGTACCTTTCTCCGGATAAGCATGTCATCCCACTGGGTGGGACTCTTCTTGATCATGAAGTGAACCACCGGCAGGGCCACCCGGGATGTCAGAAGATACAGGATCACCGAAACCGAGCCAAGAAATCCCATGGAGTACCAGATGTTGTTTTGTATGTCGGAAATGACGCTGTCCAGAAAACCAATCATGTTTACCTCCAGAAGCTTTCAAACATGAAATGGCCCCTGTGTCAACTGCCCTGGACTTGACCGGTTCTGTGAATCGGCTACCAGCGACGGCGGGCACCAGGGGATCTGCGAGTCCCGCGAACGCCGGGTGAGGGTGTTGCCGGACGGGAAATGAACGGTACTTCGGGTTCGAATCCCTGCACGGTTTCCCGGGGAATTTCCTGTTGAAGCAACTTCTGGATTCCCATGAGCAGACTGTATTCCTCCAGACAGACCAGGGACACGGCCAGACCGTTGCGACCGGCCCGGCCGGTGCGGCCGATACGATGTACATAATCCTCGGGTACATGGGGAAGATCATAATTGACAACACAGGGAAGATCGTCAATGTCCAGACCCCGGGAGGCCAGATCCGTGGCTACCAGGATGCGGGCTTTTCCCTTCTTGAAATCGGACAGGGCCAGAGTGCGGGCACCCTGGGTCTTGTTCCCGTGAATGGCGGCAGACGGAAGTCCGTCGCGGGTAAGTTGGTCCGCGAGCCGGTTGGCACCGTGCTTGGTACGGCAGAACACCAGCACCTGTTTCCAGTCTTCCTGGCGGATCAGATGGGCCAGCACGAAACGCTTCTGAACCTGGTTCACCTGGATCACTTTCTGCGCCACGAGTTCGGCCGCCAGGGTCTTGCGCTCGATTTCCACGGCCACCGGATCCCGGAGCAACTCATCGCTCAACCGCCGGATTTCGTCGGGAAACGTGGCTGAAAAAAGCAGGTTCTGGCGCAGGGGGGGCAGCATCCGAAGAATGCGCCGGATGTCCCGGATAAAGCCCATGTCCAGCATGCGATCGGCTTCATCCAGTACCAGGATTTCCACGCCGGAAAGATCCACAGTGTTCTGGCCCGCATGGTCCAGCAACCGTCCCGGAGTGGCGACCAGAATGTCGACCCCCCGTTTCAGTTGCGTGATTTGCGGACCGATGGCAACCCCTCCGTACACCAGGCCGGTGGACAGGTTCAGGTGGTTTCCGTAGGCCGAAAAACTGTCGGAAATCTGGACAGCCAGTTCCCGGGTGGGAGAAAGGATCAACGCCCGGACCTTGGGTCTCCTTGCGGAAGCGCGGTTCATGCTCAACCGCTGGAGAATGGGCAGCGCAAAGGCAGCCGTCTTGCCGGTGCCGGTCTGGGCTCCGGCCATGACATCCCGGCCGGCCAGCACGTGGGGAATGGCCTGGGATTGAACGGGGGTGGGTTCTTCGTATCCTTCCTCCTGGATGGACTGCAGAAGTTCGGCTCTAAGACCAAGTGTAGTAAAAGACATGATGATGGATGACTCCTCATTTTTTTTGTTGGGAACCTGCTCCGGAATTTCCGGGCCGGTTGAAGGTCCTGACTGTGTAAGGGAAATTTCAATGCAGCGGAAAAGAACTGTTGCAACTGAAACGTTGGGGATTCAACCGGAACTCCCCAGAAGTGGTGGGTTTATAGCAGAATATTTTCAAAAAGGGGAAAAAAATGGCCCTGACGGAAAATTACCGAATGTTTGAGAAAAAGCGGAGCCGGCGCCAGGCGAAAATGCCCGCAAAAAGAATCCAGGACAAAAACGGCCATGACGTTGCAGGGACCGAACCGGCCGAACAACTGCACCCGGATGCCTTTTCCTTCTTCTCCCGGGTACACATTTCGGAGCAACCGTCCCCGGGTTCCAGATTTCCGTCGTCGCATTCCTCTTCCCCGGCTGCAATACCGTCTCCACAGACCGTCCAGCAGGCCAGGCCCGGCTCGCAATACCAACCCTCATCCATCTGGCAGGATTCGGAGCAACCATCCCCGGATTCCAGGTTTCCGTCGTCACATTCCTCATCACCCACCACCAGACCGTCGCCGCAAATGGCACTGCAGGCGGAACCCGCTTCACAGACCCAGCCGGTTTCCACAAAACAGTCCGCAGAACAACCATCCCCGGAATCCGCGTTCCCGTCATCGCATTCCTCACCGGTTTCCAGCACACCGTTTCCGCAGGTACCAAGAATGAACTCAATGGCTGCTCCCAGGTTGGGCAGGGGCCCGATGTGTTCGGAAATGTCACCACCCTGGGGTGTCCCGGTTTCCGTGAGAATCCAGCGAATGCGCAGGGGATCCGGAAACACGGTCTTCACGCACCATCCCGGAGAAAAGTGAACGGTGTCACAGGTTTCGTCGGTTTCACACTGCCCGGAATCCGTACACTCGTGTCCGTGGACGGCCCGGGCAATGCCCAGAAGAAGCCCTGCCGCGGAAGTGACGATGGGTGACGCCGAGGAAGTACCGGCGAAGTGGTCGGTGTAAAACTGGTTGATGTCTCCTCCCGGGGCAAACAAGTCCCCGTACCCGCAGGTTGTTACATGAGAACCCCAGCCCTGCACATCCATGCGGGATCCGTAATTGCTGTACCATTCCCGGGAGCGGGCCGGTGGCGAGGAAGGCGGAGTACCGGCACCCACCATGATGGCACCCGAATCCGAGACGGTGCGGTCGAACATGTCCCCATACACCGACGTGTCATCCAGATTTTCCCAGCCGTTGGCCCCTGCCTCGATGACCACCACCCCATCGGCCACCGCCAGACGGATGGCATCATAGGTCGCGGGAATGTACTCCACGGGTACCATGCCCCCGTAGGTGTCCGGATTGAAATTCGGACCGGCTTCCTGGGCTTCGAGCAGGATAAGTCCCGGATGCCGGATGTGCGTATGGGCCAAATCAATGCCCCGGGCGACATTGTACCCGTAATTGTAGGTGAACGAAGGTGCGAACCGGCAGATCCCGTTCACCAGGGAACCGGTGACGCCATACCCGTTGTCCCCTGCGAACAGGATGCCGAGGACCGCTGTTCCATGGGCGGCAAAATCTTCATCCTCATATAATTGCCCCGCATTCGGCACCAGTGCGTTCGTGCAGGTTCCCAGATCCTCATGGTCCGGATGCCAGTTGTATTCGATGTCCACCGCCATGACGCCCTCGCCTTTCCCCCCCGGATACAGGCGGGCAGCGGGAACATCAATTCCTCCGGGAGCCGGAGAAAAATACCCCTGCCTTCCGGAAAAATCGGGAGTGGTCGGCGGGATGTCCTGGGGGGGTTGTACCGGCAGGCTCACCGGATAGGCAACCTCCACGTCCGGCATATGGGCTGTCAAGACCAAAGCCTGTTTCCGGTCGGCTACGGAACCAGCCAACCGTACCCTGTAATAATTGGCCAGATCCCCCAGTTCACAATGGCAGTTATTCCGGATACGGGCCCGGCGTGCGCGCAGGTCCCGGGGATCCGATGCAAAGGTGGGTTCCAGAATCGCCGGCTGGACAGCCCCCGGAAGGAGGCCCGGATCAAACACCACATTTCCATGTTCATCCTGCAACCGGTTTTTCACCAGGAAAACAGGTCGCTTGTCCACGATTTTCAGTTCCATCCAGGATGACCACAGTGAATCGTGGAGGGACAGGTACATGCCGGAATCCATTTTCCTGCGCGGCCCCATGGCGGTTGCCGCCAGCGGCAACTGAAGCAGGACAACCCCCCAAATCCAGGCAATTTTTCCAGGGATATTCATTTGGCTCTTTCTCCTGAAACAGCGACCCACCTGCGGGCCGGATCTACAATCCATTGCCCATAGGCCTGTTGAACCGAGTCAAACAGTTCCGGGCGGTTTTCGAGGTGCGACAGGCAAAAACCCACGGCTTCCATGGTGGACAGTCCACCTTTCTTCACCTGTCCCCTCAAGGAGGCATGTTCGGGGTGCAACTCGACCGTGGGACACTTGAGCAACCAGGGATTCCGCCACCACAGGGTCTTGGCCTGCTGCCAGTTCCCGTCCAGGGCGAGTATTCCCCGGATGAACCGGTGATTGCGCATCACCGCACCATCCCGGCCGCGGACCGTAACGGGACTGGATTCCCCATCCTTTCCCTTCAGGTACAGAACCGCCCACTCGGACGCATCAAAGGGTTTCTGGGTGGCCGTAGCCAGATTCCGCCAGGAAAGACCCACCCGGAGGTTGCAATCGGAAAAGAATTCCCGGGCCAGGGTAGCGGAATTGAGCAACTTGAACCGCTCCTGGGGATGCTGCAGAATGACGATGGATACGGAATGGGGCTGGGGGGTGATTTTTCCACAAAAACAATCGGGTGCCGGTCGCAGACACAAGGAACATGCCTGCGATGGCGGAACCCTGATTTTGGCGGGACTGCTCATGTGGGAGGGTGGGTTTCGGGACAAATTCCGTTACTGCTTCTGCAATTTCCTGAAAATGTCGTAACTCTTGACCCGGGTGCGTGTACTCCACCGGGAGTCGTCCAGTTTCACTTCGATGGTTTCACTCCGGTATCCAGGCATCTGGATTTCCACCTTCCAGAGTTCCTGGGCCTTTTCGTAGGTCTTGGAAACCGTGGAATTCCCGATGCGCTCCCCGTCAATGGTGACCACGGCGCCACGCGGATCCGTCTGGACCAGGATGCGATGGGGATAGGTGGCCATCTGCTTGTGCACTTCGGTCTTTTTGGTCAACCGCGGAATGAACTCGGTGGCGGGAAGGAAATCGTCGTGCTCAAAGCCGATGGTGTATCCCCGGTTACCCTTCAGGCAGAAGGTGGCCGGGGTTTTTTCCTGCTGCTTTTCCAGGTTGATGACCAGACTCACACCGGAAGGCGTGCTGGTGACCTCCACGGCATGTTCGTCTTCCCCACAGGTCTTGACCGGGGCTTTTTCGGGGGGATCAACTACCAGCGGCTTCATGTCCCCGCCCTCATCGCCTGCCGGTTCATCCACCGGCTTTTTGCCCGCGGGTGTGGCATCTTCCGTGGGCTGTGGCGTCTCTGCGGGTGTAGCATCCCCGGTGGGCTGCGGTGTCTCCGAGGGCGTGGCGTCCCGGGTCACAGGCTCGGTGGGCTTCGACGGAACATCCTTGCGGGGGGCTGGTTCCGACGTTTGCTCCTTCGCCTCCTGGCGTCCTGGCAGGATGACTTTCCAGTAGTACACGCCTCCGCCGATCAGTGCTGCGAGCAACAGGAAAAACAAAAGCCACAGACCGGTGGAACCTTTCTTCGGTTCCTCTTCCGTCCAGACTTCCCCGTGAGCCTTCGCCCGTCTTGCCGGTTCCCTGGCACCCGGCTTGTCGGACCCGGTCTTCAGTGCCTCGTCGATCTGGTCGAACAATTCCCGTTCCAGATCCTTGTCATCCTTCGGAGATTCTTTCGCTTCTTCCGTTTCAGGATCCCCGGTGATTTCCCCTTCGGTTTTTTCTTCGGTCTTCCCTTCGGTCTTCTCTTCCGTCTTCGCAGAGGCCATGGCTTTCAGTTCACTGAGAACATCTGCGTCTTCGGGAGCCTTTTCCTCATCGGTCCTGAGGGTGGCCTTCTGTTCGAAGGGTTCCCGGATCTCGCTCATGGGAAGAAGCGGGGCAGCGACCTGGGGCAGCGGTGTATCCCCTTCGTCCATGGGTGATTTCCCGTCGGAAGCAGGAGGTTCGGGTTCGTCTTCCATGGGTTTTTCCAGATTCAGACCCGAATCCGCAGCCAACGGCCCCGAATCCAGATCCACAGGCCCGTCCAGATCGAACAGGTTCTTTTTTTCAACAGGCTCGCCGGCACCTTCGTCCGCGCTTTCGCGCAAACGGTTCAGGACATCCAGGGAAGCCACTTTGGTCTTTTCTTCCTGGTTTCCCGGAGAAGTCACCGCCTCGGGCGGTTGTTCGGCCTCGGGTGCCTCCGTTCCCTTGAGCGCCAGGATACGGGTCAGCACCGTGACACTTTCCTCGTCCAGATGGTCATACCGCAGGCCCATACCCGCAGGAGCCCCCCGCCGGGCGGGGTCATGCTCCCGGGTCCAGACAACGGTTCCCTGGCCGGTCAACAGGGCATCCCCGGCCTGCAACTTGAACTCGAAATCCACCAGGGCTCCCACGGACAAAGGCTTTTTCGTCCGGACAAAAATTCCGCCCTGGCTGACATACACTCCGTAACGTTCCACAAATTCTTCCAGCGTATCCGCCTTGAACTTGATTGTCAGTTTCACTGGCGTGGGCATTGCTTTCACCACCATTCCATCAAGACCAGAAGCACGCCTGGTCCTGCAGGGTCATACCGGTCGTCCGGCAGAATCAATGTAACAAAACCGTCCGGAAACAGCCACTCTTGAATGAAAAAAAATCAGGCGGCCGGTTTTCCGGGGAGGACCCCCTGCCATTTTTCACCCAGATAACCGCCAAGAGTAGACATGCCAACAAATGTCGGGAACATGATCAGCAACTGGAAAACCAGATAACTGCCCCCCGCGCTGAAGAACAGGATATTCCTGATTACCAGCAGAATCACCACCAAAACACCGGCTGCCATACTCTCCTTGATGGTGATTCCCGGAGAAAGGCGGGAGGCAATCAATCCACCAAAGAGGAATGCAAAGGCTTCCAGCAAAAACAGCCCCCAGAAACCGATGCTGAGCATTTTCATCCGTTCCTGCTCTTTCTGGATGGATTCCAGAGTCCTCAAGGCATCCTCCGCAGGAGTACGGAAATAGTTTTTAAGGGCATACACCAGTTCTTCCGGAGACGCCTTGGGATTGCTCAGGAGACGTTCCAGTACATCCAGGCCTGTTTCCGTGTAGAACAGGAACCACGGCTTGGTCACATCGGTGTAGAAAATCCCATTGGGTTTTTTAAGAATTGTGCCATTTTCAAACCGCACCTCGACATCGTGAAATCCTTCCTTGCTGCAGGGCGGCGGCGTAAAAAACAGACTGTCCTCCGGATTGATCTTCATGCGGGGCATGGGAATTCCAAAGGGATTGAGCACTTCTGCCTTCAACGGCTGTACCTGGCCACGATTGACCGGAACCACCTGTCCACAAGCCTTCACCGTCACCGCATGAACTGCCGTCAGGGATTCCACGCCCATGGTGCGAATCGTCACCTGGACCGGCTCGTCCACCGGAGCAAGCACCCATTCCGGGGAAAGTCCCATGATGCCCGGGTCATCCAGTCTTGCCGGTTCGGGGGTCACCATGAAGGAAAGGTCAAACCCCAGGAATTTGAAACTGAAAATGCTGGCTGTGCTCAGGAAAAAAATGACAATCAACCCCACCATGGCCCACTTGATTTCGAAACTGGAACCAATCGTTTCGGCCATTACCTGTATTTCATCACCCATTGGAAGAACCCTGCCGCACTCCGAACAGAACGGAATGCGCCCATTGTTCGAATGGTTGCAAAACGGACATTGAATCTGGCTCATGGCTTTCCACTCCTGACAAAAGTGCGTACTCTAGAAAAACCTGGGCACGCATCAGGTCCAAACTGTCGCGCAATTAGATAAAAAAAAACTCAGAAAGTCAACACCAATGATCGATATTGTAGTCGGGCGCTTTTCCCTGCTATAAAGGGTTGATGTCTGTCCCCCATTCTGGTGCCTCCTCCGGAAAAATATCTCCAATGCAAGGGTTTTCCACCCAAATCTGCATGACTGTCATGGTTGTTCTGGGTCTTTTCCCGTTTTCCCCATCCGCCAAACCCCTTCCGGGGCCCCCTTCTTTTCTGGAAACCATTCTCGGCGGACCCTTTTCGGACAGGAGACATCGCATTCGGACCGCCACCTGTCAGGCCGATCGCAAGGACCGTCGTTCCCTTACCACGATTGATCTGAAATTTGACCGGCATCCACTTCCCCTGTTTGGCGGTTTGCCAAAACCGCCACTGGTGTCGGGGGAACTGCGAATCACCACCCGGGGAGCCAATGCCAGCGACTGGAAGGATTTTTTCAGGTCCATAACGCAGATTCAGGGAAAACTCCGCATCCACGATATCGAAACCAACCACTTGCGCAGAATCGGGGTGATTCACCTGGTGTTTTCCCCACAACCGGACGAAATCACCCGGATCACCGGAAACATCGGAAGCCTTCATCAGTTCACCGGATTCCTGAAGGATGGAAACTGGAACACGTCCCTTGAATTTGTGGGGCTCCAACTGGAACAGGTTCTGCCCGGCACCCTGGGCAAAACACCCCTTTCCGTGACCGGGAATCTCCATGTTTCCCTGCACCGCGAGTTTTCCGTTGTCCTCACCGTGCGTGGACTGCTGGCACGCCTGCCCGCATTGTTTCCTGGACGCCCTGACGTCATCATCCGCAACGAAACCCCGTTTTCCATGGGCCTTTCATCCAGGGGATTTCTCGTCGAAGATGCCCGGTTTTCCCTGCAGGGCAACCCGGTCACCGTCAACGGGACGGTTTCTCCGAACCGGCTGAACCTTGCCGTGGAAGGAAAGATGGACGTCCGCCGGATGAACTACCTGGTCCCGGGGATGGTCCTTGGCATTGACGGGACAGGTGCCCTTCGCCTCGTTCTGGGAGGGTCCCTGGCACGTCCCGTCGTAACGGGTCATTTTTCGGTACCTGGCGCAAACATGACACTGGCTGATTCCCAGGCCCGCATGGAAATGGAAGGCTTCCGTGCCCAGTGGTTGCCCGGGCGGATTGAAGTGGCTGCCACAATCAGGAATGACCGGAAAAAACCCCTGGCCATTTCAGGCGAAATCCTTCCCGGTAGCCTGTCCCTGAAATCCTTTCGCATCCAGGGGGATCTTCCACCCGAATTCCTGACACACCTTCTGGGAAAACACGTCAGCGAACTGACTGGCACCGGCTCGGTCAATGTGGTCCTCGAAGGCCCCCTGGCCAAACCTTCCGTTTCAGGCCTGCTGCGAACCCGGAACATGGAATTCCGTATTCGGGGATTTTCCCAGAACATGGTCCTGCGAAACGGACGTTTCCGTCTGGAAAACAACCGGATTCGTGTGGAAAAGTTCGACATGGGGTATGAAGACGGGGACCTTTCCCTGTCCGGATGGCTGCAGTTCAAACCAGATATCGAATTTGACCTGCGCATCCAGGGAAATGCCCTGCCGTTTCGCATGCCCGGGGTATTCAGTGCGGAATTCAACACCCAACTGCACCTGACCGGACAACCGGATAATTCCCAACTGACAGGAAAAATCGACCTGATTACAGGAAAGTACACCCAGCAGTACGACATCATCCAGCGCATCCTCACCGTTCACCGGTTCCATGAAAGGGACAAACCCCTGTGGCACGCCCTGCCGTGGTTTGGCGATACCAGACTGACAATCAGTCTTCTGAACACGGGGGAACTCGAGGTGGCCAACAACATTGCCAATTTGCAACTGGACGGATTGCTCACGTTGTCGGGCACCGTTTCGGACCCCCGGTTGCAGGGACAACTTACGGTGAATGTGGGAACCTTCAAGATCCCGTTCTTCCGTGGTCAGTATGATGTGGACGAGGGCTTCATCAACTTTGACATGGCCTCGAAACCGGTTTTGAACATACTCGGAACGACCGCGGTGAAGGATCTCATCGGGGACGAGGTGCTCGTCAAACTGCAACTGGTCGGCCCCATTGACAGGATCCAGTTCAGTCTGCAAAGCATTCCGGACATGGATCAGGGACAGATCGTGATGCTGCTTGCCTCCGGCCGTACCACCGAGGATCTGCGCCAGCAATGGCAGGGAAGCCCGCGGGCCGGAACCGGCATGGGTTCTACAGGGTTCAACCCGCTGGAGATGTACGATGAACCCATCAAACAGGTGACCGGTGACTTCTTGTCCATGCTGGTGGCCAACCCCATCAAGATGGTCACGAAACTGGACCTCTTCCGGCTGGAACTGGGAAGTGACTCATTCCAGGTGAGGATGAGCAAGACATTCTTGCGGCACATCACCATGAAAGGCGAAGTGGAAGTGGGTTTTCTGGGACGCAACCGCCAGGAGGGCGGCCTGGAAATCAAGTTTTTTGACCAACTTTCCCTGGAGGGAATGCTTCGCCGTTACGTTCCCGATGTCACCCAGTACGAGTATGAGGAGCCCCTCAAGGGAAGGGTTCAATTGCGCTACCGGATGAAATTCAGGGGTTCCCTGAAAGATGTTCTTGGTTTCTGGTAGAAACCCCGTCTTGATCTGACATCCTGGAGGTTCCCATGCTGCGTTTCGCCATCTCCCTGTGCCCGGTTTTGTTGTGTCTTGCCTGCTGTGGCCAAAAAGAACAAAAGTGTCCGGAACCCCCTGCTTCGGAAGTTCCCCCGTCCAGCCCGGAATTCCCGTCTTTTGAAATTCCCCGCGTGTCCCTCCCCGTTCTGGATCGGGATCTTGCGAACCGCCTTTCGGAACTGCCACTTTCATGCATCCCCCGCAGCTACCCGAACAAACCGGGGCATGTATATGCCGAAGATGCCGAGGCGGTTCCCCACCGCCAGAAGACACCGGTTTTTCACGGATGTTTTGACTGGCACAGCTCGGTACACATGCACTGGACCCTGGTCAGGCTTCTTCGGGTGGTTCCCGACCTGCCCCGCCGGCCGGAAATCGTGAAACTGCTCAATGACCAGTTCACTCCGGAAAAAGTGGCGACAGAAGTGGCCTTTTTCAACACGCCACACAACCGTACCTTCGAGCGGATTTACGGGTGGGCCTGGCTGCTGAGGTTGCAGGGGGAACTTATGCTCTCCGGGGAAGACGAGGCTCACCGGTGGCGCGAAACCCTGGCCCCCCTGGCCAGCATGATCCGTGACCGTTCCATCGTTTTTCTGGAGAAACTCCCCAAACCCGTTCGACCCGGCACCCACCAGAACACCGCCTTCGGCATGGACCACCTGTGGAAATACGCAAAAGCCGCCGATGACCGTGAACTCCTGGAAGTGCTCCGACGTCAGGCCACCTTCTTTTTCGGACAGGATGCCGCTTGTCCCGTTTCCTGGGAACCCAGTGGCGTGGACTTCATCTCCCCGTGCCTGGCCGAAGCCCACCTGATGTCCTCGGTGCTGGAGCAGGAGGAGTTCGTCGCGTGGCTGGACCGGTTCCTCCCGGACCCGCACACGGAAGCCTTTTCCTCCCTTCGAACCCCGCCGGTCATTACCGACCTTCAGGATTATGTCATAGGCCATCTGGTGGGACTGAACTTCCAGCGGGCCTGGGCCTATCTGGAACTGGCCGCCCGACTGCCTGAAAAGGACAGGCGGCGCAACGCGTTCAGGCAGTTGGGCGCCTTGCATCTTGCCGAAGGACTCAAGGACATGAACCGGACCGGATACGGCGGGGAACACTGGCTGGCGAGTTTCGCAGTGAATGCACTGACCTTCGATGCCAGGTAGATTCGATCCCCCATGCGTATCCTGTCAGGTTTCATGGATAATTCTTTTTGCCGTTGAATTGGAGAACGTCATGAGCCGGTTTTATTTATCCCTGTCTTTCATCCTTTCCTTGTTTGCGACGTTTTCCGCAGGAGCCCAAAAACCCAAGGTATCCAAACAGGAACTCCCACAAGGCCAATGGACCATGAAATGGCTGGTAAAACCCGGCTTTACCTGGCTGGAATCATTCATCCACGGTCATGGGATCTTTTACCAGGGGGGAACCTGCAGGCAATACAACCAGTGTACGGGCGGAAAGGCCGGGGTGCTTTCCATGGATGGAAAGGAACTGGTTCCCGCGACCTGGGACCGTATCCGCAATTTCCACAAAGCCGGTTTCATCGTGGAAAAAGAGGGGAAACTGGGATTTGTTTCCCGCAGTGGCAAGACTGTGCTGCCTGCACAATACCGGTATGTCGAAATCCTTGACGAAGGTTTGTTCGTTGTGGCCGATCCGAAAAACAATTTTTCCAGGTTGATGAATCAAGAGGGAAAGACCGTGATTCCCGGTTTCGATGATGTGGGACACACGGCCGGAAACCTGATCTGGGTCTCCACACGGAACCGGTTCGGAGCCCACGATCGCACCGGAAATCAGGTCATCCCCTTCCGCTATCACGAAATCCAGGATACCGGAGAGGACTTCACCGTGGTGCGGGTGGGAAAAATGTGGGGAATGGTGGACGGCAAAGGCAGGCAACTTACTCCCCTGCGCTATTCCTGGATTGATGATTTTTCAGGCAACCTCGCAATTTTCAATATCGGAGGAAAATGCGGCGATGAAGAAGGCCCGGAATGCATGGGGGGTCTCTATGGGGTACTCGATTCGGAAGGGCGTGTCGTGGTACCTGCCAGATTCCACTGCATTGAAATCCTTGAAGACAAGGATGATTCCTTCACCATTCTTGCCGGAATCCTCCCCGGAAAACCGGAACCGGATTTCATGGACTCCTGCCATGGAGCCTCCTTTCGCCTGTTCGACTTCCAGGGGAAACCTGTTCTGAAGGATTCCTATGCGTATGTGGACACCTTCGGCGAGTTGCCCTTCACCCGGGCCGTGAAATCCGGAGAATGTGACAAAAGAGGCAATTGTGAAAAGGGCAAATGGGGCGTGGTGGATCGCCAGGGAGATGTGATCGTGTCCTGGCAGTATGACTATGTGGGACCCATCCAGAAAAACGGAGCGGTATTTGTCCAAAAAAAGAAGTGGGGAATGCTCGACGCTTCCATGAAGGAAGTCATCACACCACGCCATGACATGCTTCACCTGGATGAGGATGTCGTACGGTTTGAAGATCAGGCCAAATGGGGTCTGATGGATCTGCAGGGCAAAATCCTGATGCCGGCGGAATACGACCGCATTTTTCCCTTCCGTCAGGGAACGGCCCGCTTTCTCCACAAAGGCAAATGGGGACTTCTCGGGAAAGATGGCAAAGTCCTGTCCAAAGCGGAACATGACATCATCCACCGACAGGGTCCCGGGCATTATCTTTTTGCTCCGAAAGCCACCTGTGATTTCAAACGACTGGGCATCCATGACGAAAGCATCACCATCCAGGGCAACGGGGTCAGGCGGACGGGTTCCACCGATCCAGTCATCCCCTGTTCCTCCATGCCGAACGTGGGATTGATGAACCATCGTGGACGGGTTCTGATGCAGGCAAAATACCAGCATATTCATTTTTCGAAAACCATCACCTACATTCCGATGGTCACCCGAAGGGCCCATGCCGGTGTCTATGTCCATTCCGGGGATTTCTACCATGCGCGATTCAATGTGGGTGGAGCCTGCTCGGGCAACGGATCCTGCACAGGCGGCAAATGGGGTATCGCGGACAGGGAGGGAAAAGTGATTCTGCCGGCCGCCTATGCCGCCCTGGAAATGCAGTCGGATTCCACGGTGAAGGTGGCCCTGGGGGGTATTTGCGAGACAACCCTTTTCAGGATCAACACATGTACACCGGAAACCCGCTGGGGACTTGCGCTGGTAAGCAAACGGGAGAAATAAAGGGGAACAAAGGGGGTCATCGGCGACATGAGGTCGCCTGGGAATTTCTTTTCACAGCGGTAATCAGGTTCGATGAGCCCGTCCTTCGGTCATGTTCATTGTTCCGGCCACTTTGTGGCCTCCATCGGGTCGCCCGCGATAGGGCTCCCCTCTTGGCGCCGGTCCTGATGCAACAGCGTCCATGGATCATCGAATCTGACCGGCGCTGTCAGATATGCAGGAAGGGGTAGAGTTCGTGGAGGGCGAGAATGGACCAGGTGAGCATGCTGCAATCACCGGCCATGGCAAACTGCAACTTGTTCTTTTTGACTTCCAGGGTGGCTCCGGGGAGGGTCTCGAAAAACTTCCGGCCCGCATCCTTTGCCAAGAGGAACTGCGCCCGCTCGTTGATGGCCAGGGTCAGCCAGTAATAGGCGGCATCACGCAGTTCCCCGGGAACCTGTTTCTTCGTGGCCCCCACCACATCCAGTTCGATGCGCCCCGCCTCCAGCCGAAGGTGCATCCCGTGTATCTTCAGTTGTTTCAGCATTGGCCGACTGTCCAAAAAAGATGCAAATGAGGAATGGGAGAAATCCAGATCCACCCGGGATCCGTCCGGCCGCCATTCCACCGCCTGGAACTCCATGGGCAATTCCGTGTCGGGACGGGTATACCAGCAGGCGTTTTCCACCAGATGACACCGGGTATGGACGCCCCCCACCGGTTCCAGGCGACTGGCGAAGAAGGCCGTCTCAATGCGGTGATCCGCAGTCACGAAAAGGGCTACCCCCACCGGACGTGACGGCAGACGGAAATGCACGTCCCCTGTAAGCATTCCGGCAGCCACGGAAAAATCCGCCGGAGCAATCTGGCCCTGCCCGAACGCCGCCACCGGAACCGGAAGTTTCGCTGGCAGGGCAAACTCCTGTTCGAGAATGCCGGCCACCCTGGATTCCGGAGAAGGACCGGAAATCCTGGATCCCGTTTTCCTGGACCCGGAATCCGGATTGCAGGCCCAAAGGATTGCCAGAATCCCCAAGCCAATGAACAGGAATCGTTTCAAAAACGGCACCTGGTGAAACATGTACACCTCCTTCGGCGGACCCGGCCCGGACAGGGACCGGGTCTGCATCCTGCACAAGAATGTACAGAACCTCCTTCGTTCTGGCAAAAAACGGGATCCCCCGGATTCCTTGTCAAAGATGTCTTGTCTTATTTCCCGCCGAATTCAGCCTGGAGTTTGTCGTCCCACTCATCGGCCACTTCGCTGAGGGTACGGACCAGGTCCACGAACTCCGCATAGTCCAGACCTTCCAGACCCCGAAGGGCCCTGAGATAGATTTTCTTTTCCCGGGAATCGATGGCAAAGGCACCATCCTTGGTCTTGAGCAGATTCAGTTCCAGCAGTTTCCGGAACAGCGCCAGTTGTCCCGTTTCGGGAACATCCATGATGCAGGCAAGGAAAATCATCACGTTCTGTTCTGGAAACACATTGATCCCCAAAGATGCCGAACCCCGCTGGATAAGCGTGTATCCACTGTCATCCAGGGGTTCCAGGGCAACTCCCAGTTGATCGGAAAACCGGCGGATGTAGGCATTGACCTGGGCGATTTTCGGATTTTCCATCATGTGCCTCCTTAGCGGCACTCCCGGGGAAGTCAACACCCGGCCGGCCGCAGGGACAATGTACCAACCCGCCGGGATCAAGTCAAACGGTCTGATCTCGCCAGCAGGGCAAACGCATTATGCCCTGGGAGCGTGCTTGTTGCCTATGGACCGCAGGGGTTTTTCCGTGTACACTTTTTCCCCATGGAAACGACCCGCCGGGACCAGTTTTCCCATCGAGCCAAAGCCGTCTTCTATGCCAGACTGTGTCTGGACGCCTTCGGCATCCTGTTTTTGCTGGTCCCCTCCTGGGCATCGGCCTCCATGCCCTTTTTGTCCTGGGGGCTTTACATTTACCTGTTGCTGTTGGCCGGACACATCACGTCCTTCCTGTGGATTGACCACAAGGGCGATCATCTGGTGTACTTCATGTCCCTGTGCCTGGACATCCTGGCCCTGGGTTCGGTCATCATCCTGACCGGGGGCCTGGCCAGCCCCCTGATGTCCGGCCACATCCTCTATGCGGTTTTCTTCGCCATCCTGTATCCGCACCCCCTGGCCATTTTGCCTCCATTGCTGCTCTTGCCGGTCATTGCGAAAATTTCCCAATTGACCGGCATGGAGGATCCCGGTCGTGATCTGGCCCTGTTACTCTGGTACAGCGGTCTCGACCTCATCATCGTGTACGTGGTGGTCTATTTTGACCTGCAGGAAAACCTCATGTTCAAGAACATCCTGAACCTGAACCGGGAAAAGCAGCAACTCGACCGGGTGGCCGAAAGGCAGCGGATGGCCAGGGAGATGCACGATGGCCTGGGTGCGATTCTCTCCGCCATCAAAATCCAGAGCGAATTTGTATGTGAACTGGCTCCTCCTGATTCCGAAATCAGGATGGAAGCCGAGGAACTGCAACAACGCACCAATCTGGCCCTGGCTGAAATACGAAGGGCCGTGCGGATCCTGCGGGATGATTTCGACCTCACCAATTCCCTGGAGGAGTTGATCCAGAATCTTTCCTCCATGTGGAAGTTCGAAACCCGGCTGATGACGAATCTGGACACCCGCACCTTGCCGGTGAACCGTCAGTTGCACCTGTACCGCATTGTGCAGGAAGCACTGACCAACGCCGGAAAACACGCGGAGGCCACGGAAGTCCGGGTTTCCCTGTTTTTCGAGGACACTCCCCCGGATTGGGCAACCGGAATCCTGCCTTCCCGGGGAATACGGATGGAGATATCCGACAACGGCCGGGGATTCTCCGTGGAACAGCAGAAACAGGGTCATTATGGACTGATTCACCTGCAGGAGCGTGGAACCGAGATGGGAGGAACCTGCCGGATCAGCAGCAACCCCGAGACCGGCACCACCATCACCGGATGGTTTCCGGTGGAAGAGGAGACGGCATGAAATCCCGATGGTTGTGCTTCCTGTTTCTTTTTCTCAGCCTGTACCAGATGCCGGCCTGGGCGGATCCCTTTCTCCCCGGATTTGTCGGAGGACTGGATCCGGGAATCCCCACCCATGTATCCCCCACCGGAATCTTCACCAACCCGGCGGTCATCGGTCGCCTGAAAAAGAATACGGGAATCTTTCATTTTTCTCCGATTTACCAGAGCACTGACATCAAACGTGCCACCATCTCCTCGGAAACCGGGCGGGTGGACCCCGGTGGGGATCTTGTCTTTCCCGAGGTGAATTTCTCCCAGAGCATCATGGATTTTTTCCTGGCCTTCACCACGAATTTCGGCATGGATCGCATCACCCTTGGAATCGCTTTCTTTTCCCCCCACCGGGAAGCCCTGCAGGTAAAACACCCGGCGTTACGGTATCATCTGGTGGAACGATCATTGGCCAACTACTTCCTCACTCCAACGCTCTCCATACGCCTCCACCGGAAATTCCACGTGGGATTCGGCCTGAGTTACGCGTATTCATCATTTGACTTCTCCCTCACACGGGACCGCTTCCTGCGTGGAGATCTTCCCGAAGATGCCTTGCAGCGCTTTGAAGCCGGAGGAAGAAACGACGAGCACGTCCATGTCCAGGGCACCGACAACAACTTCGGCTTCAATTTCGGCTTTTACTGGCAACTCCAGAAATTCATGTTCCTTGCAGGATCCTACAGAAGCAAAATTCGGGCGCTGGACTACACCCGGGTGAAGGCTTCGGGAACCGGTTCCATAACCCGCATGGATGCGGAGGAGGAATGGGAGACCCTCAGCGGCAATGCAAAACTCGTCACCACGTTTCCGGATGTAGCCAATCTGGGCATCCTGCGACGCATGACCCGGGACTGGTGGATGGATTTCTCCCTCACATGGACCCGCTTCGACAGCCACAAAAACTGGAAATATTACCTTTCCGGAAAGGAACTCGCCAGTTCCAGCCTGACCAACTGGGACTTGAACATCACGGAATACCGCGGGTTCCAGGATACCTTTGCCCCGCAGTTGACCGCCTTCTATCGACCGGCCACCGAAGTGGAAGCCATCCTGTCCCTGCGATATGCCACGCCTGCCGTGCCGGAGAAATGGGTCAACGCGGCCATCGTGGACAACCACAGCCTGAATCTGCTTTTCAGTTTTTCCTACCGGTTCGGTGATTTCCTCACCGCCCGACTGGGCTATTCCCTTCAATACATGCTACCCCTGAACGTCGACGATTCCGGGTATGACCCCACCCTGGCCCGCGCCTGCCTGGACAGCCACATCGACGTGGTATGGAGCGAAGCCTGCCGTGCCACGTACGGCGGTCGGGCGATTTCCTCCGCTGCCGGAACCTACCGCAAAATCACCCACCAGATCGGACTGGGCGTCGAATTCACTTTCTGACCGTTTTTTCCTGCCTTTCATTATTGCCGCGTAAGAAAAGGATGTGAATATGTTCCGCGTATTGACTTGACGGGGCAACACCGGAATATTCCCCTGCCGAAAGGAATCCGGATGCCCGAAACCTTCCGTGGACCCTTTTTGAATCCCGCCACACTGGCCCGTCAGGGCGGACAACTGCTTATGGCAAATCTGGACCGTAGATGGCGTGGATTGAAACGCTATCCTGGCAGTGCCGCAGAAATCTGCGAACAGATTGTCCATGACTGCTATGATCCGGAAAGGCAAGCCTATTTGACCAGCCGGTCCAGTTACAACGAATTCTGGGCGCGGGATTTCGGTCGTTGTGTTCCGGCATTGTTGCAACTGGGTTTTTCAGGAAGGGTCCGGAACACCTACCGCTACGCCCTTCACCAGTACGAAAAGGGAGGAGGGTTTTCCCTCGTCATCACATCCCGGGGAAAATTGTTTGACTTTCCTGCCTATGCTCCGGACGGATTTGCCTTTTTCATGTTCGGACTGGAGATGATCAATGATCCCTCACTGATTCAAAACCACCGCCATTTCCTTGAACGGGAACTCCACAGATTTGTGGATCTGGTGATGGATCCCGAAAGTGGTCTGGCCAAACGGCATGTACATTTCTCCGAAGCCCAGGATTATGCCCTGCGCAAATCCTCCTGCTACACCAACTCCATGTGTTTTCTGCTTCAACGCAGTTGCCGGAAACTCGGATTTTCCCATCCGTGGCTTGATGTGGACCTCGCGTCCCTCGTGGAACGCCATTTCTGGCAGGGAAACCATTACCGGAATGACCTCTCCGGAATGGACACCCCTTCCGGGGATGCACAGGTCATGCCCCTTTGGACCGGATTGACTGAAAACGTTCATCTACCAGTTCGGGACCGTCTGGATTCCATCCTGGATTACATGGACCGTCATGACCTCAACCACCCCTTGCCCAGCCGCTACGGCATTTCCGGCGATGGCAGACAAATGATATTGCTGCACAAAATCAATCCGTGGCAGAAAAGTACTGTCTGGACCTGTCTGGGGCTCCAACTCATCGAAGTCCTGAAACTGTACGACCACCCGCGATTCTTCACGGAACTCAAAAAATATGAAATGCTCGTGCAGTCAACAGGCTGTTTTCCGGAAATCATCGACCCTTCCCACGGCGGCCCATACAGCAACCTGTTGGTGGTATCCGAAGACTCCATGATTTGGGCCGCCACCCTGTGGGCACTTCTGGAAGGGAAAAACCCCCTTGTGGAACCACATTCCGAAACCCGTGCACAAAACAGGTCCTGCCAAAGGGAGAATTGACCATGCAACACCCTTCTTCATTCAGAAATACACTCCGTTCGGATCTGGAGCGTTTTGTACGCCACCAACAAGCCTTGTTTCCTGCGGACGAGCGCCTGGTCATGGACCTGCATTGCCATGACCACCACAGCGATGTACCTGACGAACTGCTGGGAAGAATCCTGCACTGGCCGGAAACCTGGGTTTCCACCAACGAAGTCCGGGATGTACTTGCCAGAAACGGAATGGACGGGTTGACCATCACCAACCACAACAACGCGCGTTCCTGCTGGGAGTTGCTTGAAAGGGGTGTGGATGTTCTTGCGGGAGCCGAGTTCACCTGTTTCATTCCGGAACATGAAGTCCATATCCACGTGCTGACATACGGGTTCACCCCTGCCCAGGAAGAACAGTTGTTCAGGCTGCGGCAGGATCTCATGAAGTTCCTGACCTATGCCCGCGAACAGGATCTGGTGACCATCCTGGCCCATCCCCTGTATTTTTACAGCACCCGGAAAATTCCGACCCTGGATCTTCTGGAAAGACTCACCCTCTGGTTCGACCATTTCGAGGTTCTCAATGGTCAGAGGGATACCTGGCAAAACCTGCTGATGATCTCCTGGCTGGAAAAACTGGATGAGGAACGGATCTCCGACATGTCCCGGCGAACCGGGATCCGGCCTGACACATTCTGCCGCCACCCCTTGCACAAATCCATGACAGGAGGATCGGACGATCACATGGCCCTGTTCGTCGGAACCACCGGAAGTTACCTCCATGTCCCGAACCTCCGGGAGCGCATCCGGAAGGAATCCGTTTCCAGTCTGGCCCTGGAGGCCATGAAAAACGGGGCCACCGCTGCCTTCGGATCCTACTCGGCCGAGGAAAAACTGGCGGCATCCTTTCTTGACTATTTTTGCCAGATCGTGCGCAGGGCCCACGACCCCGGACTGATCCGCATGATGCTGCATCAGGGAACCGTGCGCCAGAAGATGTGGTCCTTTCTCATCGCCAACGGCATTGCCGAATTGCGGCGCCACCGGGTCACCTCCCGGTTCATCGATTCAGCCCACGAGGCCCTTCACGGAAAAAGCCCTGGCTTTCTCCAGAAGTTCGGTTTTTCCAGGGAATACAAACCCCTGGTGAAGGAACTGGAGGCCATTGCCCGGACCCGGAAGACCTCCCCACTGGATCTGGAAGAACAACTGCGCACTTCCATTCCTGCCATTTTCCGGGGACTTCTGGACATTCTGGGTGAACGAATCCAGATCAAGGTGGAACGCTACAAAAAGGAACAGGAAAATCCTTCCATATCGACCCTGCAGGATGTCATCGCCCGGATGGAACTTCCAGCCGATCTGCGTTCCCTTTTCGGAGGCTGCCAGGAGCCGGAGCGGCGAAAAGCCATGTCATCCATCGACCTGCACTCCCTGGCAGAGGGGTTGCCGTTTCCGGCCCTGGCCGCACTGGTCATCGGCGGATGCTCCTACACCAGCAGCAAGGTGCTGTTCGCCAACCGCCAACTGCTGGATGAACTCTCCCGGGAATTGGGAGAACACACCCACCCCAAACGGGTTCTCTGGCTGACAGACACCTTTGCGGACAAGAACGGTGTAGCAGGAGTACTGCGGTTGTTGCACGCCGAGGCTCTCCGGCAAAACCTGCCCATCGACTTCGCCATCTGTCACGACTCGGTGCAGCCGGACGATCATCTCCATGTGCTCAAGCCTTTTGTGGAAGTCGAGATGCCGTTCTACGAGAACCAACCCATCAGGGCATTTGACATTCTCCAACTGCAGAAAATCTTCCTTCAGGGGGGCTATGACCGCATTGTATGCTCCACGGAAGGTCTGATGGGAATGGCTGCGCTGTATCTGAAAAACGCATTCTCGGTCCCTGCCTTCTTCTATGTGCATACAGACTGGATGGATTTTGCCAGACGCACCCTGGGCCTGGATCCTTCCAACACGGACCGGGTCCGGCGGATGCTTCGGGCGTTCAATCACGGTTTCGATGGTCTGTTCCTTCTCAACTCGGAACAACTGGACTGGGTAGCTTCGGATGCCATGGGATTTGACCGCAACAGACTTCGGTTGACCGCCCACTGGCCGGATGCCCGATTCACAGGTCCACCAAAACCGGACAGAAACGCCATTCCGGGACTTCGAGGGGATGAGCGCATATTGCTCTTTGTCGGGAGGATCAGCGACGAAAAGGGCGTCATGGAGTTGCCTTGCATTCTCCAAAAAGTGCGCGAGATGATTCCACAGGTGCGTCTGGTGGTTGTGGGAACCGGACCTGCGGAAGAACGCCTCAAAAAAGCGTTGCCGGAGGAAATTTTCATTCCCTGGGTGGAGCCGGAAAAACTGGCCGCCATCTATCCCGTCGGCGATATGCTGGTTTTGCCGTCCCGTTTTGACACCTTTGGTTGCGTGGTGCTCGAAGCCTTGTCCTGCGGGCTTCCTGTGGTGGCCTACAGAACCAAGGGCCCGGCGGACATCATCCAGAATGGAGTCAGCGGATTCACCGTGGACAATCAGGAAGAATTCGTCCAGGCCGTGATGCAGATCCTGCAGGACAAGCCCCTGCAGGATTCCATGCGCGAGGCGGGACTACACAGGGCAAGGAATTACCGGCCGGACCGGATCATTGAAGATCTGCTGCGTCACCTGGGATTGACTGAATCCCTTGATTCCGTTTCGATGGAAGATGGCCCGATGCCCCACATGCCCTGCACCCGGGACGAACTGGGAGAATGGCAAACCTGACCGGAATTGGAGGCGCTGCTGCAGGGAAGCGCCCCCGCACCTCCTGGGCCCATCAACTCAAGCGCGCTCTCCACGTCGACGCCCTCGTCTGCCCGAAATGCGCCAGCCTCCTGCGCGTGCTCGCCTTCCTCTCCGACCCCGCCGTTGTCGTCAAAATCCTCGACCACCTCCGACTCCCCAGCAGCACACCAACCCTGGCCCCTGCACGCATGCCCGAGGATGAGTTCCCCTTCCTGGACACCGAGTTCGCAAGTGACGACTTCGACCAGCCTGAAGGGAAAACAAACGGCTTGGCAATAACCCCGCGTCCCGGCCGCGGGCCGCCGTAGTTGGGGTTTTTTGCCCACACAAATTCCCGGTTTCCAGTTTCTACCCACTTGCCAGTCGCCGACCGGACCGGACAGGTTCATCCCGTTTTTCCCATTTGACAGGAAAAATCCGTACCTCAGTTCGAGGCAGCCCCGCGCAAACCACTTTTTACCCTGCTAAAATCACCAATAAACCGTACCTTGACATCCTATGCACCTTTGGGGATAGTACCCTCCGGAGGCCATAACGTGGATGAAAGTTCTTATGCACATACACAGCCGGCTCGCCTTGCGCAACGTTGCCCGTCAACTAATACTTACGGGCTATTCAGTCTCCGTCCTTAAGATTGATCAACCATGAAATTATGCTACCCAACTTACCTTTATCGGGATTTGACCTACACCAAGGTGGCGCTGCGTTTCCTTTGGCTGAGTTTTTTGCTTAGAATTGCCCCAATAAATGCGCTCGCCAGAATCTGGGAAAAATGACTGATTACTCACAGAATCTCCCGTTTGAAGTTCCAATCGATCTGGATGTACTAATCTGGCGGTATATCGACTTTCCAAAATTCATCTCGATGCTAGAGGAAAAATCTCTATGGTTTACAAGGGTGGATCGTCTCGGCGATTCTTTTGAGGGTTCAACGCCGAGAGCCGAAGTCGAATATTGGAAAAACCACCGAAATGCGTACCCTAACCAAAAAGAGATCGCAGACCGTAACGAGTGTTTCCTGCGAGATATGGCAAAACTTTCTCGAGAGTCAACGTTTGTCAATTGCTGGCACGTTAACGAGCATGAGTCGGTCGCTATGTGGCAACTATACGCGAAGGAAAAAACCTCAATCGCGATTCAATCTACCTTTAAACGGAAGTTCCAGAACTGAAAATGTGAAATTGCGTAGGGATGATGCGGAA
>CAZTZR010000051.1:0-27054 GCA_964618145.1 uncultured Kofleriaceae bacterium
TCTTAAGTGGGCTATGTTTACTACGTTTTCAGCCCTTGCCTGTTAAACTTGGGCTGAGGCATCGACTGCCGGATTTGCCCTTTTTGGCTCGTGCCTTTGATGCACCGGCCATGGACGCCTGGATCGGAAAAATCCTCGAATACGACTGGCCCGGAAACCTGAGGGAATTCAAGCACGCCTGTACGCAGGCCAAACTGTTCGGCTGGGAAACCGCTCTCACGGGAATCCATCCGCCTGCCAGGCATTCCTCAGAAAAAATGGGCATGCCATCGGGGCCCAGGCAGTTGCGGGAACTGGAAAAACAGATGATTCTGGATGCCCTGGCACGTCAGCAAAAAAACACCAGCGCGGCAGCCCGGGCACTGGGAATGCCCCGTTCCACCCTCGTCAACCGGATGCGTTCCCTCGGACTTTCCGGATGAGTTCTCCGGTTCGCCGGGATCCATGGATTTGACCGGCGCTGTGACTCTTCCGACAACGGTGTTGAGAGTTCGGCCTTTTCATGATAGAAATAAACGGCCTGGGAGATCCGGTCCGGAATGAAAGCCATGCGAACCATATCCTTTACATTGTTGTTTGTTTTGTTGTTCCACCCTTTTTCCGCCTCGTCGAATGAACTGAACCGCGTGGCCGGAAGCCCGTACTTCTGGGAGGAACACAAGGCATATCCCTTTGGTTTCAAGTTGAATTTCGGTTTTGTATATGAAAATCATTCGGCCGCGATCAACAAGGAATACCAGGGCAATGGCGATCTGCAGGTGGTTCGTGACCTGCGATTGACCCGCACCACATCCATCCTGAATCTGGGGGCGGAAGCCGGTGTGCGCGGATTTTCCTTCTTCCTGAATCTGCCGGTGGTGTTGGATCAGGGCAGTGTATTCAGTTTCCAGGGTGGAAAACGGTACCCCAATTACGACGGATACGCCGAGTGCGTGGCCTCCCATACCGGCCCGGGAACCGACGGGAAGGTCTGGTTGTGCAATCCCGATGGCGTCAATGCACACAACTCCCGCACGGTCCAGGAAGCCATCTCCGCCGGGCTTCCATTCTCCGACTCCCCCGCTCCGGGTTCACCCGGAGAGCGGACCCTGTACACAGGCCCCCAACGCAGCGGACTGGATCAGTTGCATCTGGGCGTCCGCTGGAACGTGCCCGTTTTCAACCAGTTCCAGGATCCCACCAAACCCTTCTGGGTGCTGGGAATCCAACTGGGAATTCCTGTCGGTGACGTGAAGGATTTCCGCCGTTCCCACGACGGGGTCCCCCTGTGTGCAGGAGGCGTCCGCTGCACCGACCCCCAGACCCAGCGACCGTTGCTCAACTCTTCCGTGGGACGCGGAGTCTATGATGTCACATTCTCCTCCACCATGAGCAAGCGGGCCAGCATCTTTGACAGTTTTTTCCGCCTGTATGCAACGCTGCCTTTCGCCTACAGTTCGGACTCGCTGTATGCAGCCAAATATGACTTCAGTGCTGACTGGGGCGCTCCGAAACCCAAAGCTCCCATCCGGGGGGGCATTGAGTTCGGCAGTGATTTCAATCTTTACAACGACAACACCCGGAAAATCCGGATGAATGCGTTTGCCGCCGCCTCCATCACCGGGGTGTTCGAAGGACAGGACTATTCCGAGGCCTATGAACTGCTGGCTGGCAGTCCAACCCTCAATTTCGGGTGCACAGGCTCCATGGCCTTCCCCCAGTTCTGTTCCGACAACCGGCTGGCCTCCATTCACTACTACCCCGGACTGACCACGGTGGAAAACCACGCCATCCTGGGTGCCCGGCTGGGCCTGAACATGCGCTTTTCCAGGCATTTCTTCATGGAACTGGTGTACGGACTTTCCCATCACACGGAACATTTCATCACCTATTCCGATGCCGGTCGGGACAATGGCCGGTCTGATGCCAATTACACGCCGGGAGTCGTGGATCTGGACACCAACGAAGCCAATCCCTATTACCGCCCGGTGATTGATCAGGTGGGGCACAGGTACCGTGTGCAGGAAAGCATGGTGCACACCTTCTTCGTCAATTTCCACATCGTGTACTGAGTTCCCATGTCCCGATCCGCCATTCCTTCGGATCCCCAGTTGACGCCCATCCCCATGGACGATGACTCCAGCGGTTTTCCCGCCTCCCTGCGGATCCTGCGCAAAATCGCCGTAGGAGGCATGTCGAAAATCTACATGGCGGTACAGGAACCCCTGGGGCGGCGGGTGGCGTTGAAAATCCTCACGGTTACCACGCACGAAAGCCTGACCCGGTTTACCCGGGAAGCCGTACTCCTGTCTTCCCTGGATCACGAGGGACTGATTCATGTGCATGATTTCCTTTCGGACCGATCCTCCCATTACATCATCATGGAATATGTGGAGGGTTCCGACCTGAGCCACCTGATTCAGGCCGGACCGATTTCCGCCGAAGTCACTGCCTGGATCGGGTACTACCTGTCCCGGGTGCTCTCCTACATCCACGTGCGGGGAATCATCCACCGGGACATCAAGCCATCCAACGTCATCATCTCCCGGGAAGGCCGCCTGAAACTGGTGGACTTCGGCATTGCCAAGCACATCCATGACCCCTCCCTTTCCCCCGAAGACAGCGGCATCGGTACTCCTTGCTACATGAGTCCGGAACGAATCGATGGAGGCATGGCCGATTCCCGTTCCGACATCTACAGCGTGGGGGTCCTTCTCTATCGCCTCCTGGCCGGGCGCCTTCCGTTCGAAGACACCCTGGAACACCCCCTGTTCGATCAGATCCAGCATAAAAGGCCGGATCCTGTTCCCGGCGTTCCTGCTGCACTTTTCAGGATTGTTTTGCGTTGCCTGGAAAAAAACCCGGATGACCGCTATCTCAACGCAGATCAACTGCGTGCGGATCTGGAACGCTTTCTGGATCCCTCCGGCAATCAGGAAGAGGGTGAACTCGAATTGTTGAAATGGCTGGAAGAGCGGCAGGCGGTCCCCGAGGGAACCACCCTTCAGAAGATCACCCTGCTGCAGTCCGCCGGCTACATGACAACCTCTTCGGAACCCCGGTTCAGCCGTCGCCTTCGCCGGACCGCCATCATCGGCGGGGTTCTGCTCGTGCAGGCATTGATTCTGGCGGGTTTTTTCCTGATCAAATAGGGCGGCATCAGGAAAAAATCCAGGTTCAGGATCAACGGATTTGACCAGCGTTGCGAAATGACGCCCGGTGGCGGAAAGTTCACCCCCACCACGTACAGTTCAAATCACTTTGCCATTGTCTTGTCATTGGGGTACAAGGGCTCCCTGGAGGCAAGTCATGCAGTTTACCATTTTCAGGAAGTTGCTGGAGAATCTGTCAGAAAACCAGGATTTCGTACTGATCACCTGTGTGGACACTTCCGGCTCCACCCCCGCGCGTACCGGTTTCCGGATGATTGTGCATGCCGACGGGGACCAGATCGGTACCGTGGGGGGTGGAAATCTGGAACACACGGCCAGGCGGATGGCCCTGGAACTGCTGGAATCCGGAAAACCCGCCTTCATGAAAACCTTCTCCATGGAAAAAGACCTGAACATGACCTGCGGCGGACAGTGTTCGCTGCTGTTCGAGCCGCATTCCCCCTGGCGCCTCACCATCGTGGGTGGCGGACACGTGGCCCAGGCCACGGCACCTTTGGCCGCCTCTGTCGGCTTTCTTGTGAACATCCTGGATGACCGCCCGGAAATTGCGGAGCATTCATGGCCCGAAGGTGTCCATGTGGAAATCGGGGACGTGGAAGAACTTTGTGCCCGCCAGAAAGCCGGGGCCCGCCACGCCGCACTGGTCATGACGTACATGCACAAGAAGGATTTCGAAGCCGCAGCCGCACTCAGTGCCCATCCTTTCAGATATTTTGGCATCATCGGCAGCCGGAAAAAGGCTTTGGGCCTGAAGAAATCCCTCATGGAAAAGGGCGTTCCGGCAGATGTGGTCGAAAGGATCCGCACTCCCGTGGGCGTTCCGGTTGGTGCCCAGACCCCGGCGGAGATTGCCGTCTCCATTGTCGCCGAACTCATCGCCATCCGCGCAGGTGAATCCCTGATGCCCTGGATGTGATCCTGCTCACATGTAAAAACATGGCCTGTTCTTTCCCCTTGAGTATCATTCTGGCTGCAGGTTCCGGTTCCCGGATGGGTGGACCGAAACTGTTTGCCCGGATGGATGGTTGTTTCTTTCACGAACACATCCGCACCACCCTGGGCAAACTGGACTGGCCCTCCCTCTGGGTGCTTCGCTCCGAAGAACACGCCCTTCGCCTGGACCTCCGGAAGCCCGAGGTGGCCTGCTTCAACCGGAACCCCGAAGGAGACATGTTTTCCTCCATCGTCTGTGCACTACACTCAAAACATGCGTTATTTCACAGGTTTTTTCTGCTCTGGCCGGTGGATTTTCCCCGGGTCCGTCCCGACACCCTGCGACAACTTTTCCCCTGCAAGCCGGAGGCGGATCTGGTCATTCCCGGATATGCACACCAACCGGGGCATCCCGTCCTGATTGCCCGCCACGCCCTCGTCCGGTTGGCATCCAGCCTTCCGGAAAATGGACTTCAGGAAGCCATTCAACTGGTTTCCGTCCGGAAAACCCGACAGGAAATTTCCGATGATCAAGTGGTCCGGAACCGGAATTATCCAACGGATTTGTGACCATTTTTGTTTTCAATTATTTAGACTTTTCATATTTCCTTATACCATTATCGAAATTCTGAATTCCATAGCTTGCAAAACACCTGTGTTTGGCGGTATTCAAGAGCACGCAATGGAGGTTCGCATGCGTCATCTTTCCCTCTTCCTGTTCGCCGTCATTCTCTCAATCACCGGTTTTGCCAATGGTACGGTCCGCCGCATCCAGGGAGAGACCGTGTCCCGGTTGCCCCATCCGGTGACCGCACAACAGTTTCTCCATAGAAACGCCGCCCGGTTCGGGTGGGATGCCGCCCAGTTGCACGCCATCGGGCAATTGCCGCTCAAGCACCGGAACATCGTGGTCATCGGCCAGAAAGTCGGGGAGTTCCCCGTATACGGCAGAACGCTGAAAGTCGAGCTGGATCCACAGGGTCGAGTCACCCACATGTTCGGTGAACCCGTCCGGAACCTCACTGTTCCCGCTGGCACCCGTGTGGCCCCGGAATACGCCGTGCTTGCGGCTGAAAATGCCCTGGACATCCTGTTGCCGCTGGACATGGAACTTTCCCTCGTGCTTCTGGCCCACCAGCCTGCCCGACTGGCGTATCTGGTTCCCGCATGGCGCCACATGAAAAAGTACCATGTTCTGGTGGACGCCTTCACGGCGGAAGTCATCCTGGTGGACCGCATGTGGTTCAACACCCAGGGACGTGTCTACGAGATCGACCCCGCCCGCACTCCCACCCCCATCGACGTGGAACTGCCGCACCTTTTTGACAATGGCGTTCTTGATGGGCGGGCCGGCAAGGTATGGAACTGCGTCACCGCAACGGCATCCCAGATGGGCATGCCCAACATCGACAGCATGGAGGTCGAGGAGATCCCGGTCACCGGCGATGGTGATTTCCTGTACGAACCTGTCCTGACCCGGGACTACACGGACTTCGCCGCCGGAGTGAACCTGTACTATCATGTGGATCGCATGGACACCCGCTTCAGGGAACTGGGGTATGTCCAGCCCGTGCCGGTAACCGTTGTCGCCAACGTGCACTCGGAGGGCACCTCCGGCAAAACGCCGATGGACAACGCCTTTTACACCCAGATGCAGAACGGAGACGACGGGCTGTTCGTGGGCCAGGGCAACAATGTGGATCTCGCCTATGGCGGCGACGTGGTCATGCATGAACTCACCCACGCCGTGGTGGCCCACACTGCCATCCACCTGGGTGTCGAACAGATGGACCAGTACGGCATGAACCGCATGCCCATGGGTCTGCATGAAGGGTTTGCCGACTTCTTCCCCGCCTCCCTCAACGACAGCCCGGTCATCGGTGCCTACAGCCTGGAGATGATCCAGCCCGGCGCCTCCCGGGATCTGGCCAACAACAACAAGACCTGCCCGGACGACATGGTGGGCGAGGAACACATGGATGGCGAACTCATCGGCGCCTTCACCTGGCAGGTGCGCGTTACCCTGGGGGCCGAGTTGGCCGAGGAAGTCGTTTTCACGGCCCTGACCCGACTGGTGGCCACCTCCACCTTCAAGGACTTCTTTGAGACGATGATGACCACGCTGGAAGATTTTGAAACCGACGGAGAAGTCACTGCCGGCCAGATTTCCCAGATCCGGGCCGTGGCGGAAGCCAAAGGCCTGGACATCTGCGGACGCTGGGTCCCCCTGGATGTCCAGCGCCGCACCCTGACCTTCGGACTGGATCAACTGGGACAGATGATGGGGGGCGACTGTGCCCAGATGCGCCAGTTCCTGGGCATGATGAACGTCGAGTTGCCCACCATATTCCAGTACAAGGTGGATGTGCCTGAAGACGCCACCTCCCTTACGTTGCACCTGACCTACACTCCCATGGGCGGAACCGACCTTCAATACAAGGTGTATGGCCGCGCAGAACAGATGATCCAGTATGACCTCGTCCCCGTATTCGGTGGTTTTTCCATGCCGCGGGCCAGGGATTTCGACCGGCGCTGGCCGGCCGGCATCCTGGATGACCCATTGACTTCCGCCACCTCTGACCTGACCTGGACCATCCAGGACAACCCACCGTTGCCGGTGGGCCAGGAAGTCTACTTTGCCGTCACATATTCCAACTGTCCCACGGCCTATCTGGATGCGGCTTCTACCGTGTCCACGGATCCCATTGAAGATCCCGATGCCGGAACCGATGCCGACATCGAAGATGACGTGCAGGAACCCGAACCCAAGCCCAAGTCCAAAAAGGATGGCTGCTCCTGCACCGCCGGAACCTCCACCTCTCCTCTTTCCTTGGGTTGGTTGCTGCTGGCCGCCGGCCTGTTCTTCTGGATCCGCCGCCGGGTGACAGCCTGATCCCCCCGGAAAACCTCCCTTGACTTCTGCGAATCCGACAATGTAACCTGCATCATCCATGGCCTGCCAGCGTCCCGGCAGGCCATGGAAAACCATTTGCGAGGTGATTTCCATGAAAGACCAGACCGCCCCCTCATGCCCTGCAGTATTTCACTTCCGGCGAAAGGCCGTTGCCGGAGGTTTCCGCCTTCTGGCAGTCATCTGCCTGCTGTTTCTGGTGACCGCCTGTGACAAGGACAAGAAGAAGAAAGAACCTGCCAACAACGTCAACAACCAGAACAACGTGAACAACGTCAATAACATCAATAACGTCAACAACCAGAACAACCAGAACCCATGTGACGACTCCCCCTGCGAAAACGCCGGCCTGCACCGGCAACGCTGCGTGCCTGCAGAAGGCGAACCCGGTCATGTGTGCCTGTGTGACGAGGGATTCGAGGAAAGCCCCGGGGGCGGATGCAAACCGTCTGTCCGCGAGGAGTGTCCCGTAAACACCATCTGTCGGGCGGATCTCTGTGTCCCGGATGACGAACCCCAGGGACAGTGTATCACCGACTTCGATTGCCATGTCATTCTCACGCCCGCCGAAGGCAACATGACCGCATGCAATCCTGCCATCGTGGGCGGGGTCTGCACGGGTTGCCGTGAAGGCTTTGCCGACTGCCCTCCTGGATTCGAATGCACCCCTTTCGGCTCCTGTGCCAAGCCGTGTGGCGCGCCGGAAGACTGCCTGTTCGGTCCGTGCGCCATGGGTGTGGGCTTTTGTACCTTTGCCGCCTGCACCTCCGATGCCGAATGCTTGCACGGCACCGTCTGTGCGGATCCCGACAATGACGGCACCGGCCGCTGCCTGCGCTTGCCCTGCGTGGACGAGACCTGCTCGGTGTACAACCCCGGCGGACAATGCCCCCAGGGTTCTTCCTGCATGGATGGCTCCTGCGTGGATTCCTGCGTTCCCAATCCCTGCACCGGCACCAACCGCCGGGTCTGCCAGGAAACGGACAATGGTCCCCGATGCCTCTGTGATCCGGGATATGCCGAAAATGAAAACGGAGATTGTGTGTGGGAACAGACTTCCACCTGCCCGGCCGGCCTGGGTTGCCGTGACGGCTACTGCGTGGACCCCCTGGAACCCTTTGCCTGCGTGGTCAACGCGGACTGCGGCGGGTCCATGATCTGTTCCCCGAATCTTCCCTCCCGAACCTGCAATGGTTGCACGCTGGACACCGATTGTCCGGAGGGATTCGGCAAATGTCTGGCCGGGTACTGTCTGCGGGCCTGCAACGCACAAAACCCCTGCCCGGCCGGCATGTCCTGCAATGGCAGTTACTGTGGCAGGAAAGTCTGCAGCACTTCCGGAGAGTGCGGTGACGGCTACCAGTGCGTATCCACCGGAACCGAATCCGTCTGTCATCGTTACACCTGCGAATCCTGACCCCCTTTCGTTTTTTCCATAATCATTTCAACGCTTTTTCTGGATATTTCACCTGTTTGTCAAAATGTCATAGAGCAAACTATTGAAACCAACCACCAGTTTGGGTACATGAACCATGGAAGGTCTTGCGCCGGGTTTCCGGCAAACGTGCCCCTTCCGGAGAGTGTGACATGGTGGCCATTACCCGCTATCTCAGAAATCCCCTCAGCGGACTTACCCATTTTCTGGGCATCCTGCTGGCCATTGCCGGCCTGGTTTTCCTGCTGAACAAAGCCCAGTCGGCCACCATCTGGCATGTGGTCTCCTTTGCCATTTACGGAACCACCCTCATCGCGCTGTACACCACCAGTACCCTGTACCACTGGCTGCCGGTTTCCGAAAAAGCCGTTGCCAGACTGCGGCGCATGGATCATCTCATGATCTTCATCTTCATCGCGGGAACCTACACTCCCATCTGCCTGACCGTCCTGCGGGGTCCCTGGGGATGGACCCTTTTCGGAGTCATCTGGGGTCTGGCCGTGGCAGGGGTGGTGACCAAATTCCTGTGGATGAACGCGCCGAGGCCCCTGTACGTCGCGCTCTACATCGCCATGGGCTGGACCGCGCTGGTGTTCATGGTTCCCCTGTCCCACGTCATGACCGCAAAAGGACTGGCGTGGCTCATTGCCGGTGGCCTTCTTTACAGTGTCGGGGCCATTTGTTACACCCTCAAACGCCCGGATCCGTTCCCGGGTGTGTTCGGTTTCCACGAAGTCTGGCACCTGTTCGTGATGGCCGGAAGCATGGCCCACTTTTACCTGATTTACCAACTGGTGTAATTACGGCTTGACGACGCAGAACCGGGCGGTTTTCACCGTATCGTAATTTTCATCGTCCCGGGGCACCTTCTGGGAACCCAGGTCACCGGTGGTGCGGCAGGTATATTTGTCCCTGCAATCGCCATTGGAAGAACACTTTTTCATGCAGAAACGGCGCTCCAGGGAAACGGGGGCGCAATATCCCGTGGACAGGCAGCGCTCATCCTGGGCACAGTCATCCGTGGCATCATCGGATCCCAGCAGATCCTCGGTGGCCGGATCGCATTCCCGGACCAGCGCCAGCGGCGGATAAAAGGCCACACAGACCGAATCCCCCGGACAGGAACCCGCCGAACAGCCGGCCACCGTGCAATACCCTCCCGGCTGGGAGGTGTCACACAAGCGGTTCCCCTTGGATGAACAATCAATGTTGGAAGAACAACTGTCACCGATCTCATCGTCACAGCCCACAAGACCCATAACCAGGACAAACACCAGCAGGAACTTCATGCAGTCACATACTCCAGTCAAGACTTGTTGCACCTGACGAAAAAGGCGATGGAACGGTCCCAGGTCTTTTCCTGGGCTTCGTTGAAGTAACAGGCCGGCAACTGCCCCTTGGACCGGTGATAGGTCAGGCACTCACAACACAGGCCATGCCGCGGACAACCCGGATAGGAACAGTTGCATATCTTCTTGTTTTTGGACTCACTGGGACAGGACATGCCACAACCTCGGGTCCTTTCTTGACGAAAAAGCGGAAAATGTCAAGCCGGTTGATCCGGCGAAACCCCGGCACCGGAACGTTCCGCGGCATACTGGGGCTCATTCGCGAAAATTCCGTTTTCCAGAATGACCTCCATCATGCGTGGGTGAATGCCGGGTCTCCCCAGCACCAGCCTTCCGGAAAACAGATCGAACTCTTTTCCATCCGTATCGGTGACCAGCGCCCCGGCCCCCCTGGCCACCAGAATACCGGCAGCCAGATCCCACGGGTGAAGGTTCACTTCCATGTAGCCATCCACGGCCCCCTTGCCCACCAGACAGCAGTCCAGTGCCGCCGAACCGGTGCGCCGCAAGCCCTGGGTACGTGTCATGAATGCCTCAATCATGGGCAAATAGCGCTGCGGACGGAAGGTGCGATCATAACCGCACCCAAACAGGAGAAGGGCAGACGAAAGATCCATCCGGGTTTCCAGTTCCGGCAATGGCTCTCCGTTGAAGCAGGAAGGGTGCCCCTCTTCTGCCGTGAAGGTCCAGTCCAAAGCCGGAGCATGGACAACACCGCACACGGGAACCCTGTCCTTCAAAAGTGCTATGGATACACAAAAAAAGGGAAATCCGTGGGCAAAATTCGTGGTGCCATCAAGGGGATCCACACACCAGAGTCTGGACGCGGACCCGCTCTGCCCTCCTTCTTCTCCCAGCACGGCATCCTGCGGAAACAGCCTGGCCAATTCACTGCGGATGCAGACTTCTGAGCGCCGGTCGAATTCGGTCACCAGATCAATGGCCCCCTTGTGTTCCACTGCGGAAAACAACAGGCCACCTTGATGACCCTCCATCAGTATTTCCCCCGCCTTTCGGGCGATTCCCAAAGCCGTTTGCAGTTCGTTTTTCATGGAGTCTCCACGTTTCCCTGCCGTGATCAGGTCCGCTTCAGGAACTCCAGCAGTTGCACCCGGGCGGATTCCGGATCGTCCGGCGGAATCCTGCGGATCTCCTCTGCCAGTTCAAGATGGCCATGAACCCCCAGCCAATTGGAAAAATGCCGCCGGCTGGCATGATAGAGGAAGGACTCCATGGGCACCCATTCGAGGCACTGGCGCAATTCCGCCAGATCCCGGGCCCGGGCCACTTCCCGCTGATCCGAATCCGGCATGCGGAAGATGAAATCACCAAAGCCGAAATGGTTCAGCAGGTGATTTTGCAGTTTTGTCAACAGATGGGGTGATGCCTTGTACATGAAAGAAGCACCCAATTCCAGAATCTCCTGGCGCCGGTGCTCCCGCGCGCTCTGGATGACCACAGGAAATTCCACATCCATCTGCTTGCGCTTTTCCAGCAGGAGTATTCCGGCATCCGGGTTGTTCTTGCCCTGCATGGGAAAACCCAACGCCGATATGACCCCCACCATGCGGTCACCGTACAGTTCCATGTATTCGCAGGCCTGTTCATGGGAAGAAGCCAGCAGCAATACAGGACGTTCGTTTTGCGCCTTGTCCAGTCGTCTCTCGAAGGTCACTCCTTCCGGGAGCAAGGAAAGGGTTCGTTCCGTCAGTTCCCGGTAAATCAGCGGAATGAAATAGGATGCGAAATTGACTTCATCCTCCACAAGCAGCAAAAACCGGCGATGCTGGACATGATAGAATTCCGAAGCATTGAGTTGGTCCGAAATGAGATGAATGACTGCCGATGCCAGCAATGGGTCAGAATGCCACCGGAAATGGTAGGCCATGGCCCCCAGTGGAGTAGGCGCCGGCGTCCCGTTGAGGGGAAACGGACCATGGCTGATGACCGCCACCGCCCGGGCCCGGGCCGGAAGACGTTCCAGCATCTGGTTGGCATCATACCCGGGCAAATGATGGACCAGCACGAGGATGTCCGCCTCAACGGCCATCGGGTCAGACTCCACCCGCTCCAGCGTGACCGGAGGATGCGGGCGGAGTCCTTCCCGAAACAGGGCATAGTCATAGGTACTGCCGTAAAAGGCAACTTTGCGGAGAATGTCCATTACAACCCCCGGAAGAAAAGGCTGGAGATTACATATCCCGCTTGTGACGGGTCATGGGAGGCGGAGGCGGAGGAGTCGGCTCGGGCTTGACCCGCGGAGCACGGGGACCGGGGCCCGGCATGGGCATCGGCTCGGGCTGAACCCGCGGAGCACGCGGACCAGGTACAGGAGGTCCGGGAGGAATCACCCGGGGACCGGGTCCGGGAGGCGGAGGCGTAACCACGGGACCAGGCATCATTGGCGGTGTACGGGGATCCCGGGGACCGCGCATGTCACGCTGTCCGGGTTCGGGGACCACCACCGGGGGCATTTCACCCGGGCGTACCACACGGGGCGGTACCCGGGGACCCCGGGGAACCCGGGGAGGCCGGACTTCGGGCTTGCGGTGACGGAATTTGGGCGGTACCACTTCCACCACCACCTGGGGCCTCTGGCGGCGCACACGCTCGGCGGCGCGGTTCATGCGCTGCACACGGGTGGGATCCACAGGCTGGTAGGGCTGCACATGCCAGTTGCGGGTGCGGGGACGCACCACCACCGGACGGGCTTTGCCGCGGTATTCGGGAACCTGGTAGGTCACGGGCGGAATGTAGCGTGGCTTGATGGTCTTCGGGCGCCGGCGTTCCACCTGGGGAAGCTGGACATAAAATTCAGGCAGTTCCACCTGGACACGCTTGGCGTACACACGACCGCGGGGGTGATGCCGCAGGTAAACCTGACGCCAGGCCTGGTTCCTCTTGTGACGTTGACGAAGACGGTCAATGCGGTTTTCCTCGAAATCCGGCAGCCAGGCATCCAGAACGGAAGCTTCGGCAATGGCTTTGGCCTGGGCGGGAGTCGGCTTGATGAGGCCGGCAGCGATCATCGCCTGCAGGCGACGCAGCAGATAGGCGTTGGCAGTCATCAGGGCCATCAGTCGCTGGGATTCCATGGTGGCGAAACTTTTCTCTTCCAGGATTTCCACCAGCGGTTCCACTTCGGTGTTGTAAGTGGCCACGTTGTTCTGGGCGGCGGCGGCTTCGGTCTTCTGGATCATTTCAGCAGACTTGGCTTCCATTTCGGCAATGCCCTTTTCCAGGGCTTCCATCTGCCGCTTGAGTTCCTCCAGGCGGGTGGTGGTGGCCTTCGTGAGGAAATCCACGCGGGCCTGGGCGGCGGCGTTTTCGGCCTCATACCATTTCACCCAATCGTCCTTTTCCGGATCATAGGGTGCCGGAGGGGCGGCCTTGGAGGTTTTTCCGTCCAGCATGATCACCACGGCCTTGCCCTGGGCCACTTCAGCCAGGTTGATGCCTTCCTGGGAGAGTGCATGGACGAGGCCTTCGCCAACGCCCAGTCTCACAGTGCCCGTGTTGGCGATGCCCACATCGAACTCCGTTCCCAGAACGTTCAGTATGGCAGCCGGTGTATACACCTGGAACACGGCCTGATCCTCGCCCCTGGGTTCGACCATGAGATTCGTGGTACCGGTCAGAAGCGTGATGGATGGGCTGGAATTGGCCACATCGGCCCCCGGATTGATCACGGCTTCGGCACCGGCACCCAGGGACACCATGGTGTCATCCCACATCCGCAATTTGAGGACGGCATCTTCAGCCGCCACCCGGACATGATCGCCCACTTCGAGTTCATGGTTCACTTCCAGGGCCACGAAGGTGTCCGTCCCGATCTTTTTTACCTCGACGGTCCCTTGGGCTTCTGCCACAACGGCCTCGACGGGAAGCATGGCTTCTTCATCCACTTCAGGCTGCTCTGCCACTTCGGGCTGTTCGGGCTGTTCGGGCTGTTCGGGCTGTTCGGGCTGCCCGGGTTTTTCGGCAGTGGCAGGCGCTTCCGGCGCCGGCTGCATATCGGAGGAAGGAGCGGGAGCCTCTTCCTTCTTCTTCTCGCCACAGCCGAGAATCAGCAATGAGCAAATCATCATTCCCAATATTTTGTACATATTGAACCTCCTTAGGCACAAGGGCTACAACCCGCAATGAAACAGGGTGTGAATCGCCAGGCAAACAGTTTCCCCGGACATCGGGCAAACAGTTTTCCTGGAACAGGAGTGCATTTTAATGAAAGTTTTTCCGTTTACAAGCGAAATCGAAACCGAACGGTCTAGGGAGTCAGTCCAAAAAGAATGATTTGGTTCTGGATTTCGTTGACGGAAAGTGCCAGCGTGACATGCACATCCGACCCTGATCCACACCCGAAATGCGCACGCCGTACCAGATCCGCATCCAGTTTCCAGCGGTTTGCATTCTGCATGAAGAACGCCCTGACCGACTCAATGTTCTTTGCACAGTCACTTCCCAGAATCAGATCCATCTGCAGCAACACACCATCCGGATTCCATTCTCCCGCCAGAAGGACCGCACTGGAATCCGGCGGCAGAATCCGCCCCGGAGAGCGGGGGACATACACCAGAACAAAATGGGCACGGGAACGCATCCTCTCCACGCGGCCCTTGCAGTCCAGCGTGGAACATACGTGATTCCATGAATGGGTTTTCTCCACCATTCCGACTGCCGTATCCAGATCCGCCCGCCATGCACCGACCACCACATGGGGTTCATGCCTCGTTGGAAAAGCGAGTAGATAGGGCCCCACCACCAATGGTCCGGAACCCTTTCCCGACTGCCAGAACCGCCGGAGCATATTCATGCGCCCCTCCCGTCCACGCAGGAAGAACAGATGGGGGGGCAAGGTATATCGCCAGGTGCGGCCCGACCAACTCATGAGCGGACGGGAGGGTTCCATCCCCACTGCCACCAGATCAAAACCGTCTGCATTCAGATGCAGCACATCCAGTTGCCGGCGCACTACCTGATTTTGTACAAAAAACGAGAACATGGAGGTCCAACTGTACCGACGCAGGACATTCAAATCCATGGATAGCGCCAGGGGATAGCCGGAAGGAATCCACTCCAGGGGCGAGGTAAGTTGAAGCGTGGTTGCCGGCGCGGGTTCCGGTTCCAGAACAGGCATCCGCCTGGCCGGAACGGTACGCACGGGTTCGGACACCTCTATGGAAGCCATGGTATGCACGGATGGATCCCTGGCATCGTACACCATCCAGAAGATGGCCAGAATCCCCACCGCCAGAATGATTCCCGACACCAGTTTTCGGTGTTTCGTCCATGCACTTTCCCGGTTATTCATCCACATCCACTTTGAGAACCGCCAGGAAGGCCTCCTGGGGAATTTCCACCATGCCGACCATTTTCATGCGTCGCTTGCCTTTTTTCTGTTTCTCCAGAAGTTTGCGCTTGCGGGAGATGTCCCCTCCGTAACATTTGGCTGTCACGTTCTTGCGAAACGCCCTGACGGACACACGGGCGATGATCCGGCTGCCCACTGCCGCCTGGATGGCCACCTCATACTGCTGCCGATCGATGAATTCCTTCATCTTGCGGATAAGCGCCAGACCCCGGTCATAGGACCTTGCGCGATGCACAATGACGGAAAGCGCATCCACCGGATCACCGTTGAGAAGGATATCCACCTTGACCAGGTCCGAGGCGTCCATGCCGTCGTCCTCGTAATCCATGGACGCATAGCCCTTGGTGTTGCTCTTGAGTTTGTCATAGAAATCGAAAATCACCTCGGCCAGGGGCAATCGGTAGGTGATGATGACCCGCGAATGGGAGTGGTAGTTCAGACTCACCTGTTCGCCACGCCGGTCCAGGGACAGTTTCATGACTGCCCCGATGTACTCCTCGGGCACATGGATGTCTGCCTTGATATAGGGTTCCAGAATGGACTGGATGTCGTTGGCGGGAGGCAACTTTGCCGGGTTGTCAATCCAGATTTCCCCGCCATCCTTGGTGATGACTTTGTAGGTGACCGTGGGTGCCGTGGTGATCAGGTCCAGATCGTATTCCCTCTCGAGCCGCTCCTGGATGACTTCCATGTGGAGCAGACCCAGGTAGCCGCAACGGAACCCGTATCCCAGTGCCAGGGATGTTTCCGGCTCGAAGGAAAACGAGCTATCGTTCAGGCGAAGTTTTTCCAGCGCGTCCTTGAGTTGTTCATAATCGGCATTGTCGGTGGGATACAGCCCCGAAAACACCATGGGTTTGGCTTCCCGGAAGCCCGGATAGGGATTCAGCGTGGGTCTCTCCGCTCCGGTGATGGTGTCCCCCACCCGTACGTCATGAACGGTCTTCACACCCGCCACGATGAAACCCACCTCTCCGGCGGAAAGCCGTTGAACCTCCACAGGTTCCGGAGCAAACACACCCACCCGGTCCACATCGAAAGCCTTTCCCGTACTGACAAAGCGGATACGATCCCCCTTGGCCACTGCCCCGTCCCCGATCCGGACCAGTGCGATGGCCCCAACATAGGTGTCATACCAGGAATCGAAAACCAGCGCCCGCAACGGAGCAGCGGGATCCCCGTCCGGTGGAGGCACCTTGCGGATGATCTGGTTGATTACATCCTGAATGCCGATTCCCTCCTTCGCTGAAATATGGGGGGCATCCGAAGCATCCAGGCCAATGATGTCTTCAATCTCCTCCGCCACCGCCTCCGGATCCGAAGAAGGCAGATCAATCTTGTTGAGAACGGGTACAATTTCCAGACTCTGGTCCAGGGCAAGATACACGTTGGCCAGTGTCTGTGCCTCGACGCCCTGGGTGGCATCCACCACCAGCACTGCCCCTTCACATGCGCCCAGACTCTTGCTCACCTCGTAGGTGAAGTCCACGTGCCCGGGTGTATCGATCAGGTTCAGTTGGTACTCCTGCCCCTCATACATGGCATGGAGGCGTACACTTTGCGCCTTGATGGTGATGCCCCGCTCCCTCTCGATATCCATGCGGTCCAGGTACTGGGCCCGCATCTCCCGCCGGGTCAACGCCCCGGTGGTTTCCAGAATGCGGTCCGCAAGCGTGCTCTTGCCATGGTCGATGTGTGCGATTATGCTAAAATTCCTGATAAAACTCTGGTCCATTCCGGCCCCCTTGAAACCCCCGCAATACATTTTGGAAAACACCGATCTTGTCAATGTTTTTTTCCGGGTGTAGATTCCGCCCTCTGGCGGCAATACCCGAAAAGCCGCAGTCAGGAGAGTTCACCATGCGTTCACTGTCCGGCGTCAAACCCACCGGAACCCTGCACATCGGAAACTATTTCGGCGCCATCCGCCAGTTCGTGCAATTGCAGGAAAAGTATGACTGCTTTTACTTCATCGCGGATTATCACGCGCTGAACGCCCACCCGGACCCGGCGCAACTTTCCGCCCACACCTGGGACATTGTGACCGCTTACATGGCCATGGGAATCGACCCCGCCCGCAGCACGGTTTTCCTGCAAAGTCAGGTTCCCGAGGTGGCTGAACTCACGCTGCTCCTTTTCAACCACACTCCCATGGGACTTCTGCAAAGGGCGCATGCCTACAAGGATGCCCTGGCGAAGGACCTGCAGCCCAATGCCGGACTGTTCGTGTATCCCATGCTGATGGCTGCGGACATCCTGCTGTACGATTCCAACGTGGTTCCGGTGGGACAGGACCAGAAACAGCACCTGGAAATCACCCGGGACGTGGCCAATGCGTTCAATCACCTTTACAACGATGACCTGTTCGTGGTCCCCGAACCGCTGATTCTGGAAAGCGTCGCAGTGGTACCCGGCACGGACGGACGCAAGATGAGCAAATCCTATGGCAATGTCATCGACCCGTTCGCTCCGGAAAAGACCCTCAAAAAGCAGGTCATGGGCATCGTCACCGACTCCACTCCCCTGGAAGAACCGAAAAATCCGGATACCTGCAACGTGTTCTCCCTGTACCGGCTGGTGGCCGGACCGGAGGAGGTCCGGACCATGCGGGACAACTATCTGGCAGGCAACTACGGCTTTGGACATGCCAAACTGGCCCTGTTCGAGAAAATCCGGGAGGTCTTCACCCCCATGCGCGCCCGCAGGGAGGAATTGCTCCAGGATCGCAGACAGGTGCAAAACGCCCTGGATCAGGGAGCGTCCCGGGCCCGGGAGGTCGCCATGGCCAAAATCCGCCGCCTGAAAAAGGCGTTGGGACTGGTGGGCAACATTTACTGAACAGTCCCCTGAAGCAACTGGTTTTCCAGCAGGCGGATTTCGTCCCGCAGGCGAGCGGCATCCTCGAACTGCAATTTCCGGGCGGCATCCCGCATCTTCCGGGTCAGTTTGCGGATTTCCACCTCCAGTTTGCCGGGGTCCACCATGGCAGCCGGAGTTCTTGTGGCCGGTTTTTCCAGGCCAATCAATTCGTTGATGTCCACCACTCCCTTGACAATGGTTTGCGGTTCAATGCCATGCTCCATGTTGTAGGCTTCCTGGATCTCCCGGCGACGGTGGGTTTCATCCAGCACCTTCTGCATGGCCGGCGTGATCCGGTCTGCATACAGGATGACCCGGCCGTTGCGGTTCCGGGCAGCCCGCCCGGAGATCTGGAACAGGGACCGATCCGAACGCAAAAATCCTTCCGTATCCGCATCCAGCACAGCCACCAGGGAAACCTCAGGCAAATCCAGCCCTTCCCGCAGCAGGTTGATTCCCACCAGCACATCAAACTCCCCCAGGCGCAGGTCCCGAAGGATTTCGGTACGTTCCAGTGTGTCAATATCACTGTGGAGATATCGCACCCGAACCCCCAGATCGCCGTAATATTCGGTCAGGCGCTCGGCGGACCGCTTGGTCAGGGTGACCACCAGCACTTTCTCCCCGTCCTGGTTGCGCACGCGGATTTCCTCCAGCAAATCGTCCAGTTGGTGTTCGCTGGGACGCACTTCCATGGCAGGTTCAAGAAGTCCCGTGGGGCGGACAATCTGTTCGATCACATGCCCCTGCGTTTTTTCCAGTTCCCAGTCCCCGGGGGTTGCACTTACGCAGACAACCTGGCAGATGCGCTGCAGGAATTCATCGAAACCAAGGGGCCGGTTGTCCAGTGCGCAAGGCAGCCGGAACCCGTATTCCACCAGATTCTTCTTGCGGGAGAGATCCCCCCGGAGCATGCTTCGGACCTGGGGCAGTGTCTGGTGGCTCTCGTCCACAATCAGCAGGAAATCCCGGGGGAAATAGTCCAGCAGGGTGGCCGGTGCACTTCCAGCCGGCCTGCCGTCGAAATGCCGGCTGTAGTTTTCGATACCCTTGCAGTAACCGGCGGTTTCCATCATTTCCAGATCCGAGGACACCCGCATCTCCAGACGCTGGGCTTCCAGCAACCGTCCGTCTTGCCCGAACTCCACCAGCCGCAGGCGCAATTCCTCCCGGATGTCTGCCATGGCCCGTCGCAGGTCCTGCTCCGGCACCACATAGTGACTGACCGGAAACAAAATGACCTGTCCGGACTTGCGCACCTGCCGGTTCAGGAAGGGATCGAACTCGCGGATCTCCTCGATTTCATCCCCGAACCAGGAGATGCGCCAGGCCGTGCGGTCGGAATCGGGCGGAAACACTTCCACCACATCTCCCCGCACCCGGAAGGTCCCCCGGAAAAAGTCATAGTCATTGCGTTCGTACTGAATATCCACGAGCCGCCTGAGCACCTTGTCCCTGTCGATTTCCTGCCCGGTGTGCAGGCGGACAGCCAGATCCTGGTAGAACCGGGGGCTTCCGATGCCGAAAATGCAGGAGACCGAAGCCACAATGATCACATCCGGCCTGGAGAGCAATGCATTGGTGGCCGCATGGCGCAGCCGGTCAATCTCCTCGTTGATGGCACTGTCTTTCTCGATGTAGGTATCGGTGGCCGGCATGTAGGCTTCCGGCTGATAATAATCGTAATAAGATACAAAATAATGGACTGCATGTTCCGGGAACAATTGCCGGAATTCCGAAAACAACTGGGCTGCGAGGGTCTTGTTATGGGCCAGAATAAGCGTAGGGCGCCCCCATTGTTCAATCACCCTGGCCATGGTGAAGGTCTTTCCGGAGCCCGTGATCCCCAAAAGCACCTGGAATGGCTCCCCGGCACGCAATCCTTGCAGCAAACCCTCAATGGCGGCCGGCTGGTCACCCCGGGGAACCAGCCCGGGTGTGCAGTGGAAAATGTCGGTATTTGGCTGTTTCATGAACTGCACGGTGCCTTCAGGGTGCACATACCTGGCGGCTGTGACGCATCTTCTCAAGATGTTCGAGCAACTCTTTTGCAGGCTGGAAATCCGGACTCTTCGGGTATGCATCCACAAAGGATTTCAATGTGGCAATGGCCCGCTCACAGTCCATGAACTTTGCGTAGGTCTGGGACAGAAGCCATGTTTGCCGATCCACTGCCGCTCCTGCGGGAAACATGCGCCGGTAGAGGTCTGCGTACTGGACCACCCGGGTCAGTTCATTGGTATCGAACGCATGGGCGGTCAGAAGGGCAATGGTCTCCGCCAGTGTTGCATGGCCGGAATACTTCTGGATAAACATCGCCAGATGACCATGGGCCAGGCGCCATTGCCCTCCCCTGGCCAGGGCCACCACCAAATCCCGCATGTCCTCGGGGGACAGTTTCGTGGCCACCCAGGCGGTGTCCCGGGAGAGTTTTTCCAGTTCCGAAATTTCCTGGGCACGGGCCAGAAGGGCCTCGGTGACGTCCCGGATCTGCTTTTGCAGCTGTGAATCCACCTGCCCCTGGGAAGCAGCAAGTCGTCCCTCCAGTTCCCGCAGTCGTGCCTGCAGACCATCCAGCCGGACACGTACCTCCTCCATGAACTCCGCTTGCCGGGTCATGTAGACTTCGCGTTCCTCGCGGATGTTCTCCAGTTCGGTCTTGACCTTCTGCAAATTCTCCCGAAGTGCCTTCTCATCGGCGGAACGTTCAGCAAATGCCCGGCTGACCCGTTCGACCCGGCTGGACACTTCGTCGGCTTCCTTGCGGGAAACAAACCATGCGCAGGAGGGCAGAATTGCCGGAAAAACAATCAACATGAAAAGAATCGGTCGTTTCATGGGTTTCTTCCTTGCGGGGTGACTTCAGGTGCAATCCACCCCCTGCAAATGGCAGCGGTGGGATTGGGTCCACAAAGATCCTCCAGCAGTTTCCCGCGGGCGGAATCATATTCCTTGTGGAAAAGGGAAATGGCTTTTTCGAGGTTGAATGTGTCCAGGGCCAGGCGTTTTTCCATATAGTCCAGGCCCTGCTCCACGTCGTCCGCAGTCTTTTTCATGCCTTCCAGATCCTGATACAACCGCGTCCAGACCCGGGCCACGGCATTGGAAAAGATGAACCTTTCCCGGGTGATCTCCTCCAGTTCCTCCGATTGTTCGCGGGTCTTTTGCATGCGTTCCCGACGGGTCCCGTCGGTTCCCTGGATGGCCAGTTCGAGTTTGTCGATACGGGCGTGCAGGAGTGTGACATCGGCCGGTCTGGCCGGCTGCCAGGCCGGACTGCATGCGAAAGGACCGGCCATCATCAATGCCATGAAAAACATGGGGTAACGTATCATGCAAACACCTGGAAACGGGTGATCCACTCAATCCTGCAATCCGGACGGAAACATGGCCAACCCGATTTTGCACATGCCCCGGACTTCCACGGGAATCGAGGGGACTATCCACAACCTGACGCGTGGAGTCAACCATTAACGGTAAACCCCGCCTGGCAGGAAAACAATCCGCAATATACGCCCGTATTGCAGAAAAAAATGGTCCGGTCCCGGATTTTGACTTGACCAAACCGGAAAAACCCGCAAAGTTCCGGCGTCGGAGATTTGCAGGATGCGCTGTGTGATCCAGCGGGTGCGACAGGCCCGCGTCCTTGTGGAAGATACAATCGTAGGAAGCATTCAGACCGGATATCTGGTTCTGGTGGCCGTCCATCAGCAGGACACCCCCGTCCAGGCAAAAGCCCTGGCGAAGAAGATCGCCCAATTGCGCCTGTTTCCGGATGAACAGGGCAAGTTCGACCGGGATCTGGCTGCAGTGAGTGGTTCTGTGCTTCTGGTAAGCCAGTTCACCCTGTATGCGGATACAAAAAAAGGACGCCGACCGTCGTTTCATCTTTCGGCTCCTCCGGCACTGGCTGCACCCCTGTGCGATGTCCTTCGGAAGGAACTGGAAAAATGTGGCGTACCTGTCGAGACCGGAGTGTTCGGTGCCATGATGCAGGTGGAACTCATCAATGACGGACCTGTCACATTGATTCTGGAGGAAGGGGCCGAACCCGGAACCAGCGGGGCAGTCAAACAGGATACCGCCTCGGAACCGAACCCGGAGCTGCCCCCCCTGGAAACCTTTGCGGAGATTCTTCGCACCACGCCACAGTTCCTGTTTCGTCTGGCCCTGCCTCCGGCCGTTCACTGGAATCGGCTGCCTGCATCCCATCAGGAGGCCATCACGGAACGACTTGCCCAAAATGACCTGGCAGCCGCCGATTTCCGTGATGCCCTTTTCGAGTTGTTGCTGACCACCGAGCCTCAAGCCGGGTTGTCCTGGTTTCTCCAGAGCGGCATTCTGGCCCGGTTCATCCCCGAGTTGTGCGAAACCGTCCACCTTTCCAGCGAGGACGACCGGCGCCACAAACATGTCTGGGACCACACCCTGCAGGTGGTGTTACAGATTCCTGCAACCCTGCCCTTGCGTCTGGCGGCCTTGTTCCATGATATCGGCAAGGTTCGCACCCGGCAGTTCACCGGTGACGGCAAGGTCACCTTCTATGGCCACGACCGCGTCGGCGGTCGTATGTTCCGCAAGATCGCGGCACGCCTGCAGTTTCCGGAGGATTTGTCGCAACATGTCACGGATCTGGTACGGCTCCACCTGCGACCGGGTCAGTATCTGTCTTCCTGGACGGACTCCGCCGTACGCCGGTTCCACCGGGAATTGCCCGATGGTGTGCTGGAAGATCTGCTGGCCCTGGGCAGGGCGGACATCACCAGCAAGCGTCCCGGAAGGCGTGAACAGGCTGTTCGCATGATTGATGAACTGGAACGCAGGATCCGGGAAATATTCGAACTGGACAACCGCCTGCCGCCCCTGCCCACCGGGTTGGGCAATGTCCTTATGGAAACGTTCAGCCTGCCACCCGGCCCCGATCTGGGCCGATGCATGAAGTTGCTCATGCAGGAAGTGGAAGAAGAGCGGCTCCTTCGGGGGGAATCCTTCGACTATTACGTGGAAGCCCTCAGACAACTGGCGCCGGACCGTTTCCCATGACCCTGCCACGCGTTTTGCAGTTCAAGGATCTTCGCATCTCACCGCCGGTCATCCTGGCCCCCATGGCGGGTATCACCACGGTGACCATGCGCCGTTTCTGCGAACGGGCCGGTGCGGGAGCCACCTTCACGGAGATGATCAGTGCCGCTGCTGCCTTCCGGCGGGTTCAGGCCGCACTGGATTTGTTCGAAACATCGACTCCCCAAAAACCCTTTGCCGTGCAAATCGTGGGTGCCGACCCCCATGAAGTGGGGTACACCGCCTTTCTGGCCGTGGAGCGGGGAGCCCACTGGGTAGACATTAATATGGGATGTCCTGCGAAAGACATCATTCGTGGAGGGGCAGGGGCTGCCCTCATGCGGGACACGGCGAGGGCGGAGGAACTGGTCCGGTCCGCCTGCCGGTCGGTTCCCGCCGGTTTTCCCGTAAGCGTGAAAATCCGGGCAGGCTGGGATGAAGGCACCCGGAATGCAGTGGAGTTCGCATGTCGCATGGTGGATGCCGGGGCCTGTGCCGTCACCGTGCACGGCCGCACCCGATCCCAGATGTTCACCGGTCGATCCGACCCCGGGATCATTGCGGAGGTGGTGCGTGCCGTTCCCGTTCCCGTGATCGCCAACGGGGATGTAACCAGTGCGGAAACGGCGCGGGACCTGATGGAAAGCACCGGGGCAGCCGGCATCATGATCGGTCGGGCTTCCTGGGGCAATCCATGGTTGTTTGCCCGGTGCCGGGCCCTGTTTCTGGAGGAACGAATTCCGGACCCGCCACAACCCGCCGAGCGCTTCGCATGGATGCGTCAATACATGGCCGAAGTGCTGGCCACGGGGCAGGCGACGGAAACGGCATGCGTCGAAATCCAGAAAAACCTGGCATGGATGTCCGGCTCCATTGCCAACAGCCGGGTGTTCAGGAACCGGATCTTCCGGTCGAAAAGCCCGGAGGAACTGACGGAACTCATCGATCAATTGGAGGAGTCCGTCTCCGCCATGGCGGCGGAACTGCAGATGGAATCAGACCGGCCATGATCGGCCACAGGAGTACATGATGCCCAGAACCCCCGTCATCCCCTTTTCCGAGGGCCAACTCCGCCTCTACCTGTCCAGGGAGGAGGATGGGGTGCGCCTGTCCGACATCGAACGCCATTTTGCCTGCTCACGCCGGCAACGCACCCAGCTCAAGGACATGCTGGGCAGACTCATGGAGGCCGGCACTGTGGAAATGGTCAAGGGTGGACGCTACCGCTGGGCGGCCCGTTCCCGGCCTGCCGCGAGTCCCGCCGGCATTCCGGAACTGGAGGGGGAACTGCGCCTGACCCAGAGCGGTAACGGCTTCGTGATGCTGGAAAAGGCCCTCAAGGATGTGTTCATATCCCGGGAATACGTGGGAGCCGCCATGGATGGGGATCGGGTGCAAATCGTTTCATGGAACGCACCCCGGGGCCCGGAGGGCCGCATCGAGGGAATCATCTCCCGGGGACGTGCCGCCATCACCGGAGTGGTGAAAACCCGTGGGTCCCGCATTCAGTTTGTGGCTGATGATCCCCGCTTGGTGCGACCGATCGTTCTTTCCGAAATGCCTCCGGAAGAAAGTTTCAACCAGGCCGTCATCGCGAAGATCACCCGGCATCCCGAGCGGGCGGATGACCCCGTGGAAGTGGCCGTTTCCCGGATTCTGGGACCGCCGGGATTCCTGAAGACGGAACTGGAGAAAACCCTGGTATTTTCGGGTATACAGGAGGCTTTTCCGGAGGCTGTGCTGGAGCAGGTGCTGGAAATTCCCCAAAGCGTAGGGACCGGGGAAATTCTGGACCGGCATGATTTGCGCAAGTTGCCCTTTGTAACCATTGATCCGAAGGATGCCAGGGATTTTGACGATGCCATCCATATCGAGCAAACCGCTTTCGGAACCCGCCTGTGGGTGGCCATTGCCGATGTGTCCCATTATGTCACTCCGGGATCCCCCGTGGACCTGGAGGCCGTCTCCCGAAGCCTCAGCATATACCTGCCTGATCGGGCGATTCCCATGCTCCCCACCGAGCTGTCCGGCGGCATCTGCTCCTTGCGGCCCAACGAGGACCGGTTGGCATTGGTGGCTGAAATGGAGTTCAACGCCAATGGTGTCCGCACCGGAGTGGAACTGTACCCTGCCATCATCAGAAGCCACGCACGCCTGACCTACGAGCAGGTGGCCGCCGTGCTTTCCGGGGACCCCGTGGACGTGCCTTACCAGGAGAAACTACATATCGCGGCCCGCTGGGCAGCGGTCATGCACCGTCGCCGGATCGAACGGGGCGCCCTGGAACTGGAATTGCCTGAAGCCAAGGTCATTCTGGACGAAGATGATCCCCTGCGGGTGCGCAACATAGCCAAGAGCATTCCCAACCCGCAGACCAAACAGGCCTACAATCTGGTGGAAGAAGCCATGCTGGCTGCCAACGAGGCGGTGGGTGAGTTCCTTGCGGACGCAGGCCAGCCTGTCCCCTGGCGGGTCCACGAAGAGCCCGACATGGAGAAGATTGAGGCTTTCTTCCGGTTCGCATCCTTCCTGGGTATTCCGGTGCCGAAGGACCTGGGGCCCCGGTGGTTCTCCGAAGTGTTCGAATCAATCCTGGCGCATCCAGCCAAGTCCGCCATTTCCTACATGCTGCTTCGTTCCCTCAAGCAAGCGCAGTACCGGGTGGAAAACGTGGGACATTTCGCCCTGGCATCTCCCACCTATCTTCATTTCACCTCTCCCATTCGCCGGTATCCCGATCTCATGGTTCACCGGGCCGTCAAGGAGGTCTGGAAGAAGCGAGGGCGACCCACGGGAGAAACCTCCCTGTCCGCCTGCCCCCAGAAGGAAAGAACAGGGGAATTGTGCCTGCGGGCGTCCCAGAACGAGCGGCGGGCCATTGAGGTGGAACGGAAAATCACCGACATTTATCGGGCGTGGTTCATGCGTGCGCGCATCGGGGACGTGTTTGACGGTGTCATTCAGTCCATCACCCGCTTCGGCCTTTTCGTGGGTATTGATGATCCTTTTGTCGAAGGCCTCATCCGGCTGGACTGGCTTTCCGAGGAGTTTTTCGAATATGACGAAAGCCTCGGCATTGTGCGTGGTTCCCAGAGCCGGCGCATACTGCTCCCCGGGGATCCCGTCCAGGTGATGCTGGCCAAGGCCGATGTGGTCCAGGGCCAGTTGTCCTTCGAAGTGGAAGGCTCCATCTTCAGCCGTATTCCCCGCCGGGATCCCGGTCCAAAACAAGAGCTTTCAAAACCCCCTCAGGGACGCCGCAACCAACCCAAATCGAACAAGACTCCCCCCTCTGGCGGCCGAAACAAACCTGACTCCACCCCCTCACGCAAAAAACGCCGGTAACCCCCCAAAAACTGCCGTCCCCGCAACGCCGGTAACCCCCCAAAAACTGCCGTCCCCGCCACCGTCCCACTTACCCCGCCCATATTTCGCAACGCCGCTTACTTCCCTCGCTTTTCGCCAATTCTGAAGTGTCTTCGTTGCCTTCTGAGCAGTGTATTTGGTCCAATCGCACGAAAGTTTTTATGGTCCCATAGCGCATTAGAAGCGGTGTGTGCGCACGGGTGACATGCGCTTTTCGTCAGTATGATGAAATCGAGTTTGATGGATGGGGCAATGGCAGTGCCCCAGAGAGGCATGAGCCTACGCCAGGGGGTGGGACTCCAGCACCTCCAGCGGGTCATCATAGTCCACCGGAAAGCCCCATACTGCGTGCATCATGTACGTCCCCTTGGGAAACACCACGTTCTGGATTCCATCCAGAACCATCTGGCGGGCCTTGCGATACAACACCAGAAAAGCACGGTAACGGCTGAGCCATTGGCTTATGTCGGATCCAGCCACCTTCGGCCGTATGCCCCCTGGCTTCGGCTTCTGAAGCGGAAACGTCGTATGCGGCAATTCCTGAACCCTTTTCGCCCCCATAAATCCCTGGTTCCGACTCGCCCGGTCCGCCGCGATTTCCCGCTCTTTCGCCATCA
>CAZTZR010000052.1:0-26812 GCA_964618145.1 uncultured Kofleriaceae bacterium
CGGTTGACGGTGTACTGAGGCGTCAACCCTGACGCCGGGGAAAAGCTTTGCGGGTCGTTCGTTTGAGTTGTCGGTTACTCCTTATGGATTTGATCTGCCCACAGCCCGGGACTCGGCCACAGGAATATCCGGCCCACAGGGCCACCTCGTTTCGGCTTGAGCCGAAACCACCGGCATCCGTTCGCCGTCACCGTCTGCCGTGAACACCTGGAGTGGTAAGCAGTTGATGATCTCCCGGAAAAGTACGGTTCCTTATGGGACCATGGCCAAAACCACCATCTCCCAAAACCGTCGGACACACCTTCAATCTCAGTTGAACTGGGAAAAAATAGAACTCGACTGCCCTGCACCTTGACCACCAGGTCACGAAACAGGTTTTCGCACCCTCAACCAGAAACTTTCTCAGGGTCATTCCCAATGATTGGGCCCCAGCTACATCAATGCCCGCAGCATCATATCAGTTGTTTAGCGATTATTAAATATATATCTACCCAGACAATTGATTCAAATGGTGGTCCTGCCGCAGTCCCAAGGCGGCTGCGCATCGGAAGAGTCAAAAGCGGCTGTGCCGAAAAGGCGGAAAAGTGGTATAAGGGACTGTGGCCGGGGGGCGGGAAACCCGGTAAAAAACCTGCCAAAGCCCGGACCGGATTTCCGGGTAGAGGAGTTGAAGATGAAACAGCAGGCATGGATTCTTCTTGCAGTTGCCCTGTGGTTGCCGGGGTGTCAGGGCGCGAAAGACAACAAGAACCCGGACGCCGGAACCGATGTCCAGGGAGACACCCAAAACAACGGGAACAACACCAACAACCTGAACAATACCAACAATGTGGATCCGCCCCTGGAAGTCACTGAACTCGGGGAATACGTCCACACATTCCAGGAAGGACCCCGAACCTTCCGGCTGTTGCGGATCGGACGCAAGGATGGCAAAAATGCCTATGCCATGTGGTCCCGTGTGGACCGTTTTTCCCCTTCGCCGGCGGTGGTCATGGCCCAGCCCTATGACGGCATTGACTGGACCGGGGATCCGGTGGACGAAAAATGGGCCCTGCGGGCGCAGAACCAGCCGGCGGCGGCCTATCCCGACGAAGACGGACCCGGCTATGACCCCGCCACTTCGGCACCCATCGGTTTTTCCGTCACTCCCCTGGCGCAACTGGCCGAAAGCAGCAACATCTTCATCCTCAACGGCATCAGCCCCCTACTGGTATTCGGTCGTTTTTACGCCGGGGACGATATAGCCGAAACGGTTCATGTCATGCACGCCGGACTGCGTTTTCTGGAAGAAAATCCGGATGTGGATCCCGCCCGCATCGGCATCTACGGGGGTTCCTGGGGAGGATTCATGACCGTGTACGGTGCGGCCGTGGCGCCTGCGGCCCTTCATGTGAGTGCCGCCGCCCTGTTTCCCCCGGTGGATTTCGGCAACATGCATCATTATGTCACGGAAGAAATGCCCCAACTGGCACCCGCGGCCCATGAACCCCTCTTTTCGGCTTTTTTCGAGCCGTACGTACGACGCATGCTGGCCGGACGGGGAAAACTCGGCGGAACCGCTGACACATGGGAACAATTCACCACGGCCGACGTGTGCGCCGGCCTGCGGGGGGACACCCTGGTACTGCACGACGACTGGGACACCCTGGTGCCGTTTTCCCAAAGCCGGGATCTGGAACAGGGCTGTCCCGGCGTGCACGCCCTGTACTGGACCCATGATGATCCCATCAACTGGAACACCACCAGCCTGACCCACGGGCCCATCGGCGATGAACCGGTGTTCCCATCCATGTACACGTTTGCCCTGGGATACCTGGTGTCCCGGCTGACCCCACCTTCGGCCACGCGCCTTTTGGCCTGGAGCCGACCCGCCATGGTCCTGTTCCTGACCCGGGTCCGCATTCTGGAAAACCGGGGTGAATCCATCGCATCCGTGGCGGATCGCCTGCTGGAGTGGATCGCGCCTTCCACATGGATGGTGGACCTGGCAGCCGGCAACTGGAACCTGCAGGTGGTGGATGAAGCTTTGGCGGATGTGCTCTCGGAGGTCTGGGAAATCCCCCTGGCGCCGGCACAAGTGCCGGATTTTCTGGCCTCCCGTCAGTGATCCGGAAAAGAGGTGACCCATGGGTGGATGGTGCTTTCAGGTATGGCCGGTTTTGCTCCTGATTCTGCCGATGTCCTGCGAAAATGGCAAAAAAACAAGCCGGGAAACCTGGAAACCGGTGCAACGGATTTCCGGTCTTGAAAACGTGATCATCCCTTCCGGAAACCGCTTTTATGTGGATCCCGTACTCGGGGATGACGCCAACGACGGAACCCTTGATTCCCCTTGGTGAACCCTGTCGGTAGTACTCACGGAGTTCATTTCCACCCGGCAGCCGGAGTCCAAACCCGGCAAGTTACTCTCTACCGCTGAAAGAACCTCTGTTCAAAAACCGCAGAACTCATGGGCGAACGACCCGAAAGCCCCATACATAGTCCCGGTTATACTGGGTGCCGGAGATTCGGAAGTAAACAGCACAATAGGCTGCACCGCTGGACCAGTTGCCCCCAACTATGACTCTGCTGTTGCCCGTTGCTGGCCCACGGTAATTTTCTATCGTCCCGTTTGGATGTGTTCCACTCCTGTCCCACACCCATTCCGTGACATTGCCAGAGAGATCATGGATTTTCAACTCATTACAAAACCTTGTCCCTACCGGTTCTGTCCGTTCCTCCATCGTGCGACCTGTCTGGGAACCGAAATATCCGAACACCGCATAATCCCCGATGAGGTTTGTACCATTACTCCCTGAAAAGGCCTTCCCGTACCCCGTGGTGTTTATCTCACCCGGGTTCGCTGTGTCAGCCCCCATGGCCGCCCACATCCATTCCATTTCAGTGGGCAGTCGGTACCCGTTCGCTGACCAGTTCGCCGTCACCGCGTTCCAGTTCGTATCGTTGCCCGTCGGGATCTGAGAGTAAGTGATGGAGGAAAAGTCCACGCCGGAAACGCTGTAGACAGGTTCCAGTCCCTCCAGCAAACTCAACTTGTTGCAAAATGCAATCGCATCATACCAACTAACCATTTGCACAGGGTGGTTCATGCCACCGGAGTAGGTTACATCACTCGGATCAGTCCAACCCGTCACCGCCACCCACTGCGCTCTGGTTATCTCGTATTTGCTCATGAAAAATGCCGAGACCACGCTCAGGTTCGTCGCCGTTGAATCCCGCTGGAACGTCCCTGCCGGAACATGGTGGAGAATTCCGACGAAAGGTGAAAGGTGGTCATGGGGAGACAGACGCGTCACATTCACCAAATAGACTGTCTGCGTTCCGTCCTCAGCCGTCACCGTCACCGTCGCAGTATTCTCCCCTTCAACCAGCGCCATCGGCTGTGCAGGCGATATCGTCACCACCGCAAACGGTTCATCTTCCGCAGTCCCGGCAACAGTCAGAGTGTTTACCGTGCCGGGCACTGTCACGGAGTATGACTTGATCACAGAAAAAAACGACGGCATCAGCGTTCCTTCACTCACTGAAAGTGCCGCCAGATTGGCATTGGAACTCCTGTCAAAACAATCAGTTGTATCCCACCGGCACAAGGAATTACACGAAAGCGAACCACCGCGCGGCGAATAACCCAGACTCATGCAGGTTTCCCCTGCCAGATTCTCCCCATCACAATTTTCCCCGTGAACCGTCTGGATCTCCCCATCGCCACAACGACCCGAACAACCACTTTCATCATAACTGCGACAATCCTCTGAACACCCCAACTCCCCATCGTAAAATCCAAGGCCCACACAGGTCTCCCCCCGAAGATCCGAAGGCTCGCACTGCTCGAAAGGATACGCCACCGTCCCATCTCCACACTCCGCTGTCAATTCGCAACCTGTCGTATCCCAACGGCAATGTGCGTTGCAGGACAATGTCCCGGACCCCAACCCGAGACCCATGCAGGTTGAACCAGCCAGGTTTTCCCCGTCACAATCTTCCTTGTGAATTCCCTGAATGATCCCGTCTCCGCAACGGCCACCGACACACACGGAACGATCCAGTGTACAATCAGAAAGGCACACAAGTGTTCCTGTCTGCTCATAGTATCCCAGTTCCGTACAAGAGCCCACCGCCAATTCGGTCTTGTCGCATTCCTCTCCCGGATCCAGAAACCCGTCTCCACATCTTTCCAAAACCTTCGTTTTCGTCTCACAGCCCGATGTCAACGCAAAAACCAATAATAAAAACAGGGAAATTTTCATGACGATGCTTCCTCACTCACAGCGCTGATCAGGTTCACTGATACATTCCCCCGGTATGGCCTGAATGGATCCGGCGACGTTGTCGCCTCCAACGGGACACCTTTTTGTGGGCGTCCCTTGGGAGCCGGTCTTAGAAATACACTCAGTGTGCCGGGATCCACGGACTTGACCGGCGCTGTCAAAGTAAAAATGGTTAGCATGCACCGCCCATTTCGTCAATAAACTCATTTTGTTTTCAAGTTTTTTTGATACAAGAAATTCCAGATGGGGGTAGTGCCGAAAAGGAGGAAGAGTGGACCTGGCCGGCACTGTCAGTCGAGATCCTGCAGCCAATCACGGGCGCGGCGCAGTTCAACGCCCCCCGCAGCCTTCTGCTCGTGCCGCAGACGCCACATGACCTGGGTCGCCGGTACACCGGTCTGGATGGCGAAACGGATCAGGCTCGGGTCCGGGTGATCCCCGGCGACCTTGCACTCCACCAGTCGTTCAAGAGTTCCGTCACATACAAGGGCGAAGTCAACTTCCCGGCCGTCCTTGGTCCGCACGTAGCGCAACCCGGCCTTTTCACCGCGGCGGTCCACCCGTCCCCACACATGGGCGAGCAAGGCCACCGCCACCATGTTTTCAAAGCGGGGTCCTTCACCCGCGGAAACAAGCCCCGTGTCGAAAAAGTAGATCTTCGGCTCCTTCAGCAACGCGCGGGCGATGTTTTTCGACCAGGGCGTCACGCGGAACACAATGTGCAGTGCCTCAAGCAGGTGCACATAGCGGGTCACGGTGGTGGGCGATGCGCCGATGTCGCGGGCGATGGATGCAAAGGAAACCGGAGATCCTACCCGGGTGCGCAACAGTTCAAGGGTGAGTTGCAATGCCTTGAAGTCGATGATCCGCTGGAAGTCCAATATGTCGTAACGGATCAGGGCGTCGACGATCTGTTGGCGCCATCGGGCCGCCAGTGTCTGATCGTCGGCCAGCAAAGGCTCGGGGAAGCCTCCCCGCTCCATCAGCCGCCCCAGATCCCCCTCCATCGATGTGCCACGCAGTTCTGCAGGGGTGAACGGCAGCAGACGATGGCGGTAATAGCGCCCTGCAAGAGACTCACCTCCATGGGCAAGCAGGTCCAGCCGTGCGCTGCCGGTGACCAGAATCCGAAGGCCGGCAGGGCGCGTGTCAAAGACACCCTTGAGATACCGCTGCCAGTCGGGCATCTTGTGAATCTCCTCAAGTATCAGCAGGTCCGTATCGGGCAGCCAGACCTCCCGCTCAAGGATTTCCCGATCCGTAAGGGAGTCGTGGTTCAGGTAAACCGGCCGGCGGAACCGGCTTGCGAGTTCCTGGGCCAACCAGGTCTTTCCCACCTGCCTGGGGCCCACGAGGAGAACCATTTTTCTTTCCAGATCAGACAAAACAGTGTCGGTCAACGTGCGTCGCATGTTGACAAAATGCCACGCAAATGGAAGAAAGTCACGACTATTTTCCATTCCATGGGAAAAAAGTCGATTTCAAGACTATGTCTATTTCCTTGGACAACAGTGACTTCCGGCTATAGGTTGCAGCAGTCGCCCATTTGCGGCCGGGAGACTGGCGAAGAAGTTCCAGGGGGCAACAGGGATTCTTCCGGAAAGTTCCGGTTGCCCAGGGAACACATTCGCGATTGAACCACGACGCGGATTGTGCCACCCTTGGCAAAGGAAAGGATTGATGCATTTCCAAATCAAGTTGTCACAGATTTCAAAATCTGTATTTTACTCATGGCCTAAGGGGGAGGCCCTATCATAAGCCGGGAAACATGGAAACCGGTGCAACGGGTTTCCGGTCCGGGAAAAGTGAACACCCCTGATTATGAAGGAGATATAGTCATGCATTTCCGGTATCCGGCAACTTTGTTCATCCTTTTTCCAATGTTGGTTTGTTGCTTTGTTGTGATCATGGGCTGTGGCAAGGAAAAAAGTGCGGCAGGAACGCTTCCATCGCCACCAGATGCCTCGAAGGAAGGTGCCGTTTCCCGGATTTTCAAGGGAAAAACTGACGAGCCTGTGGATCCTTCGGTAGTCGTCGCAGTGCGGTGGAGTCTTGTTTTGTTTGAAGGAAGAGGGGCTGTTGAGAAGGCCTTTCCCGACAGAACCCTTTACGAAGTGCTTCCCGCCAGCAAAACCGGAGACGGGTTTCAATTCACCATGACTCCACCACCCGCAGACCGGCATGTTTTTGCAGGGGCCTGCGCCGGTTTTGGGGGAGAAGCCTGTACCGGGGAACGCTTCAAACGAATGGAGGCGAATCCACGGTATGCGGTAGGGGTTCTGGTCCTGATTCAGTCCGATGCGGCAACCTGTACGTTCGCCCGACTCGCCGCCGAAGACAAGGCTTGTGAAAACATCAGGCCGGTGGCTGTTTCCAGACACCTGATCCTGTACGTGTACGAAGCGTTCTCCCCGGCCGAAGACGATTTTTTGTCCCGGAAATGGCCCTGGCAGTTGCCCGGAAAAATGACCCCCGGTTTTCATGTCGTGGATTTTGAGGACAAGTCAAAGGCCCAGCTGGTGACAGTCGACATCCTTGATTTCACGGTGGAACAGGAAATGCCGAACCTCTTCTGACAGTACTGATCAGGTCCACTGATACCTTCCCCGGTTACGGCAAGGAGAAAAACTTTGGGAAAGAGTGACAAAAACGGCAAAAAACCGGCCATTTTACCCCCAAAACCTTTTGAATCACCATTTGCCGCGCTGGCTGGTTTGTCCGTACCGGCAACTTCCCGGGATCCTGCTGCCACGACAACCGGAACCGATGACGGGTTCCGGCCGGTGACCCGGGCGAAAACACCCATGCGACTGGTGCTGCGCCGCGAAAGAAAACACCGGGGAGGAAAGTCCGTGATCGTCGTTTCCGGTTTCGGCAAACGGGAGAGTTTCGATGAAGCCGAAGTGATGAACCTGGCCCGGCAACTCAAGGTCCGTCTTGGATGCGGGGGCACCGTGGAAGTACATGATACCGGACCCGAAATCGTACTCCAGGGGGAGAACCCGGCGCCTGTAGCCGCACTTCTGGTGGAACTCGGTTTTTCGGTGTCCTAGATGCGCAGGGTCTTTGAACCCCATTTGACCGATTTGACTACCCCGCGTCCCCGGAATTCATCTGGCGCAGGATGGAACGGCTCCCGAGGGTTCCCAGAACCAAAGCCAGCAACACCAGGAACGAAGCCATCAACGCCAGTCCCGTTTTTCCCTGCAGGGCAAATTCCCGGATGTTCCAGATCAGGGCCGCCACGGTAACCAGATAGATGAAAATCCCCGGAAGGATGGTGAACAGGGAAGGTCGGCGCAAAAACACCAGCCAGATGGAGATGGTCAAAAAGGCCAACGCCGCCACCAGTTGGTTGGCAGCCCCGAAAATGGGCCAGATCTCGTTGGCGGAACCGGAAAACACCAGGGCCGACGCCACGGCCACCGTGATTCCCGTAGCCAAAAACCGGTTGTTCAGCATTTTCGAAGCCGCGTTCCGGCCACCGTTGCCGCTGTCACCGCCGGCAAGTTCCTGCACCGCGAACCGTCCCAGACGGGTGGCCGTATCCAGGGATGTCATGGCAAATGCGGCCACGCTCAGGGACATGAACAGAACGCCGTGTTCCACCGGAATTCCCAGAGAGGAAGTCATGTTCGCCGCACTCGCGGAGAACAGGGGAATGGGTTTGGCAGCGGCCAAAGCATATTCGGATGAAGTGAGCACCGCAGCGGTGATCAGGGCTGTCACCGCCAGAAGACTTTCGATAAGCATTCCCCCGTATCCGATGGGTTGCGCATGGCTTTCCCGGTCAAGTTGCTTGGATGTGGTTCCGGATGCCACCAGACTGTGGAATCCCGAAAGGGCACCACATGCCACCGTCACGAAGAGCACCGGAAACAGGGGACCCTTTGCGGTATTCCAGATGGGACCGGCGGGCGTTTTCAGTTCCGGATTGGCCACCAGGATGCCCACCACCAGCAGCGCAAGCATGGCGTACAGCACAAAGGAGTTGAGAAAATCCCGGGGCTGCAGCAGGTACTGTACGGGCAACACCGAAGCAGCGAAAATGTAGCCAATCAGGATCCACCGCCAGGCAAGGGCGGGAAGCCGGAGGGGAAACCAGAGCCCCGCGAGCATGCAGGCGGCCAGCAGCACCACCCCCACAACAGTGGCCCATGCGAAAGGCAGTTTCAGGCGATGCACCGACCACCCGAATCCCATGGCCAGGAAAATGAAGAGAACCGACGCCGTGGCGGTTTGCGGAACGGACACGAACGTCTGGGTCACGGCATTGATGAACACTGCAATGATCAGGATCAGTGCTGAGAAAATGAACAGCAGAAACAACCGTTTCACCCCGCGGCCCAATCGCTCTTCCAGTACGGAACCCAGACCCCTGCCCTCATGGCGCACCGACAGGATCAAAGCGGAAAAGTCATGCACGGCACCCATGAACACACCCCCGATGAGGATCCACATCCACACCGCACCCCAGCCGTATCCCGCAGCGGCAATCGGCCCGATGATGGGTGCCGCCCCCGCAATGGAACTGAAGTGATGACCCAACAGCACGGCGGGCCGGGTGGCCACGAAATCCACGCCGTCGGCGTGGGTATGCGCCGGCGTGGCCCGGGTGTCATCCACCTGCAGCCACCGGGCAACGCGGCCACCCCAGAAGCGATATCCGGCCGCGAAAACCAGAATGGAAACCAGAAGCACCACTGAGCCTGTCATGCGTGCATCCCCCTTTCCGGAGGTCCCTTCAGAGGAGCAATTTACACCCTTGTCAAGAAATGTGGAACCATTCTCATCACAACTGATCAGGTCCACCGATGCCTTCCCCCTTGGCCATGGCGGTCTGGACAAACCCGGGCTGGATGTCGGTGATCGTGATGGGCAACCGGGCCCGGGTCACCTTCTGGCGAAGGCCCTCAAGGTAGTTGGACATGAAAGCCTTGGACGCATTGTAGGCCGGACTTTCCCGGCCTCCCCGCAGTGCGGCAATGGAGGAAATGCCCACCAGATGCCCGGAACCCCTCGCCATGAAATGCCCCATGGCCACGTTGGCCAGGGCGGCAAATCCCGTCACGTTCGTCTGGATGGTTTCCAGTTCCGGTGCCCAGTCCAGGGGTCCGTTGATATCCCCCGTTCCGGCGCTGATGACCACAAGATCCACCCCGCCCATTTCCCCCATCAGGGTTACCAGTTCCCCCATGGCCGTTTCCGCATCACGCACATCCACCTGTCTGGCATGGGTGATGTTTTCTTCCTGGGCCTTCAATTCCTCAAGGCAGGAAAGCCGTCTGGCCATCACCCCCACGGCATGCCCGTTTCGGGCCAGGATTGTCGCCAGTGATCGACCTATCCCGGATCTCGCCCCAATGACCACGGCTTTTTTTACCGGTTTTTCTGAATGCATGGCCTTATTGCTGCAGCGCATCGGTGAGGCTCCGGATCCGGATGCCAAGTTGCTCGAACACCGGCACATACGTCGACTCACAGATGTTGTAGAAGGTCCAGTCCAGATCTTCGGGATCCTGGATGAAAGTTTCCACAAACGCCCGGATGCGGACTGCAGGATCGCCACCTTCTCCAAGTTCGCCACAGGACGGTTTCACAGCCGGTCTCATGCTGTGATCAAGGGCCACCGTTACAGTATCCTCCAAAGGACCCGTGATGGCGGAGACGACAAGTCTGCCGGCATTTTGCCAGGAAGACAGCAGTTCTTCATAGCGGGAAATGGGATGGATTTTGCTTTTGGGATCTCCGGATTCCCGGGGTCGACACCCGGTGTACTCCCTGTCGCCACCGGACCAGGTACGTTCCCATGGTTCGTCGCAGATCACACCAAATTCCCAGCACCGAAAAGAGGATAAAAAACCCTGATCTTCCTCGGAGGGATTGAAAATTTCCTTGTCGAGAACCGAGCAATCATCTTCATCGGTCACAAGCACAATCACCAGATGGGCACCGGGGCGGAAAAAAAGACGGTTCCTTTGATGGTTTGTCGTGATTGCCAGATGCAGCGCCTCGAGTTGCTGCTCGAATCCGCATCCGTTGCTGCCGATGTCTGTCATGCAGGAGAAGACGCTTTCCAGATCTTCATCCACAAAGTTGCGACACCGGGGGCAGTTGTTTTCATCCACGACCAGGATCAGATCCGCCGGTTCTGTGGGGTTGTTGTCAGGGTCGTGAAATTCTCCTGCACTGCAATTGAATTGTTCACAACTGTGCCATTCACAACTGCCGCCACCATCTCCCAAAGGGTCCTTGAAAATGGTGCAGTTCCTTGGTTCCACATCCACCACAAAGTGATCATTTACCGGGTTGATGCACGAATTGTTGATTCCCTTGATGAAAAGGGCCTTGTCTCCACCCTGGATATCGCAGTTGGGAACATTGTATGTCGATGAACCCAGATCCGGAGTGATGGTACCGATGTGCAGGTTCGGCATTCCACCTGTGGTTTTTTCCAGTTCCCGGAGAAGTGCCGGAAACCCCTGGGCCAAACGGGCTTGCTTGGTAACCATGGAAGCTGATGAATCAATGAGGAAAAGCAGATCCACGTCCCGGGAAAAACAGTTCGGCGCACGCACGCAATCCGCGTCATCACAATCGGTGAGTCCGTCCCCGTCATCATCCACCCCATTGTCACAGATTTCCGGACGCTGTTCGTGCGTGCATCCGGAGGTGACAAGGCGGCAACGCTTGTCGCAGGCCAGTTCCCCGCCAGCAAAACCCTGACTTCGGCAGGTTTTCCCGCCAAAATCCGTGCTGTCGCACTGCTCGTCGAGTTCAGCCTGAAAAATGCCGTCACCGCAATAGGTTTCATGATCGGCAGGTTGGACCAGCACTGTACAGGAAACCAAAAAACCGAGAAGCAGTCCAGGAATCAGTTTTTTTTTCATCGTGCCACTCCCACCATGCAATCAGAAGCCCAGGGAAAAGACCAGCATGCATCCTTCCGGACCACAGGCAGGCCACCAGGCAGCACCCTTCGTGTCGTTTGGCTGCACATCCCGACCCGAACCCCTGCTTTTCCAGATGCCAAAAACCAGGGCTCCGGCCGACACCAACGTTCCAGCCAGGGCAATGTCTGCATAGGTCCTGTTTTTCAAAGCCATTTCACGATCCACCCAGCGTCTGTTGTCATCCCACTTCTGCATTCCATCCAGAGCCCTGTAACCGAAAAAGGCCGTGGCGCCGGCAAATGCCGCGGTGGTGCCGACTCCGGCCCAGAACCACCAGCGGGAAGTCAATGCGGGCACAGGGGCTGGAGCCGGCTTGACATCCCCCTTGGGCTCCGTCGCCGGATCCGGCGCCGTGTCCGGAAGATCCGCGATTTCCGCCAGCCGGGTCTGTATCCCGGACTTGAGGGCCTCCGCCTCATCGGAAGGATCCAGCAACACCCAGTTGTACTGTTCCCGGGCCAGGGAATACCGGCCGGCCTTGTCGTAACTTCTGGCCAACTGGACCCGGGCGGTCAACGAGTAGGGAACCAGTTGAATCACGCAAAGGAAACTGGCCGCACTCAGCTCGTAGTCTCCCTTTTCGAAATGGATCCTGCCCATGTTGAAATAGCGGCGGGCTTCATTCTTGTTCTGTTCCGCCTGGGTGCTGACATCCGGACACACAATGCGGGCCCGGGCCGGGGTGACCGGAAAAAATGCCAGTAGGGAAAAAAACCAGCAAGCAAAACAGCGAACATTCATGGCGGGGCATCTCCGGGCAAAACAATACCCGAGCTGGAAAGGAAGTCAAGGAACTGCCCCTGCGGGTCAGGGCGATCGAGTTCTGTTTTTTCTGGACAAGGGCCCCAAAGTCTGATCCTGTTGTTTCTGCGGTGTCCCACCGATTTCCGGTGCCGGTTGCCGGGGTCCGGTTGACGGTGAACTGAGGCGTCAACCCTGACGCCGGGGAAAATTTTGTGGGTCATTCCCTCCAACGTGGGGGACCAGGATTGGCCCCTACTTTCATAAAACTGGCCCGCAGGGCCACCTCGTTTCGGAGCCTTGCGAAGAAACCACCGGCACCGGCCACCGGCACTGAACCCCTATTATCAATCTGCGCTCACAATGCGTTTGCCCTGCCCTGGGGGTTGGTCCCTGCAGCAAAGTGCTTTAATTCCCATTCATGCTTTCAGGAAAACCGCTTGACGGGATCCGTGGGGAACAGTATTTTTTCCTCAAGGGTGCAACCGGGTGACCCTGAACCCAAAAGGAGTCCTTTCATGTCCACACTTCTTCGAAACTGCATGGCCATCGCCACCATGGATGCCGACCGCACGGTCCTGAGTAACGCCGACATCCTTCTGGAGGGCAACCGGATCACCCGGGTTGGAAAAGCCCTGGACGTGGAGGCCGATACCGTCATCAACGCATCGAACATGGTGGTCATCCCGGGCATGATCAACACCCACCATCACCTGTACCAGACGCTGTTCCGCAACGTGCCGAAGGTGCAGAACGCCAAACTGTTCGACTGGCTCATCAACCTGTACCAGGGATGGCGACACATCACCCCCGAAGCCGTATACTCGGCTGCCTCCACGGGCCTGGGGGAACTGCTGCTCACCGGATGCACCACGGCGGCGGATCACCACTACCTGTTTCCCGCCGGCTTCGGCAACGAGATCCTGGAAGCCGAAATCCGCGCCGCAGCGGATCTGGGCATGCGCTTTTCCCCCACCAGGGGATCCATGTCCCGGGGGGTGTCCCGGGGGGGATTGCCCCCGGATGACGTGGTTCAGACCGAGGATGAAATCCTGCGGGCCTCCGAGGATTTCGTGAAGAAATTTCATGATCCGGCCCCCGGGAGCATGCTCCGGTGTTCCCTGGCTCCCTGCTCGCCGTTTTCAGTGACTCCGGAACTGCTGGCACAAAGCGCCGCCCTGGCACGGAAACTCGGGGTGCGCCTGCACACCCATCTGGCCGAAACCCGGGACGAGGACGACTACTGCATGCAGACCCTGGGCATGCGTCCTTTGGCTTTCATGGAGAGTGTCGACTGGCTGGGTGATGACGTGTGGTACGCCCACGGCATCTGGTTCAACGACGAGGAAATCGCGCAACTGGGCAAAACCCGTACGGGAGTGGCCCACTGCCCCACGTCGAACCTGCGGCTGGGTTCGGGAATCGCCCGGGTGGTGGACCTGCGGGCTGCCGGCGCCCCTGTGGGTCTGGCAGTGGACGGTTCGGCTTCCAATGACGCCTCGGACATGCTGGCCGAAGCCCGGTTGGCGTTGTTCGTGCATCGCATCGGTCCCCACGGGGTCGGCGCGGTAAACGCCCTGGACGCGTTGGAAATCGCCACACGCGGGTCGGCCCAGGTGCTGGGACGGGAGGACGAACTGGGTGTGATAGCTCCCGGATATCTGGCGGATCTGGCCTGTTTTGACATGATGGACATTGCCTATGCGGGCGCTTTGTCGGATCCGGTGGCCGCCCTTTTGTTCTGCAATTCCCGCACCCGGGCCCACACTGTTTTTGTCAATGGACAAAAGGTGGTTTCCCAGGGAAGACTGGTGTGCCGGGTCGAGATGGAAATCGTGGAAACCCAGAACCGCATTGCCCTGGAAATCCTGGAAAGGGCCAAACCCGACATCGATCTGACGCAGCCTGCGTAACGCGCCGGCATTCCGGGCACTTTCAAGTTTGAACTTTCTCCAAGGAGAATGGCACCCCATGGAATTCACCCTGCAACAACTTTTGCACACCATGATGGAACAGAGGGCTTCGGATTTGCACATCACCACGGGGTCTCCTCCGCAGTTGCGCATTGACGGCCGCCTGATTCCCCTGAAAACCCCGAACCTCATGCCTGCCCAGACCCGTGAACTGTGCCTGCAGGCGCTGACCGAACCCCAGAAGGAAAAACTGGAAGTTGACCATGAACTGGACTGCAGTTTCGGGGTGCCCAACCTGGGTCGTTTCCGGGCCAACGTGTATTTCCAGCGGGGAGCCGTTGCGGGCGCGTTCCGGTTCATCCCGTTCGAGATACCGCAACTGGATTCCCTGGGACTTCCATCGGCGGAAATCCGGCCCCTGTGTTTCAAGAACCGCGGAATGTTCCTGGTGACCGGGCCCACGGGGTCCGGCAAGAGCACGACCCTGGCAGCCATGATCGACATCATCAACTCGGAAAAGCGTTGTCATATCATCACGCTGGAAGATCCCATCGAGTATCTGCACAAGCACAAGAAAAGCCTTGTGAACCAGCGGGAGATGCACCAGGACACCTACTCTTTCCACGGCGCGCTGCGATATCTTCTCCGCCAGGATCCCGACGTGGTGCTCATTGGCGAAATGCGGGATCTGGAAACCGTGGAAGCCGCCCTGGCCATCGCGGAAACCGGTCACATGGTGTTTTCCACCTTGCATACCAATGGCAGCGTGCAGACCATCAACCGCGTTGTGGACGTTTTTCCCCCGCACCAGCACGACCAGGTGCGCTCCCAACTGTCCTTCGTACTCGAGGGTATCATCTCCCAGCAATTGATCCCCCGCAAAAACCAGCCGGGCCGGGCGCTGGCCTATGAACTGCTGATTCCCAACCAGGCTGTCCGGAACCTCATACGGGAGGACAAACTGCACCAGATCCATTCCATCATGCAGATCAGCCAGAAGCAGGGAATGCGCACCCTGAACCAGTCCCTGGCCCAACTGGTGGTGGCGAACCATATCTCCCTGGATGACGCAGTGGCCCGCTGCACGGATTACGAGGAACTGATGTCCCTGCTGCAAAAGGCGGGAATGAAGATGTGATTACAGCCAGGCGTCGCCAGTGCCGTCCGAAGAGGCCATGCGCAGGGGCTTGGGTACCACGAACCAGGAAAGACCGTCGGGGTTGGCCAAAGGTGTCACGTTGGCCATGAGGATATCCTTGTTCAGTCGGCGACAGTCGCAGATAAAATGCAACAGCCCCGGAAGCATGCCGTGGTCGTTCCCGTTGGGCGCGCATACGGCCACCACCGCATGGGACTGCACGAACAGATCCCACAGGTCCTCCGGAAGTGTATGGCGGGAGAGCACCAGGGCGGCTTCCCCCATTCCCTCCAGGGCACGAAGGAACTGAAGCAGGCCGGGCTGCTGGTCCGGCGACGGCAGTTCATCCAGCATCAGGATATACCGGGCAAACGCCGCGCCCGAACCCCTTGAAGGACATTTTTCCAGGATCAGCTCCACCAGCCCCGTCTGGGGAACCGAAATCGCACGCTTGAGCCGGGGGGGCGTATAGGGTTTGACACAGGTCAACACGGCCTGGCTGGCTCCCGTGTTTACGTTGGGTTGCACCATCAACTGGAGATTCAGGGGGATGCCCAGTTCCGCGGTGAGCCCTTCGATCAACTGCTGGGTCAACTCGGAAAGGGGACTGTTTTCTCCCTGCACCATGGCACTTCGTTCGGAAGCGACTTCGCTTTCCTCCTTGACAGGAGTCAGGTTCATGGTGCCGTGGGTCTTGGCCAGGTGGCGGGGAATCAACACCATGCGTTCGGTACCCATGCGGGTTTCCAGGGCAAGCAGGTGCTGGGGGCCGGGTCCGATGGCATCTCCGGGGCGAAAGGCCACCGGGGCCGGAAAATGCGGGTGGCGGGGTTCCCACCAGCCGGGAACAAGCAGACCGTGGGCATCGTTTTCCTCACCGGTCCAGATCACGGCAGTCATGTCGGGATAATAAAAACTACCCCGACGGGGTGTTGCAATGTCCGTTACGGCAATGGATACCATCCAGTCCTCCAGCGGGAGCAAAAGACCCGCCAGGCACTTTTTGGTCTCCTCGAAGAACACCATGGCCATGATTTCCTTGATGCTTTGCTCCAGCACCCTCAAACGCTCGACAATGCTCAGGTTCGGATCCACCACATACCGGCGGGGAAACAGGTGGGGATAGGGAACCGCCCCCATATCCTCACCCTTGAATACGGCGTCCAGCAACAAAAGACCGGGCAAACTGTTCTGCAGGAACGTACGCAGCCCGCCGCGCACGGATTCCGGGAGGGGATGCCGCAAAAATTCCCGCCGGACCACCTCGTCCTGGACATCGGCTTCAATCGCCCATTCCAGTTGGTGTTGCCGGATGAAATCCCAGCCCACGGTAGCAGGCAGCATCCATGTGGGTTCCGCCCGCAAGGGAATCGGACTTGTCCGGGCGATTTTTTCCAGCACCGGTGCACAGAGTTCCAGGGTGCGCATGCGCCCGTACCATGTACCGGAAAAGGGAACAAAAGAGTGCAGGATATCATTCCACATCAAACCAACTCCAGACCGGAACCCGCGTTCCAGGACCCCCATAACAATGCAAAAATCGTGAAAAAGTCAAGGATTTACAAGATGGACGTATCAAAAATATAGAAGGCGATTGATGTTTTCCTGCTCCCATTGCCGGGCCAGATGGTAATGCTCGAAGCGTTTTTCGGCTTCCAGAAAGGCGGGAGAATGGTACTGCCGGCGCCCGTTGACCACAGGTGCCCCGTATACCTGGTGCAGCATTTCATGATACAGTACGGATTCCACGAAAAACCGGGGTACAAACTCCCGGTCCAGCGCGGGATGAATGTGGATGACCCGGTCTTCCACGGAATAGGTGCCCATCTTGGCGGAACGATGATGGCGGGGCTTGCCCGAGATTTCGCGGCCCCAGGTCACCCGGGCGGAGATTTCCCCAGCAAAGTATTTCCGGTTGAGCCGGTGATAAATTTCCGCCAGATCGTGATATCGGCCGGCGGTACGGAACATCTCGGGCCGGGCCGCTGGCGCCGGCTCCCGGATCAGGGTACTGTGGGTTTCAATGAATTGTTCCAGTATAAGGGAACTTTCCGCATCGGCCTTTTCTATGTAGCGACCCAAAGAGCGCAGGATCCGGGGGTCGGCATTCAGGAACATGTGGTGCAGACGAACCTTGAAAACACCGCCCATCCGTTTGACGGATATGATGGACGAACGGTTGTCCGTGACCGTCAGTTCCAGTTTCCCGCGCATGTGTGCCTGGATCCTGCGCTCGAGGATGTCGGTTTCCCCCGGTTCCACCTGCTGGGGAATGGGCAAGGTGGGCTGTACAAAGTTGGGCGCCGGACGCATGGCCCGGCGTCCGGGCATGGGAGGACGACGCTTCGCGATGGTGCGCGGGGTTTCTTCGTGTTGCCAGGACAATTGCATCTGGAAAGGCTTCAAGGGACTCTCCGACCGTTCTTCCGTGGGATACTGTAGCGGTTTTTTCATTTTCTTCAAATACTCGCTCAAAAAAGTCCGAAAACGGTTGATGACTCTGCGGGATTCGGCCCCATGCCGAATCTGTCTTCAAGGTAAGCGATTTGTTCTAATGTCGCAAATTATCCTACATTTACTCCAAATAATTTTCCCATTTTTCCGCACCATTCATAAGGTATGTCCCATGCCACCTCTCAGCTTGAAGGAAAACCACTTCAGTGCTAAAGGATAGAGTCCTTCGGGCAGACCCCGTTGCACCGAACTTTTCGGGAGGAACCCATGATTCGAAACCTGTTTTTCATTGCCATCCTGCTGGTGCCAACTCTTTTTGCCGCCTGCGACAAGAAATCCGGAAAAAAGGATCCCGTGGTGTCGGCTTCCCTTTCGAGCCTGGAAGCCACCGGCGTCGTATATCAGGCTGACCCCGGCGGTCTTCTGTCCACTGTCACTGTCACCCTGATGGATCCGGCTGGACTGCCGGTACCGAAAGTCAGGGTCCGGCTGGTTTCCGACCGGGAAACCGACCAGATCTTTCCCTCCGACAACCTGCAAACCGATACCGAAGGCAAGGCTGTTTTCTCCGTACAGGGCCGGATTCTGGGTACTTCGAACCTCACCGCCCATTTTTCTTCCCGGGACGAAGTGGATCCTGCAACTGACCCCGCTCTGGAACAAACCGCTTCCGTTACTTTCGATTTCGGAGCCGCCCTGATTCCCCTGGATGCCACATACACCCACGACCAGGGCGAATTCCTGTTGCGACTGACCCTGACCGACAGCGCCGGCCCCATCATCCAGGCGGATTTCCAGTTGATATCCCCCACTGAAGGGGTCCGTTTTCCCGGGAGTGCGAACACACTGTCGGAAACCACCAACAATTCGGGAACCGCCACCTTCACTGCCATGGCCAGCAATGATGGTTTGGTGACCATGGATTTGACCCTGGATGGAGTTCAAACCACAAAACCGGTGTCCATTGATTTCCCCGGTCCATCGGTGGCCGGAACGGTTTTCCTCGGACAGGCGTATCCCTCCTATTTCATGTCCTCCCGGGTGGGAGCCATGGCCATTCGCCGTTCGGGCGACGGCACCGTGGATCTGGCGGATCCCATCCTGCAGGAAATCACTTCTGAATCCGTCTGTCCGTGCCCGACCCCGTCAGGGTTTGAGTTGCGCCTTCCCATCCAGGTGGGCGATGAACTTCTGAATCTCAACGAAACCGATCAGGTGCTGGAAAATTTCTTCCCCGTCGTGGTCTACGATGACCGGGACAATGACTACCTGCGGGGAAGCATCGAACCCCTGCTGGGGGCCCGACTGACAGCCGGCGTGCTGCGCTATCGGAAACCCGCCGGAGACAATCCTGTCGGCACTCTGGGATGGCATCTGGTGGACGGTATACATGACAATCCGACCGTGCTGGACTGGGACTTTTTCAACTCAAGCCTGGATGTGTACCTGCGCCGCTGTCCCAAAGAGGAACTGCTGGCATCCGGAACCGTGGAAAACGCAGGAGAAAATACCCGGGTGGCCTTTTTCGCCATCAACGGACCTGCCGTTTCCGCCTGGAATGAACCCTACCCCGTCATTGGCATCTGGGTGGAAGATTATCTTTCCAGTGGCACGGAACACCTTCTTCTGGCGGATGTCTCCGCCGCCCAGGGCACCTGGGACGCCCAGGTGCTGGCCCCGGAACTGTCCACCACACAACAATCCTCCTGGAAGGTTTCCTGGAACACCGAGAACGGAGAAATCGTGGAGGGGTACCTCATTCTGGCTGTCGCTTACGAAGATGCCAACGCCAATGGTGGATGGGATCCCGGCGAGCCCTTGCATGCCATGGTAAAATCCACCCCCGGAACGGCACAGGTATTCATGTACCTGACCCGGGTTCCCATGTACGACCTGTTCCGGAACGCTGCCACCATCGGCATCCACCCGGGGTACAACCGGATGGAACAACCTGAACTGCTGGTGGTGACTGAAACCGGCGGCGGGGCTGGCGAGTTCACTTTCACCTTCTCCACGCCAATCGCCGGATTCACGGCCAACACAGAATTTGCCGTATATGCCGCTTCTTCCGGTGTGGGTGGCACACCCCTGGCCACCGGGTCGGTAACCGGTGGTTCCGGTCTGAACCTGTCGGTACCCATGGCCGATTGCCAGAACTGTCATCTGGTCAATCCGGGGGATCTGTTCATCCTGGGAGTTTCGGCGTCTTTGACAAACATTTCGTTCCTGGACTGGACAGAAATCCATTTCACTACCGTTTTTCCATAAAAGGGTATAATACGTCAGAGGAAGTTGCACTGTTTTCGCAATTGTGATGTACTCCATGCCCATGATCGAGGCCCATGCATCCCATCCCGATGATCCCGCCGTGCGTGACGAACGTTACCAGATTCGTGTACGCGGACTGACGAAAAGTTTCCGGGGACAAAAGGTGCTGGACAACCTGGATTTCGACGTCGAACGCGGCCGGATCAACATCATCATCGGCGGTTCCGGACAGGGAAAAAGCGTCACCATGAAACATCTGATGGGTTTGCTCAAACCGGATGCAGGGCACATCTACGTGGATGGCATTGATCTGGTTTCCCTTTCCGATGTCGAAATGAACCGCATCCGGCACAAGTTCGGCATGGTGTTCCAATACGCCGCATTGTTTGATTCCATGACAGTGGAGGAAAACATCTCCTTCCCCCTCATTGAGCACACGAAGAAAAACCGTCGGGAAATCCGGGAAATCGTTGCGCAGTCCCTGGAAGCCGTCAGCCTTCCCGGCATCGAGAAGAAATTTCCGGCCGAACTCTCCGGAGGCATGCGAAAACGTGTGGGCCTGGCGCGGGCCATTGTCATGAAGCCGGAAATCCTGTTCTATGACGAACCCACCACCGGCCTTGATCCCGTGGCCACCAAGAACGTGGATGACCTGATCGCCCACATCAACCACACCATGGGTGTCACCTCCGTGGTCATCAGCCATGACATGGCCTCCACCTTCCGCATTGCCCACCGGGTGGGAATGCTCTATGGCGGCCGGATCGTGGACATCGGCACTCCGGATGAAATCCGGCAGTCCTCCCACCCGAAGGTGCGCGAGTTCCTGGACGTTTCCGGCATTTTGCAAGTCCGGTCGGGGGTTGCATGAAAGACGCCAAGGCTGCCTTCAAGGTCGGGCTATTCATTTTCCTGCTCGGGGTTGGAATCTGGTATTCCATCCATGCCGTCACCGAAGGCATCGGTGGCAAGAAGGGATACACGGTATATACACTGCTCAATGATGCCACCGGGCTGGTGGACAAGTCCATGGTACAGATTGCTGGACTTCGCGTGGGCCAGATCACCGGCCGGCGCCTGCAGGACCGACAGGCGCGCATCGATATTTTCGTGGACAAGAATGTGGTGCTGTATGAAAACGCCGTGGTGACCAAGAAAACGGCCAGTCTCATGGGTGGTTTTTATCTGGAAATCGATCCCGGGACCCCCGAGGGAATTGATGCGGAAACCGGTCAACCCAGACAACACCGGGTTTTGAAAGACGGCGACCGGATTCTGCTGGTGGAAGAACCCATGACCACCGGGGACATCATCAACCGCACCGGGGATCTGATCCCGGAAATCCGGGAACTGGTTCAGGAAGTCCGCAAAATCGCTTCCACCAACATCTCCCAACTGGTGCGCAACACCGATGAAGCCATCGTCACCAACTCCAAGGCCCTCAACCAGTTGCTGACCAAACTGGATTCCATCACCGATGACATCAAACTGATGACCGGTAGTGCTCCCAGGGACATGAACATCATCATGGCCAATGTCCGCGAACTCACCCGGGAGTTGCGTACCATGGTCAAGACCACAGGTGGCCGGATTGAAGGCATCGGAGACAGTGCCCACACTTCCCTTGAAAAAATTTCTGTTCTCATCGACAAAATTGATCAAAGCATGACAGGCAGCAACTCCATCGTTGGAAACACCCAGGAAATCACGGAAAACCTGGCGGATGTCACCAAGAAAATGAAAGAGGGTGAAGGCACCATCGGCCGTTTCATCACGTCCGCCGCCATCGCCGACAACATCGAGAAGATTACTTACGATGCCAAATCCTTCCTGGGCGGCCTGACCAATCTGGAAACCATTGTCGGCCTCAGAACCGAATACAACCTCATCGGCAATACTGTCAAAACATACATTTCGGTTTCGTTCTACCCCCGGGAAGACAAATTTTACTATCTGGAATTGATTGACGATCCGAGAGGCCTGCGGTCCACACGGTACACGGTGACCCGCACAGACAATCCGGAGGTGGGACCTCCCCTGTCCCGAACTGAAGAACTGTCTGTTACAGATTCTTTCCGCTTTTCCTTCATGTTCGCAAAAAAACTGGACCCCCTCACCTTCCGGTTCGGTATCAAGGAAAGCACCGGGGGAGCCGGAATGGACCTGCACCTGCTGGACAACCGGTTCGCGGTGCATGCAGACCTGTTCGATTTTTCGGCCAATATGTTCCCCCGTCTGAAAATTGGCGTGGTCTGGGAATTCTATCGGCGCATGTTCCTGGTGGCGGGCATTGACGACATCATGAACGAAAGGCCCCGAACGGGTGCAGGCGGAGGCCGGGACTTCTATATCGGAGCCCAGATCCGCTTCACGGACGAAGATCTCAGAACCCTGTTGATGATCGGCGGCTCGGCCATAGGTGGTCTGGGCAGCGGTTCCAAATGACACTCATTCATCCACACAACAAGGAGAATCGTGCATGGAAAAATTGACACTGACACGTACACACAAACTCTACGAAGAGGCCCTGGAGCTCGTCCCCGGTGGTATTGCCGGCATTCGGAGACCCTACAATTTTGTGCCGGGTGAATATCCCATATTTCTGGATCATGCAGACAAGGGCCATGTCTGGGACGTCGATGGCAATGAATATGTTGACCTTCTTTGTTCTTACGGTCCCATCATTCTGGGACACCGGGAAAAAGAGGTGGATGATGCCGTCATCGGCCAGATACAAAAGGGCTTTTGCTTCAATCTGGCACAGGAACAGCAGAATCATCTTGCCCGTACCCTGCGCCGGCTGATTCCCAGTGCCGAAATGGTCATCTTCGTCAAAACCGGTTCGGACGCCACCACGGCCGCCGTGCGTGCAGCCCGGGCCTATACGGATAAAAAGATCATCCTGCGATGCGGGTATCACGGGTGGCATGACTGGTGTGTCGAGGTCAAGGGCGGCATCCCCGAAAAACTGTTCGAGGACATCCATGAGTTCCATTACAACGACAAGGACAGCCTGACCCGGTTGGTGGAGCAGTTCAAGGATGACCTGGCTGGCATCGTCGTCACCCCCGTGGGTCACCCTCTGGCCTATCCGGTGGTGGAACCCGAGCCCGGTTTTCTGGAATTGGCCAGGGATCTTGCCCACGCCCACGGTGCGATCCTGGTATTTGATGAAATCCGTTCTGGATTTCGTGTGTCTTTGGGGGGTGCCCAGAAACGCTATGGTGTGACACCCGATCTGGCCACCTTTGGAAAGGCCATGGCCAACGGCTATCCCGTGTCCGCCCTTGTGGGGAAAGCCGACATCATGAAGGTCTATGAAAAGAAGGCTTTTTTGTCGAGCACGTTTTTCCCCAACTCCCTGGAAATGGTGGCCGCATCCAAAACCATCGAAATCCTGGAGCGTGAACAGGTTCTGGACAAACTGTGGGAACGCGGGGCCCGCCTGCTCGAGGATCTGAACCGCATCATTGATGCTTCCGGTGTTCCGGCGGCCATGACCGGCATTCCCATGATGCCCTATGTTTTCTTCCCCCGGGATGAGGACGGAAAATACAAGGAGCGCCGGACCCTGTTCCACACCTATGCCATCCGTGCGGGCATCTTCATGCAGCCCTACCACCACTCCTATATCGCCTGGCGCCACACCGAGGAAGACTTCTCAAAGGTCTGCCAGGTGTTCGAAGACGGCATGGCCTTCGTGAAGAAGACTGTCTAGCGCTGAAAGGGATCCCGGTCCACCACGGAACCACAATACAAACACACGGGGTGCTTTCCGATGATGGTACGGCCACATTGCGGGCATTCCGGGTTTTTCTGTTTTGCAACACGTCCATCCAGGCGCCCGTCACGCAAATCAATTTCCCGGATGCGTTCCACCAGTTCCCCGTCCGTGATCAGGTTGTTTTCCGAGATGAACTGCCAGAGTGCTTCGGTGATCATCAGGAGGCGTTCCACATCTGATTCCAGAGACTCTATCCGTGTCAAAAGCGCCCCGGCGGTGGAGGCAGCAGCCGAAGCAGAGGATGAAGCCTCCTGGGCCATTTTCGTCGCTACATACGCATTCCGGTAAAACAACGGATTCATGAATTTTTTCCCCTTTATTTGCCATCCATGGTGATTATGCCATCAAAGTCCTGGCCGGGTGAGTGTTCCCGAAGGGTATCACAGCGGGTTTCCAGCCAGCGGGCCGCCGGATCCTGACCCGAGATTTCCCGTAAAAGGTCGGCCGCTGACTGGAAGTTCGCGGAAAAATACATCTCCAGTGCCTTTTCATAGACTTGCGCCTGTGCCAGCCGCTCCGGGGAAACCTTGTCCTTTTGCCCCATCAACTCATATACCACACAGGCCTGTTTCTTGCCCACCACCGCCACGGACGCCAGTTTCCGCAAGGCGAAACTGTCACGGACCAGTTGCGCCGTGTCTTCACTCACCAGAATCTGCGTTCCGAACACCTTGTTGAGACCTTCCAGACGACTGGCCAGATTCACCCCGTCGCCGATGGCAGTATAGTTCAGACGATCCTCACTGCCGAAATTGCCTACCACCACGGAAGCCGTATGAATACCGATACGGGTGAAGAAATCCTTCAGGAAGGGTTTGTCCGAAGAAACTTTCTCCAGTTGTTCCAGCGACTGCAGGATGGCCTGGCACGCCAGACCGGCCGGATCCTCCGGTTCATGGGGGGCACCCCAGAAGGCCATCACGGCGTCTCCAATATATTTATCCACAGTACCCTGATGTTCCTGGATGGCACGGGTCACAATGGACAGGTAGTCCCCCAGTTGACGGGACAATTCCAGAGGGTCCAACCGCTCGCTGATGGAAGTAAATCCCTTGATATCGGAGAACAGAATGGTCAGTGTCCGGACGTTTCCCCCCAGTTCCGGTTCCTGCCGCTCTTCCAGAAGTTGTCGAACCAGTTTGGTGGGAACATATTTTTCAAAGCCCCGAAGGCCGGTTTTCATGGCTTCGAATGCCCCGAGCACCTCATCGATTTCAAGAAACGGAGAATGCATCTGTTGGCTGGATGCCAGATCCATGTTGCGGACCTTTCCGCTTTCTTCGACCAGGTGATGCAAACCACGGGCGATCAGGCGGGACAGTGCCAAACCCGCCAGAAGTGCGATCACAACCAGAAACAGTGCAATGAGCAAACCCCGCCGGTTGGCCTGTTTCGCTGCCGCCAAAAACTCGTCTTCCCGGGCCAGAACACCCACCAGCCAGCGGTTTTCCTGTACCACACCAATGGTGCGTAAGGTGCAGACATAATCGTTTCCCGCAACCCGGTACCTCAACGTCATGGAGCCTGGATCCCTGCCGGAAAAAACCTCACGGACATGGGCTGCAACCTCAGGAATGCCTGCCAGTGCGGCAATTTCCGGACGGTGACTTTCTTCCAGTCTGCTTAGCCGCCTTTTTTCCGGGTGGGAGGGATCATCGAGCACCAGTTTGCTTTCGTCCCGGGTGGCAATGATCTGTCCTTTCTCATCCAGCAGGAAAGCCTCACCGGAAGTACCCACACGGATATTCTGTGCCAGGAACGTGGACACATCCACCAGTGCGATATCCACACTGAGCACCCCCATCAAATGTTCCTGCTCCGACCGGTACGGAATGGAAGCCGTCACACCCGGCAGCCGGTCCGTGTGAAACACATATACTCCTGTCCAGAACAGTCCGTTAGCTGTGACGGCTCCCTTGTACCAGGGCCGTGTCCGGGGGTCATACTGATCCTGGGGGTCCCATTTTTCTTCGCGCACACGCTCCACCGGATCTTCCGGATTCCGGTGCCGCCATACAACACGCAATGGGTCACGGGTCACCAACTTCGTGGACAATGATTCATCCGGCTGGCGCTTGACCATCACAAAGTGTCCACGGGTGTCGCCGTAATTGAGCATGCTCACGGTGGGATGTACCCGCATGAAATCATAAAAATATTTTTCCAGACTCTCCGGATCCTCTGCGGTCACCATTTTCCTTTGCACCAGTGCCAGGGTCAGTTCCGCCGCCGTACGGGCGGGACCTAAAAAACCGCGAACCTGCTCGGTGACTACCCGGGCGTTCTGGTCAATCAGATCCCTGGAAAACTGCAACAGGGAATCCCGGGTGGATACATAGGAATACGTTGCCAGAAGGCCCGCTGTCAGGATAATCAATCCTGAAAGGGCTATTCCAATGGTGAGCCGCAAGGTGGGTCGATACCGTTTCATGGCTCGTCATTATGCCCGAGGAACCCACACATTTCAAAGGAAACCGGATGGACACAACGGAGAAAGCATGGGATATTCCCTGACAGGGACTTTTGGCCAGTTGGGCGGGTCCGTTACCAGGATGGTACCATGAGGAATCTTTTCCTTCTTTTCTTTCTTTCCAGTCTGACCGTTTCCTGCTCGCTTTCGCAGAAGAACGACTGCACCGGAGAAGACTGCCCCTGTTCCAACGGTCAACCTCCCTATCCGGAATTTGATTGTGTAGAGGGTCCGCTGCTGGACAACGACAGGGCTTATGATTGGTACCTTACCCAGATGGGAACGGGTGCGGCGGAAGATTCCAATTGCGGCCCCACATCGGTGGCCATGGCTCTTCGATGGTTTGACCCCGAACAGGTTGTTCCTGTCTCCGAAATCCGGGAAACCATCACCCCTGGTCAAACCGGCTGGTGGTACACCAACCATATCCAGCAGGCGTTGTCCCGCTGGGAAACGCCCTTCAGTATCCAGCCTGCGGATGAAGAAAACATTCTCGCGGCGCTGGAGCGTGGAAGTATTCTACTGATCTGCATCACCATGGGAGTAATCACCCGCGCGGATTCCCCCTGGGAAACATACTTTGACCGTTTTTACGCATACGACTCGGGCCATTTTCTCATTGTCAAGGGATCCATCGGAAATCACCAATGGCTCATCGTCCATGACCCCAACAACTGGGAGGGGGATTATTACGACGCAGAGGATACGCTGCCTCTGGGTAAAAACCGCTATTACAATTTTGACGAAGTGCTCTATTCCATGGCCATCTGGTGGCCCTATTTCTTTGAAATCGGGATTTCCGACAAGACTCCGCGCAAGAACA
>CAZTZR010000053.1:0-26776 GCA_964618145.1 uncultured Kofleriaceae bacterium
AGCCGAACGCATTGCCGTGAACCTGCGCCTGTTCCAGCGCACGGAAGTGGGGGAACTGTTCGAGCCCTTCGGCAAAGGCCAGAAGGGCAGTTCCGCCATGCCCCACAAGCGCAATCCCATTCTGACCGAAAACATCACCGGCCTCGCCCGCACGGTTCGTTCCATGGTCGCTCCGGCCCTGGAAAACATGGTCCTGTGGCATGAACGGGACATCAGTCATTCCAGCGTCGAGCGCATGATCTCCCCGGATGCCACCAGTCTCTGCGAGTTCCTGCTGTACCGGCTCGCCAAAGTGATCGCCGGCATTGAGATCGATGAAATCCGGATCCGTTCCAATATCGAAATCACCCAGGGACTGGTCTTCTCCGAAGCCGTGCTGCTTTTGCTTGTCCGCCGGGGACAACCCCGCCAGAAAGCCTACGAGGCGGTGCAGCGATGTGCCATGGCGGCCCGCACCGGACATGGGGACTTCTTTGACCTTCTCTCGAAGGACCCGCTGATTTCGGAGTTGATCACTCCGGCCGAACTGAACGAACTGTTTGACCTGAAACATCACCTGCGCCATGTCCCCACCATCCTGCAGCGTGTTCTGCAACAATAGGAGTTCCCATGATATCGTCGGACAATCTCGAAGCCGCCCTCGACCGTGCCGTTTCCACCGTGGATTTTGAAGGAAAACTGGCCAGACACCACACCGGCAAGGTGCGCGACATCTTCGTCATCGATGACAAGCGCCTGCTGTTCGTCGTCTCCGACCGCATCAGCGTGTTTGACCGGGTGGTGGGTACCGTCCCCTTCAAGGGACAGGTCCTCTCGGGGGTCAGCAACTGGTGGATGGAAAAAATCACGGACATCGTGGGCCACCACCTGCTGCAGGTCCCCCACGGGAACGCGGTCATCGCGAAAAGATGCCGCCCGCTGATGGTGGAAATCATCGTCCGCGGATACCTGACCGGTTCATCCCCCACCAGCATCTGGACTGCCTACGCCAACGGCCAGCGCCGCTACTGCGGGCATGACCTTCCGGAAGGTCTGACCCGTCACCAGCGGCTGGAAACGCCCCTGGTGACGCCCACCACCAAGGGGGACGTCAATGCCCACGACGAGTTGATTTCCCGGGAGGAAATCATCGCCCAGGGCTTGGTCGCGGAAGACGTCTACAACCGCATCGAGGAGGTTTCCCTGGCCCTGTTCGCCCGGGGACAGGAACAGGCGGCCCTCTGTGGTCTTTTGCTGGTGGACACCAAGTACGAATTCGGCATGGACGAAAACGGCCAACTCATCCTCATCGACGAAATCCACACCCCGGACAGCTCGCGCTACTGGTTTGCCGAGGATTATGACGCCCGGGTGGCCGCCGGCCAGGAACCCCGCGGCCTGGACAAGGACTATGTGCGCAACACGCTCAAGGCCCAGGGATTCAGCGGTGACGGTCCGTCTCCCGAACTGTCCGCGGAAACCCGCATTGAAGCGGCCCGGCGTTACATCGCATTGTATGAACTGCTCACCGGGGCGGAGTTCACCCCGGATTTGAATGATTTGCAAACCTCCGTCCTGGACATGCTGGGCCGCTGAGGTCCCCACGTTCAAGAGGTACCCATGTGCGGCATCTTCGGCATTTTCGGTCATGAAGAAGCGGCGAACCTGACCTATCTGGGGCTGTACTCCCTGCAGCACCGGGGACAGGAAGCCGCCGGCATCACCACATTCGACGGCGAAAAAATGCATGTCCAGCGCCGCCAGGGACTGGTCGTGGACGGGTTTTCCTCCCCCCGCATTCTGGCGGAACTGCCCGGTGACCGGGCCATCGGTCACGTCCGGTATTCCACCGCCGGCGGTTCCGACCCGCGCAATGCCCAGCCGCTGACCGTCAATTACCGCCATGGACTGCTGGCGGTTTCCCACAACGGCAACATCCTGAATGCCGGGCAGTGGCGACATGGACTGGAAAGCATGGGTGCCATTTTCCAGACGTTTTCCGACACCGAGATCATCCTGCACCTGATGAGCCGTTCCCAGGCAACCAATCTGGAAGATCGCATCATCGACAGCCTCCGCCGGGTACGGGGCGCCTATTCCATGCTGTTTCTCAACGAACGGAAACTCATCGCCGCGCGGGATCCCTGGGGGTATCGTCCCCTGGTGATGGGACGCCTCGGAGATGCCGTGCTGTTCTCCTCGGAAAACAGTTCGTTCTCCCTGGTGGGGGCCCGGTTTGAACGGGAGGTCCAGCCCGGGGAACTGATTCTGGTGGACAAAAACGGAGTCCAAAGCATGTTCCCCTTCCGGGAATCCCCCCGCAGGGCCCAGTGCATCTTCGAACATGTTTATTTCGCCCGGCCTGACTCCACCCTGTTCGGCACCAGCGTGTACGCATCCCGGGTCCGGGCGGGGGAACTACTGGCCAAAGAACATCCCGTCGAAGCCGACGTGGTCATACCCATCCCGGATTCCGGAATCGCTGCCGCCATCGGGTACTCCCGTGCCTCGGGAATCCCTTTTGGCATGGGTCTGATCCGCAGCCATTACGTGGGCAGGACCTTCATCGAACCTTCCCAGAGCATCCGTTCCTTCGGCGTGAAACTCAAGTTGAGCCCGGTTCGCGAGGTGCTGGAGGGCAAACGGGTGGTTGTGGTGGATGATTCCCTGGTGCGGGGAACCACCAGTCGCAAAATCATGGAACTATTGCGCTCGGCAGGGGCGAGGGAAATCCATGCCCGAATCTGCTCCCCACCGGTGACACACTCGTGCTTCTACGGGATCGACACCCCCACCCGGCAGGAACTGATCGGCGCCCGCAAGACACAGCAGGAAATTGCCGAGTTCATCACCACGGACACCCTCGGATACCTCAGCCGGGAACACCTGCTGGAATCCGTCCAGGATGAAGATGCTCCAGACAAATACTGCTCCGCCTGCTTCTCCGGGAATTATCCCGAGGACCCCCACATCTGCCCTCCCATGGAGTTTCCCCAAATCATGCCCGTGACAGACGGTCCGGCAGGATCCTTCCATGGATGAGGTAGTGTTTTCCTGTGACAACGCCGAAACCGCCATGCGCGTGTTCGGAGGCAACAACGCACACCTGAAAACACTGGAACACGAACTGGGTGTGCAATGCCGCGCCTGGGGCCTGAGCGCGACCATCACCGGTTCCCGGTTGTCCGTCCGGTCATGCCAGCAGGTGCTGGAACATCTGAAAACCATGGTCCTTCGGGGCGAAACCCTGCAGGAACACGACATCCTCTGGACTGCCCGGCAGATGAACCGGGATCCCGGTTCGGCCGGAATCCTTTCGGCAGCACCTGTGATACTGAATGCTTCCGGCCACAAATCCATAGTCCCCAGGACCGTGCACCAACAGGAGTACGTACAGGCCATTGCCTCCCACTCCCTGGTTTTCGGGGTGGGCCCGGCCGGCACAGGAAAAAGTTACCTGGCCATGGCCATGGCCGTGGGCCGACTGGTGGAACACCGGATCCAGCGGATTGTGCTGACCCGGCCAGCAGTGGAGGCAGGGGAAAAACTTGGCTTTCTGCCGGGGGATCTGGAACAGAAGGTCAACCCCTACCTGCGACCGCTCATGGATGCCCTCCATGAAATGGTGGATCCCGCCCGGGTACGGGGCATGATGACCGATGGAACCATTGAAGTGGCTCCCCTGGCATTCATGCGTGGCCGCACCCTGAAAAATTCCTTTGTCATCCTGGACGAAGCCCAGAACACCACCTGCGAACAGATGAAAATGTTCCTGACCCGTCTCGGGGAAGGCAGCACCTGCGTCGTCAACGGGGACATCACCCAGATCGACCTGCCAGCCGGAAAGACCTCCGGTCTCGTACAGGCGCTTCACATCCTCCAGAAGGTGGAAGGGATCGCTTTCGTCCGCTTCACCGGGGCGGATGTCCTCCGTCATCCGCTGGTGCAGCGGATTGTCGATGCCTATGAAACCCATGAATGACCTTTCTCCTCCTCCGGTGGCCATCGTCGTGGATGACGAAGCCAACCTCCGCACGGTGCTCAAAACCCATCTGGGTTTTGCCGGCTATCTCTGTCACGTGTGCCGGAACGGGGAGGAAGCCCTGGTGAAAATCCGCCAGCATTCTCCGGTGGATGTGGTGCTCACGGATTTGCGCATGCCAGAGATGGACGGAATGACCCTGCTCGCCCGAATCCGGCAGGAAGATCCCTCCCTTCCGGTCATCATCCTGACCGCATTCGGGTCGGTGGACAATGCGGTGGCAGCCGTCAAGGCGGGGGCATTCGATTACCTTGAAAAACCCTTCGACCGGGAAAAATTGCTTTTGGTCATGAACAAGGCAGTGGCCACCAGTCGCAAACTCCGGACATCGGCCAGCCGGATCGAGGGGGAAGCCCCGGTTTCGCGCCATGGCATGATCGGCCAAAGCCCCCAGATGCAACTTCTTTTCCGGGTGCTCGAGCGGGTGGCCAACAGTTCCTCCACGGTCCTGATCCAGGGGGAAAGCGGCACCGGCAAGGAACTGGTCGCCCAGGCCATCGTCAACCTCAGTGACCGGAAAAACCAGCCCTTCATCCGCGTCAACTGCGCGGCCATCCCCGACAATCTCATGGAGTCGGAATTCTTCGGTCATGAAAAGGGAGCATTCACCGGCGCCCACGCCGAGAGACCGGGACGCTTCGAGTTGGCCCACCAGGGCACGTTGCTTCTGGACGAGGTGGGCGAGATTCCCCTTCCCATGCAGGCCAAGTTGCTGCGGGTGCTTCAGGAGGGCGAATTCGAACGTGTCGGTGGCACGAGGCAACGCCGGGTGGACGTCCGGGTACTGGCCTCCACCAACCGGAACCTGTCCGAACTCGTGGCCACCGGGCAGTTCCGTGAGGATCTTTTCTACCGGCTCAACGTGGTCCCCATCTCCCTGCCGCCCCTGCGGGAACGCAAGGGCGACATTCCCCTCCTGGTCAAGGCCTTTTTCGAAAAACGAAAACAGATGCTGAATCGTGCAGAACTTCAACTGGATCCCGAAGTGCTCGACCACCTCACCAACCACGCCTGGCCGGGCAACATCCGGGAACTGGAAAATCTCATGGAACGACTGGTGCTTCTGGCCGAGGGTTCCATGGTCACACAAAGTGACCTGCCTCCGGAATGCATGAAAACCGCAAACGGAGTCGTTCAATCCGGGATGGAGTGGTCCGAAAGCGGACTGAAAGACTTTGTGCGGCGTGAAACCGGCCGGATTGAACGCGACCTTATCTCAAGGGCACTGGAGGACACCGAAGGAAACGTCACCCGGGCTGCCCAGTTGCTCCGCATCAGCCGCAAGGGACTACAGTTGAAGATGAAGGAACTCGGACTTCGCGGCGAAATCGAAGAACTTTGAACGGGCGATCCGTTCTCACACTGTGAAATAAATGTCAGCTTTGGTTGTGGAGGGGGACCGGGGTCCGGAGGGTTGAAAAGAGTGTGCGGAATGGACCGGGTGAACACGGGACACGGCGCAAAGCAGGACATGTATCAGGATGCAAAAAGGCTTTGGGAGAAGTGGCACGCGATTTGCGTTGAAAAGTTCCGGTTTTTGAACCATTCTTTCCGAAAGGAGTTTCGCCATGACACTTTCCAGCCTCTTGCTCGCCTTTTCCCTGTGGATGGCCTCCCCTCCCCCCGTCCTGGAAATGGACGCCCCCGAAGAAGAAATGTTCATCCCTCCGGTTCCCGGTCATCAGGTTCATCGTACCCGGCGCCCGGACGGTCCCTGTCGGACGCCCCAGGTGCAACTCTGCCAGTTGCAACCCTGCCCCGCCGGTTATCCCTGTGCCTGTCAAGCCGGACACGGCGTTCCGGGGGACATTTACGGACTTCCCCGTCCCCCCAAAGTGGTGACCAACCCCCGTTCGGATCGCCCTACGGGCATTCACTTTGCCTATGCGGGTCCGGCCCTCATCGGGTTTACCGTCACCCATTTTTTGACGCCAACCATCCAACTGGAAGCAGGGCTCGGTGTCCTTACCCGGTTTGCCGGCGTCACCTATCATTTTGACGGCCACAATCCCCATTCCCGCTGGACCCCCTACGCCGGTATCACCCTGGGTGATTTCCACTCCTGGGACAGCGGAATGGACAAGTATTACGGCGTATACATCCCCCTGGGATTCCAGTTCAGCGGCCGGGGCGGATTCACATTCTCCGTCGAGGGCGCCTGGGCCACCGTGTCGGATGGTACCGAAACCTACAGTTTCCCCTTCTTTGGTCTCAAGGTTGGTTACCGCTTCTGAATTTCCGGACTAGAAATGGAATGCCAGGTGGATGGAGAAGGCATTGACGCCGAAGCCGAAATGCTCCCACTTGTTCTCACCCTGTTTCGCCGTGGTGCTGGTGATGCCCAGAATGTACTCGGCTCCAAAACTGAAATTGGGGCTGACATAGTATTCTGCACCCAGGACACCATAAACACCAATGCCGGTGATTTTCATGTCATCCCGGTTGGGTTCCTCCCACACCGCACGAATCAGACCCAGTTGGCCTCCACCGTAGGCAGTGACTTTCCCTGCATTCAGGAAGTGGAAATGCACGCCTCCAGACAGACCCAGTCCCAGAAACTCGTCACCGTTGTTGTTGTTGAACTCGTTGCTGCCGCTCTGGAGCATCAATGAACCCCGGATGGCCAGTTCCGGACTGAGATAATACCGTCCACCCACGCCATAGGCAGGAAGCATTTGTTCCACCGACAAATTGGTGTCGGGGGCCATGGCCAGAAAGTGCCCGCCCACAAAACTGGTGCCAGTTAAAGTGCCGTAGTTGAAAACCAGGGACATGGCTCCGGCTGCGGGACGATCCCCCTCCTGGGCTCCTGCCAGGGAGGGAACAAGCATGGCGAGGGCAAACAGTGCGTGAATTGAAAATTTCATAAGAATACTCCTTCGGTTTCCGGTTTGAACAGTTGCATGCACGACATGTACATGACCATCGGCGTTATATAACAGCGTCCGGACCGATTGACAAGACGAAAAGCTATGGAGGTGACGGTGGATTGGACCCGGGATTTGTGGTATGTTCGTCGGCGGTTCCTTTGCGGAGGCTGTCTTGTTCCAGGTATTGCACAGGCTGTTTTTTTCCGGTTTCCCCTGGCTCCCTGCCGCCAAGTCCGGCAGGACGGGATTCCGGTGGCGTCAATGCATCGGTGTCCTTGCCTGCGGACTGGTATTCGTTTTTGTACCGCCATTGGCCCTGAATTCCCTGCAGGATTCGCCGGAAGAAGGAGAAAAGGAGGAGGAAACTCCCTGCAGCGGAACCGACCTGCGGGGGCAATCATGCCGTTCGCTGGGATTCACCGCCGGATCCCTGCGGTGCCGGCCGGACGGCGAGTTCGACACTTCCGGCTGCACGAAATGCGGCAACGGTGTCGTCGAAGAGGGCGAGGAATGTGACGGACTGGCCACCCTGCCCGGCTGCCGGGAACTGGGTTTTCCGGACGGGACGACCAACTGCAATGCCGACTGTACCATCCAGACGGAAAAATGCCGCAAATGGGACGGACTCACCGCGGGATCCAGGCATGCCTGCGCACGACATCCCGATGGCGGTGTCTGGTGCTGGGGGGACAATTCCAACGGTCAACTCGGGGTCCAGACCACGGCGGAAAGCAATGTTCCCGTGGCGGTGGCCCGGCTGGGCACATCCATTGCCGGCCTGAGCGCCGGGGCGGAGCACACCTGCGCGGTCCGCACCAACGGAACCGTCTGGTGCTGGGGACTGAACACCGTGGACGGCAGGCTCGGGGACGGGACCACCGTCCCGCGGCGAACCCCCGTGATGGTCACCGGACTGGACACCAGGGTCCGGTCGGTACAGGCCGGCGGCTCCCATACCTGCGTCGTCAACGTTGATGACGCCGTACTCTGCTGGGGGGGAAACTCCCACGGACAACTGGGAGACGGAACCGTGAATGAACGCCACCGCCCCGTGGCCGTCTCCGGGTTGTCCGGGGGGGTGGATCTGGTAAGTGTCGGAGAAACCCATTCCTGTGTCCTGAAAAAGGATGCTTCCGTCTGGTGCTGGGGGGACAACTCCCATGGCCAGATCGGAGCGGACGCCCCATCGCGGGCTGTCACACCTGTCCGGATCGCCGGATTCATCGGGGGGGTGTCCCTGCATGCGGGGCACAGACACACCTGCGCGGTACTGAAAACCGGCAACGTCCGGTGTACGGGAAGCGGACCGCCCGAAGCCGGCGTTGGCCGCATCGAGGCATCCTTGGACCGGGATCTTTTTTCCGGGGGACCGTTCATTTCCGTTGCCTCGGGAGAACAGCACTCCTGCGGCCTGCAACGGGACGGAAGTGTATGGTGCCTGGGAGGCAACGCCTCCGGACAACTCGGGGATGGAACGGACAATCCGGCCAACAGCCCCGTCCGGGTAATGTTGCCCTCCCATGCCCCGGCCGAACGGCTGGAAGTCGGGACTGCCTTTGGGTGCATCCAGAGCCGCCGTGGGGCCATCTGGTGCTGGGGGGACAACTCCCATGGCCAGATCGGAAACCGGATGCCCCAGTTGCAACTGTCCTGGGTGCCTGTCCGGCCTCCGGCAGACCGGCCCTCGTCCATCCGGGCCGGTTCGGCCCACACCTGCTCAACGGCTTCTACCGGAAAAACCTGGTGCTGGGGGGACAACTCCCGTGGACAACTTGGAGATGGAACGACAACAGCCTCCCCGGCAGGCCGGGCCGTGGCAGGACTTCCGGAAAGCATGACCCATGTGTCCACGGGACGTGCCCATTCCTGTGCCCTGGGAAGCGATGAATCCGTCTGGTGCTGGGGGGACAACTCCCACGGCCAGATCGGGAACCCCGGACAGGCGGTATTCCGGACCGCACTGCAGGTGGCCGGCCCCGATCCCGGAGTGCGGCAGGTGGCCTGCGGTGCCGACCACCTCTGCCTTTTGTACCGGAACGGTACCGTCGCGTGCCGGGGAAAGAACACGTCGGGACAGATCGGTGCCAAACCCGGCTCCGCAACCTCCGGGTTCCACACGCCCCGGAATCAGGATCGGGACCTTGTATCCGTTGTCGCCGGTTCGGACCACTCCTGCGTGATCCGGCAGGACGGCCGGGTCCTCTGCTGGGGGGACAATACCCATGGACAACTCGGGGACGGAACCACCGTGCAGACAGCATCCCCGGTGGAAACCTCCCTGCGGGACCGCAAAGCGGCATCCATGGTTGCCGGCAGCCGGCACACCTGTGCCATTTCCCCGGAAGGACAGGCCTGGTGCTGGGGTTTCAATTTTTACGGACAACTTGGCGACGGAACCACGGAGGATCGCGCTTTTCCCGTCCAGGTGGCCGCCCTTTCGGATACGGTACATGCAATGGCCGCAGGGGAATCCCATACCTGTGCCATCCGCCGGGATCGGAGCGTCTGGTGCTGGGGCAAGAATGACCGGGGACAACTGGGAGACGGAACCACCTCCATGCGCCGAACCCCCACCCAAGTCCCGGTGCTGAAGGCATCCGCCATTACGGCAGGAGGTCAGCACTCCTGCATCATCCGCGACAACGGGGCCGGTTTCTGCTGGGGATCAGCCACTGCAGGACAACTCGGAGACGGAACCATCGGGCGACTGAACCGGCCACAGGCGGTTCGGTTGTTCCAGTAGATTTTTTTTGGAGGATTGCATGTGTGGAGTCATTGGACTGATTTGTGACAGGACCCGACAGGATCTGGGCCATATGGCGGCGCAACTGCTGCGGGCCCTGGAATACCGTGGTTACGATTCCACGGGAGCCGCCATCCAGGGGGATGACACCACCACCGTGGATTTGCGCAAGGATGTGGGTGCTCCCTCGGTCCTGGTGGATGACCTGGGCATTTCGTCCCTGCCGGGCCGTGTCGCCTGCGGGCAGGTCCGCTGGGCAACCTTCGGAGCTGTGGATGCCCGCAACGCCCAGCCCCATGTGGTGAACTGCAAGACCTTCCTGTACGGTGCACACAACGGAAACGTCACCAACACGGAAGCACTGCGGGAGAAACTGATCGCCGAGGGACACCGGATCCTGTCCGACAACGACGGTGAAATGCTGGTTCACATGGTGGAACACAAGTTCGCCCTGGAGTTGGCCCTGTGTGACACGCCGGAGGATCCCGAAAGCCGGAAACTTGCCATGCGGCGTGCGTTGGTGCGGGCGCAGGCGCTGGTGGAAGGTTCTTTTGCCGCCGTCATCATCGACCCCGTAACCCACACCGGATGGGCCATGAAAAGCGGATCGAGCCTGTATTTCGGCATGGGCAGGGATCAAAACGGACCATTCCAGATCGCCAGTTCCGACCTTTCGTCCATCCTGAGGTTCACCCGCGTGCTTCTCCCCCTGGAAGAAGGAGAAGCCGTGGAGTTCGATCACTCCGCCTATCACCTTTTCGCCCTGCGGACCAAAAAGGGAAAAAAAACCGGCGACGTGGACATCGAACCGGGCATGCCCATTTCGCGCGCCCCTGTACGCAGCCGCCTGCGGGCCCGGGACACGGAACTCAACGAAAATTTCTCCTTTTTCATGGAACAGGAAATTTTTGCCCAGGCGCAGACTGCACACGCGGTCATCACCAAGTACCGGGGCGGCTCCAGGCTGACCCGCCTGCTTCGCCCTGTACTGGAAGACTGGGGTCCCCGGAAGGAGGAGGTCCTGGCCGCCATCGCCCGGATCTCGGAAATCACCACGGACGAGGGACTTTCCGACTGGCTCCGGGGATTTCTCGCCGAACCCGTCTGCCAGGAGATCCTGGAACAGGTTGAAAAAGAGGCGCCACGGGAATTCACTTCCCTCCCTGCCGGCAACGAGGGACTGGGAAGCACCTTCATCTCCTCGGAAGCTGCCGTGTTTTCCGATATGCTGTCGTTCACCTCCCATCCCCGGGAAAGGCTTCTCGTCCGTATTCTGGACACCCTGGTGGAACTGCAGGAGACCGAGGAAACCGCATTGGCGTGCCGCGAATTCGCTCGGGTCCTGGAGCGTGCGCGCACTGCAGGGAACCACGTATACGTTGCCGCATGCGGGTCATCCTACCACGCAGCCATGGCCGCATGCCTGTTCTTCAACGAGATTGCCTTCACGGAACTCATTCCGATTCTTCCCGGGGAATTCAGGGGACGATACTCGAACACGGTCCGTGAAAATGATGTCGTCATCGCCGTTACCCAGAGCGGGGAAACGAAGGATCTCATTGACATCCTCAACGACATCGAAGCCACCGGAAAGCCCGTCACCCGCATTGCCATCGTCAACAATGTCAACTCGACAATCGCCCTGGAGAAGAGCGATCTGGTCATTCCCCTGCGTTGCGGGCCGGAAATCGCCGTACCTGCCACCAAGAGTTTCGTCAACCAGATCACGGTGTTCTACACCCTTGCCCTGGAAACGGCCTCCGTCCAGCTCCAGAGTGGCGAAAGTTGCTGGTCCGCGGAACTGTTCGAGTCCAGAAAGGCCGAACTCGCGGACCGCATGGCAAAACTGGAACGCATACCGGAACTGCTGGAACACACCATTCAAACTACCCGGGAGGCGGTGCGCGCCGTGGCAGGACGCATCTACCTCTCCCCGTCCATCCAGTTGCTCGCCACACGGGTGAATGCCGTGGCCCGGGAAGGCGCTCTCAAGATCCGTGAAGTCGTCCTCAATCATACCGAAGGTTTTGAAGGAGCCGAGTTCAAGCACGGTCCCAACACAATCCTGGGATTCAACACCGTATACGGACCGGAACACTTCTCCCAGATGATCCGGGGATTCACCGAACGCCTCCAGATGGGACTGGATCGGCTCTCCGGACGCGGACTGGGCTATGCCTCCGTGAAACGGCTGGTGGACGCACTGGGGGATCATGCCAGGGGAAAACCCGCCACATTCACACTGAACACCGAGGAGCAGGAGGTTTTTTCGGCCATTTCCGGAGAGTACACGCCCCTGGCCGATTTTTCCGTTCCTTATCCCCTGATCTACGTCACCAGTCCGTCGGAGCGGGACGTGCGGCTGACCATCAGCCAGATCAACACCCACAAGATCCGGGGCAGTTGCACCGTCGTGATTGCCGAGGAAAACCACCGACTGCGACAGGCGGCGGAAAAGGCACCGGCCGCCGGAGACGGTTACTGGGCACACTTCATTGCCCTGCCCCGCACCGATGACCAGTTGCTGCCCGTCTTCACCGCCACGCTGGTGCTCCAACTCCTGGCACTGGAAATGAGTGTTCGCAAGATGAGGGAACTGGACGGACTGGGCATTGCGAACCACGGAGTGCATCCGGACGTTCCGAAGAACGTCAGCAAGAGCATCACTGTGGATTGATTTTCCGGTGCCGGAGCATTCCCCCGCCCATCAGCGACACTCCCCAGGCGAAGGCACCTTCAAAGGCAAACGGCCATGCGGCTGCCTTGCCGACGGCAAGAATCAATACTGAACCAAAAACCGTTGCAAAAAGGAGTTTTTTTCCAATGGGTCTTTTTCCGAAAAGGGAAAAGAGCACCACGGGGCCCAGAACCCCGGCATACCACTGGTAGGCCAGCATGAGCAAGGGGATGATCCCCTCCCCGGCGAGGCTGACAATCCCCGCTGCCAGGGCAGACACGACAATCATCACCCGGGTGAAACCCAGACCACGATTGGCCAAATCCACCGAAACCAGCGTGGCAGTGGTGAGGATGGTGGTGTCCAGGGAGGAGAGCAGCGCCGCACACAGCGCAAGGTTCATGACAAGCGCCAGGGCGAAGGGCAACCGATCCACCAGCAGGATGCCGGTTTCCCAGGCCCGGGAGGGATTCACCAATGGATGGGCCATCCATCCAATGGCGGCTAGCATCAATGCCACTGCGGTGATGACCACCATGGAAAACGCCAGCGCACGGCGTCGATCCCGCACGGAGGAAGAAGTCAGCAGGCGCGAATGGATGTCCGGTCCGAGAGGATAGGACAGCATCACCGGAAATAGGGCCCAGAGGGGAACCTCACCGGCAATGGGGCGTACCGTTTCCAGCGAGGGCGTCGGGGCCAGAACCCATATCATCGAAAACCCGCCTGCCACCGCCACGATGATGAAGACAAACTGGAAGGCATCGCTTCGCAGAACGGCCCGCTGTCCTTCACGACCGACATACAGGGACACCACTGCCACCACCAGTACCACCACCGCCCAGGAGGGAATGGGCGAATGCGCGGTGAACAGTGCGGTCAGTGCCTTGATTTGTGCGGCCGACACGGCCAGCCACATGGGAAACACCACAAGGGACACGGCCTTGCGGCTGAACTCGCCGCCATGGGCGGAAACCAGATGCGCCAGGGAATAATGGGGTTGCCGGGGCAGACGGGGGATGACCAGCCACAAAAGGCCCAGCCCCATCGCGCCCGCAAGCAGCCAGGATGCCCCGGCCAGACCGAAATCATACCCCCAGCCCACCGTGCCCAGCACAGCGCTGGCTCCCAGAATCGTCGCCGACAGGGACATGCCCAGTCTTGGCCAGGAAAGGTTCCGGCGCACCAGAAAAAAGGCATCCGGTTCGGAAACCTTCCTGCCGGCAAACAACAGGTGCAGCAGCAAAAAACCCAGCAGAAACAGGATCATGTGCCAGTTGTTTTTTTCAACGATGATCGGTTACCGACCATATTTGATGTAATCCATGTAGGATTCCATCTGGCTTCCGGCGGATCCGATGAAATCCAGGAAATCGGAAATGGAGATGTCACTTTCGCGCAGTTTCTGCAGGGCATCGGTTTCCAGTTGCCGGACACGCTCCCGGGTGATGTTCATGCACTCGCCGATATATTCCAGTGTGTTTTCTCCCCGTTCGGCGACATCCAGCACGCAGGTTTCCTTCATTTCAAGAAGATCGTGGAAGTTTTCGCTGAGGGATCCGTTGGGTTTCACTTCCAGATACAGATGATAACGGCAGCGCACATAGGGGCAGGGCCTATCCCCGTACTTGCACTCCGCACGGGTGCGCGGCAGTTCCTCATCCATCCATGGTTCCAGCAAAAGGCTTTGGCGGCGCTCCTCCTTGGAAAGCCGCTTGGCAAGACGGGTCTTGGGCCTGGCACCCTTGCGCTTGGAACGGACCAGCAGGGATCGCTCCGAAACCTTGTTCTTCCGTGAATTGGGATCGTTGTCGTTCTTTTTCATGGCGCAGTCTCCTCCGTTACAGTGTGGGTCTTGGATTCGTGATGTTCCGGTCTATGGTTTCCAGTTTTTGAATCAGCGTCCTGGCTGTTGTTTCTGCATCCTGCAATTCGTTTTCCACCTGCGGCCTCAGACTGACATCAAAATGCGGCCCGCTCAGTTCCTGATGCATTTCCGAAAAGAGGCGTTGCAGCCCCGTATTGATCTGCTTGATTTCCCTTTCGAATTTCATGGAAGCCCGGACGATGTCATCAATGGTCAATCCCTCGGCCATCATCCTTTTGATGTCGTTGATCTGCCGGACGACACTGAATGGATACAACCCCTTGGACCCCCGGTGACGACCCTTTCCGCCCACTCCCACACGGTGGGAACGGGACAGCAATCCGAGTTGGATATACTTGCGGAAGGTGGCTTCACTGACGCGAATCTGCCGTTCCCGGAAAATCTGAACGACATCCAGGGTGGTGATCCCGTCCCGGAAGATCTTCTCGAGTTCGTTCAATTCCTCATCCGTCAAGTATTCAGCCATTGGTTACCGTACTTCCTTTACGTATGTTCTTCTGGCTTACTTCCTTTTGCGCTTTTCTTTTGAATATATTCCTCTGAATCGCGCAATTGTACGATATTCCACTGAAACGACTTCTACAAGACCAAAACAAGCAAAGCCAACCCTTTTTTTATGCTTTTTTCCTAACACTTGTTAGAAGGCGAGACTTCGTTTCAAACTGTTTTTCATTGCTGTCATGCGCCTTCTGTTCGCCGAAAAAACTTCGTACCTTCGAAATCCAACTTCAGGGATTCTTTGCTTCCCTCCTGCATTTTCCGGAATGGAAATTTTTCACCGTTCTTTCAAAAACACTTGTTACCTCCACGGCAGAATGGAAGGAAAGTCATGAGGAAAAAAGAAGATTTTTCTTGTGGCCCAATCCTGTTTGGGCTATTTTCCCCAAACGTCGAATCGCCTGTACCCCTTTTGGGTGGTTCAACGAAAAAAGACGACCGGCACCTTCGCCCAGACCCGATAAGGAGGCCTTACCGTGGAACAGAACAATACCCCGAACAACAACCCTTCCACCAGCGAACCATTGGAGGCGATCATCCGGGAGGCCGGACAATGGTTCGAAGAAGAAGTCGAAGCGGCACAGCATGAAAAGATCGAAAAACTGGAAAACCAGAAGAAAAGCCTGAATCAGGCGGTGGTCCAGCAGATCCAGGATGAAGTCCGTGTGGAACTGGAAGAGAAGTTCAAAAAAGCACAGGCCGAACAAGATGCCTCATTCAGGAAAAAACAGCGGGACATGGAAGAAGAGTTGGAGCGCGAGAAGAAACGTCGCGAAACCGCAGAAGGCAACGCCGAAAAAGCCGCCAAGGTGGCTGAAAAGGCGGAAGCCACCGCAAGGGCTGCCGCCGCTGTCGCATCCAGGGCGCCCAATGCTTCCCGCAATATGTGGATGGGAGTCATGCTGGGCCTGGTCCTTGGCGGAATCGCCCTTTTCCCCATTGGATTCCTGATTGGCAAGGGCAAGGATCAACCCCGGTCCACGGCAACCCCGCAGGTGCCGCAACCATCCATGCAGCCAGCCGGCACGCCCACCCCTGCCCAGCCACAGGTGATTGCACCGACGCCGACCCCGACGCCGACACCCACGCCTGTTCCGGTGGAACCCCCCATGGTGGAAACCCCGCCCGTGGAGCCGCCGCCGCCCGTGGAACCCCCCATGGTGGAAACCCCGCCCGTGGAGCCGCCGCCGCCCGTGGAACCCCCCATGGTGGAAACCCCGCCACCCCCGGTGACGCCCATGACAACACCGCCACCGCCCATGACCACGCCCATGACGACACCACCGCCTCCCATGACGACGCCCATGACAACACCCATGTTGCCACCGCCGCCTCCCATGACCACGCCCATGACCACGCCCATGACCACTGACATGGGCCTGAAACTGGACAACCCGTTCTAACGTATTGATGCGTGAGTTTGGCCTCAAGGAGAACCGACATGTTCAAACACTTCTTTTTATCCTTCATGATCCTCTCCCTGGCGACGGCCACGGTATCCCTGGCCCAGGAACCGGCTGAACGGCAGGCACTTGCCCGGGAACACTTCCAGAAGGGAAGTGCATTGTATGAAGCCGGCAAGTACCTTCAGGCCATCCGGGAGTTCCGGGAAGCCTATCGCCTGGTCCCCAACCCCGTGGTGCTGGTCTACATTGCCGATATCTATCGCGAAGCCGGACTGACCGATGAAGCCATCAGTTATTACAAAAGGTTTCTGGAGGAAGCCCGCTTGAACGATCCCGGCCGGCCCAAAGCCGAGGCTGCCATCAAGGAACTGAGCAGTTCCGCTGTCATCAAACATACTCCCGTCACTCCGACGGTGGAAAAGCCGACCCCGGTGGAAAAGCCTGCTCCGGTGGAGAAACCCGCCCGGGTGCGCAAGCCGTTCCGGCCCGGGGAACTGATCCACACCCCACTGGAAGAAGCGCAGCCCAAGCATCCCGCCAAAATCGAAGTGGAATTGCCCGATGACATCAAGCGCGCCTGGGTATACCTCTATTTCCGTCCCCAGGGACAGGACGATTTCACCAAGGTCAAACTCAAGGTGAACCAGGACGACGTACATTACTACATCCTGCCTTGCAAGGTCATGCAGGGAAACATCCTTCAGTATTATATTGAAGCCGTTGGAGTCAGCGGGCGGCGGGTGGCCGGAAACGCCACTGCGGCCAGCCCCTACATCGTCGACATCAACCCGGCCAATCCCCTGCAGCCCGGTGGCCAGATGAGTTGCAAGGAAGCCGATGGCGAAAGTGCTGAAATCAGTGGTGTCACCGGCCCCGTCAGACGCCACAAGGATCCGGAGCCTGGCGACCGCAAACCGAAGGTCTTCTATTTCGCGGTCGGAACAAGTGCTGCTGCCGCCGCCATGGTGGGACTGACCGCGCTCTTCGGATTCATGGCCAGTTCCAACAGCGCCAGCCTGGAAGACAACCAGATTTTTGGTGGACAAAGTGGATTGATCGCCTTTTCCGGAGACATCGCCAATTACGAGAAGTCCGGGAAAAGTTACCAGAACACCATGTTCATCACCGGTGGCCTCTCCGTGGTGATGGGTCTTGCCGCCGGCTATTTCTGGCTGGACTATCTCGGGAAACTTCCGGCCCACCTTTCCCTGGGCGCCCGCCTGAGCGGACCGTCCGAAACCGCCCCCACTCCGGCAGCTGCCGATTCCGGGGATGTCTTCTTCACTCCTCTGCTCGGCGAAAACTTCTTCGGCCTGGGCGGAACGATTCGTTTCTGAACGGAGGCACTCATGAAACGCGTAATCCTCCTCTCCCTTGTTGTTTCCATTGCGGGTCTGGCCGGTTGCTACAACCCGGAACTCAATGATTTTCCCTTTGTCTGTGGTGGTTCCCATGGCCGCCCGGAATGTCCCGACGGCTACAATTGCTATGGTGGCCAGTGCCTGAAAAGCCCCCCTGGATGCTGGGATCAGTATTTCGGAAATATCCAGGGCAACCGGGACAAGGATTTTGAGCCCAACAACATCCCGGATCTGGCCGTCACCCTTATCTGTGGTGATGAAGTCAATCCCAATTGCCCGCCCGGAGCCCGGTACAATACTCCCAACCAGTATGGTATGCTGGTCATCTGCGGAGAAGCCTTCATGGATCCCCAGACGGGGGCTCCCTACGGCGGAGATCGTGACTATTTCAAGATTTACCTGATGGCCGGCGAAGGCATTGACATCACCCTCAAGCACAATTACCAGGCCGGCCGGGATCTCGATCTCCGTCTTCTGGCCGACAGGAGCCGGAACTATCTTCAATTGAAGCAGTCCGCGTCCACCAACGATGACGAGCAAATCACCCATACCGCCGACTACACCGGGTGGCATTTCATTGAGGTCAAGGGCAAGACCCCCATGGACAACAATGGTTACGCCCTTCAGTGGAGCCTGATTGCGCCCCAGTAACAGCAGGGTCACGTGCATCCACGGTTTTTTCTTTTCCTGAACACCGCATAAAACGACCAGGAGGGTTGTCATGTCCAGTCGACTGGGAGATATACTGCTGCGTGAAAGCCTGATCACGCCAACACAACTGAAACAGGCCCAGGATGAACAGAAGAAATCCGGAAAGCGACTCGGATACACCCTGGCCAAGATGGGTGCCCTTGATGAGCAGAGCCTGACCTCCTTCGTGGCGCAACACTACGGCGTTCCCCCCGTGGAACTGCGCCAGGCGGACATCGACCCGGAAGTGGTCAAACTGCTTCCGGAAAACGTGGCCCGCCGCCACCAGGTCGTCCCCATCAACCGCACGGGATCGGTTCTGGTGGTGGCCATGGCGGATCCATCCGACATCTATGCCATTGATGATCTGAAGTTCATCACCGGATACAACATCGAGGTCATGGTGGCATCGGACACTTCCATTGACGAAGTGCTCAACCGCATTTACAACTCCTCTCTGGCAGCACTGGAAGAGAGCCTGTTTGAACTCAATGAAGGGGAAGTCGAGTTCGGGGAAAACCAGGAGGACGGCATCAACATCCTGGATCTGGAGAAGGCTTCCGAAGAAGCCCCGGTCATCCGGCTGGTGAATTACATCCTCCTGACGGCCATCAAGAAGGGGGCATCCGACATCCACGTGGAACCCTATGAAAAACACTTCCGGGTGCGCCTGCGCATTGACGGTGTTCTGCATGAAGAACTCTCGCCGCCCATGCGCCTGAAGAACGCCATCATCTCCCGCCTCAAGATCATGAGCAATCTGGACATCGCCGAACGCCGCCTGCCCCAGGACGGCCGCATCAAGTTGAAAATCGGCAAGAACAAGGAAATGGACTTCCGCGTCAGCGTGTTGCCTACCCTCTTTGGCGAAAAAGTCGTCCTTCGTCTTCTGGACAAGAGCAACCTGCAACTGGACATGACCAAACTCGGGTTTGAAACCAAGGCTCTGGAGTTGTTCAAGCGGGCCATCTACCAGCCATATGGCATGGTGCTTGTCACCGGCCCCACCGGTTCCGGTAAGACCACGACACTGTACAGCGCCCTGTCGGAACTGAACCAAATCGACAAGAACATCAGCACTGCCGAGGATCCGGTGGAATTCAACCTCCACGGCATCAACCAGGTTCAGATCCACGATGATATCGGACTGGATTTTGCAGCCTCCCTCCGCTCCTTTTTGCGTCAGGACCCCGACATCATCATGGTCGGTGAGATCCGCGACTTCGAAACGGCGGAAATCGGCGTCAAGGCAGCCCTGACAGGCCACCTGGTACTTTCCACCCTCCACACCAACGACGCACCCTCGACCATCAACCGTCTGCTGAACATGGGCGTCGAACCATTCCTCGTCACGGCCAGCCTGAACCTTATCCTGGCCCAGCGCCTGGCAAGGAAAATCTGCAACGAGTGCAAGGAACCCCATCCCGTTTCCAAAGAAACCCTCATGGAACTTGGTGTCTCCCCAGAGGAAGCCGCCAAGGTTCAGCATGTCTGGAAGGGCAAGGGCTGCACCGTCTGTTCGAACACCGGATACAAGGGTCGTGTCGCACTCTACGAGGTCATGTGGCTCTACGACGAAATCAAGGATGTCATCATCCAGGGCGCCTCCGCAGCCGAACTCAAGGCCACCGCCATCCGTCTTGGAATGAAGACCCTGCGCATGAGCGGCATATCGAAAGTGCTCGACGGGGTGACCACCATTGAGGAAGTCACCCGCGTGACGGCATCCGACTGATCCGGCCAGTCTTGTATTTCCCCGTGTTTGTGCTATACCCGAAACCGATGAAGGGCATTCATTATACTCACGAAAGGATATTTCCATGAAACTCCGATATTTTTTATTTTCCGCCTTATTCCTTTTCCTGTTTGCCGGCTGTGACGACGGGGGCAAAAAGAAGGACAAGTGCAAGAACGTAACCTGTGGAGAAAATGCGCATTGCGATCCGGACACCGGCATCTGCGTCTGCGATGACGGCCATGTGGGCAACCCCTCCCAGGGATGCACACTTCTGGATCTTTGCGAAGACGTGACCTGCGGAGAAAACGCCACTTGCGTTCCCTCCACCGGGGAATGTGAATGCAATGCCGGGTACGTTGGTGACCCCGATGTCGGCTGTACCGCCGGCCCCTGCCTGGGTGTGACCTGCGGCGCCAACGCCACCTGTGATGACAATACCGGCGAGTGCGAATGCGACCCGGGGTACACCGGCGATCCGGATGCGGGCTGTGTGGCCATGGGAGCCTGCGAGGCGAATACCTGCAACGGCAACGGCACCTGCGACGACTCTTCCGGGCTGGCTATCTGCACCTGTGACACCGGTTATGAAGGAAGCACCTGCGACCGTTGTGCATACGGGTATGAAGCAGACCCGGACAACGCCGGAAAATGCATCCACAATCCCTGCATTCCGGACCCCTGCTATGGGAATGGCACCTGCTCCCTGGATGCCGACCGGCTGCCCGTCTGCGAATGCGACACCGGGTACACCGGCGGCAACTGCAACTACTGCGACACCGCCAACGGGTACATGGAAGACCCGAACAACGCCGGCGTCTGCATACTGCACCCCTGCGAGGGTTACGACTGCGGCCAGGGCACCTGCTCCCTTTCCGGCGGCAACCCGGTTTGCACCTGCAACACGGGATACACCGGCGAGCGCTGCGACAGCTGCGCCAACGGCTATGTGGAAAGTCAGGTCAACTCCGGCACCTGCATTGCCGACCCCTGCGCCGGACAGACCTGCTCCGGGCACGGAACCTGCTCCGTGAACGCTGCGGACCAGGCCGTCTGTGCCTGTGATACCGGTTATGCAGGAGCGACCTGTGCAGACTGCGATGATGAAAACCACTACATTCCTTCCACGGTAACCACCGGCGCATGCATTGTCGACCCCTGCGTGGCGATTCCCTGCGGCGGCAACGGACAATGCAGCGTTGTCGATGACGACTTCGCCTGCACCTGTGATACCGGCTGGGCCGGTGACACCTGCAACACCTGTGCGACCGGCTACACCGGCGCTGACTGCGACCTGTGCGACACCGGTTACGTCGCATCCACCCTCAACCCCGGAACCTGCATCCCGAACCCCTGTGGCAGTGCGCCCTGCGGTACTCATGGAACCTGCAGCGTTGTGGATGATGCCTTTGCCTGCACCTGTGATACCGGTTATTCGGGAACCACCTGCACCTCCTGCGCCGACGGATACGTTGCATCCACCGTCAATCCCGGCACCTGCATCCTGAATCCCTGCACAGGATTTGATTGCGGCGATGGCTCCTGCCATGTGACTGAAGAAGACCTTCCCTCCTGCAACTGCCCCACCGGGTACACCGGTGTTGACTGCTCCGAATGCGACACCGGCTACATTGCTTCCACCGTCAACCCCGGCACCTGCATCCTGAACCCCTGTGGCAGCAACCCCTGCGGCACCCATGGTTCCTGCAGTGTTGTGGACGATGCCTTTGTCTGCACCTGCGACATGGGTTACATGGGCGAAACCTGCACCGAATGCATGGACGGATACATCAATTCCAGCGTCAACCCCGGAACCTGCATCCTGAATCCCTGCACCGGTTTTGACTGTGGCAACGGCACCTGCTCGGTGAACGCTTCGGACGCGGCCGTTTGTACCTGTGACACCGGCTACACCGGAGCCACCTGTGATACCTGCGCCGAAGGCTACGAAGAATTCCCCGCCGAAAGCGGCATCTGTGTGGATGAAACCATTGTCCAGCCCGGCCAGTTGATCATCAACGAAATCCTGATCATGGCCACCACGGATCCCCTCCATGACGGCCAGTGGTTCGAGGTGTACAACACCACCTCCAAACCCAAGCGCTGGGCGGATCTCACCCTCACCGCCGATTTCGCCACCATCTCCATCCCGACGGACAGCACCGCAATCGTCCCTGCCAACGGCTTCATGGTGGTGGGCCGCAACCCGAACACCATGACAAACGGCGGCGTCACCATGAACCAACTCATTCCGGGAATGGTCCTGGATACCTCCTTCGGTGTCATCGAAATCGAACGCACCTCGGACGGCACGCTCATCGACATGGTGGAATGGGACAGCACCTGGAACCACCTGAACCAGCGCACGCTGAACCTGTCCCCGGCAGCCCTGGACGGCGTGGCCCACGAAATCAACGACAACGGCTATCACTGGTGTTTCGGCACCTTCAACTATGGTGACTTCAATGGTACCCCGGGAGCCCCCAACGACGAGTGCCGGCTGCACTGGTGCGCCATCCAGTGGCCTGCGGCCACAAGCACTCCGGCAGGTATCCCCACGGAGCCCATTTATGCCCAGGTCTATGATCATCTCCTCACCGTGGGACAGGATTTCTCCCCGTTCATCACCGCCCAGGTGGGCTTCGGTCCCCTGGCATCGGATCCGGAGGTGGTCGCTTGGTCCTGGTTCGACGCAGCATACAACCCGGAATTCACCGGCAGCAACAACGAAGAGTTCATGGGCACCCTCATTCCCGTGGAAACCGGCGTGTTCGACTACCTGTACCGGGTGTCCACCGACGGCGGTCTGTCCTACCAGTATTGTGAATGGCATGACGGCGGCGGCCGCGGCGTGTTGACGGTCACCGAACCTGCCTGCGAACCGCAGGTGGTCATCAGCGAACTCTACGGCGCTGGCGGCAACACCAGCGCAATCTGGCTAAATGACTTTGTCGTATTGCACAACCGCAGCCTCTCCTTGGAGGCGAATCTTGCGGGCTGGTCCCTGCAGTATGCTTCCGCGACAGGAAATACATGGACCAACATTGTTCCCTTGACTGGAACCATTGCTGCAGGAGGATACTTCCTCGTCCAGTTGGCAACCGGCACAGCGGGACACGGCGCCCCCCTCCCCACACCTGACCTGATTGGCACGGTCAACATGGCTGGCGCAGCAGGAAAACTCGCCCTCGTTTCCTCGACGACGGCCCTCTCCGGAGCCTGTCCCGAAAGCCCAACCATCGTCGACTTTGTTGGTTTCGGCCCTACTGCCAACTGTTTCGAAACGGCGCCCACCACATCAATTGGGACACTCGTTTCGGCGCTTCGCCTGGGTGAAGGCTGCATCGACACGGACAACAATTCCCTTGATTTCACCACATCCACGGCGGCACCGAAGAACTCGGCTTCGACTCCGGTTTCGTGTGGCTGCCACTAATTGACCCCCAAGAGCCTGGATCTCAACGCACCTGAAATCGCCCTTGTGGCCGAAGAATGCGCTCGCATGCTCATCGGACAGCGGTTTTCCCGGTTCGCGGAAGCTTCGGAAAAATGCCTGCTGTTTTCGGCAAAAACCACCGATTTCATTGTGGACTTCACCCCCGGGTTTGTCCACGCCTGCCTGTGTGATTCCCGCCGGACCCGGGGGGCCGTGTCTCCCTTCACCATGTTGCTGCGCAAGCACATTGGCGCTGACCACGTGGTGGATCTGGGTCTTTTGCGACCCGGAGATCGCCTGCTGGGCATTTCCTTTTCCCACGGCGCCCGACTGGTACTCGAACTAACCGGACGGCACGCCAACGCCTTTTTGCTGGACGCCAATGGCGTTATCCTGGGGTCTTTATTTTCCACCCACAGTCTGACCCGGCCCTTGCACCCCGGCGCCGTATACGCCCTGCCCCCAGTTGTGGGCAGTTCACCGGTTGCCGAAGCCTCCCGGTTCACTCCTCCAGAAGTATGTGCCGCCATTGACGCGTTTTTCACCGAAGAACGACTGACCGATGCCCGCAGTCGGGCCCGGCACAAGGCCCTGGCCCACGTGGACCGGGAAATTACGCGCACCCAAAAAGTCCTGGAACACCTGGAACGGGATCATGCCCGCATGCTTGAGCGCGAAGAAGCGCGAACCCTGGGTGACCTCTTTCTGGCCGCCCTGCCCTTCTGGCCGAAGGATGCCACGTCGTTTCTACTGGAACCCGCCGATGGTTCGGCCCCCGTGGAACTGGTCCTGCCTGCCCGGTGCAAAACCCCGTCGGCGGCGGCTCAGTTGCACTTTGCCGCCTACAAGAAGGCCCGCCGCAGCCGGGAAGTCATCCGGGAACGGTCGGAGACGTTCGGAGCGCGACTCCAGGAACTGGAAAGTCAGCGCCGGAAACTGGAGGAACTCCCCCTGGAATCCTTTGACGCTGACCTGTCGCGAACCCCGCAAACCAGCCGTACCAGGGAAAAACATGGAAAGAAATCCGCCAGCGAAGATACCCGGGGTCTGCGGGAATACCAGTCTTCGGACGGACTGCGCATTCTCGTGGGAAAAAGCGCCGCCGACAACCACCGCCTGACCTTCCGGCTGGCCCGGGGCCGGGACATCTGGCTCCACGCCCGGGACGTTCCCGGCAGCCATGTGGTGCTGTTTACCCGGAACCAGCCCGTCCCCCGCCGCGCCCTGGAGGAGGCAGCCATGCTGGCCATCTTTTACTCGGACGCCCGCGCCGAAGGCCGCGGGGATGTCCACTGGGTGGAACGCCGCCATGTCCATGCGGTGCGCGGCGCCATCGGCAAGGTCACCCTGTCCTCCCCGAAAAGCCTCCACGTGGTGGTTGACCCCGCCGTTCTGGAGCGTTTCCGCTCATCCCGGTAAATCACTCACCGGGCCGGTGACGTTCGGTCCACCGGCCCATGACAAGGCGCAGACAGTAACCATTTGGCTGTGGCCTGCAGCCGCGGGTCCCGGGGGAACAGGGCCAACGCACCCTCCAGAAACACCCGGGCATCCTGGGGACGGCCCGCCGCCGAGAGCGCCGAAATCAGGCTGATGAAGGGATGCACATCGGCAGGCTGCAGCCCGAAGATCTGGCCTATGCTGACTTCGCCCCGGGCCAGGGCAGTGGCCCTGTGCAGAATCTCCTGGTGGGTCGGTTCCTGGTCCTTTACGATTGTAGAGTTCCTTGCAATCTGATTTGTCATGTGATTCACACCCGGATGTTGGAAAGCACCGTGCGCTGCGTCGTATGCACCGCCTGGAGCAGGTTGGATGCCAGCGTCTGCATGCGGTTGAGCCGCTGCATGAGCAACTGGATCTGGTTTTCCACGTTCTGGAACTGGGCCCCCTTGCCTCCGGAAGCATTGGCCTGGTTCATGTTCTGGGCCATCTTGCCCTGTTGCTGCAGCAAATCCTCGAGTTGTCCTCCGATGCTGTCGGATACCAGGCCGGCAATCAGGATGATCTTTTCTTCCAGGGACAGGTTCGACGACAGGATGCGCTGGATTTCCGCCTGGGGATCCGCCCCGCCGGAACGGGATCCCCCCACCCGGGGCCCCGCGTCCTGGCCCATCCGGTCGGGATTGGGCAATGTGTCCAGCAGGCGCTGCAAAAGGGGAGCCGCATGGGAAAGTCCGAACAGGGCCGCACCCAGTCCGGGATGCAGGGATCCGAGATTCATGAACGGGGAGGAGGAATCCCCCAGCCCCACCTTGACGGCATCCGACAACGCTGGAAAGAAGTTCGTCGCGAAGGGAGTGACCATGGACGAGGTCTGCGAAAACAACTGATTGATCGAGAAATTCATGGATGTTCCTTTCTGCCGCTTGTTGCGGTCTTCTTCTATTTTCGGAAAAAACGGAAATTCGTTGCGTGTTTGACGCATTTTTTTTCAAAAAAAATATCCGTTCGGGTACAAACACCTTCATGCACCGCGTCGCCATCGCCCTGGGATCCTCCATTGAACCCCGTGAAAAACTTCTGGAGTCAGCCCGGGCCGCCCTTTTGCAGTTGCCCGGCGTACAGTCCTGCCGGTTTTCCGCCATTGTGGAAACCACCCCCGTGGGACCCGCCACCCACCGGTTTCTCAACCAGGTGGCGCTCCTGGCGATGTCCCCTCCCGTCCATCCCGGGGAAATCCTCAAACACCTGCTGGCCATCGAAGAAGCCCACGGCCGGACCCGCGAGGTGCATTGGGGGGATCGCACGCTGGATCTGGATCTCGTTTTCATTGATGATTGGGTATGCAACGGCCCCGGGTGCACCCTTCCCCATCTTCGTATGCACGAGCGGGATTTCGTGCTGGTTCCCCTGGCCGAACTGGCCCCCGACTGGGTCCATCCCCACCTGAAGCACACCGTTTCCGATCTGATGAAAGCCCTTCCCGGCCCTCCCACCATTCTTCGACGAATCTGAGTCCCTCTTTTTTCCGCATTTTTTTCGGTTTCCCCCTTGACTTGCCCGGCGTGCTCTGATAAACAAGCTTCCACGTCCGGACCTGCCAGCAGGTCCTCAGTTGCGCGGCCCCATCGTTCAACCGGTTAGGACAGCGGCCTTTCACGCCGTAAACAGGGGTTCGAATCCCCTTGGGGTCACCAAGTCATATCAAGGAAATTTGAGTTTCATAGTGGTGAAAAACTGCGAATTGGTACAGTATTGGTACACACGTTCGAGGTTGGGTCGGCCTGCGGGGGCGCGGGGGTGGTCAACAGAGGCAACCGGGACTCCTGTGTCTTCCCAAAATGCTTCGCCCGCAGAACTCAGTGCCGAACAACCCGAAAACCGAAGTTGCTGTACCGGTCGTACGGGTAGTTGATGCCCCGTATGCCCACGGTGCAGAAGTGCGTAGTGTTGTTCCAACGTAAGCTCCCGGCCATAGGCATTACGCTTTTTTCTTGCATTTGCAACAAGC
>CAZTZR010000054.1:0-17918 GCA_964618145.1 uncultured Kofleriaceae bacterium
TGAACTGATGTACCGTTTTCTGGCGCCGCACCCGGCCGACCGTTTCCCCTCTGCCTCCGTTGCCCGGCAGGAACTGGAACGACTGTTCCCCTGGGACGCCACTTCCACCCTTGCGCAACTCATCTCCGCCAATGTCCGCAAACCGGTGCCCCTCGCCGCGGAATCCACCATTCTTCTGGCCCGGGATGTGGCCAGCGCCACCTGGGGATTCGACGAACGCAACCAGGAACGACCCACCACCCTCATGGACATGGACCTGACCCTCACACAACTGGACGACCGGCGGCACAACATGCTGCAGAATCCGGCCTGCGGACCACTTGCGGACACACCGCATCCCGTCTGCGGAAACACGCGGAAGATCCTCCCTGTCCACCGCAGGAACCTGGGGCGCATGACGATCCGGGTCGCCTTGTTCCTGTTGCTGGCCATGGCAGGGATGGGAATGGGGTTTGCGGGAGTTCGTGCGTTTGACCGGCGGGATACGAACCGGACAGGCCTGACCGAACCAAACAAACTTGCTGACCGGGTTTCCGAAACCCGGGCCCCGCATCCACGGATCCGCATGGTTGGCGGCCAGTTCGAATCACGGACACTGTACGACAATCACGGAACCCCGGGGGAGGCCTCTTTGGGTGCGCCATTCACGGAAACGGTTCCGTCCGGAAACACGCCCAGGATGTCCGTCACGGATCCCCCACGGAACAGTCAAAACCGGACGACAGCCAACACCCCATTGCCTCCCCTTCCCGGCAGGACCGTCCGGACCATGAAAAAAAACGACACCGCCGGTGTTCCCCCGATGAACCCGCCGACGAACCCGACTCCTGAACCGGAGCCTTCCGCCAGGAAAACTACGGTGGAGGAGACCCGGAACCAACCCCAAAGACCCTCCGCACACGAAGAGGAACTCAAGGTCATTGCCGAATGGGAATGATTGTTTCCTGACGAAGGTGCGTCCGCACCGGAACCCGGTGGCCGCTGAACCGGACAATCCGGATCAGTGTTCCCGGTTCTGCGGCAGTCTGGGAAATCTCCATGTACCCCGGAGGCATTCGGGGTGACGTCCAGTGATACAGGAACTCCGCGTCTGACAGGGGCAACTCGATGCATCCCTGGCTGTGGGGAGTGCCGAAGGAATGATGCCACACGGCCGGATGGAACGCGAAGACGCTGTGGTAAAACAGCAGGTAGGGGATTTTTTCAAAAAACCAGTCCACTTGCCGACCCCTGCGCCGGGTGAGATCCTGCATCCCTTTCTTGTAGTAGATGCGATACAGCCCGGGAACCGTATCGGTGCCGGCTTTCCCGCTGGAGACCAGGGTGATGAACACCGGCCGTTCCCCCTCGTAGGCCACCAGTGTCTGGGAAGACATGTTCACCTCGATCCATCTATCCTTCGGCGCGGCTTGAGCCGGAGGCGCGGAATACCCGAACACACGCAGGTATTGTTCGTCAATCCCATTTTCCCGGTCCACGGGCACCAGCCTCTTGCCCTGTATCGTCACCTTTTCACCAGGCAGGATCCGGACCCAGGTCCTGTCCCGGACCCATCCGGTGATTGCCCCCGTTGCAAGGTCCCGCAGGGCGGCACGGGGATACCGCACCACCACCGCCTGGTGCCGATCCCCATCACCCTCCAGTTTTCTTCCGGAAAACGATGACAGACGGGACTGCTCCAGATCCCGGTGGAAGATGAAATGATCGCTGGTGGTCAATTGCACGAGTTCCCCGGACACCCGGATGAACCGTTTTCTTTGCAGCAGATGGGCATTGGCCGGCAGGAAGTAACCGGGACGATCCTGCTCCATGTGTTTGCGGCTGTAATACACGGGGGTGGATGCCCGGGTGCGCATCCAGTTGAAGGATTCCGAGGATCCCGGGTGGGATACCCGGGTGGGAAACCCTGCCGAAGGCCTGAAATTCCTGGAACAGACAAAATGGTTTTCCCGGATTTCAATGAAAAAGCCCTTGATGCAGGGGTTCTCCTCCAGCAGTCGATGAATGGGAAACCGGGCCCCGGCCACAACGGATCCAACGATGGTGGCGCCGGCCACGGGAGCTGCAAGCACCGAGGTACGCTGGACACTTTCAACGCTAATGGCGTGTTCGAAGGAATCCGGAAATACCGGTATCGCGGCCAGTACGAAAAAGAGCAGGCACATGCCGTCTTACGGCTCCAGAATGCCGGCTTCCACCGCCACCCGGTAATAGCAGAAGGGGTTGTCGAAACGGTCGCCGGAATGGGAAAAGGCCGTCCAGAGACAACCACCCCGGCAGACCTCACTGTATTTGCAGGAAGCGCAAAAACCGGTCAACCGTTCCCCGGAAAACTTCCGGTTGTAGGAAAAAGCATCGGGATCACACCAGATGTCTGTCAGGCTCCGGCTCCGGATGTTCCCCTCGAGGAACCGGTCCTCACGGTTCAGTTCCGAAGGCAGGGACAGGCACCCCTTGATGTTGCCGTTGCTTTCGATCCCGACCACGTGGAGTCCGGCACGGCAGCCGAGCCAGAAATCGATTTCCTTGCCCGTGTCCCTCAGATCCTTTTCAAAGGGGCCGAAATACCCCACGTTGTCTCCGATGTAGACATCCGGCTTTTCTCCGGAGACCCTGAGCGCGGCCAACTCGGGAACGATCTCCAGAAGATCCGCCGGAACAATCACCAATTCGGGGTTGTCCGCCATGTTTCCGGCCGGGTTGCCGATTTGCACCTGCCAGGACCGCACCCCCTGCTCCCGGAGAAAAACCCGCAATTTCCCCAGTTCGTGAAGGTTGTGCCGGTACACGGTGGTCACCACACCAACGGGAAGGCCGGACTCCCGACAGGCTGCAAAGGCATCCAGAATCCGCTCAAACGCCCCGGGCACACCCCGGATGAAATCATGGGCCGGCGCAAGACCATCCACCGAAAATGCCACCGACTCCATGCCGGCCTCCCGGGCCCTGATGGCGTGCGCGGCAGACCAGTCGATACCATTGGAGATCATGTTGACCCGGACCTTGCCCCGCACCATTCGGGCGGCCAGGGAATCCCAGTACGCGCAAAGCGTGGGTTCCCCTCCGGACAGGGTGATTCGCTCAAGCCCCAGGTCCATGAGTTCGTCTGCGAGGGCAAACGCCTCGTCGGCCGACAATTCGTCCGGACGCGGGGCTCCTGCCCGGGATCCGCAATGCCGGCAACACAGGTTGCATCCGAGGGTGAGTTCCCACACGGCCGTGCGGGGAAAATAGCCCAGTTTTTGTATCAGTTTCAGCAAAACCGTTCTCCTTGCTCCACAGGTTTCTGGATAGCATTTCCCTGACGGTTTCGCAAGGAAACCGATGGCTCCAGGAATGTTGCCTATCATAAGGCAATGATGTCCCATCGCGAAGGTTGCAGTCTTCCCGGATTTGGGGTATGTTCCTCCCGGAGCCAAAGGGCCCGTTCCGGAAAGTTTTCAGCCCACCCCGGCTGACCATCTTTTTTCATCCGGCTGCGGTCGCCGCGCCCATGACGACAGGTTGCAATTCGGGTTTTGCCAAAAATTTGGCGACTGAACCGATATCATGTGTTTTCCAACAGGTGTTTTTTGGAATCTGCGGAACGGGCCCTCTGCTCCTTTGTTTTAAGCCCTGTTTTTCCGACTCGCGGAAAAAATGACCATTGTGCCGGAAAACCTCGATCTAATTCTTGACTCCGAGTCTTCTCCTAAGGTAGGAATTGGTCACTTTCTTGGAGGATCCCATGAACGATCAGACTGGAATGCCCCCTGTTGAACCACAAAACGCGAATCCGATGCCGCCCATGCCACCGGATGCCATGCCGCCCATGCCGCCCATGCCGCCGGATCCCATGGGATATCAGCCCCAGGGTTCCTATGGCATGCCGGGCCAGAAGATGGGGACAAGCATGGCACATATCCTGCTCATCGGAGTGGGCCTGGCCATCATCACCCTCATCATCCCCATCGGCATCTTCAAGATTGGCTCCCCCGTGCCCTGTGCCGGGGAACGCCTGAAGAACGGCGAATGCGTGGTGGTCAACGCTCCGGATGCATGCACCCCCAAAGTGTTCAACATGGAGTCCACCTATCTGACCTGCAAGATGATCGGTGCCTTCGCTCCCCCGGAGTTCAAGGAAATCGAACCGGCTTTTGCGAAGGACAACGCGGGCAAAGCCGCCACATGCTCCGCACTGAACGATGAAATCCGGAAAAACGAGGGTTTCAAGTGCTTCGCCATCGCCGGCATGTTCAAACCTGGCGAAACCCCTCCGGACGCCTTGAACATGGCTCCCCTGGAAGTCCAGAAGTTGTCCGTGCTTTCCTCCGTGTCCGATTCCGTGCTCAGAACCGACATGTTCATGACGATCCTGATCATGATAGTCCTCATGGGCATCATGGGCGGAGCCGCCTTCATGGCGCACAAGAAAAACATCGACGGCATCCTGCACGTGGCTTTTGTTTTCCTCATCGGTATCCTCTTCGCGTATCTGTACAGGTACTTTGCGGCAGGTTTCTACCAGGGAGACATTGTCGTGCTGCTCATCTCGCTGTTGGGAGCCATTCCCCTCGTGGCCATCGTGGTGGCCAAGACCGGCCGGATCGGCAAGACCCGCGACGAGCTCCCCACCGGACCCGGCGAATACAAACTGTCGCCACCAGTGCCCGAGCCCCCCGTGATCACCGATGCACTTTCCGCTTCCGAAGCCACCCGGTTCGAGCGCATGGCCATGGAACACACCCCCATCCACCGTTCCATCTTCACCATTGGTTTCATTTTGCTTGTCATGTCCCTGATTCCCATCGGTCTGACCAGCATGGGCAAGTCCACAGAGGCCAATGAAGCCATGCAACAGGAAGCCCGCGTTTCCACCCTGATGCGCAAGAGCGCCGAGGAAGCCGGCTCCGCCGAGTTCGACTCCGAAGAAGGTCCCCTGGATCTCGGCATGGGTGACATCGACTTCGGTGGCGGTGGTGGCGACGAGGGCGGCGGCGGCGACGAATAATAAGTCCCAATAATTCCCTGAAACAACAAAGAAAATTCTGTCGAACCTGTCAGACCTGTCGAACCTGTCAGACCTGTCGGACCTGTCGGACCTGTCGGACTTCCCCTTTATTTCAGGTGTTTTTCGATTTCTTCCAGATCCAGGGACAACTGGCGATCGGTCTTGCGGAGACTGTCGATCTTCTGGCAGGCGCTGATCACGGTGCTGTGGGTTTTTCTTCCGAAGTATTCCCCTATCACGGGAAAACTGGAGCGACCGTATTTCTTGGCCAGGTACATGGCCACCTGCCGCGGGCGTGCCACGCGAATGGATCGGGCCGTGCTGTTCAATTCGTCTGAAGTCAACCGGAAATGATCGCAGACCAGTTTTTCTATGGCAGCCAGATCCGTGGAGGGAGCGGTGTCATCCAGACGTACCAGTTCCTCCTGAACCTCCCGCACTCCCACAGGCTGATGGTAAATTTCCAGACGGGCCCACAAGCGCCTGAGCACGCCCTCGAAATCACGGACGCTGGAAAAGGGATGCTCCACAAGGCGACGCACCACCTCTGGATGCAAGGGTGGATATTCACGACCCCAGCACTCAATCAGCATCTGTCGGGTCCGCATGGATGGCGGAGACAGTTCCACGATCAGTCCCCAGGTGAAACAGGAAACCAGTGCATCGGTGAATCCCGGAATCCTGCCAGGAACACAATCCGAACTGAGCAGAATCTGGGCTTTGGAATCATACAATGCATGAAAGATGTTTCCGAAGGTCTCCTGGGTGCGATCCTTGTTCCTGAAAAAATGGACATCATCGATGCACAACAGGTCCAGCCCCCGGAACATCTGGTAAAATGTCTGGTATGTCCGGGTTTCCACCGCGTGGATGTACTGGTTGTAGAACTCGAAGCCCCTGATATACAGGGACTTCTTCCCCTGCCTGGAATAGGACTCGTGCATCATTCGAAGGAAGAAACTCTTGCCCGTTCCGGATCCTCCGTGCACAAAAAGCGGGTTGTATCGTCCCGGGTGTTCCTGTACCTGCCGGAAGGCCTGCCAGGCGAAGGCGTTTTCGGGCCCCTCCACAATGCCGGCAGGAAAACGCAATCCTGCGCCCTGGACCGGTTCGGCCGCAGGAGAAGGCACCGTTTCCTGGACCGGACCCCTGCCGGGGGCGGGTCTTGTGATGCGTACGGTCCATTCCCGACCGGACAATTCCCGTGCCACCTGCCGTATGCGGGACAGATACTGGGATTCCACATGCTCGCATACATAGTCGTTGTCGCAGGAAAGTTCCAGTTCGTCGGCATTCTCCATGGCATCCAGCGGCAAAATCCACAAACTGAAGTGCAACGGCAGGATTTCCTGCTCCAGCACTTGACAGATGGTGGGCCACAACAATGCATTCATGACATAGATGGTGGAGTGGTTTCGATCAGACGGTACCACAAGTTGATCCGAGTTAACCTGTTTGAAGACCTGTTGGCAAGGAGGGGGGATTCTTTTTGGAAAACGATCGAAAAAGGCATTGAACTGTCGAGGGGACGGGGCTTGGTATAGTATAAAAAGATTTTTTATATTCGTATGTCCCATCTCATAACCATATGAAATCACTTTGCTTTTTTGATCCGTCTTTTTATTTGCCATGAGTGGAACCCTGGGATATGAAGAAAAATGAACAGGCATCCGTCTTTTTCCCTGTTCGGCGGTTCCGGAAGCCTGTTCCGCCGCTCACCCGGGGAGGCAATATGAATTTTATTTTTGGTCCACTGATGATCTCTTTGACTGTATGGTTGGCCTATGTTCCTGTCGTCCATGCACAAAAAAAAGAACCCTGTCCCAGGGAAGCCACCCGCAACCGGGCGGGTGTCTGCGTCTGTCCCAGGGATCAAAAACTGGTCTCCGGACCCAGGGGACTGCTCTGTGTGCCGGTGAACTGCCTCCCGGGCCAGTTCCGGGGCAGTGACCAGCGCTGTCACTGTCCCACCGGCAAGACCATCCTTGAAGGTGCCAAGGGCTGTGTACCCCGCCTGTGTGCCGAGGATCAGGTGCGTGACGAAAACATGAACTGTGCCCCCCGGTGCAGGGGAAACGTGCGCTGGAGTCCGAAAAGCAAGCAGTGTGTGCCGCGTCGCTGCCCCGCACCGCTTTTACGGGATCCCCACCAGGAAACCTGTGTGGAACGCTGCCCGAAGGGGTATGCTCCCGATGACAAGCGGGTCTGCGTGGGTTCCGGCCCCTGTCCCCGGGGAGCCACACGCAATGCTTCCGGCGACTGTGTCTGCAAGGAAGGCTTTGAAATCCGCGAAGGACAGTGCCAGTTGAAGGACTGCGGAGAAGAGGCCTTTCTGGCCTCCGATCTGAAATGCTATCCCTGCGAGGCCGGCCATTACCGGCCGGCCGGCAAACTGGTCTGCGAACCCCGCCAATGCGATTCCCAAAAACGGTGGAACCCCGCCACCAAACGCTGTGACTGGATTCCCTGCCCCGCCGGCATGGCCCGTCCCGTGGATAAGGAGTATTGCGTCGAACTCGAATGTCCTGCAGGAACCCAGCGAAACAATGTTTCCCAGAAATGCGAGCCCATCACCTGCTCGGGTCCGGTTCGACTCTCGGCCGACAAGAAGCGTTGCGTGCTTCGGGTCTGTCCCAAGGGAGTTCCCCGGAATCCACAAACGGATGAATGCCAGTTTCCTCCCTGTCCCGCAGGACAGATCCGGCCCCTGGGGCAGTTCAACTGCGTCCCCGTCCAGTGTCCCGAGGGCGCTTCCCGCGATGCCACTGGGCAATGCGTCTGCTCCGTAAACATGCGTATGAACAGCAAAAACACACGCTGTGTCCCTGTCAGTTGTCCTGTGAACCAGGACCGGGATGCAGAGGAGCGTTGCAACGCCTGCCCCGATGGTACCATCCGTCCGGCACACGCACCTGCATGCGTTCCTTCGGACTGTCCTGCGGGTGCCAGACGGGATGCCAAAACCCATGCATGCCTTTGTCCGAAGGGCACCTCCCCTGGCCCTGACGGGCGGCACTGTGCGCCGGCATCCTGTCCGGAAGGTCACGAAAAACACCCTCAAACCGGTCTGTGCCAGTGTCTCAAAGGACACTTCAAACCGGACAAACTGGAATACTGCGTTCCTTCGGACTGTGGAACCACGGCATTCAGGGACAAGGAAATGCGATGCTCCCCCTGTCCGGATGGACGCTACCGTCCTGCCGGATCCGATGTCTGTGTCTGGCGGCCCTGTCCCAGGGGACAGAACCGCACTGCCGACGGTCGATGCCAGGGAGCCCTGGAATGCGCGGACCACGAACGCCTGAGCAGTGACGAAACCCGCTGCGTTCCAAAACTGTGTCCTTCCGGCGCACGCCGGGATCCCATCTCGGAAACGTGCATCACCGTGGAGGAAACCAAACCCCCTCCCGTCCGGAAAGCCTGCCGGCCCGGATTCCATGCCAATGAAAAAGGGGAATGTGTTCATGACACCTGCCCCAGGGGACAGGTTCGCGACCCGGACGGGAAATGTGCCCGTGGTTCCTGTCCGGCTGGCTTCAAGCGACTGCCCGACGGCGCCTGCGTCCACATCAAATGCCCGGCCAACACCACCCGGGACACCAAAACCCAGTCCTGCCTGCCCAACATCCGGTCCTGTCCGGAGGGCACCTTCCTGAATCCCCAGGGGCGTTGCGTTCCCGCTCCCTGCCCCGCCGGTCACGGACGACCCACGGACCGGCTGGAGCAGTGTCTGCCGTTTCACAAGGACTGGAAAAAACCTTGTCCCGGCAAGGAAGTACGCGATCGTGAAGGCAAGTGCAGGATGCCCAGAAAACTGAAGTGTCCCCCCGGTTCCAGGCTGGTGGCAATTCGTTGTTATTACGGAATCTGACAGGTCCGACAGGTCCGACAGGGGATTCCAGGTTTTTTCTCACCGCTATCTGGAAACCGGCGCTCGTTATGGTATAATGCGCCTCGCCACGAAGGAAGCCATGAGTCCGATCTGTCTTTTTTTCGCACTGTCAATGCTTGCACAACCACGCCCGGACACGGCGGATGGTCAGGACGTGGACGGAAACTGGGCCCAGGGACAGCAGATCGTTCTGACCTTCGATGATGGGCCGGACCACCAGACCACTCCGGTGCTTCTGGACTACCTTGACGATCTCGGGGTCAAGGGAATATTTTTCGTGAATGGCCGCAGATTCACGGGAAAACTGCCCCTGACCCTGAAAAACCGTACCGTCCTGGAAGAAACCCATCGCAGGGGTCACATTGTGGCCAACCACACCCAGACCCACCCCATGATGAACACCATCCCCCCCGAGGAACAATTCAAGGAAATCCAGCGTGCCCATGATTCCATCACGCGGGTCACCGGCACGGAACCCTGGCTGTACAGACCCCCGTTCGGCCAGATGACCGGTGCCTCCCGGAGCATCCTGCGGAACATGAAATACACCGTCGTGATGTGGAACGTGGATTCCAACGATCCCTTCGAGCGCCACGCAAACCTCTCGTACCGCAACGTGCTGCGGGACCTTGCCCAGTTCGGCAGGGGGGTAGCCCTCTTTCACGACACCAATGCATGGTCGGTGGATGCCGTACCCCGGATCATCCGCAGCGTTTATCTGGACAATTGCCTCCGCGCCGAAAGGCAGATCCCCGTCGTGGAGTTTTCCAACGAAATCGAGACCTTCTGGCAACCCAGAAGCGGAACCAGACCTGAACCCTCCCTCGGGCGGCTTCAGGAAGCCGCCCGCAGACGTCAATTCATGACGAACTGGTGTTCGAACATCCGGAAAGGAGTTCCCCTGAAATGAAATGCCCCCGTTGCAGCGTTCCCATGCAGTCCGAAACTGAAACCGTCTGTCAGATTTGCGGATACCAGTTTGTCCTGACCACCCGGACCGGAGAGGACTCCCCCATCGAATCGGAGACCACCCCCGGCCGTATTGAGGCGGCCCTGGTCAGTGACATGGAAGATGATCCGGACAGCCCGTTTGAAAAGAAACCCCGGGGCCTTCGTTCCATCGGTGCCTCCCCCGTGTTTGTCGGCAGGGTCGACGACCTGGCGAGGCTGCAGGAGGAACTCAAGCGCGTTGAACTCAACCACCGGCTGTCGTTTGTCACTGTACACGGCCCTGCGGGCATCGGAAAAACACGGCTGCTGGAAGAATTTGGCAAACAGGTGAACCAGGAGGGAGAGATTCACGTCCTGTCCAGTTCCGGAAACATTGCCATGGCCACTCCCTATTCCGGGGTCATTGATGCCTTGGCCCGTTACTTCCAGTTGGATTTTGCCGGAAACGAAGGTGAAACAGTAACTGAAAAATTCGAAGGAGTGCTCGGCCAGTACCTCCAGGGATCCCAGTTGACCGAAACCGCCCACCTGTTCACCCATTTCCTCGGGTTCGACCTGGATGGCAGTCCCGTGCTGGAATCCCTGCTGCGGGTGCCCTCCCAGATCGAATTGCGGGTTTTCATCGCCCTCCGGCGCGTCTTGTCCCTTTTGGCCGAGCAAAAGGTTCTTCTGCTGATCATGGACGCCGTGGACCAGTGCGAGCCGGAAACCGTCAACCTCATCAATTACCTGGCAGCGGGACTGGAACGGCTGCCTGTATTGATCCTCACCGGTGGAAGGGATGTCCTGTTCTCCAGATACCCGCAGTGGTCCTCCGGGGAATATGCCACCTTGCGACTCAAGATCCCGGTGCTGGGCGGTTCCGAAGCCGAGGATCTTCTGCGCCATCTCCTTCCCCATGTCGACAAGATCCCCAAGGTGGTTTCCAATCACGTGCACGAACACATGGATCGCAGCCCCCGGGCCATTGAGGAACTTGCCCGGTTGCTCATTGAATCCGAAGTACTCGACATCTCCGGTTCACCCTGGCGGTTCCGGCTCTCGTCATTGGCCACCACCGAATTGCCCTACACCCTCGAAGGCATCCTGCGGGCCCGCATTTACCTGCTTCCCGACGGAGACCACGACATCCTCAACCGGGCGGCCACCTTCGGCGAAACCTTCTGGCAGGACGGGGTGGTTTCCCTGATCCGCCGGTCCATCTATGCCGACGACATGAAGGCCGACCATGACGGTCCCTCCCTGGATGCCATCACCCGGTCCGGCGAGTTCACAGTCAACCTGGTGGCCCACAGTCTGGAAAGACACGTGGTCCGGGGATTCATCGAGGCCGTTCCTGTCAGCCAACTGCCCGGAGAAAGACAGTTCCGCTTCAAGTATCCGCCCATCTGGAACATTGTATATGACTCCACCAAGGTACAACAAAAGAAGATTTTCCACTACCAGGCTGCGGAATGGCTGCAATTGCACCTGCTTGATCCCACACCGGAACTTCTGGAAGAGGTGGGTCGGCACCTGGAACTCGCCGGTGCTCCGGAAAAAGCGGCCCTGGCGTACCAGAAGGCAGCCGACCTGGCCCGCACCGTCTTTCTCAACGACAAGGCCGTTCGTCTGTATATCCAGGCACTTTCCGTGCAGAATCCCAACCAGGTCAGCCTGCGCATCCAGATGTGGCATGATTTGGGCAATGTCTACGAGACCAAGGGACAGTTTGACAAGGCGCTTGCCTGCTATGAGAAGATGCTGCGGCTTTCCTGGGTCATGGCCTCCCGTTCCAAGGGCGGCGTTGCCTTCAACAAGATGGGCCGCCTCTACCGCCAACAGGGAAAACTCTCCCTGGCGCTGGAATACCTCAAGCGTGGATTGAACCTGTTCGAGGCCGCCGGAGATATGCGGGGGGTTGCCTCCTCCCATGACGATCTGGGTCAGGTGCTGTACGCGCTGGGTGATTTTGACGAAGCCATGCGGGCCTGCGGCGAAGCCCTGGAAATCCGGCGGCGCCTGGGAGATGTGCGTTCCATCGCGGTTGTCCTGACCAACATCGGGTTCATCGAGATCGACAAGGGTCTCTTCAACGAGGCAGCTTCCTGCTTCAACGAGGCGCTGGCCATCAACCGCGCCCAGGGCGACCAGTCCGGAGTATGCCGCACACTGAACAGCCTCGGCATCCTGCATTTTTACCAGGGGCAACTCGAGGAGGCCGTCGAAGACTGGCAAAGGGGACTTTCCATTGCCCAGGGCATTGGCTACACGCCCCTGGAAGCCAAATTCCAGAACAACCTCGGTGAAGCCCTGTTGCGCATGGGCAAGTATCAGGAAGCCCGGAAACGTCTGGAGCGCGCCATCGAACTTTCCCAGGACATGCATGAGAAGCGGGTCCAGTACGATGCCAAACGGAATCTCGGTCTGGTGATGCAGAAACTCGGCCAGAATGAAGAAGCCATGGATTACGCCCAGGAAGCCATGGCCATCGCCAAGGAGCTCGACATTCTGGAGTTCAAGGCCCGGGGTGCCATCACCATCGCGGAAATTCTTTCCTCCACTGTTTTTTCCATGGGGGAAGGGGAAAATTCCACCCACCAGATGGAGGAAACCATCAGCCATTTCCAGCAGGGCATCGACCTGTTCAAGATGCTGAAACTGGAACGGGAGATTGCCCTGTCCCTGAAACGCTATGCGGAGTTCCTCATCGAAGCCGGCAAGGAAACCGAAGCCCGGACAGCCCTCAAGGAGAGTCGGGAAATCCTCGGTCGCCTGGGAATGAAGGAACTGGATGAAGTCAAGAAACTGCTGGGCGCGCTTGAAGAACCTGAAAAAACCTGACCCGGTAATCCCGATCCGCTTTCTGGATACACAACCACACCGGTTCCTGCAAGACCGAATCACGGAATGCCACCATGCACCTGCTGGAAGACCTCAAAGCCCGTAACCTGATCTTCAACTCCACAGACGAACCGGCACTCAGGGAACATCTGGATGCGGATGAACCCGTACGGTTTTACGTGGGATTTGATCCCACCTCGGACTCCCTTCATGTGGGACACCTGCTGCCCGTGGTCACCATGGCCCGCTTCCAGCGCGCCGGTCACCAGCCCATCATCCTGGTGGGAGGCGGCACGGGCCTGATTGGGGATCCCTCCGGGAAAAGTGCCGAACGCCCTCTTCTGGACCAGGAAATCCTGGCCCGCAACGTGGATGGCATCCGCAACCAGTTGAAGGCTCTTCTGGACCTGGAAGATCCCCGCGTGGGAGCCCTGGTCCGCAACAACGCCGACTGGCTGTCGAAACTCCGCCTGGTGGATTTTTTGCGGGACATTGGCAAACACTTCTCGGTGAATGCAATGATCGCCCGGGATTCAGTGCGCACCCGTCTGGAAAACCGGGAACAGGGAATCTCCTATACGGAGTTCAGTTACCAGTTGATGCAGGCCTACGACTTTCTGCACCTGTGCCGGGAGGAAGGCTGCACCCTGCAGGTGGGAGGCTCCGACCAGTGGGGAAACATCACAGCCGGCACGGACCTCATCCGGCGCCTGGCAGGACGGGTGGCCCATGGTCTCACGGTGCCGCTTCTGACCACTTCGGCGGGAACCAAGTTCGGAAAGACAGAAGCCGGAGCCGTCTGGCTGGATCCCGAACGAACAAGTCCCTACCATTTTTACCAGTTCTGGCTCCGCAGTTCCGATGACGACGTGATTCGTCTTCTGCGCTATTTCACTTTCCTCTCCCTGGAAGAAATCGCGGATCTGGAAAAGGTCCATCGGGAGAAACCCGAACAACGGACGGCCCACTCCCGGCTGGCAGAAGAGATGACCCGGATGATACACGGCGAAAAGGGAGTACAGTCAGCCCACCGGGGGACGCAGGTCTTTTTCGGCGGGGACCTCAGGGAGATCCGTGAAGGGGAACTTGCCGGCATCTTTGCCGACGTGCCCTCTTTGACCCTTTCTCCGGAACGCATCCGGGAGGGCATCTTGCTGGTGGATCTCTGTGACCAGAGCGGCTTGTGCAAATCTCGCTCCGAAGCCCGGCGCCTGGTTGATTCGGGAGGCATCAGCCTGAACCAGAACCGGGTCACGGACGGCAAGCGACTGATCACCGAAACGGATCTTTTGTTCGGTCGCTATCTGGTGCTTCGATCCGGCAAACGCAACTACCACCTGGTGGTCGTGGAGTAAACCATGCCCTTCTGGCTTTTCTGCCTTCTTCTGTCCATGCCCCAGGGCACTGTCACCGGACATGCCGTCCCGGTTTCATTCATGCCCCTGTACCGGGCGGCTGCGGATTTTTCCGCCGGTCTGGAAAATGACGGCATGGAACGGGTGCGGGGAGTGCTGGAATCCACCGGAGATCCCCAGGAGGATCCAGACAACCCGGAGCGCAAGGCCGCCCGCATGTTGCTGGCGGTGCATCATGCCTGCCAGAGTCGACCCTCCAGGGCCAGGGCATTTTTCAACGCCTTTTCCGACGGGGAAAAACTCCTGCTGGCTGGCATTTTCATCGGAAAACGCCTTTTGGTAGCCCGGCCAACCCTGCCGGAGGAGCCCACCTGGATACACGTGGACGCCCTTTTGGGTCTGTACCGGAACTGCCAGATGCCCGGCTCCCTTTTCTTTGCGGATTTCCTGTATGAAAACACCACGGTGTCCGACATCCGTTCCGCCCTCTTTGAATGGATTTTCGGACTCTTCACCACCGGGGATCTTCCGGCGGCTGAAGATTATTCCGGCATTTCCGCATACGCAATCCGGGCCATCCGGAGACTTCGGCACCACTGGCTGAACGAACCGCTTCCGGAACCCGACCTTAATGCCTTTCTGGAACTGCAGTCGCGTCTGGGCCTGACGCATCCGTTTCCCTCAGGCACCCCCTGGCGGATCAGCGCACTGGTTCCGCTTTCCGGTACATGGGCTCCGTTGGGAGCGCAAATGCTGCAGGCACTGGCGGCCTTGCGCGAGGAGTTGCCCGCTCTGGAAATCCTCGTGCACAATACCAACAGTTCCCCCGGAACCGCCTTGTCCCTTTTGCAGGAAGACATCCTGCTCAGGGACAGACCCCTGGCCGTGCTTCTTCCGCCGGATCCGGACAGCACCCGCATCCTGCTGCAATCCGGTGCCCGGGTACTTTTTTTGTCCTCCGGCGACGGAAGCGACTTGCCCGCCCACGACATGGTGTTTTTTGCTCAGCATACCCGGCGGAAGCGTATGGAAGCCCTGCTTTCGGCTGCCTTTTCCATGAAGGCCACCCGCATCGGAATCCTTCATCCCGACACGGCCGCCGGAAAGGAACTGGCCCGGGCAGCCGGCCAGTTCATCCAGAAAAACCAGGGAATTCTCACTTTCTCGGTATCCTATGCCGTGGACAAACTCCCGAACAAACTGAACCTGCCAAAACTCCAGGAAACCCAGGTCGTCCTGATCCCTGACGCAGCCGAACGCGTGGCCGCACTTTCCAGACGCCTGGCCGCCGCAGGGGCCTTCCCGGGCCCCCTGTCGGACAAGGGAAAGGGATTGTTGCTTCTGGCCACAGCCGAAGCCCTCACTCCGGCCATTGTCAGCCAGAACGTCCGCTACTTTTCCGGTGCCATATTCGCTCCTGGTTTTTATTCCGGAACCCCGGATCCGCAGTTTGACAAACTGTCGGAGTTCTTCACCCGCATGCGGTCCCCCCTGGTGCTGGCCACGGCTGCCGAAACCTGGTGGTGGCTCAGGAGCCTTCCCCTGATGGCCGCCCGTTCCGGAGGACTTCCCGTGATCCTTCGGGACCACATCGCAGGGATGCAACTGGGTCCGGGACTCGGCAATGCCTTTGACTCCAAAGGTCGCCCGCTTCGTCCTGTGCGGTTGTACCGCATGGAACGGGGAAAAATGGTCCTTTACCCTTAAAAAACCGGAATCTTCATATTATCCATGGCTTTGATTTCCCTGCATGACCTCAGATATGGTTTCGGCGGAACCCTTCTGCTCGATGGAATCCATTTGCAGATCGAACGCGGCGAGAGGGTGGCCCTGCTGGGCAGAAACGGCTGCGGGAAATCCACATTGCTGCGCATCATCGCGGGTGAACTGGCTCCCGATTCGGGGGAAATCGCCCTGGAAGGCGGCTGCCGCCTGGCCGCGCTACCCCAGGAAGTTCCCCGCAACCTCTCCGGAACCATCCAGGAGGTCGTCCAAGGGAGCATTCCCTCCATGCCGGGTGAGAATGCCGAACGTCTCCAGGCAACGGCGGAAATCCTGTCACGACTGTCCCTGGATCCCCTTGCCCGGGTGGACACCCTCAGCGGCGGCGGCCTGCGACGCGTGGGACTGGCCCAGGCACTTGCGAAAAGGCCTGATATCCTGATCCTGGACGAACCCACGAACCATCTCGACGTGAGCACCGTTCTGGAACTGGAGGAACTCCTCCTGCGCACCGTGCGTACGCTCCTGTTCGTCACCCACGACCGCTCGTTTCTGCAGAAAATCAGCACCCGCATCCTGGATCTGGACCGCGGAAAACTGACCTCATGGCCCGGAACCTGGAATCAGTACCAGGAGAAAAAGGCGCTGGCACTGGAAGTCGAATCGGCGCAACAGGCGAAATTCGACAAACTGGTCGAAGAGGAGGAAGCCTGGCTGCGACGCGGAGTGAAGGCCCGACGAACCCGCAACGAAGGCCGGGTGTTGCGCCTCTTGAAACTGCGCGAGGAACAGGCGTCCCTGCGGAGGCAGACAGGCACCGTGCGAATGCGCATCGAGCAGGCCCGCCGATCCGGAAAACTGGTCATGGAAGCCGTGGATCTGGGGTTCTCCTATGGCGAAAAGCCCGTCATCCGTTCCTGTTCCACCGTCATCTCCCGCCAGGATCGTGTGGGCATTGTGGGACCCAACGGCTGCGGCAAGACCACCCTGTTGAAGTTGCTGCTGGGAGATCTTGAACCGCAACAGGGAAATGTCAGGCCGGGGGTGAATCTGGAAGTCCGGTTTTTCGATCAACTCCGGGCGGAACTGGATCCATCGGTTACCCTGAGGGACATGGTGGCCGATGGCAGCGAGTATCTGGATATCGGGGGAACGCGAAAACACGTCATCGGATATCTGCAGGACTTCCTCTTCACGAGAAACCAGATGGACACCCCGGTGGGACAACTTTCAGGCGGGGAAAAAAACCGGCTTCTGCTGGCCCGTCTGTTTGCAAAACCCTCGAATGTACTGGTGATGGATGAGCCCACCAATGATCTGGACATGGACACCCTGGAACTTCTGGAGGAACTTCTCTGCGAGTATCCGGGCACCGTTCTGATTGTCAGCCACGACCGGACGTTCCTGGACAACGTGGTAACGGGCACCCTGGCTTTCATGCCTGACGGAACCGTAGAGGAGTTCGTGGGGGGATGGTCTGATCTGCCGCTGGAAATCCGTTCCCCGTCGACTGGCCAGCCAAAAAAACAGAAAAAAGCCGAACCTGCACCCTCAAAAAACCGGCCCAGACGAATCACCTTCGGGGAAAAGCGTGAACTGGAAGGCATGGAAGCCTCCATCGCACGCATGGAAGCGGAAAGGGAAACCATTCTCCAGACGCTCTCGGACCCGGACTTCTACCGAACCGAGGCACCCAGGGCTGCCGAACTCAACCTGCGGTTGCAGGAACTTGAAACATGCATAGACGAAGCCCTGGAACGCTGGGCACATCTGGATGAACTGTCCAGACTCTGATCAACCCCGAATCCGGGCAAGGAAAGAACTGGAAATCATTTTCTTTTCGGGGGCTTGGGCGGATTGACTACCGGAAGATCCGGACGGCTGTGATCCGGATAACTGTAGTCGGGATACGAGTGCGTACTCTGGTAATAGGGGTTGGGGTAGGGATGCCACTGACCATCCTCCCCATAGTATCCCTGGGGCTGGTTCCCATAGGGATACCACTGGCCGTCATCCCCGTAATACCCCTGGGGTGCCTGATTGTAGGGATACCACTGACCATCTTCCCCATAGTACCCCTGGGGTGCCTGCTGCTGCTCCGGATAGGGATACCACTGGCCGTCTTCCCCGTAGTACCCCTGGGGTGCCTGCTGCTGCTCCGGATAGGGATACCACTGGCCGTCTT
>CAZTZR010000054.1:18018-26362 GCA_964618145.1 uncultured Kofleriaceae bacterium
CCCCGTAGTACCCCTGGACCTGGACCTGGGCCTGGGAATTCTGTTCCTGCGGCCGGTAGTGCTGGGTTTCGTCCACAATGGAGTCCTCTGGAGGCACTGAAGGATCCTGGATAAAGGAATTGTTCTGCGCGGACAACTCACCGTAGGGGGAAACATACGCGGGATAGGCCGGCGGGTCTTCGATGACTGGCTGGTTCCCCGAGGGCCGGCGATCAAACTGACCGGACGCACGTGGGTTGAACGACTCCTGGGCCGGCGGATCATACTGACCGGATGCACGAGGATTGAACGACTCCTGGGCCGGCGGATCATATTGACCGGATGCACGTGGGTTGAACGACTCGTTATCCTGTTGTCGCCGGTTTTTCACATCCAGATCCAGTGACCCGGAAAAACCGGTGGCCGGAATATCCCGGTGCTGTACCTCGGGGGTGGCGGATACGGTGCGGGTGCTTGCAATGGCGGGTTTCTTCTGGGGAATGCGGGAGACGACGGTCCGATCCTCGGGTTCTTCGGAATCCTCATCCATGAGCAGATCCCCGGCGTCCAGTTCCTCGGCCTCCTCGGCTTCGGCTTTCCCCAGATCCGTCAGGGAGGGATAACTCAGGAAGTCTTCCTTGCAGATATCGGCGTACTTGCTTCGCTTGACCTGTTCATCATTGACTTCCTTCGGGAAATTCTCCCGCAGGAAGCGGGCCAGCGTTGCCGTGTTCCAGAAGTTCTTCGTGGTGAACGCTGCCTGGTTGATTTCCTGCGCGAATTCCTCTGCGCTGCTGTAACGCTGATCCCGATCATGTGCCAGTGCCTTCATCACCACCCTGGTGATGGCTTCAGGCAGATCATTGCGCACATCCCGGATGTCCGGATAATCCCCGTTGATGATTTTGCGCAGATTATCCAGTTCATTGGGTTCATTGAACAGTATGCGTCCGGCAAGCAATTCCCACATGCCTACCCCGAGGGAAAAGATGTCGGACCGACCATCCAGATCCAGTCCCTTCAACTGTTCCGGGGTCATGTACCCGAACTTGCCCTTCACAATGCCTGCCTGGGTCTTGGTGGCCCGCTGGGCAGCCTTGGCAATACCGAAATCAATGAGTTTGACCGCACCCTCAATGGAAACAAGAACATTGGCAGGAGTGACGTCCCTGTGCACAATACCCAGAGGACGCCCTTCCCGGTCCGTCATGTTGTGGGCGTAATCAAGTCCCTCACACACCCGTGCAATGATATGGAGAACGGCACCCACGGGAACCTGTTCGTTCTTGTCCCAGAAAGTGCGGGAAAGTTGTTTCACGGAAAAGCCGGGAATGTACTCCATGACCTGGTAGAAATGCTCACCGAAATCATCCCGGATGTTTCCGAAATCAAAAACCTGACAGATGTTGGAATGCTGGAGACGCGCGGCAATCTTGGCTTCGTCAATGAACATGCTGACGAAACTTTCGTCCTCGCTGATGTGTGGAAGGATGGTCTTGATGGCCACCGTTTTCTGGAAGCCTTCCACCCCGAAACTTTTGGCCAGGCACACTTCGGCCATTCCACCCGTGCTGATGCGTTCAAGCAACAGGTAATCACCGAATCGTGCGGGAAAAACTTTATTTGTAATAGGTCACCTCAACTCAAAAACCCCTCATACAGGGTATTCCCGGATTTTCCGGGTCGGGAAGTCCTTTCTTTCAGGGGCTTCCGATCAAAAAGGTTTAACCTGAAAAACCATTTCAATGCAATTGTAAAAACCGGATTGTGCAACAAAAAACGTGGCGGATTCCCGACAGCCGGGATCGCCATGCGGCTGAAAACATGGTAAGGTGCACCCTGTCTGGAGGGTTTCTCCGGAACCGGGGGTTACCATGACTGTATTCCGCATTTCTGTTTTTCTGATTGCTTTTTTTGCGTTTGCCTGCCAGTCGGGCACTTCGAAAAAACCGGCAGAAGATGCCGGAACGGATGCCGATGCCGACGCCGAACCCCTGAACAACCAGACCATCGAATATCCGGTGGACCTTGTACTGAGGGAAGTGGACCGGTTCGTGATTGCCCGGGAGATGGGACACCTGGCCTTTCCGGCACTGGCCCGCCTGTCCGACGGCCGTCTGATCCTGGTATACCGCCAGGGTGCCGGCCATGTGGAGGCGTCCGGTCGCATCATGAAGCAGTTCGGCACGCCGGACGGAAGGGACTGGTCCACTCCTGAAGTACTCTGGGACGAACCCGGAATCGATGACCGGGATCCCAGCGTGACACGTCTGGCCGACGGCCGGCTGGTGGTAACCTACTTTCAATATCGGTCACAGGTTTTTGGTTCCGACCGGATTTATTTGCATGAGACTTTTTATCTCGTCAGTTCCGACGAGGGAATCACCTTTGACCCCCCGGTGCAAATCACCCCCGGCCCCATGTTTGCCGAGCCCGGAACCCGGATCAATGACGAGGGGCGATGGGTGAATGCCTCGGGGGAACTCGTGATCGTACATGCGTCCTCAGCCCCCCTGGTGGAGGTGGAAAACCGCTGGATTCTTCCCAACTATGGGGGCAACGCCATCAACCTCAACAACATCGCCGGATGCCTGCGTTCCTGGGTTTCCCTGTTTTCCAGTACCGACCAGGGAACCTCCTGGGAGGAAACCGTTGTGCTCCCGGATGCGCTTCCCAATGTGTGGCTCCAGGAACCTTCGCTGCTGTACACCCTTTCCGGGCGGTTCATCCTGCAAATCCGGACCGCCTACGGCACCACCCCGGGCACTCCCGGGGATCTGGCCCAGTCCGTATCGGAAGATGGCGGAGAAACCTGGTCCCCCTGGAAACCCTTCCCATTCATCGGGCATGCACCGGACCTGTTCCAGTTGCACCACGGAGCCATCCTCTCCGGATTCAGGGAAATCAACAATGCTTATACCCAGGAATGGGTATCCCTCATGTTCTCCCTGGATGACGGAGAGTCATGGAGTGCTCCATTGCAGTTCGAAGACTGCGGTGCGGCGGAATGCGGCTACCCTTCCTTTGCCCAACTGGATGACACCCATTTCCTGGTGGTTTTCTACACCGCCCGGGGCGAAACCATTTCCGGGGTCGTCTTCGAGGCCCTGCCGGTATTTGCAACGTCCCTGACCCAATGACTTGACATTTTTCTTCCTTGTGTTTGTGTACCCGTGTTGTTGCGGCCTGCCTGCAACTGTGTGATTCCATGTTCTTTCTCTTTTTTTCAACTCTTTTCCTCCTGTTTTCCGGATGTGCCCTTTTGCCGGCACCTCCGGCAGAGTCGGATCTGGCCGGCTTTTCCCTCGAAACGCCGACGCGCATTTCTCCGGATTCCACCCTGCGGCTGGCGGACTGTCTGGAGTTGGCCCATAAACAGAATCCCCGGACGGTCATCGCACGGCTCCAGGAACAGGCGGCAAAAACCCGCCTCCGCCAGAGTCAGGCTGCGCTTTTGCCCACCTTGCGCATCACCGGCCGTGCCGCCCGACACATGGATCCCCAGCGGGTCTCCCCCTTCACCAGTTCCGCCGGTTCCTCAGTGGCATCGGACAACCTGCTCACCTGGGAGGCCGTGTTGTCCCTGAACCTGTTTGCCGGTGGACGGGATATCGCCCGGATCCGTGAGGCATCGGAGCAAGCAGATGCGCTGAGGTCCGAATCCGAGGCCATTTCCCGTCAGGTGACATTCATGGTGGTTACCGCCTGGTACCAGACCGTCACACGACAGGCGGTGGTGCAGGCGGTGAAAACCTCCGCTGAAGCCCTCAAAAATCTGGCAGAACGACAAAAGGCATTGCTGGAACAGGAAAAAACCACCCTGCTGGAAGTAACCCGCACCCAGGTCAGGGCTGCCGAAATGCTGGACCGGCTCCGGGAGGAAGAAGCCGAGGCCGAACTTGCCCTTTTGCGTCTGTTCCATCTGCTGGGACACCCCCGGGTACCTGTCCAACTGGAACCTTTCTCCCCCCCGGAAATTGGCGGGATTCCGGAGGAAAAGGATTTGTCCCTGAAGGACATCCTGCGCCGGCGACCGGATCTGAAAGCCGCCCGGCTCCGGATTGCCGCCCAGCGCTCCCGGATCCGTTCCATCCAGGCCGAATACTGGCCTTTTTTATCTTTGGCTGGCTCCTTCGGGCAGCGGGTGGACATCTCCAGTTGGCCCGTCGAGGATGGACACATGCGGGATGCCGGATATGCGGGGCTGGAGTTGTCCTGGTCCCCCTTCGAGGGCGGACGAATCCATTATCAGGGACAACTGGAAAACGCAACCCTTTCGGCCATGGTGGAACAGTACCGTGCCCTGGAACTGGACGCCGTGTGGGAAATCCGCTCGTCCCTGTCCCGGCTTGCCTCGGCCGTGGACCGTTACCGGACCGCACAGGAGGCCCTGGTGCTGGCCCAAAAAAGCCTGGAACTGGAAAACCGGCGTCTGGAACTCGGACAAAGCACCTTCACCGATTTCCAGTTGATCGAATCCGCCACCCTGGAAGCCGGCGTGCGGGTTCTCACCCTGGGAGCCGAAGTTCAGATGGCCCATCTGGCCTTTCGAATCGCCTGCGGAGAAGAAATATGAAAAATTGGTTTCTGGTGCTGGTGGCTTTGCTGTCCGCCTGTTCCTCCGAAAACCAGGGACAGGGACGCAAGCGACCGCCCATGCCCGTGCGCACCCTGCAGGTTTCCCGCCAGACCTTCGTGCGCAGCCTGCAGTTGACCGGGGAAGTGGTCGCCCCTCTGACCGTGTCGCTCTCGGCCAATGTGGAGGGAAACATCGCCTGCTGCTTCTGGCGGGAAGGGGAAACCCTGGAAAAGGGACAACAGGTGTTTGAAATCAATCGGGAACTGTATGACCGGGAGGTGGACATCGCGAAAAACGCCTGGTATCTGGCCACCGCGCGCCACCGGGATCAGCAGGCCGGATTCCGTCCGGAGGAAATCAACCGGATGGAGCAGGACGTCATCGCCGAACGCAAGCGGGTGGAATTCCTGCAAAAGGATCTCGACCGGGTGACCAGTCTGTACGAGACCAAAAATGTTTCCAAAGAGGCGCTGGAAAAGGCGGAACTCGAACTGACCGCCGCCCGGGCCCGTCTGACGGCTGCGGAAAACCAGTTGGCCATCGGAAAAAAGGGGGCCACCGACACCCAGCTGGCTGTCACCCGCATGGCCGAGGGAGAAGCTCGGGCCCGCCTGCAGGCGGCCCACAGCCGCAAGTCTGAAAGCCGGATAGAAGCCCCGTTTTCCGGCACCATCACCCGGGTTTTCGTCCGTCCCGGGGACAATGCCTCTCCCCGGGCGCCCCTGTTGGAGATGGCCGATCTGAATGATCTGGTGGTGCGGTTTTCTGTCCCCGAACGCCAGAGTTCCTTCATGCAGCCCAAACTTGTGGTGCGCTTCCGCTTCGATGCCCATCCGGACAGGGAATTGTCCGGAAAGGTGGAACGCATTCACCCGGTTCTGGACCCCAAAAGCAGGGTACTGCGGGTGGAAGCTTCCGTGGAAGAACCTGTAAAACTGATCCCCGGCATGTTCGCCCGGGTCCGACTGATCCTTGAGGAAATTCCCGACCAGATTGTGGTACCCCAATCCGCCGTATTCACCCAGGGAGAGAAGCATTTCGTCTTCGCCGTGGAGGATGGCAAAACCCGGCGCATTGAAATTTCGATTGGGCATTCTGCCGAACGTCTTGTGCAGGTGCTGGGCGGACTCTCCGGTGATGAACGGATCATCGCCGAAAACGCAGACCAGTTCCGGGACAACCAGCCGGTCATGGTGGTGCAGCCGGGACATTCAGGACGTGGTGCCAATAACTCTGGAAAGGACGGCGATAATACCGACATGAACGCCCCCATGAAACCCGGCATGAAATCCGGCATGAAGGAGTAGCCTCAGGGTCGTCCATCCGAAGGCAAGAATCACCATGCGCATCACTTCCCTTGTTCTGGGCCGGAAACTTGCGGCGGCAGCCATCCTCACCGGATTGCTCGTGCTTGGAGCCGTGAGTTTGTGGTCCCTGCCGGTGGATTTTTTGCCGGACATCACCTATCCGATGATCCGGGTTTCCATCCTGTGGCCCGGGGCGACGCCGGAGGAAATCGACCGGTCCATCGCCGACCCGCTGGAACGCCAGATGGCCTCGGTGGATGACATGGATTCCATGGAAAGCAGCATCACCGAGGGGAACTACCGGTTGATCCTGTTTTTCTCTTACGATTCCGACGTGAACATCGCTTTCCAGGATGTCTCCGCCGCCATGGGTCGTGTCAACCGGAACATGCCCCGGGACATAGATCCCCCCACGGTAGCCAAGATGGACCCAGGGCAGTTGCCCATCCTGCAGGTGGCCATCACCTCCTCCACCTGGGATTTGACCCGGTTGCGTACCTGGACCCAGGACTGGCTACAAAAACAACTCCTTTCCGTGCGTGGCGTGGCAGGCACGGACATTGTGGGAGGACTCAAGCGGGAAATCCGGATTTTCATCCGACCCGAATCCCTGGTAAAATACGGTCTCACCCTGCAGGATGTCACCCGACGCATTGGCGCAGAAAACGTGGAAACCTTCGCCGGACGGGTCATTGAAGACCGAAGGCACTGGGCTGTACGCACGGTGGCGGAGTTCCGTGACGTGGAGGAACTGCGCAATCTCATCCTGGTGCATGACGGGGATGCCGCCATTTACCTGCGGGATGTAGCCGACATCGAGGACGGTGCCGAGGACCTGAGGGTGATGTCCCGTCTGGACGGGCAGCCCGCCATCAAACTGAACATCACCAAGCAGGCCCTGGCCAACACCGTCACCGTCGCCCGGGAGGTCATGGAAAAAATTGAATCCCTCCGGGCGGCCTTCCCCTCGGACGTCCGTCTGGTGGTCCTGGAAGATCAGGCCATGTACATCGACAACGCCATCTCCGGAGTTACCTCTGCTGCAATCGGCGCTGCGTTGCTCGTGATCATCACCATTTTCCTCTTCCTGGGAAGTCTGCGTCACGTGCTGGTTCTCCTGCTGGCCATCCCCGTGATCCTGATGGTCAACTTTTCCGTCATGAAACTTGCCGGCTTTTCGCTGAACATTTTCTCTTTGGGTGGACTGGTGGTGGCCATGGGGGTGCTGCTGGACAACTCCATCGTGGTCCTGGAGAACATCACCCGGCTGAAGTATCTGGAACCGGGAAACGAGGGGAAACGACTCATTCCCAAGGCCGTCCGGGAAGTGGGACCGGCTTTGGCGGCAGGCACCCTGTCATTTCTCGCTCTGTTCGTGCCATTTTTGTTCGTTCCCGGCTTGACCAGTCTGATGTTCAGGGAACTGATACTGATCCTCTCCGCCATTGTCGTCATCAGTGTCACCGTGGCCATCACATTGACCCCCCTTCTGGCCGACACACTCCTGAACAAGTTGGAATCCGGAAAATCCAGCGTTTTCCAGCGGGTGGTGGAAACCGTGACGCAAAAATATGCCACAGCGACCGGTTGGGTGCTCCGATCGCGTCATGTCTGGCTGGTCGTGGCCCTGTTGCTCATCGCGGCCGGGGCATGGACATGGGGAAAACTCGAAGGGGAATTCCTGCCCCAGATTGATGACGGACGTGTGGTGATCCGCCTGCGTATGCAACCCGGTACATCCCTGAAGGAAATGAACGACCTCTCCCTGGAAATCGAGAAAATCCTCGAAAAGGACAATCGCGTGGAATCCACCTTCACGGTGACAGGCGGCATGAACCGCGGCCCCTTCATGGTGGAAAGTTCCCACGAAGGGGAAATGAACGTCCAGTTGAAGAAAATGGGCAGCCGGTATGACACGGAGAAGTGGCTTGCCGGCTTCCGGAAAAAACTGCAGACCATCCGATGGCCGGGAGCCCGGGTGATGGCGGGCAAACAGAGGATCCGGGGAATCCGCAGGTTCGGCGATTTCGATATGGAGGTCCGGATCCTCGGTGAGGATCTGGAGGAACTGAACCAGGTGTCTTCCCGCTTTTTACGGGAATTGAACGAACGGCCGGATTTTACCAACGCACAACTTTCCCTGGACTTTTCCAAGCCCGAATACCAAATCAGCATTGACCGCGCCCGGTGCGCGGACATGGGCCTGTCCGCCGAGGATGTGGCGTTCGCCATGCGCACCTATCTGGGAGGGACGGTGGCTACCCTGTACCGGGAACGGGGCCTGCAGTTCGATGTGCGGGTCAGCGTTCCGGAACAACTGGTGACCTCTGCTGAAGACCTGTTGGCCTTCCCCCTCACCCGGAAGGATGGTGCACAAATCCTGCTTTCCGACGTCGCTGCGGTGATCCCCGGTACCGGTCCCGTGGAAATCAACCGCGAGGATCAGGTCAAGCAGGTGGTGTTGCGGGCTGACAAGGTG
>CAZTZR010000055.1:0-24822 GCA_964618145.1 uncultured Kofleriaceae bacterium
AGGTCACAGATTGTGACTTCAAGGCAACATCCACGTTTAAGGTCACAATCTGTGATCTTAAAGAATGGTGCTCATCCTGGCTGAGCCGAAAGCGGAACGAGTCCGGGAACCGATCAATGTTGCGCTTTACCGCCTGATTGAAAACCCTAGTTTCAACCCCGTACAGCTGGGCCAAGTCACTGTCCAGCATCACCTCCACGCCGCGCACCCGATAAATAAGGCCGCGGAGGTTTTCTTGGCGTTGCCGCCGTCCACATGGACGACGGAACCATCCTTTTGCTTGCGCGGGCCGCCGGCCGGAGGGGTGCCAAAAGCCCAGCGGACGTCTTCCTTGACCTTGGAATAGCCCCAGTCCTCATCATTGAACGGCGGATTGGCAAGGATGAAGTCGGCTTTCAGATCTTTGTGGGCATCCTGCAGGAACGACCCTTTTTCATTCCAGCGGATATCGGCATCGATACCGCGAATGGCCATGTTCATGATCGCCAGACGCCAGGTGGTGTAATTCATTTCCTGGCCGTAAACGGCGATCTCCCGGCGGGCCTGGGTTCCATTGCCATTACCGTTGGCGTGCGCCTCGACAAAGCGCACGGCCTGCACGAACATGCCGCCCGACCCGCAGCATGGGTCATAGACACGGCCCTTGAAGGGCTCGATCATCTCGACCAGCAGCTTGACCACACATTGGGGGGTGTAGAACTCACCGCCGCCCTTGCCTTCCTTTTCGGCAAATTGCGCCAGAAAGTATTCGTAGACGCGGCCGAGAATGTCTTGTTTGCGGCTCTCCCTGTCGCCAAGGCCGATGGTGGCAATGAGGTCAATCAGCTCCCCAAGGCGGGACTTGTCGAGGGCCGGGCGGGCATAATCCTTGGGGAGGACACTTTTCAGCGAGGTGTTGTCGCGCTCGATGGCCGCCATGGCTTCATCATAGCAGGTGACAACGCATGCGGCAACTGGTCTGTTCTACGTTGGTGTCAAATCAAATAAGTGACCGGCAAATCAAAAGAACGACCCCCGTTCGCAAAGGCGTTCCCTTGACATGTGGCCAGGTTGGGGGATAATGCTGACGGAGTCGTGAAAATTCCCGGTTCCATGGAAGGCATTGGTGAACAGGATGTTTCGGATGCAAAAAATGTGGAAGAACTGGAAGTGGGCCGTATTGGGCATTTTCGGGATGGTATTGTCCGCGGGTTGTTCCCCGGGCAGTTCCAATCCCTGGAATTGCGGTCTGGAAGAACCGGGTTGCCAGGATGATGTGAATGAAACCGTCTGCAAGGGCAAATCGGTGGTCACCAATCCTTGCAAAATCGGTCAGGTCTGCATGGAGGGTCATGGATGTGTCCAGCAGGTCTGCAACCCGGAGGCGGCACCGGTGTGTATCGACCAATATACCCAGTTGGAGTGTGTGGCGCCGGGGGGTGCCACCCGGACCCAGGCCTGTGAAAGCGGTGGACAGTGCCAGGCCGGGATGGGTTGCATGGCCCCCGTCTGTTCTCCCCAGGACAAAATCTGCCTGGACGAACAACAGATCGGACTGTGCAGAGATGACCGCACCGGATTTGACTATCTCAGGAGTTGTGCAGACGAAGGATGGGGTCTTCGGTGTTCCTACGGCGAATGCGTCAGCGCCTGCGAATTCATGCAGTCCGGAGACTCTTCCTTGGGCCGGGAATACTACGCCGTGGACCTGCCGCAGTTCGGCAGCAGCCTGACCGACAAGGACTACGGCATCATCGTGTCCAACCCCTCCTCCAGTCCGGCCCAGGTGCAGATCGAAACCACCGCGGGAGTGGTGCAGACCCTGGACATTCCGGCCAACGAACTGCGCGTGTACTCCGTTCTGCCGCCCCGGGAACAGAACATCAGCAATACGGGCGTGTATTCCAAAGCCTACCGCATTTCCTCCACCACCCCGGTGGCGGCTTTCCAGTTCAACTGCCTGACCACGGTGGGAGCCGCGTCGACGGATGCCTCCCTTCTGTTCCACACCGGGGTTCTGGCCCGCAAGTACTGGGTCATGGATTACACGGGATTCCGGCCCGGAAACTTCATCGCGGTGACCGCCACCGAACCGGACACGACGGTCACCATCGTGCCCACCCGGGCGCTTTCCGGTTCCGCGGCGGACTCGGAAGTATCCTTCGGACCCACGGGCGCCGGGGGAACCCTCACGGTCACCCTGAATCCGTATCAGGTGTTGGTGGTCATGGCTTCGGAATCCGGTGTCTCTTTGACCGGATCCTCCGTGGAAGCTTCCGCTCCCGTGGGGGTGTTTGGCGGAAACGACTGCACCCAGGTGCCCCTGGGAACTTCCTATTGCGATCATCTGGAGCAGCAGATGTTCCCGCGCCAGGCCATCGGGAACCGCTATGTGGTGGCCAAGACCCATCCCCGCAGGAACTGTGATCCCGCGGATTATGTGCGGGTTCTGGCGGATGACGACGACACCGTGGTGGAAGTGGCTCCTGCCGTGGCGGGACCCTTTTACCTGAATGCCGGAGAATGGGCCGAATTTTCCATCAGCCAGTCCGTGGAAATCAATTCCAACTCCCCCGTGCTCGTGGGGCAGTTTTTGCGTTCCTCCGGGGGTGCGGCCTGTGACAACGAGGGCGACCCGGCCTTCATCCTCCAGGTGCCGGTGGAACAGTACCGCTGTTCCTATGTCTTTTTGACCCCGGATACCTACAACTGGGATTTCATCAACATCGTGGCTCCCCTGGGGGCACAGGTCCGGCTGGACGGCGAATTCGTCACCCTTTCCATGACTCCCGTGGGGACCGGCCAGTTCACGGTCACCAGCATAGCGGTTTCCCAGGGGCCCCATGTCCTGGAGAGCGATCAACTCGTGGGGGTCATCGTGTACGGATACGGGGGTCCCGGCAGCATGTACAGCACCACCCAGAACGTGTCCTACGGATATCCGGCCGGCCTGAGCATGCGCGTCATCAACCCCGTGGAATGAACCTTCCCTTTTGGCAACATGAAATCACCGGTTACAGGGTCAGGCGGACCAGCATGAACTTGTTGTGGACATACGGGGTGGTGAGCACCTGGTAGTTCGACTGGACAGGGTGCTTTGCAAATTCCGCCGGAACCGTGGTGCAACCGGGTCCCACGATGGTGACCAGTTCGTTGCCGGTTCGCCCCCCGTACACCTCGGGATGTTTTGAATACAGTTCCCGGTCCAGCACCCCGATCAGGCGGTTGAACCGTCCCTTTTCCAGAACGATGAAGCGGGCGGTGGTTTCTTCGGAGGTTCTGGCCCGGTACCGTCGCAGGTATTCCAGAAACTCCCGGTTGTCCGTTTCCATCAGGGGAACGACCTGGTTTTTGGAGTAGAAATTTTCACCGCGCCAGTTCAGTTGCCAGGCAATGAGGCGTTCGCCGGGATTTTTCCGGCACTGGTGGTACATGGTGTGCAGTTGCTTCTGGCTCCAGTGGGGGCCCACCGCCGGCATGTAAAAGGCCATGAGGTAGAGGGTGAACAGTGCGGCCGCCAGCATGAAGAATCCATAGGTCCTGCGGGTGCGCCGGAATACCAGAACCGCCGCGGCGATGACCAGGGGGAGGGAAAAGCCCCAGACGGCCCAGTGCATGCGGGTTTCATACGGAAACAGACGCTCGTACTTGTAGATGAACAGGTTCACGAAGTGGGCCGGATCCATGCCGGCTTCCCGCAGGATCAGCACGAAGAAAAGGAATCCGGCGAAAAAGGGCGCGGAAAAGCGGAATTTCTCGTCGAGTTTCCAGATTTCCCGGTGGGTGACGGCCAGCCAGATGCCCGCCGGGACGGTGACCGGAAGGATATAGTGGTGAAACTTGGTGAGCATGAAGGAAAACAGGAAAAACGAAACCAGAAGCCACAGGAAAACCAGCAACCGGATACGCTGCCGGTCATTGGTCGGCACGGAAAAACGCAATTGCCGGAACCCCGTGGCCAAGGCCGCCGGCACCAGCGGCCAGAGTCCGTACAACCCGAAAAGCATCTGGTTCCAGTAATACGCAAATGTGCCCCGTTCGCCATGTACCCCTTCGGCGGCCCGCTTCAGGTGATGGTGCACGATGTATTCCTGGAAAAAGGCATCTCCGTGTCGGACGATCATGGCGTGATGCCAGGGCAGGGAAATGGCCGCTGTCAGCCAGAGGGCCGAAACCAGGGGAAAACGGCGCAACCGCTCCCATTCCCCCGTCAACAGGAAATACAGGGCAAACACGGCGCCGGGAATGAACAGTGCGCCAAAACCCTTGGCCAGGATGGCCGCCGCGCACAGGGCAAAGCCATGCAGAATCCACAACTGTCCCTGGGTGAAGCGGTTGCGGGCAATCCCCCACAGGACGTCCGCCAGCAGAATCAGGTAGGGCAGGAACACGAGATAGCCGGAGACGATCACCGGTCTTTCGCCCCAGGTGAAGGAGGCGGGCACCCGGTTCGCCATCATCAGGTACTGGGGAACCACCCAGAGCAGGAACACCAGGGCACTGACATGCCCGAAGGACACGTTCCACTGTTTTTTTCCGGTTTTCGGTCGCCACAGGGTGACCGGTGGCGTCTCGGCCAGCAGGAACCCGTGGATGAACATCAACGTGCCCAGGGTGGACAGGGCCAAAAAGGGCATGTCCGTGATGCTTTGCCGTGCGATGAGTGCAAAATGCGGCGCCACGGCGGTCATCGCGGCGCCGAAAAGGCCGGTCGCAGGGTCGAAATACCGCCGCAGGAAGAGAAAAACCCCCATGACCGCCAGCGCGGCCAGCAGCACCACCGGCAACCGGGCCGCCCACTCGGGACGGCTGTCCACGGTCATCTCGTTGGCCGGTGCCCCCGGGCGGTTGAGTCCTGCCGCCGTAAAACCCGTTGCCTGCAACCAGAACAACAAGGGAGGTTTCGAATAAAACCCGTCATCCTGCCAGTAGGTGGAAACCGGATCATCCCGCATGATCATGGTGCGGGCCACTTCGGAATAGTGGGTTTCCCACGGGTCGAACAGACCGTAAGAACCCATCATGGGAATGAACAGCAGCACGGCGGCCAGAAACACCAGCACTGCCTGGGTGGTGGTTTTCTGCGGTTTCATGCCGGCTCCATGAGTTGGCCAAAGGCTGCCGTGGTCTGCGTCACCACTTCCTCCACGGAGACGCCCATGACCTGGGCCAGTTTTTCCGCCACCTGGACCACATGGGCCGGACGGGAGGATCCCGCCGGTACGGTTTCGGTTCCCAGATAGGGCGAATCCGTTTCCAGTACGATGGAATCCAGGGGCAACCGGGAGACCACCCGGCGCAGGCGATGGGCGTTGGCCCGGGTGATTCCGCCGCCGATTCCCAGTTTGAATCCCCGGTCCAGATAGGACCGGGCATCTTCGGGGGACCCCGAGAAGGCATGCACGATGCCCCGCACCTTCCCCTGGTGGTTTTTCAGGTGATGCAGGACGAGATCATGGGCCCGGACCACATGCAGCAGGACAGGCAGTTTCCTCTGGACGGCCAGTTCCAGTTGTCGCTCGAACACGGGTTCCTGCAGTTCCATGGCCGGGGCCCTGTCCCCACGGTCCAGGCCGATTTCCCCGAGGGCGTCAGCCCCGTCCAGCAACGACGACAACCGTGTCTCCCAGTCGACGGGAATATCGTGTACGAACCAGGGATGCAGTCCGATGGCACAGCCGGAAAGGGGCAAAAACCCGCGAACCATGCCGCGTTGTTCCACGATGGTTTTCCAGGAGGAGGCCCAGGTGGCCACCACCAGCACACCCTGGAGACCGGCTTTTCCGGCCTCGGCCAGAACGCCTGCCACATCGGCATCCAGGGGGGGATCGAACAGGTGGCAATGGGTGTCAATCATTCAAAAGAATCCTTGATGTGGATCCGGGTTCCGCAAAACCTGAAAAAACAAAGGAGCCCGGACTCTTCGGACACCATATTTATGGGGGGATTCTTCAGGAAATGGCAAGAAAAAACAGTGAACCAAGGGGAAGATTCGACGATGGTACCGGATTGCTGCTTTCCACAGGAAGGGAGAATGAACCAGGACGCTTATTTCCTGCCAGGTATCAAGCCGGGCAGAATTTGACAGGGGACCCGTCCGGCGGGATACTTCCGGGGACGGTGTGGGATGAATTATTTATTGTTGATCATTTTCCGGCTTTTTGGACCTCCCCTGGTCATGGGAGGGGTTCTCTGGGGGGCCGTGGCGGGAAAAATGATCCCTTCGGTGACGGCCCTTTTGGTGTTTGGAGGGGTCTGGCTTCTGGATATTCTCACATTGAACCTGCAAAGCAGGTTCTGGTACAAGAGGGGATACGTGTACATGGCGCTTTCCGGGTGGCATGTAATGCTGTTGTTTGTGTGGGGGCAACTTCGAAAAACCGTGGCGGCCGAAGCCGCCTGGACACATCTGGATCTCGGGCAGGAACACGAAGCCTCCGCCCTGTTGGCCCGGAACGGTTCCGGTGCCGCCGAAAGGAATCCGCTCTATGCGGTTTCCCTGGCCAGACTGCTGTTGCTTCAGAAGGCCCGCACGCTGCTCGCGATGAACCTTGCGGACGCAGCCCTTGCGGAAACTTCCCTGGCCCGGGCCCACTATGTCCGCGGGTGCTGCTATCTGGAACTCGAGGAATTCCGTCCCGCCATGCGGGCCTTCCACAACGCCCGGGTGCGGGCCACAGAAAAGCGGGACAAGGTGCTCTCCGGCCTGTGTTACCTGTATCTGGGGCTCTGCTGGGACGGATTCGGGGAAAAGGACTATGCCAGGGATCATTTCCTGCGGGCTGAAATCATGCTTTTCTTTTTACCCAGGATGGGACAGTTGGCCCGATCCCGCCTCAACGGAAACGGATAGGGAATCATGAAGATCCAGTTCATTCTTGTTTCCGTCTGGGTCCTGTCTGTCCTGGCGGTCCAGCCCCGGTGGGTTCATGCGGCGGAACCGCTTCGTACGCCCGCCCAGGTGGAAACGGGACTTGCGGGTCTCTGGCACAACAACGCTCCGGGTCTGGCATGGGAAAGTTCCCTGATGGCGGGGACGGAAAACATGTTCCTGGGCTTGACGGTTCCATTGTACCTGACCTTCGATGACCGGGGATTTTTGAAGAATTACTGGAATCATGCCTCGGATTTTGCCCATGTCCTTCGGGTGCTTTCCTATCGGGGGGAAGGGGAAAAACTGCATTTTTCCTTTTTCCTGGGGGAAACCGCCCAATTGGGGGAGGACGCGGTGGCCCGTCGCCTGCTGGTGCAGTTGTGGGAGGAAAACCCGGTCAGTACCCTGGTTTTCAGTATTCAACGGGATCCTGTCCGATTGACGACCCGTTTGGTGGACATTGTGACACCCCGACTGTTTCACCTGGGTGTGGACCTTCGTCCGAACGGATCCTGGCAGGGGGGTGCCGGGTTCTGGATGGATACGCGGTTTCCCCTGCGCATGCACGATGATCTGGGAGATCCGGTGGTGAACCGGGACCGGGGAATGCTGGAGCCGGCCGAAACGGACCTGTTCACGGCACAGGAAGTGAACGTCCGATGGAACAAGGGTTCCTGGGGAGTGTCCGCTGCGTTGCTGAACCTGGATCTGAAAGGATCCGGAACGGGATTGCTGCTTGGCCTTCATCGGGGTTCGCCTTCCGGAGGGTTGACGGCCGCCCTGGAAGGAGGGGCCGGGGGCCATGCCTTTGTGCCCTGGATCATGGGACCGTTCTACTGGATGCGCTCCATGGATGCCACGAACCTGACCGGACAGGGAGATCGGACCCTGGCCCGGTTCCTGGCCGAAAGGGATTCCCCCGGCTGGGGTGTCCGTGGGGAGTTGGGATGGCGGTTTGGTGAACCGGGCAGCATCCGCATGGGAATGGTATATTCCTGCCTGGAAACCACGGCGGAACTTTCCCTGGATCTGTTCCTGCGCAAACGGTTCGTTCTGGTCGCCAGTGGTGCCTGGAATGTGGAAAACCGGGCGCTGGCTTTGTCCGTGGAGGCCCGGTATTCCCTGGACCGACGCTGGTTCGTGTGGAGTCGCTTGAGATCGGCCTGGCGGCTGGGGCCCTATGAACTGATGCCCTCCCGGAACGATTTGCTGTTGCTCGGGGTTGGAATTCGCGAGCGTCTCGAATAGAATCGGGATTCTGTGGAGCGTATCATGCAGATCATGCATCCCCCCCTGTCCGAAGAAGAACTCGGTCCGAAACTGACCCGGCTTCTCTCCCCAACCACGCCGGAGAAGATCCAGCAGGGGTTTGCCAAGGGTCTGGCCCCCGGGTTTTCTCCCGACCAGATTCTATTGGGGCTGTATCAACTGAAACTGCGCGGGGAAGAATGGTCCGAGTTGACCCGCAACACCCTGGTCCACCTGCCCGATTCCATGTACCTGACCGCTTTCCAGACCGATCTTCCGGCACCGGTGCTGGACTATGTGGGGTGTGCTCCCATTCCGGCGACGGCCCTGGAAAAACTGGTGATGCTGCCAAAAACCCCGGGGGAAACCATCGCGTACATTTCCCGTGCCTGCAGCGAGAACCTGGCGGTCATCATCGGGGACAACCAGGCCCGGCTGCTGTCCTGGCCACCCATCATCGAATCCCTGTACATGAACCGGAACACTCCCATGTCCCTGGCCATGCGGATCATCGAACTGGCTGCGCGCCACAAACTGGAATTGTCCCTGGACGCCTATGACGAGATGGTCAAGGCACTGTCGATGGACGATCTGGAATTCGATGACCCGATGGATGCCGAGTTTGCCGCAGCGGAACTGGATGAAAAGTTCAAATGTGCGTCCCAACTGGAACCGGGAGCCGACTGGAATCCGGATGAAGAAGGGGACGACGAAGAATCGGAAAACAACCGGGAGGTTCCGGTGATCCTGTCCAACCTTCCGGTGTCGGCCCGGATTCGCCTGGCCCAGATGGGGAACCGGTTCCAGCGGTCCCAGTTGATCCGGGACGCCAACAAACTGGTGGCCATTGCAGTGGTGAAAAGCCCTGCGATCACCGATGCCGAAGTCGAGGAATACTCCAAGAACAAGCAGCTTCCCGAGGATGTGATCCGCTACATCAGCCACCGCAAGGACTGGGTGAAGAACTACCGGGTCAAATACAACCTGGCAAACAATCCCAAGACACCCATGACCACCTCCATGGCCCTGATCAATCACCTTCGGGACAACGATCTGCGCGCCCTGGCCCGTTCCCGGAACGTGCCCCAGGCCGTGCGCCAGGCGGCGGCCCAGCGTCTGCACAAGAAGAAATGAACCTGCAAAGGAGACACTTCATGAAACTGTTCCATCTTCTGCTGCCTGTGGCCATTGTGGCTTTCCTGGTGTCCTGTGACGACAGGAAATCGTCGAAAAAACCGGTGGAAACCTGTGGTGACGGCATTCTGAACGCCGATGAGGACTGCGATCCGGATCTCGGGGAACACTCCTGCTCCTCTCTGGGGTTTGCCGGGGGAACCCTTGCCTGTGGTGAAGACTGCCGTTTTGACACTTCGGGCTGCCACGACAACATCTGTGCGGAAAAACTGGTTCTGGACGAGAATTTCGAACTGGCTGCGGAGGATCCGGACATCCAGATTCACGCGGCAGTGGCTTTTGACGGGGAATGGATCTGGCTGGCCTACAACCTGCCGGATCAGCCCGGATCCTCGGGGTTTGACACCTATCTGCGGAAAATGGGCTGTGACGGGGCCCCTTTCGGGGATCGCATCCCGGTGCATCCTCCCAACACCCACAACGAGGTGGATCCCTGCATTGCCATCGGCCCGGAAGGGTTACTGGTGGCATGGACCCGGGACAACGGCGAAGGTCCCCGCAACATGGACATCTGGTATCGCCTGTTTGATCTGGAAGGAAATCCCCTGCATGAGCCCCGGCAACTGGTTCTCCGGGTGAATGGGCAGGAACAGGACCAGAACGCCTGGATGCCGACCTGCGCGGCCCTGTCCGATGGCACCTTCGCCATTGGCGGCTCCTACGTTGCCGAGGTGACATTCCGGGCGTTCGTGCAACGCCTGGATTCGGCCGGTGAAACGGAGGGCAACCTGATTGCGGCGGCTGGAACCGATGACGATTTTGATCTCTATCCGGCGCTGTTGGCCACCTCCGATGGCACACTTGTTCTGGGATTTTCCCGGGAGCCCCTGGAGGGGGACAATGCCCTGTGGATGATCCGGGTGGATTCGGACAACACGTCGGCCACCGTCGATCCCGAACCGGTGATGCCCGGTCGCTTCGGAAAAAGTGTCAGTTTTGCCGAAACCCCCCATGGAGTCGTTGCAGCCACCGGCACCGAGGAGGAAGCCGAATTGTCCATCCTGGTGCGCAACCTGTCTTCCATGGATCCCGTGGTCCAACTCGGAATCACCGGTCGTCTGGAACACACACCGGCTCTGGCTTCAGGGCCCATGGGACTGGCGGTCTTTTTCTACCGGGTGCGCAGCGGCATCCGCAATGACGTGATCCTGCAGGGTCTTTCCCATGACGGGGACACCTTTGAAGTCAAAGAAGAGGTCACGGTCACGGGTGAGGGCCCTGCCGGCCCGTACGGTCCCGCTTTGACTCATGTATATGATGACGTGTTTTTTGCCGCCTGGGCCGAGGGGATCAGCCCTGCTTTCCGGATCCGCGGCCGCTTCATTCGCCTTTGATCCTGCCGGAGGCCTTGCGCACCAGATCCAGGAACTCTCCACGATATCCTTCCGGGTCCGCGCCACGGGCCTTTTCGGCCATCAAAAGCACCTGTTCAAAAGTCAGATCTCCGGCGTGTTTCGATTCCTTGAGCAACATGCCGAAACCGGCCACCGCCACGGCGAACCGGGTGTTTTCGGACGCTTCCCCAAAACTTGTGCTGGCATTTTCCACCGGGAACTGCAGCAATCTTGAAGTATCGCCTTCGGGATCCTTGTAACGGACCTTCACCATCATCAGTTCCGAACTGTCCACGGCTGCGGACGTATTTCCGGGCGGGGTCTGGTACCGGAGGGGATCCACGTTTTCTCCGGGGACCGGCATGCCTGCGGGAATCAGTTCATACAACGCCGTGACCGTATGTCCGGCACCGATTTCTCCGGCATCCTTCTGGTCGTCATTGAAGTCCCGGGCGGCCAGCAAGCGGTTTTCATAGCCGATGAGCCGGTACCCCGAGACAAGTTTCGGGTTGAACTCGACCTGCAGTTTCACGTCCTTGGCCACGGTCACCAGGGTGCCTCCGAACTGGGATACGAGTACACGCTTGGCTTCCATCAAGTGATCGATGTACGCGTAGTTGCCGTTGCCCCGGTTGGAGAGTTCTTCGAGCATGGAGTCTTTGTAATTTCCCATTCCGAACCCGAGGACGGTCAGGAAGATGTTGGACTTTGCCTGTTTTTCCACCAGTTTGAGCAGTTCCCCTTTGGAGGTGACGCCGACGTTGAAATCCCCGTCGGTGGCCAGGATGATGCGGTTGATGCCCCCGGGGATGAAATTTTCCCGCGCCACCCGGTAGGCCAGTTCAATGCCGGCACCGCCATTGGTGGTTCCGCCCGCATGAAGCCGGTCCAGGGCCAGGATAATTTCCGATTTGCGATTGCAGGGAGTGGACGGGAGCGCCAGTCCTTCGGAGCCGGCATAGACCACGATGGCCACCCGGTCGGCAGGTCCCAGATGGTCCACCAGCATGCGCATGGAACGTTGCACCAGGGGCAACCGGTTGGGAGGGCTCATGGACCCGGAAACATCCACCAGGAACACCAGGTTGGCCGGTTTGCGGTTTTTCACGTCCAGGGGTCGGGCCGACACCGCAATCCGGGCCAGCATGTGGGCGGGAGCCCAGGGAGCCGTGGTCAACTCCATGTCCACGGAGAAGGGATCCCGTCCGGTGCCAGGGGATGCATACCGGTAGGAGAAATAGTTGATCATTTCCTCGATGCGCACTGCGTCCGCCGGTACTTTTTGTCCAGCCTGGATGAAACGCCGGACATTGGAATAGGAGGCCGTGTCCACATCCACGGAAAAGGTGGAAAGGGGCTGGGAAACCACAGCAAGGAACGGATTTTCCGCAAGATGCTGGTAACTTTCCGTGTTCAGATCCGGATTGTTGCGCAAGGAATCGAAATCCGGCCTTCCACGTCCGGGACCCGACGTAAGTCGCCCACTTTCCCGAACACCCCGGGCGGCCATGGGACCACCGAGACCCCCTCCTCCCCCGATGCCGCCCCAACCGGTTCCGCGCCCGCCCCCGATTCCGATGCCGCCCCAACCGGTTCCTCCCCCGGTGGCTTCTGTTTCCTTTTTGGAAATTTGATGGATGGAAATGTCTTTTGTGGATTCGGCTCCGCGTTGAACAGGGGTTTCCGGTGCTTCCATGGAAACGTCGGGATCCGGGTTTTCCAGTTGCTGCATCTGGTATTCCTGATTCTGTGCAACTTTTCTTGCCTGCAGTTTTTCGAGATCGGGAACGGGATCCTCTGCCGGAACGGAACATCCATACAGAAAGGACACCAGGGACAGAACGCAGATCAGGCGGGTTTTCATGGGACACCTCCGTTTGGTTTTCGTTTGATTCGTGCCGACCCGTGCGCACGGGTCTGACATGGATGTTCTACGGGGAGGGCGGCGGGTTCTTTCCGTCAAAGGTCCGGAATAGTTGCAAAGTGTTGCGGGTCCAGTCGCGGACCTTGCCGGGATCCCGGAAATCCCCCTTTTTGGCCTTGAACATTTTCAGGATCAGGCGTTCAAAAAACCCGAAACGTTCGGGAACAAACCAGCCGGGGAACAGTCCCGAAGCCAAAGGTGCCAGAAAAACCGTTTTCAGGAAGTTGTCCGAATAGGCCTGCACTTCTTCGTCCTTGCCGGTTTCCAGAATGGTCAGGCAGACCGTGAAGGTGGCCAGGGGTTTGCGACCCAGTTCTGCCGCATGACGGGTCATCCACTTGCGGATGCTGCCGTGCCAGTTTCCGGCCCGGACCCCGCTGCCCGCAATGATGGCGTCAAAAGCCGCGGGATCCGGATTGTCCCTGGCGTCCGACAACACCGCCTGCACGTTTTCTTCTTCGAGCATCCGGACGATTTCCTGGCCGGTTTCCAGGGTGCATCCGGATCCGGTTCCGACGACAACCAGAATGTTCATTTCTTTGTCCTTTCCTGGGCACACAAACGCACCTGGAAGGAGGGATCCGCCAGACCCAGGGGCAAGGCGGCTTCCGGTGGAAGATGTTTCAGCGCTTCACACCGGACCACCGGGGAAGGATGCCAGAGATCCCTGCGGAATACCTGAAGGCCGGCCTCATCCACCGGTCCTGCCTGTTGGAAGGCTGCCAGCAAAAGGGCCCGGTCCGCACTCATGGCCAGCACCGTGTCTTCGGCCAGAAGTCCAAAGAGTTCTTCCCGGATTCCGGGGGCTCCGAGGCGTGCAAGCGCCAGAGCCAGGCGGGCGGTGGGTTCCTCCTGGAAAAGGGCGAACAGGGATCCGGCCACGGTTTCGTCGGCGGTGGTTTCCAGTGCCGACAGGATGATGTCCACCACCGAAGGTTCACTGGTTCTGAGAAGTCCCAGAAGTTCGGGAATGTGCCGGGCTTTGGCCAGCACCCGCACGGCAGCGTTGCGCACGGCGGATTCTTCCGAAGCCATGGCGTTTTTCACGGCATCGGGCAGTTCCTGTCCGGGGGTCGTGATGGATGCCAGCACGTCCAAGGCAGAAGCCAGCACCGGTCCCGGGGCAATTTCCAGCATGGAAAGCACCAATTCCCTTGCCTGGGAAATGCCCTCCAGGGCCTGCAGCCGGGCGGCATACCCTGGAACATCGAAGTCGGGCGGGATCAGTTCGGTCTCCTCCACGACATTGGAACGGGCCCGGTAGGCGTTCAGGATGCGCTCGGTGGGTGAAGTGGAGGAAGACGCAGGTTCGAGATCCTCCATGCCCACCAGTTCCAGGGCCCTCCAGGAGTTTTCCGGAAGCCATTTTTCAAAGTCCCGGATGTACAGTTCCCACCGTTCCCGGAACCACTGAACCAGTTGCGGCTGGTTGGATGCATCGGCTGCCAGCAGCTTCAAACCGGTCGCATCAAAGGAGTCCAGGTCTTCAAAGACCTGTCGTGTCAACTCCTGTGTCACCTTGCCGTTGTGAAGCGAAACGAGATACCGGACGGCCAACGGGGCATTTTCGGGAGCCTGGCAGTTCTGGGGCAGTTTCGGAATCAGGAACAGAGGGAAACGTTCCTGCAGGATTTCACAGGAAAGGGTGATTTCCCGGTTCCGGACCCAGTCGGAGAAGAACTCTTCCGGAATCATGGGCAGCAGGCGAAAGAAGGTTGGGGGAGCCAGGGATGAAGTGTTTTCCAGCCAGAGGGTCAGGCGGGCTTCGGGTTCCGGTCCGGGGGTATTCAGCAGAAGATCCAGATGTTCCGGTTCCCCTCCCCGGGCCAGGGCGCGGGAAGCCACCTGTACCAGAAAAGGATCGGTTCCGTACAGGGCTGCATAGAAGAACGCGAAATCCTGGGCCTGCCGGATGCCGGCGAGTTTTTCCAGTCCTGCAGCCTGGTCCATCGGAGAGTGGGCCGTCAGTTGTTCCAGAGCGGACAGGCGCATGTCGAAGGTGCGCCAGGCCAGGATTTCCTCCAGGGTCCATCCCCGTTTCACAAAACCGTCCAGGTTTTCCGTGCGCACCTGTTGGGATGCATCGGCGAAGGCGCCCATGAGTGCAATGATGATGAAATCGGCTTCAGGCAGGGTGTGAAGGCTGCGTACCACCTGCAGGCGAACCCGCACATCCGAATCCCTGAGCCGCCGGGCCAGGGGCCAGCCAACGGAGATTCCCCTTCCCGCCAGGGCTTCGGCCGCGGTCCGGCGCACCAGCGGGCTGGAATCGTTGAGGGCCCGCACCACGGCATCTTCGGCCCGGTTGTCCCATTTCAGGGATGCCACCTTCTCCAGGGCCTTGATCCGGGTGGCGGTACTTCCTGTATGGATGGCATCCAGCAGGACGTCCCGTTCGGTGACACATGAACCGGACTGAAACAGACAAAGCAGCAGGAAGATTGGGAAGAATCGCATCAACTGAATTTCACCGCCAGGAAGATGATGCCCAGAACCCCGGAGATGATGGCAATGATCATGAACGGAACAGGATGCCAGGCTTTTTCCCGGACAATGATCCGGAGATGGATCTTGGCGGGTCTTGGCGGCCTGTTCTGGGATGCCGCATGCAGGGTGAGGGTATAGGGTGTGCCCGCTTTCAGACCGCGGATGTAATGGGTGTCCTTGACCTTCTTTTCCGTCCAGCGTTCGCCTTCGTCCACGCCGGTGGCCCACCAGAAGGAAGTATCCATGGTGGCCAGGGTGTGTTCGGGATCTTCCACGGGAACCACGTCTGCGGAGACCCACCATCCGTATTCGTTTCCCGATGCCAGGGCCCCGAACTCGCTGCTCTTGAAGGTGATGGATGTGACATCCCCTCCGGACAGGGTGAAGGTCACGGGATCCCCGTTCAGTTTTTTCAATGGAAAATCCTGCCCTACCGTACGGTCAATCTGGAGGGTGACCTGCTCGTCCAGCACCTTGTTTCCCAACTCGTCCGAGATGATCCACATGAAAAGCGAAGGTACCGCCACAAGGATGGCAAGAAAAGCCAGAACGCCCCAGGCGGCGGCAGGTTTTGAAGAAGCCTTGCCTTTTGTCTTGCCGATGGCTTCGGGCGGCACGTCCGGAAAGGCTTCCACCAGTTCCTCGGCCTTGAGGAGTTTTCCCCGGAGATACTGGATTTCCTGTGGGGCATATTCGATGGAAAAGGATTTCCTGCCTTTTTTCAGGTCCACATAATGGGCGATTTCCCCGGGTCGGGCCCGCCAGGTGAATTCCCCTTCCAGAAATACCGTCCGGGCTTTTCCCCGTTCGTTCAGCAAATAGGAAACCTTGTCAATCATGGCTCCCGTCCGGATGTTGGACGGATCAATGAACTGGGTGGGAACATACACCTGAAACAGGGTGAGGCCGTGCTCGTCCTCCTGGAGCCAGAGGGGATAACCGGTGTTGGACATGAGAAACCATTCGTCCCAGTCCCAGGTTTCCTCGTCGTCCGAATCCTGGAGGCGCATGCGCCCCACCACCTGGTAGTCACGGCCCAGAAAACGCCCCTTCAAGCCGAGTCTGAGAAAACCACGGGGGGCATTGGCCGCCCGTTTTTGTTCATCCGCGAGAAGTCCCACCACCTGTTCGTTTTCACAGATGGAACCACAGAACTGGCAGACAAAAGTCTTCATGCGCAATCCGGTGCGGATGTCCACCTTGGCACCACAGCCTGCACAATTGACCTGGCGGATTGTCAGTTCACTCATCGGTCCGGTTCCCAGTTCCAGTCTTGCCCGGTTTACGGCGCCAGAATCGCTGCGGCCACAATGATGCACAACCCGAGAATGATGGACCCGCAAACGATTCCCAGACTCGTGTTCTGGTCGATTTCCAGTTCCTTGCGCAAATCAAAGGGGGTGATCCAGTCGTACACCTTGTATCCGAACAGGGCAATGGCCAGCCCCAGCAGGGAATATACCAGCGTGGCCACCAGATCCCCGAGGTGAATCCGGGAGAGGGGACCGGAGCGGTCCCGGGTGGCCGGCACGGCAGAAGGAGCGGCAGGCACCACCGGTGCGGCCACGGCTTCGGCCGGCTTTTCCGCCCGGACGGATCGGGCAAATCCGGCAACACCGGCGGTGGCAGCAAGACAGAACATCCAGAAAAGCAGCATTTTGTTCATCAAAAACCTCCCCGATTCATCTTTTTCCGCCCCGCGGGCCCCGGGCACCCACCGAGCCGGCGCGTGCAGACGGTTGTCCTGCGGATTGCATGGTGTTTTTCAGCATGAGTCCCTTCCGGGCGGCCCAGACGGCACCCCCCGTGGAAGTTCCCAACAAAAGAACCATGATCCAACTGAAAGCATTCATGTCAGGCTCCCTCCTGGATGTCCGGCGAGGCGGCAAAGCCGGTTTCCTCGTCGGTCCGGATGGATTCGTAGGCCAGGGGCCATCCTGTGGTCATTTCCGGTCCGGAACCGTCCATGTTCATTTCCAGGGAATACAGCACCCCGTCACCCACGCCGTCCGCATACAGAAAGGCGGTATTCAGTTTCACCGGTTCCGGCAGGGTTCCTTCCGTGGCCACCACCTTTGCCGTTCCGCATTCCATCAGGCGCCAGTGGGGAATGCCGGGCCCCAGGCTTTCGATGACCATTCCGGCCTTCCAGGGGGAGCCCGGATCCTTCAGGCGTGCCGCCAGGGCACTTGTGGCAGGACCTTCTCCCACCGCCACCGGCATGTACAGGATGTAGGTGCCTTCGTCCTCCTGCAGCCAATAGCCCTGACCATTGACGTCCAGATACCATTCGGACCAGAAACCGCCGTCATATTCCACCTGGACCCGGCCATGGATACGGTATTCATGGACATCGTTGTTCCAGCGGATGCTGCCGGTCCGGTGCACGCCGAACCGGGTATACACACCGGTCAGGGTGGCGGATGCCCTGTCATCCTTTCCCAGTGCCCGACGGCTGGATTCGATGACCGATGCGGTGCCGCAAAAGGGGCAGGTGATCTGGTCCTCGAACCGCAGGCTCTCGTCAATGGGGGCAGCACATGCAGGGCAGTGAATGTCCATGGGTCAACTCAACTCCGGAAACCGGATCCAACATACCCTATCAGGCATGTGGTTTCAAGGTTTGCGGTCCGCAAGGATTTCCCGGTATTTCGCCATCATGGCTTTCTGGACACACAGGGGTACCCAGGCGGACACGTCCCCACCGAAACGGGCCACCTCCTTGATGACGGACGAACTCAGGTAGAAGAACTGGCTCCCGGTCATGAGGAAGACCGTGTCGATGTGGGGAGACAGTGCCCGGTTCATCTGGGAAATCTGGAATTCATAGTCAAAATCGGAGATGGCCCGCAGACCGCGCAGCAAGACGCCGATTTGGTTTTTCTCCAGATAATCCACGAGCAGTCCCTCGAAGCCGGTGACCCGGACCCGGGGTTCACCGGCAAAGGCCTCCCGGATGAGCTGCACCCGTTCTTCCAGGGTGAACAGGGTGTTCTTGGTGGTGTTCACGGCCACGGCCACGACAATTTCGTCGAAAATGGCCAGACCCCTTTGGACCAGGTCCACATGTCCCAGGGTGATGGGATCAAAGGACCCCGGATATACCGCTGTTTTTCCTGACATGATAAAAACTCACTCGGGTTTCGCCCCAGGTTCTGGAATCGACAGGTTCCAGACATCCGGTGACGGTGGAAGGTTCACTCCGGGCATCCTGCTCCACCAGCAGAAGGCCATCACCGGAAAGCCATCCTTCGTGGGACAGTTTCTGAAGCACATCGTGGCGCAGGTCTGCCTCGGCATAGGGAGGATCCACATAAATGAAATCAAACGGAACCGCAGGGGGGTACTGCAGTATCCTGCGGGCATCGGCATTCTGGCAGAATATGCGGTCTTGTACTCCCAGTTCCTGGAGATTGCTGCGCAATGTCGCACAGGTGGTCCGGGATTTTTCGATGCAAAGCACGGATTTCATGCCACGGCTGACGGCTTCCACCGCCATCACTCCGCTGCCGGCAAACACATCCAGCATGGTCCGGTTTTCAAAACCGGACCAGATCCCGTTCAGGATGGAATAGACGGCTTCGCGCACCATGGAAGGCGTGGGCCGCACGTGCCGGGGGGGCACCCGCAGGTATCGTCCCTTCATCTGGCCGCCTGTAATCCGGATCACGCTGCCTCCGGAGGATGGAAAAAGAACCGGTAAACGCCCGATTCTCCATTGCAATCAATGTTTTTCCTTGTTGTTTGCAGTCGGACTTTCATTTTCTCCCCCAGTGTTTTTCCGACTCAAAGTCCATTATTGTCAAGAAAAACCGACCGGGCGCAGTTTCGATTTGCATTTCGGAAAGTTATGCTATACCACACGGGAGCCTGACGGAGTCGATGAAAACCATCCGGGTTTTTCCAGTACCCGAACAGGTGTGCAAACTTGACGGAATCCAGGTGATGCATGACCAACGAGAAGGAAGTTCTGGAGCAGTACGCCAAAATTTTCCCTGCGGGAACGGTACTTTTTCAGGAAGGGGATCCGGGCGGGGAGATGTTCGTCATACGCAAGGGAAAAGTGCAGATTACCCGGCGCATCAACGGCAAGGACTGTATCATCACGGTGATCGGGGAGGGCAATTTCTTCGGGGAGATGTCCCTTTTGCTGAATCGTCCCCGCTCCGCCACGGCCACGGTGGTGGAAAACACCGAATGCCTGATTTTTGACCAGGTGACTTTTTTGCGCATGATTTCCACCCAGAGCCACATTACCTTGCGCATCATGAAAAACCTGGCGCAAAGACTTTATCACGCCAACATGCAGATTGAAGCACTGATGTTGTCCGACAAGACACACCGGGTGGTCAAGGCGCTACATTATCTTTCCCGCGAAGAAGGGATCCTGCAAGCGGACGGAGTGCTGGTTCCCATCAATCTCAAGCGGTTGTCGGCCTTTGTCGGGTTTCCCCTGGGACAGGTGGCGGCCGTGGTGGACCAACTGGCCGAAGCCCGTCTGGTGATCCCCGGTTCCGAAGGTTTTCTGATTGCCGAAGAGGGCTGCTATCTGGAGTTTCTCGAGTTCCTGGAGATGAAGGAAAAGGGCGCATGAGTTTTGCCACACTGCCCGAAGCGTGCGGGTTCCTGTATGGACTTCGGCGGCAGGGGGTAAAATGGGGGCTGGCTTCCACCGCGGCGGCGTTGCGGAAACTGGGTTCGCCCCAGGTGCGCTGGCCGTCCATTCATGTGGCGGGAACCAACGGAAAGGGTTCCACCGCCGCCATGACGGCTTCGATTCTGAAGAATCAGGGATACCGGGTGGGTCTGTACACTTCGCCGCACCTGGAACGCTTTTCCGAACGGATTTGCGTGGATGGACAGGAAATTCCGGACGGGGATTTTCTCGGGTTGCTGCAGGAGGTGGCTTCCTGCGGGGTTCCCCTTTCCTTTTTTGAAACGGCCACGGTGTTGGCATTTCTGCATTTTTCCCGGTGCCAGGTGGATGTGGCGGTGGTGGAAACCGGCCTCGGAGGACGCCTGGATGCGACCCAGTGGATGGTGCCCGTGGCCGGAGCCGTGACCTCCATCGGAGCGGATCACGCACTGGCCCTGTCCGGGAACCTGCTCCGGGTGGCCTGGGAGAAGGCTTCCATTGCGGCACCGGGGGTTCCCCTGGTGGTTCCGCGCCTTTCGGAGGAAACCCTCCGGGTCCTCGGGACCGTAGTTCAGGCCCGGGGGGGGCACCTGGTGCAGGCCGGTGTGGATTACCACATGGAACCGGCTGAACCCGGGAAGATCCGCTGGCAATTCGGAGCCGAACCTGCAGGAAGTGTACGGGTGCCCCTTTTGGGGATCCACCAGCCCTCCAATTGCGCGATGGCACTGACGCTGGCCCGTCTGTTTGCCGGAAAACCCCTGGATTTGACTGATCCGTTTGCGGGGTTCTCCCTTGCCGGCCGCATGGAATGCATCGAGGGTTTCTGGCTGGATGGCGCCCACAATGCGCCTGCCCTGGCTGCATTGGCAAAAACCCTGCATCATGAAAAACTTCGACTCCCGGTGGTACTGGGCATGATGGCGGACAAGGACGTGGACGCATGCGTACGGATTCTGGCGCCCGTGGCCAGGGGTTTTCACTGTACGCAGATTAGGTCCGAAGAACGGGTGATGCCTGCTGAGGAGTTGGCCCGGCGGGTACGCGACGCGCAGGGAAGGGTCCTGGGGATGTCCGGTTCTGTTGAAGCCTGCCTGGCCCAGGTGGAACCGCCAGCGCTGGTGACCGGTTCTTTCTATCTCGTGGGTGCGGTCCGCAGCATCCTGACAGGGCAAAAACCCCCCGGACGGCTGCTGTCCGATCCCTGTGTACGATAATCATGGTTCATCAGGGGTGAATGGCCAGAGCCTGGGGCATGGGCAACTGGTGGGCATGGGTTTCCCGGATCACCGGTTTTCTGTCTGCCTGCAAAAAGACAAGCCGGTCTGAAAGCATGGCAACCATGCGGTTTCCACGAACGCTGATCATTCCCCGGAGGGATTCTGCCGTAAAATCCGGTTCCCCGATAGCGGTCCTGGGCTTGTTTTTTGCTGATCCCGAAAGGGACAACTCCGGTTTGAAACGGGCTCCTTTGGCATCCACCTGATAGCGACCCAGATGCAGTTCCCTGGAATCCGACGCCAGGATCCAGTTGCCTTCGGAGGATCCGGAAAGGAAACGGAACCCGGTTTTCTCCGGTTTGGAGCCTCCTTGCGTGGTGACGCTGTGGGTCAGGGATTCCCTCCATACGGGGTGGGAATTTTCCACGGAGCGGGTGGGATAGGTGACCGAATGGCCACAACCGGCGTGGTGCTCGTGATCCGGATCTTCGTCGGGTTTCTGGTGCAAGTCAAACTGCAGGATGTGCTGGGAAGAACCGGCACGACCGTAGGAGGAACGCACCACCGCCCAGAGTTTTTCCCGTTCATCCACCCACTGGTGCAAAAGATGGGCATTGGGGGCTTTCTGGTCCAGAATCCTTTCCAGAATCTGGGGGTTGTCCGGATCCGACACATCCACACGGAACAGGTAAATGGGGGCCACAATGTTGTCCAGCACCAGGGCCTGGTTGCCGTGGACCAGAATGTCATGCCCGTTTTTGGTCATTCCGAGGCCCAGGCTGACGCGGCCGGTTTCCCGGAAACGGCTATCCAGGGTGATCAGGTTGCCCTCGGCTGCCACCAGAAGGACATCCTCCCGGGCAAAGGCGAGTGCGCCGGTGACCAGCCCGGACGCCGGTTTCCATACCAGGTGGGGAGAAAACTGGCTGTCCAGAAGCAGGATGCCCAAAGAGGTCCGGATCAGGACGGTTCCGTGACGGGTGATGTGCACGGACACGGGATGTTTGTCCCGTACCTGCACGTAGGGTTTCAGATCCACGGTCCTGGCGGGGTGAACCTGATTGTCCTTCACTTGCAACAGATGCAACTCATGGCCATGGGCCATCCAGACGGCCGGGCGGCCGGAACCGGACAGATCCTTCAGGTCCGTTTTCTCCGACGGGATGGAAATGTCAAAAGTATCCGGACTCAGGGCAGGAAATGTGGCCAGTGGTTTTTTGGGGTCTGTCTGCAGCGGGTCGTTTTGTGGATCTGCGGCCGGTGGCACGTCCGCGGGAAGTTCCGCGCCGGGCATGGGAACATCCTCGTCATCAATCCGGGCCCCATAGGTTTCGAAAATGCGGGGCGTTCCGCAGGCGATGAAACTGGCACAGTCATTGACCTGGAAACACTGCGCCAGGCCGGATTCCTTCAGGAATGCGGAAAAAGTCTCCATTTTCCCCTGCAGGATGAAATCCCCGTAGAACTCCAGGTACACCTTTTCGGTCACCTGGGCCTTTTGTTGCGAAGCCAGGGATTTCCACCGTTCCTGCGGCGGATGCCGGTCCATGGATTCCAGAAAGTGCTTTTCCAGTTCTTCACGGCAGGCGCGGATCTGTCGGAGGCACTCGTTTTTTCCCGGAAGGTCGGGCTCTTTTTTGCGGCAGGAAAAAAGCAGGGTGAAGGCGAGTAAAATCGTCCAGGTTCTCATGACGGCTCCAGGGTCCAAAAGATGGAATCGAAAGCCATGGTAGCGGAAAGTGCCTCCGACTACAAGGGGCCGTGAACACGGGAAAGGAAGTGATTCATCTGGATGTACCACCAGGGCCAGTCGTGGTTGACGTCATGGCCCCAGACATCGATCCAGGCGGGAATGCCCTTATCCCGGAAAATGCGTTCCAGGGCCCGGGTGTCTTCCAGGGCTTCGTCTTCCCAGGCACCCTGGCCGGTGCAGACGATGATGATGGATTGACGGTACCAGTCCAGGAACCAGGAATCCTGCATGCCGGCCAGATAGGCCAAAGGAGAGTTGAAGTACACATCGGACAGGTGTTCGGACCCCAGGCTGAACTCGGCCCGATCCAGCCGGTACAGACCGGACAGGGCGATGGTACCCTGGCACAGGTCGGGATGTTTCAGGAAAAAGTTCATGGCATGATAGGCACCCATGCTGGCACCGGTGGCCATGGGCCGCTCGCCGGGGGTGTTGCAGTGTTCCCGGATGAAGGGGATGACCTCGTGGATCAGGTAGGAATCATAGGTTTCGTGCCGGGCGTTGCGCTGGGCGGGAGATACTCCCAGGTTGTACCAGGATTCGTTGTCCACGCTGTCCACCGCGATCAACTTGATCCGGCCGGCATTGATGTATCCGGAAATCCGGTCCACCATGCCCATGCCTTCGAAATCGAAGAAACGTCCCCGGGAACAGGGAAAGACGATGTAGGGCTTGCCCCAGTGGCCATAGACCTTCAGTTCCATGTTGCGGTTCAGATGGGGGCTCCACCATTGATGATATTCGGTATGCATTGGATGACTCCTTGTTCCGGATCTGCCGGAAACCTACGTGGGGACCGTTTCGTGGATGAACCGGATGACCTCTTCGATGACCTCGGGATCCGGGGAACGGAACAGGTATCCGACGTCCCCGAGGGCGCTGGAAAACACTCCGGGCACGCTTTCCACCTGCAGGATCAGGCTTTGGTACCTGGCCAGGATGTCTTCGTGGCTGTGGACATAGCGGTTGCGGTGTTTGCGGCTGGCATAACAGCAGTGATACGAACGGGTGTAGGGCAAATCCACCTGTCCGTGCACCAGCAGTCTGGCCCAGGTGCGGTAGATGTCGATGTCGGCGGTGTAGTTGAACATGTCCGTGGTGAAGCCCCCGGGAGGTCGCATGTTGACTTCCAAAGCGACGTAGGATCCGTCCGCCATCCGGAAGAATTCCATGTGAAAAAAGCGTTCACGGACATCGAAACTTTTCACGCAGGCCAGCCCGATTTTTTCGAGTTCGGCAGGAATTTCACGCATGGAGGTATACGCGATGTGCCGGGCTTCGTTGACCGTTTCCATGATGCCCTGGCTGAACTCGTGGGCAATGAGGAAGACGGGGACGCCGTTTTTGTCCACCAGCCCGTCGAAGGAATGGATCTGCCCGGAGATGAATTCCTCCATGATCACATCGGTGCCCAGGGGTTCGGAAAACAGTTGCCGGATGTCGGCCTCGGAATCCATGCGCCGGGTGAACAGGGCGCCCACGCCGATGTCGGGTTTGGCCACCAGGGGGTAGCCGGTTTCCGCCGCCAGTGCCAGCGCCTCTTCCACGGTGGCCACCACCCGGCCGCGGGCCACGGGCGCCCCGGCGGCAATGAAGCGTTCCTTCATGCGGGACTTGCGCCGGATCACGTCGATGTCGGTGGTGCGGACGCCGGGAATGTTGAAATCGTCGCGGATGTCGGCCTCGGTCCCCAGCCAGTATTCGTTCAGGGAGTCGAACCGGTCGATCTTGCCGAACCGGTGGGTGAAATACCCGCAGGCCCGGACCAACTCATCGTAGTTGTGCATGTCCGACACCCGGTAATACTCCGTGAGCGAGGAGCGCAGGTCATTGGACAGTTCGTCGTAGGCGAGATCGCCGATGCCCAGCACGTTGGCGCCTTCCTCCATCAGACCGGCCCAGAAATGGCGGTAGTGGGGTGGAAAATGCGGGGAGAGGATCACGATGTTGCGGTTCATGCTGCCGTGCCTGTCTGCCGCAACCGGGCGGCGAAAAGGGGAATTTCGGATTCATCGGGGCTTCGGAACACATAGCGGGTGCGACCCATGAGGGACTGGAAAAGGGGTGGGTTGTCCACCGCCTCGATCAGCCTGGGTCCGAGTTGCTCCAGAATTTGCGTGTGAGAGAGGGTATAGGAACGGTCCCGGCGTCCGACATATCCCACCGTGTATTT
>CAZTZR010000056.1:0-15967 GCA_964618145.1 uncultured Kofleriaceae bacterium
ACAAGGAAAAGTAATTTTTTCATGATCTGCCTCCTTTACATCGGGCACTCGTACACTTCGAGCGTCTTGAACATGAAGCCGAAGGGCCAGGTGATGGCGGTCAACAAAACGGAACCGGGCGTGTTCTTGAATTCCACCCGGACCGGACCCTGGGCACCATCCACAATGTCGGACGTGGAGGGGGTTCCCACCACTCCCCAAAGCCAGTACAAGGCCAGTTTGCCCCGGTGGAAGCGGCAGCCGTGGGTCTGGCTGGTCAGGCGGACAGAGTTGGGCGTATGGGCTTCCACCACCACACGCTGGGTGGAGCAGGATGCAAACAGCATCAGGCCGGCCACCGCAAAAACAGTAAGGAATTTGCTGACAAGTTTCATGATACCTCCAGTGCCGTCAGTTGGCGTTCGAAAAACCGGGTATATTAATGACCGGGTTCCCTCCAAAGTCAAGTCAGGATTTCAAGCAGAACCAAAAAATCAGAAACCGGCGATGGCTTCGATCTCCACCCGTGCTCCCAGAGGCAATGCAGCCACCTGGTAGGCTGCCCGTGCCGGGAATTCTCCGGAGAAAAACGTGGCATACACTTCATTGACCGCTGCAAAATCCCGGATGTCGGCCAGAAGTACAGTGGTCTTCACCAGATGTTCGAAACCCAGGCCAGCCTGGTTCAGAATGGCCTTCATGTTGGCAAAAACCTGTTGGGCCTGCTCGGCTGCGGTTTCTCCCTGCAGTTTCATCGTCTCGGGGTTCAGGGGAAGTTGGCCGGAAATAAACAGCAGATTGCCGGTCCGAACCGCCTGGGAATAGGGGCCCACTGCCTTGGGTGCCGCATCGGAGTGAATGATTTCCTTCATGTTTCCAGATCCTTTCCACGGGCATCCTCTTCGCCCGTCAATGAGGATTCGGAAGTATCAGAGGTTGGGGAACTTGTAAAGCTTCCCTCCCCTGCGGAATCATCCTCCTGCCCCAAACCGCCGTTTTTCCCCGACAACTTCCGGGGGCGTGCCTTCTTCAGGGCCAGCACCGGTGCTGCGGCATCGTCCACGCGGGACCCCGCCGAAAGTTTCCGCAGTTTTCCGGCCATCCGCACGGCAAAGACCGCCCAGCAAAAGAGTGCCAGGACGGACAGTCCCAATGCGCCCCAGGCCAGACGGCGGGCCAGATGATCTTCTACCGCGGGCACCAGACCGGGCCCCGGAATCACCCCGGTGATCACATCTTCGGCAGGTTTTTCAGGAGGCAAGGGCGCCTCCTGGACAGAAGAAGTACCGGCAGTCGGAGAAGGTGTCGCCACCCCTGCGGGAGAAGGTGAATCCGCCGGTTCGGTACCGGATTCCGACCACGGTCCCAGTTGGCACTGGTAAGACGAAGACTGGGCAATGCCCACATGCTGGAACAGCAGGGTTCTGGGAGTGGCAAAGTCGGAGGGACAAAAGAACAGATCCACCGTAAACAGGTTCACCAGGTTTGCAAACGGGCGGGGTGTTCCCTGTCCATCGCGCCTCTGGTGAAAATATCCCGAGAGCCCCGGGTTCTCTGAGCGCCGGAATTCAAACCTTCCCCGGGTATCTTCGGGAAAGCGGACCCGGACCCGGACAGGAACCCCGCAGTCCGGTTGACTCGGCAGGGAACTCTTCTCTCCCCATCGGCAGGAAAAATCGGATTCGGTGGAACCGGCCAGTATGGAAACCAGAAACAGGAAAACCATGTGTATCAACCCCGCTTGATCATCTCCAGGGGAACAGGTTCCATCGCTTCTGCCGCCAAAGACACCCGTTCCAACACCTGGGAAACCTCCGGTTCGGGTTCGGGTTCACTGACCGGCGTATCCCGATCCAGCGAACCACCCCGAAACGGGCCGGTGATCACCAGCACCAGCGAGACCACAAGCGCCAGGGCCACGCAGGCTGATATACCGGCTTGCAAACCATACACGTCCACGACCATTCCCACAAGAGGCATCATGAGGGCAACAACAAGTCGCTTGACGCTGCTCTCCAGGGAAAGGAGCGTGGCCCGCAGGGAACTCTTGGTGATACTGCGGTTCAACAGGGTTTTGGTAAATGGGGAGTAGATCCCCTGCACACTCACGTTGGCGAAGAAAAGCACTCCCAGAACCCATCCGGATCCAGTCACGAAAAGGGCATACGATCCGATGAGCATTGCCGGAAGCGTCCACAGGAGCACCCGTTCAGTGAGTTTGTCCATGATCCGGGCGGTATTGCGGGACGCCACGGCTGCGGCCAGGGCTCCTACTGCCGCGGCAAGACCGATTTTCCAGTAACTGAATCCGTTTGCCCGAAGCACCGGCTGCAACAGGGTATCCGAAGAACGGATGAACAGGAAAATCAGGCTGGAATAGAAGATCGTCCACCAGATTCCCTTCTGGGATTCCAGTTGGCCCACTGCCTCACAAACCCGGAATGTGGAGTTCTGGACATGTCCGGAAACTTCCACCGGCAGTGTCTGGTCCATGCGACGAATGGCGATATAGGCACAGAATATCACCACGGCGGAAAGCGGGAACAGATACAGGAGATTGTACTCCGCAACGATCCCTCCCACAAGTGCGGCGGTGGCCATGCCCACATGTTTCGCAAAACCGGCTTTTCCCTCCAGTTCGGCATATTCTCCCTGCCTGCCACTGCGGGAAAGGGCATCAAAAAGAAAAGCACTGTCGGCGCCGGAAGTCATTGTCAGACCGAATGCCAGCAGGAATTCCATGAGGGCAAATCCCCAGAATCCATCCAGGAAGGTGAAGCCCAGCGCTCCCGCAGCCATGGCCAGGGCCCCGTAGCCCATGATCCGGCCCCGCCCGTAACGATCCGCCCAGATTCCCGTAGGAACCTCCAGAAGAATGACCGTCGCAGCAAAGACGCTGTGCAAAACGCCGATCTGGGCAAAATTGAGCCCGCGCTCGAGATAGAAAAACACCAGGAACGTCTTGAACAGCAGACTGGAACTGAGCCCACGGAACAGGTAATAGAGGCGCACGGTTTCAGCCATGGGAAACCCCCTCCACCGACTGGCCTGCAGGAACTGTCAGCACATACACGGCCGCCGCTGCGCTGATGCGGGTGGGGGCATGCTCAGATTCCAGATCCCCAATCACATCGCGGTAGTATTCCTCTTTGCCAAAATCCCTCAAAAGGATGGCGGATTCCAGTCTGAGGGCGGTGTTCGACAACGCTTTTCGCAACACGGGCACCGCCCGGGGATCCTTGAGCCGGCCCAGACCGAGGGCCGCCATGAAACGGAATTGTCCGTCATCAAACAATTCGGCAAGCACTTCCCTGGCCCTTGCATCTCCGGCTGCAGCCAGTGCAGCCGCCGCCCGCGCACGATCTCCCGGACGCTTGCCGAACCGCACGGTCTGCCAGAGCAGGATGAACGCCGGCTCGTACTGGATGAAAACAGCGGCTTCGGCCGCAGCCATGCGTGTTTCGGTATAGGCCATGAACCGCTTCATGACCGGCATGGACGAACGGTCGCCCAACCGGGCCAGTTCCGTGGCTGCCATGAACGCCGTGGAACTGAACTGGCTTCTGGAATCCCGTCGCAAGGCTTCCAGCCCGTCGGCACGACCCACGCGGGCCAACGCCACTGCTGCCTTGCGCCGGGTGGGACCGGTTTGGTTTCCCACCAGTTCCACCAGTCGTGAAATGGCCTTTTCATGTCCATGGATAGCCAGTACCGACAATGCCTCCAGATCCCACACGGTGGATCGTTCCGCAACAATGCTTTGCTCCAGAATTTCAAGCGCACGCTCATTGGCGACAATCGGGTCAGGTTCGTCGGGTTCCTGGTGGCCTTCCGTCACGATCGACATCCGATGCCCCCCGCAGACAGGACTGGCCTGAACGCCCTGAAAGACCTGAAACCGAACGGATTCCCGGGGCGGCGGGCGCATGAACAACCACATGCCCGCCAGACAGAACAGAATCACTCCCATCCACACAAGGCCCGCTGCGGGGGAAAAATCGACTGGAGGCAACCGGACCGAAGGAAAGTGCCATCCGGATTCTTCCCGCTTTCTGGCGGCATCCCGGCACGAAAGGCTGCAATACACCACCACTTTTGCGTCCACAATGCGGGGTTTTCCACCCGCCAGGGCGTCGAATGGCTTGTTGCAGCAGGGACAGCGTTTCATGGGAATATCACCGTCCTGTCCCAGCCAAACTGGGCAATGTTGCGCGTCACTTCGCGCAAAAGGTTGTCACGCCTCTGCATGAAGGCATCGATTTCACGTTCTGTCAGGATGGGCCAGGGTGCGTCCTTTTGCAAGGCGATTCTCTTTTCCACCGTGACCCGGTCCAGAGCCCGGATGCTCTCGAGCATGCTGCGGGAATACCTGCGGACATGGCGCATGTATTGCCGACATGTCGGAGAACCCTCGGGATTCGGAAAGAATGCAAACGTATTGTCCATGAAATACAGGCGACTGATCGCCCTGTCCGCCAGGGTATTGGCACCACTGAACCGATCCGGGTTGTTGACCAAAAAATCGAACAGGATCATCTTGCTGATCTGTCCGGCCATGCTGTACTCCTCCCGGCGCAAAAAGTCGTACGGGGCCAGCCACCGCACCCAGTTACGACGATATTCCAGGGATTCCAGCGGAACCACGCGGATGACGGGAATCCACACCGACACTTCGCCCGCCACTGAACCGTCCTCGTTCCATTTTATTTCATTCCGGACACGGTTCCGAAATACACTGCCCTTTTCGTTGAATTTTCCGAAGATCTCCCCGCGGGTGAGAATCCGCCAGGTGGCCGGAGGAACCCGGCTCAGTCCCAGTTGCCTGTTCAGGCGGTAGGCGGCGATCTCGAACCGTGGCACGGTGTGCTCATGATGCTGGTCCGGCTTGAACGCCGCACTGGTTCCATCCTTGAACCGCAGGCGCAGCGAAATGCTGGAACCCCCTCGGTTGAATGTAATGGTTTCGATTTCGGTGGACTGAATCTCCCTGAGCCACTTTTCATCGGGACGGCCTTCCCAGATCCCGGGCGTTTCCTGCAGGTGTTCCGTGAATGCCGGATCTTCTGCCTGCACCAACGGTGCGGTCCACGGATCCGGGCCGGTGTTGGAGGAAAAAACCTGCAGCAGCAAAAAAAAGAAATGTATCATGGTTCCACATGTAGGAAGTGGTTGCTTCCTGTCCCACATGTAGGTTTATATCATTTTCCGGATACACGCAAATTTTTTGCGAAAAATAATCTTTCTTAATGTTGCGGATCCGGCTTTCCCAGATGTGCCGTCAGGACCACCAGATGCCCGAACACCGGTAAAAGTGCCAGCAAAAGGGAGATGTTGAGGGCCACTACCGTGGAGGAAAATTCCGGAGGAGGAGGAAGCCCTGCCCGGGAACCCAGAAAACTGTATTGCCAGATTTTGTGGAGTTCTCCATGGGTCAGGCACACGATGTAAAATGCCTTGTGAAAAAACCATGCAAGAAGAAAGGTCCAGAACATGACGACCCATGAACGGACCACCGAACTGCCGGAAAACAGCGCCCATCCCAACAAGGGAAAAAAAACCCGGTTTTCCTCGTGTTCACCGCAGCCAAGCGCTGTCACCACTGCAAAGGACGAGAAGGCAAGCAACAACAGGGCCCCTGCCCCCAACCATTGAAAGGGAGCCAGAAGAACCACCCATACGGGGCTTTCCAGTACATGGAAAAGCCCACCGCTGGAAACCAGCACCAGGGCCAGAAGGGACAGTATCAGGGAGCGGGACAAAAAACGGCCCCCTGCATCCAGGGAACTTGCAATATTTTTGCGGAACGCCTCGCCCTTACCTTCGACCAGGGAAGATTTCTCGCGAAGGACAGACCATAGCCACACATACAGGAAGACATGAAATCCAGCCAGCCAGGCAAACGGCAGGAAAAAGGAATCCAGCATGCGCAACAGGGCTCCGGAAACCGCAACCGCCAGAAGTGTTCCGGTACATACGGCACCGGGTACCCAGATACGATCCGGTTGGAGTGATTTTTTTCCGGAAAGGAGCAGGTGCTTTTTGAATTCGGGGGAAAAAGGGGACATTGCGGGGGAAAAAACCTGGTCGTCAGGACTCCAGAATGGCTTCGAGTTCCTCCAGAATGGTTTCCCTGCGAATGCCATCGCCCAGACGGTCCTTGAGTCCATCCATCAGCGTAATGATGAAATTCTCGAGATCCTCTTCGGTCTTCAGACTGGAAACGAGGGCATCACCCTCATCGGAATCGGAAACCATTTCCCGTAGTTCGTCGAGATCCAGCGCCCCATCCATGTCCAGAACAAGATGTTCCAAAAAATATTCAGCCAGTTTGTCCACGTTGCCTCTCCTTCCGCGCTTTTTCCTTGCGCCGCCGGCATATCCGGGCGCCCGGAAGGGCGCCGCCTGAATTGATTCGAAGGAATTCAAACGAGAAAACAAAAAAATTCTCGTTCGTTTTAACTTTGGAGTTTTATCACGAGAACATTCTGCGTACAATGAATTTCATGCGGCTTGGACACATTTTGATACTTTCCTTCAGTTCCTACCCCAGCCCCTCCCGACAGGGAAGGCTTCTGGGCAACCTGATATCCGCCCTTTCCCCCCGTTTCGAGGCGGATATCCTCACCATCCGGGAAAGTGAACTCGGATACATCGAGAAGTTCCGGAAGCATCGTCTTCTCCGTGTTCCCATTGGCGGGACCTACATGGAAAAGGTGGAAAGTTTCCAGCGGGCGATCTCCCGGCAACTCGATGGGGATGAATACGATGTCATTCATTTCCGCTCCCCCTGGGAAGGACACATCCTGGCCCAGAACCGGCATGTGCTGGATGCCCGAATGATCTACGAACCCAGCCTGAGCCTGCCCGCCGACAGCCCCGAGGAACTCCGGAAATCCTTCGTGGCCCTGGACCATCTTTCCATGGAACTGGCGGATCTGATTCTCGTACCCACCCGCCACCAGGCAGAAATTCTCCTGGGCAAACCGGACCTGGCGCCCAAGGTCCGGCACATGCCCGTTGGCATCGACGTCAACCTCTTTGATTTCGAGCATACCGCCGGACTGGCCCCCATAGATGTGATATGGGTGGACAATTTCATCGACATGCCGGCCACACTGCTGGTGTTTGAGGCTTTTGAGCGCCTGCATCAGAACCGCCCGGATCTCACCATCGGACTTGTAGGCCCCATCACCCCGGCCTTCGCGAATGAAATGGTGGGACTGATCTCACGGCACAAACTCACGGACAACGTCAAGTTTTTCGGTGTCCAGGAAGAGGAGGACCTGCCTCTGTTGATCAGCCGGGGACGGGTTGCCCTGGTGGGACCGCGTTCCCCCGGAGCAGGCGCCATTCCCCGGGATGACTGCATGAACATGCTGGAATACATGGCCTGCCGCACCATGACAGTGGCACCCCGTTTGCCGTATACCATCGAGATCACCCGGGAAGGGGAACTTGCGCGCCTCTACGATCCGGAAAGCCCGGTGGATCTCGCCAGAAACCTGCTGTATGCTCTGAACAACCCGGACAAGTCGGAAAAAATTGCCGCCGATGCCTACGACGAAGTGCGGGAACTGTTCACTGCGGCCCACTCGCGACGCCGGGTGATCGACATCTACGCCGAGTTGATGGAACCGCTGATCCTGGACAATTCTTCTCCTTCCATTCCCCAACGTTCCGGTCGCAAGAAGGATTCGTCCATTTCCTGGCAGGGTCAACGCACCTCCAGCACCGGTGTGGGAAGTCCGGTTCCGGTGAACTCACCCATAGAAGACGGAATGTATGCAGGGGACATGGACACCGCAAACCTGAGTTTTGAAGACCTGCAATTCGAGGCCAGCGGAGTGCTTCTGGGTACCACCCTGGATGATGAGCCCACCAATCCCACCCGTCCACTGGAATGACCCTTGCGGCAGAAAACATGAACATGGGAGGCGATGTGGTGACCGTGGTACTCACAGCTTGACCTGTGCGGGATAATATGAGGAAATTACATCCATCTTGAGACTCTTTTCCCGACTGACCCGTTTTTCCAGAAGCCTGTCGATCAGGACATGGATCCTCATATCCTGTTCCATCCTGTTCATCATGGTCATGGTACCCGTTGCAATCGGACTGAATGCCCGTCTGCAGAAACTGATGGAAGTCAACATCCAGGCACAACTGGAAAACGCGACCCGCAACACACTGAGCATGGTTCAACTCGCCACGGAAACTTCCATCCGCCATCACCTTCGGGCCATCGCCGAGAAAAACCTGGAACTGGTGGAACTGCTCCACCGGGATGTGAAAAACGGCACCTTGACCACCAACGAGGCCCAGGAACAGGCCCAGAGGTTTTTCCTGAACCAGAAGGTGGGGGATACCGGTTACACGTATGTCCTGGATACGACGGGACATCTCCAGGTCCATCCCGTGCCCGGACTGCTCAACCGGGACCTGCGGGATTTCCGGTTCATCCGGGAGCAGGTGTACCGCAAGAACGGATACATTGAATACGACTGGAAGAATCCAGGAGAAACCCGGTTGCGGCCAAAGGCACTGTACATGATGTATTTCGAGCCCTGGGACTGGATTATATCGGTGTCCACCTACCGGGAAGAGTTCGTGTCCCTTCTCCATGTGGATGACTTCCGGGATAAGATCCTGGAAAACCGCTTCGGGAAGTCCGGATACACTTATGTGATGGATTCTGCAGGCAACCTGATCATCCATCCTTTCATGACCGGAAACATCTTCCATGTCTCGGATTCATCCGGCCGACGGTTCGTCGAAACCATCTGCCGAATGAAAAACGGAAAAACCGAATACTCCTGGAAAAACCCGGGCGAACCCATGGAACGGGAGAAAATCGCCATTTTCCGGCACCTGCCTGAACTGGACTGGATCGTTGTGTCCACCGGATACTACAATGAAGTATATGCTCCTCTGGGGGAACTGCGCCGCATCCTGTATGCCGGCATGACCATCACACTCATCCTGCTGCTGACCCTGGGAATGCTCATCAGCCGCCTGATCTCCAATCCCCTGCAGATCATGATCCGGGCTTTCGCCCAGGGTGCCGCAGGAAGGTTCAATACGCGCATACGTTCCAGATCCACCGGGGAATTTCATCTGTTGGCCAGTTATTTCAACAAGTTTATGAGGGAACTGGATCAGTATGCACGCAGCCTTCGTGCCGAAATCCGGGAACGCAAGACGGCTCAGGGAGAAGTACAAAAGAGTGAGCGCAGATTGCGAACCATCCTTTCCTCGGCCAATGAAGGATTCATGGAAGTCGGCGCGGACCGGGTGATTCTGGATTTGAACCCCGAAATGTGCACGCTTCTGGACAGGCCATCCGATGCCATCCTGGGGAAAAAGATTTTCGAGTTTGTGGACCCCCCGAGTGCCGAACGCATCCGGGAACACCTGGAACTGCGTAAAATCGGTCTGCGCAGTTCCTACGAAGTAACCTTGTTGAGGCCCGACGGCTCCAGGGTCATTTGTCAATTCAACGGTGCTCCCATCATTGATGAAAAAGGGGACATCATGAGCAGTTTCGCGATGGTATCGGACATCACCCACCGCAAACTGGCCGAAGGGGAAATCCTGCGCATCAACGAACAACTGGAACAACGAGTGGAAGAGAGGACTTACGCCCTGCAACATACGCTGCAGATGGTGCAGGACACCCAGAAACACCTGGTCCAGAGCGAAAAAATGGCTGCCCTGGGCGAACTCGTCGCGGGCATCGCCCACGAAATCAACACGCCCGTGGGCATCGGAATGACCGCATCCTCACACCTTCAGGAAAGGACCGTTGAACTGCTGGCCCTATTTGAAAACGGAAAACTCACCCGAACCGAGTTGTCCCGGTATCTGGAACTGGCCCGGGAAAGTTCCGTCATCCTGGAGTCAAACCTGAAAAGGGCGGCGGATTTGATTGGGTCCTTCAAGCAGATCGCCACGGATCGCGCCAGCGGGGACGAACGCAGTTTCAAACTGGCTGAATATATCCAGGAACTGCTGCTTTCCCTGCGTCCCCACCTGAAACATACGCAACATCAAATAAAAGTAGATTGCCATGAAGATCTGGCCTTCCACGGTTCCCCGGGCGCATTCTCCCAGGTGCTGGCAAATCTTGTCATGAACAGTCTGACCCACGGTTTTTCGGAGAAACCGGCAGGAACCATCCGGATTGCCGTTCGGCAAACAGGACAAAACATTGAAATTGAATATACAGACGATGGGTGCGGGATCGCCCCGGAATACCTCCCCCGGATCTTCGATCCTTTCTTTACTACCCGAAGGGGACAAGGAGGGAGTGGACTCGGGCTCCATATCGTATATAATATCGTCACGCGTACCTTCGGTGGGCGAATACATGCCGAGAGTATTCCAGGCAACGGCGTTAGGTTTTTCCTGACGTTGCCTGCGGGAGATGAATCCGATGTCGGATGAGTTGTTTTTTGCCGAAGAACCTGACGAAAACCCGTCCACGGACGGGGAGGACGGATGGAAGATCCTCATCGCCGACGATGACCCGGAAGTCCACACCGTCACCCGTCTGGTACTCCGTGATTTCCGGTTCGAAAACCGCGGGCTCCAGTTCTTCTCCGCCTACAATGCACAGGAAACCCGGGAAATCATGTCCAGGCAGCCTGACATGGCCATGCTCCTTTTGGACATGGTGATGGAAAACGAATTTTCCGGAGTCGAAGTGGCCCGTTTTGTCCGTGAAGAACTGAACAATTCCTTTGTCCGGATCATCCTGCGCACCGGTCAGCCAGGGCAAGCCCCCGAGAACCAGTTGATCGCCCGCTATGACATCAACGACTACAAGGAAAAGACCGAATTGACCGCCCGCAAACTGTTTACGGTGGTCACTGCATCCATCCGTTCATTCCGGGATCTGCAAACGGTGGAGCGGGCACGCCGGGGACTGGCCCAGATTGTCAAATCCTCTGGAAGGATCTTTGAAATCCAGAGTTTTCCCGCCTTCGCACGGGATGTGCTCGTGCAGTTGTCCCAGTTGCTGCAAGTGGTGGGTGACCCCCGGGACATTCCCGGTTCGGGCGTCATCCTTCGGAACGGACCCCATGGATGGATCATCATTGCCGGCGTCGGACGCCACGCCGGGATCGAAAACACTCCCCAGGCTGTGGCAGTGCCCCAGGACATCATGGAAACCTGCGAAGGGGCCATGTCAGAAAAAACTTTCGTGTTTCCGGATCACCGTTTTGCCGGATACTTCAAGACCCGCAAGGGACTCGAAATGCTGCTGTTCTTTGAAGCGGGGCGACCCACCACGCGACTGGAACAGAACCTGATCTGCACGTTCGCCACCAACATCACCACGGCCATGGACAACCTGCATCTCAACCAGGAGATCATCCAGACCCAGCGTGAGGTCATATTCACCCTCGGAGAGGTTCTGGACACCCGTTCCGGCGAAACCGCCCACCATGTCCGCCGGGTGGGGGAAATGGCCGCGTTGCTGGCCCGCCTTCACAACCGCCCGGAACCCGAATGTGAACTGATTCGCATGGCTGCCCCCATGCACGACGTGGGGAAAATCGGCATTCCGGACCGGATTCTGCTCAAACCGGATCCCTTGACACCTGAAGAGTTCTCCCGAATACAGGAACACACCATCATCGGGTTCAACATCCTGAAGCACTCGGGACGGGACATCATGCAGTCGGCAGCCCTCATCGCCCTGCAACACCATGAAAAATGGGACGGTTCGGGCTATCCAAACCACCTGTCGGGACCGTCCATCCACCTGTTTGCACGGATCACCGCCATAGTGGATGTACTAGATGCCCTGTTGCATCCGCGTCCCTACAAAAAAGCGTGGACCCGGGAAAGAGTGCTGGAATACCTCCGGGATCAGGCCGGGGTCCAGTTTGATCCGGAACTGGTGGAAATCGTGCTGGGTCATTTTCCTGATTTTTTGGCCATTGTTGCACAGTATTCGCAACCGGAATGATACCGGTCCGGTCATCCGGACCGAATGAGGTGAACCATGTTGATTCGACGCAAACTGCTGAAGACCGCCACCGGAATCCTTTCCGCCGGAGGGGCCCTGTTCCTGGCCGCCTGCTATGGACCCCAACGGCCGCCCTACGGCCCCGATCGGGCATCCTCCATGGCCGGAAAGGTGCTTTTCCGGGATACGCCAGTGGCCGGAATGACCGTCTGCGTGAAGACATCCAAAGACCAGGGCTGCACCTTGACCGCCGAAGACGGCACCTTCACCATTGAATGGATGTCCGAGTCTTCTTCCTATCCGCAGGTATGTACACGCAACACCGCCGAAACCCCGGCATATCGGGAAACCTGCACCGTGGTCAGAACGCAGTATCAGGACGTGGTGCTGCATCTGGAACCTGTGGAGAATGACCACGCCGGCGACGAAGATGCCGGCAATCTTTGAGAGTTCCGAAATGAAGTACCTGACAACACTGGTTTTCCTGTCGCTTTTTTTTGCCGTGGCCGGATGTGACTCCAGGGCGATTCTGGATGCCTCCCCCCTGACCTGTGGCAACCGGAGACTGGAACCCCATGAGGAATGTGAGTGGCTTTACGGCATGATACTCACGGATACAAACCGCAATGCGTCATGCCTTGATTACGGGTTTCACGGGGGTGATCTCGATTGCACGCTTTGCGCCCTGGATTTCACGGGATGCCAGGGAACAGATACATGTGACCCTCTCCAGGACACCGGCTGCGCCGGAACCATGCATTGTTACCTGGATTCTTCCATCGGCACTTCGGATTGCCATCATCCCGGTAATACTCCTGTGGGGAAATCCTGTTTCCATTCCCCCCAATGCCAACCCGGGCACACCTGCGTACAGGGAAAATGTGAAACACTTTGCATGGTCGAGGGTGTCGTTTGCCCCACCGGGGGCACCTGTGGCAGCCGTGACATCTCCGGCGGATACCTGACATGCCACGGACAGCCTTCCTGCCACCCCGTTTCCCATTACGGATGTGCCAACGAAGGCGAAGCATGCTACCTCCATGGCGAATCCTTCCAGACCCAATGCATGGCTGAGGGTCAGGTGGCCACGGGCGATGGCTGTTCAGACAACCATGAATGCATGTCAGGACACATCTGTTCGGACCTCGTGTCTCCGGGCAACCCCCGGTGCATGCGCCTGTGCGGAGATCACTTTCCCTGCAAGAATGCCGGGGAGTCCTGTGCCTTTTCCAAGGGTTATCTGCCCGGAGTCTGTCTGGCTACCGTGACTTGTACTCCCATGGAATTCGGGCAATGCAGCGCGGCCCTGGACTGCACGATCATCAATCAATTGTTGGAAACCGCCTGTACCCTGGGCGGGACTCTGGCTACCGGCCATCCTTGTGATCTGTACAACCGTTGTCTTGCAGATCATTACTGCGATTCCGTGGGCGGGGATGAAAAAGCCTGCCGGAAACTGTGTTACATTGAAGATGATTGCCCCGGGCCGGATGAATGCCATCCCCTGTCCGCAGTACCCGGAACCATCGGAGTCTGCAAATAAGGCAACTTGATACAGGGAATTGCCCTTCTTTCCTGGCACCGCTGGACACCGGAACCATTCATGCTACACTTGGGAAGCACATTTTGTGCCACAGGAGGAAATTCATGCTCACAAAGGAACAACTGGACCACATGGACACTTTTCCCTTCAAACCCCGGGTCTGTGTCTGGGAACTGACTCTGGCCTGCAACCTGCGTTGTGGACATTGCGGCTCCCGGGCGGGAATTCCCAGGGACCAGGAACTGGAAACATCCGAATGCCTTGCCCTTGTGGAGGACCTGGCAGCCATGGGTTGCGAGGTCATCACCCTGTCCGGCGGGGAACCCACCATGCACCCTGGCTGGCTGGAAATTGCGCGGGCCATCCGGGATGCGGGGATGATCCCCAACATGGTCACCAACGGTATTCATCTCGACGATGCACGGGCCCGGGAAATGAAGGAAGCCGGCCTCTCCAACGTTGCGATCTCCATTGACGGCCCTGCGGAAGTTCACGAGGCCATACGGGGTCCCAACACCTTCGGACGCACCTGCGAAGCCGTAGCCGCCGCACAACGGGCCGGTCTGCCTGTTACCATCATGACCACCATCAACCAGTTGAACCTTCCACACCTGGAAAGCATCCATGCCCTGTGCACGGAAATGAAGGTGAACCGATGGCGCCTGCAACTGGGAAAACCCATGGGCAATCTGGAAGACCATGAAGACTGGGTGATAGAACCCAAAGAGATCCTGTACGTTCTGCCCCGACTCCACCGGCTGGCGGAACAGGGTCCGGTCCAGGTGGGCATCGGGGATTCCCTGGGTTTCCACAGCGCCTATGACATTCCCCTGCGGGCCACGTCATGGAAGGGAACCCCCCAGAAATGGAGCGGTTGCCAGGCGGGCATGCTGGGCATCGGCATTGAAAGCGATGGCGGCATCAAGGGGTGCCTGAGCATGCAGGACGGCGATGACGGTCCTTCCACCTTCCGGGAAGGAACCATCCGGGAGCGATCCCTGTTTGACATCTGGACGGATCCGCAGGCTTTTGCCTACAACCGCCGGTTCTCCCTGGCCGATCTCACCGGTTCATGCGCCGCGTGCCAACACGCCCGCTCCTGCCGGGGAGGCGCCCACTGCGTATCCATTGCGGTGAACGGCACCACTTCGGAAAATCCCTATTGCTATTACATGCTGGCGGAAAAGGCGAGGCAGCGTCCGGTCAGCCGCATCAAGAACCGGATCGCCACCGCAGCCGCCCTGATGTTTGCAGGTTCCACTGCCGGCTGCCTCCCCCCGATATTCCAGCCGGATTATGGTGCCGACCCCTGCGAAAACGTTGACTGTTCGGATCCGAACCTTCCCCAGGGTGAATGGGAGATGTGCTGTGCACAACCGGAGTACGGGGTGGATCCCACCTGCGACGATTATGCATGCAACGATCCCGACATGCCCGCATGGCTCCGTGAGGAATGCTGTTACAATATGGACTACGGCGTCGACCCTCCCACCTGCGACGATTACACGTGCGATGACCCCGACATGCCCGGCTGGCTCCACGAGGAATGCTGCCTGAACCTGGACTACGGCGTCGACCCTCCGGTGTGCGATGAGGTGGATTGTGACGATCCCGACCTTTCCCAGGATTTGCGGGAAGAATGCTGCCTGAACCTGGAGTACGGCGTCGACCCCTGCGCAAACGTCTGCTGTGATTGTGATTACGGCGATCCGCCCCCCGAGGGCTGCTGCCCGTAGTTTTCAGGATCTATTCACACCACAACTGCGAAACACAGGTACAAAAACTGGCGGTCCCGTATGAAGAACTGTACAGGATGTCCGAACATGATGTGGGAAGCATGTCCGGACCGCCCAGGTCGGTATGATTGTAATAATGCACCTCGTACACGGTTCCCGTGGAATGTGTCACATAGCTTGACGCCCGGGAAAACCCTGCAATCTGGCAGTATGCATCCGCAAAGGCTGCCGTGTTGGATGTGCAGTTTCCACCACAGAAGTACGGCAGATTCCGGCCGCAGAATTCGGTCAATAATACAGACTGCAAACAAATTCCGTCCACACAGTTCCCGTTGATGCAATCCGGATTTGTTTCGCAGGACGCTCCAGGCCCGCAGGGAGGACATCCCCCGCCGCAATCCACATCTGTCTCGCTTCCGTTCCTGACCCCATCGGTACAGGAGGGAGGACTGCAGATTCCGGCCGTGCACACTTTGCTTGTACAGTCTTCAGGCACCAGACACGCCTGGTGGTTTCCGCATGCCGGGCAACTTCCGCCGCAGTCCTCATCCGTTTCGTTCCCGTTGCGAACCCCGTCATCACAGGAGGGAGCCTGGCAGACATTCCCCGTGCACACCCCGCTGATACAGTCCGAGGGTACGTCACAGGCAAAACCGTCCCCGCAAGGTCCACAATCCACCCCGCCGCAGTCCTCATCCGTTTCGTTCCCGTTGCGAACCCCGTCATCACAGGAGG
>CAZTZR010000056.1:16067-24760 GCA_964618145.1 uncultured Kofleriaceae bacterium
GAGCCTGGCAGACATTCCCCGTGCACACCCCGCTGGCACAGTCCGCAGGATCTTCACAGGATTTGCCGTCCATGCAGGGAGGACAGTCGGGTCCCCCGCAGTCCACGTCCGTCTCGTTCCCGTTTTTCAGCAAATCCGCACAGGTCGCACCCAGACAGACATTTCCCGAACATACCCCGTTGATGCAGTCCGAAGGCCTTTTGCAGGCCATACCGTCCAGGCAGGGAGGACAGTCCGGCCCCCCGCAGTCCACGTCCGTTTCCTGTCCATTCTTCACTCCATCACCACAAGGTTCCAACCGACAGATTTGATCGGTACATACCCCGGATTCACAGTCAGACGGGAGGATGCACGCCTGTCCATCCAGACATGGCCCGCATCCGGAACCGCCGCAGTCCACATCCGTTTCATTCCCGTTGCGAACCCCGTCATCACAGGAAGGAACCTGGCAGACATTCCCCGCGCACACCCCGCTGGTACAATCCACATGGTCCCCGCAGGCCAGGCCATCTGCGCAGGGGGAACAGTCAGTTCCCCCGCAATCAATGTCTGTTTCCTTTCCGTTTTTCACCCCGTCATTACAGGACATTTCTGAACTTTTCGTTGAATTTCCCGCGCACGCCCCCAGCAGATAAAAAACCCACATGCATCCTGCGAACAGTTTCATTATCATTGCCTCCTCAGGATCCCACTATCCACACGACAGGCGAATTGTCAATGCCGTACCCTCCCGGAAACCCTTCTCCTTCGGAGAGGAACGAAAAATTGTATGGACCGGAGGGGGGCCTTGTGATACAGGTCCACTCATTCAGGTGTTGCCGGAACCCTCCGGCGACCGGGAAGCCGGTGAAAGGCCGGCGCGGCCCCCGCCACTGTATCCGGGGACGAGGATGACACTATGCCACTGCGGAATTCCGCGGGAAGGCGTCATCCGAGGTTGATCCGGGAGCCAGGAGACCGACCTGTATTCCTGCCGGCCCCCCAGGGAGGTCCGGCGGTTGCGGAGGGCGGCCACTTGGCTCTGTTTGTCCTGTTTTTTTTCCATTTCCATGCAGTTTCCGTGGAGGATCCGGAGGTAGTGGTGCGCGGTACCCGGCATCGACCGGGAAGCGGCCGGGAAGAGCCGTCCCTTGCTGTCACCGAAGTGGATCCCGAAGAACTGCTGCTGGTGGGACGGGGCATCGGGGACGCCCTGGCAACCACACCCTCGGTCCGGTACAAAACCACTGGAGGTGACCTCCACATGGGCTGGTTGCTGGTACGGGGAGCCTCCCCCGTGCAGGTAGCGCATTTTCTCGACGGCCTGCCCCTGGCGGCCGGTTTTGGCGGTGCGCTGGATCTGGCGACCCTGCCCGTGGCCGGGTTTGCCAGCATCCAACTTTTCAGGGGTACCATGCCGGCGGAATTCGGCATGCATGGAATCGGTGGTGCCCTGAATCTGGTTCCAACCCTCCCCCGGCAGAGGTGGATGCAACTTCACGACACCCGGGGCAGTTTTGAAACCTGGAAACTGTCCGCAGCGACAGGAACCTGCAAACCCTTTCGCGCCATGCTGGCGGGTTCGGTGGGAACCACCAGCGGAAACTACCCGTATTTTTCGGACGGTGGAACCATCTACACAAAAATAGATGACGCCATCCGGCCCCGGGAAAACAACCAGGTAATGCAAATCCAGTTACTGGGTCGGATCATGGGAAAAACCCCTTTTGGCCGCCTCGTCACGACAGCCCTTGTCTCCGATCGCACCGCCGGAGTCCCCGGCCCCCATTCCATTGTCACAAGCCAAAGCGTTCATCACCAGCGGCGTTTGCGTCTGCAATCCACCCTCCGGCAGAAAACGGGAAAAACGGATCTGTACATCGAACACATCCGGGACCACTACCGGGATCCCCTGGGGGAACTCGGCGTGGGAATCACCGACAACCTCAATGAATTCTGGCTGGGGGGTTTGTGGCAGGGATTCGGGTTCCGGAGAAAACGTTGGCACGGCAACCTGTTTGGGCACCTGTCGGGAGAACGTTGGGAACCCGTGCACGTAACCACCGGAACCCCGGACATCCACACCCGGTTGACTTCCCTGGTGACAGGCCAGGTAAACTTCCTGGGGGAAAAGTGGAAACTCCAGGCCGTCGGACACCAGGGGTGGGTCCACACCCGGGACAAGGACCGCATGCCCACCGGTTTCCATCTGGGGTTTCTTTTCAAGCCTTGCCCGGAATGGGAGGTCAAGGCCAACCTGAGCCGCGCCTTGCGGGAACCTTCTTTTGCAGAGTTGTACGGGGATTTCGGTGCCACCCGCGGGAACCCGGATCTGTTGCCGGAAAAAAGCCTGCAGGCGGATGCCGGGCTGGTGTACAAAAAGCGTTGGGGCCTGTTTTCCCTGCAGGCGGAAACAGGAGTTTTCGCCCGCAAGGTAAAGAACCTGATTCAGTTCATCCCCAACTCCCAGTTCGTATCCGTACCCCAAAATATTGGGCAGGCGGACTTTTTCGGTGTGGAAAACCGCATGACTTTCCGGTGGCACCACACCCGTCTGACCGGCTCTGTGACCTTCCTGGACACGGAAAACCTCAGTGGTTCACCGGAGGTGCGCGGAAATCCGCTGCCCGGAAGACCCCGCTGGACCACCGCAGCAGAACTATCCCAACGCTTTTCAAGGGCCGGCCACCTCCTGGAAGGTGCCCTGGGACTTCTCCGCGAACAACAGTCCAATTTCGATACCGCCGCCCGGCGTCCCATGCCGGACCGCCTCCAACTGGATGCACGGCTGCTCTGGACCCTTCCCGGTGGCCAGGTAACTTTTTCCCTGGACGCACGGAATCTGCTCAATCGCATCCAGGAGGATGTCCAGCGCCTGCCGGAACCCGCATCCGGCCCCCTGTTTCATCCCCAGGCGGTCTCCGACCAACTGGGATACCCCATTCCCGGAAGAAGTCTCTTCTTCACCCTTTCCATCAAACCCTAGAAAGGATTATCCATGTACCGTTTCATTCTTTCCCTTGTTCTGGTTTCAGTGTTTTTCTTTTCCTGTGATGACAAGAAAAAGAAAGAACCACTGAACAATACCAACAATGCCAACAACCTGAACAACATCAACAACACGAACAACACGAACAACCCCGAATGCCTGCCTTTTGAGGAGCCTGTTCCGGGAACCCGTGTGGCCGTACTTACGGCAGACATGGACAACGGCGCCTTGTCCGTGCTGGACCTTTTTTCAACTCCTCCCATCTTTCAGGCCGACCTTGCGGTGGTCAATTCCGATGCCACTGTCCGGGCGGCATTTGACCGCATCTATGTGATCAACCGTCTTGGCGGAGACAACATCATTGCCTTCGATGATGAAACCTTTTCGGTACTCTGGCAAAAACCCCTGGGACCCGGCTCCAATCCCCAGGATCTGGCCGTGGTATCCTCCTGCAAGGCCTATGTTTCGCTGTACCAGAAAAACCATCTGCAAATCATGAATCCCCTGACATCCGAAAATGCCGGAACAACCAATGTTTCGTTGGTGGACTATGCCGATGAAGACGGCAGCCCGGAAGCTTCCTTCATGCTGGCAACCCCCGGTGCCGTGTACGTGGCCATCCAGAACCTCGAGAATTTCGTACCCACCCGAAACGGTCGGATCCTGGTGGTGAACACAGATACCGACGCTGTGACGGATGTCATTGAACTGAACACCCCCAACCCCTTTTCCCCGTTGACCCGGGTGGATGAGACCTCCTTCGTGGTGGGCACCGTGGGGGATTTTTCCGGAACCCAGGGTGGCATTGAACATGTACATGGCAACCTTTCCCACCTGGTGGTCACCGCAGAACAACTCGGAGGCGTTGCCACCGAACTGGCCATGCAGGATGACGCCTGCGGCTTTGCCCTCGTGAACACTCCCGAATGGAGTTCGGGGATCCGGCCGTTCTGCCTGGACGGTACCGTGGGCGACTGGCTGGTGGCCCCGGGCCTGTACACCATCGTGTCCCTGCTGATCACGGGTGATGACAGGTTGCTGTTCGGCGACGCCACATTTGACAATCCGGGCCTGCGCCTTGTCGACACCGTCGACAATCCGGAAGTTTCCGGACTCATCCCCACCGGGCTGGCTCCCGGTTTTGCCAAGCCTTTCGCGCACCTCCCGTGATTGTTCCCCAAATGGACAAAATCCGGATTCCTCCCCTTGTCACAGCGCCGGTCAGATTCGATGATCCATGGATGCTGTTGCATCAGGACCGGCGCCAAGAGGGGAGCCCTATCGCGGGCGACCCGATGGAGGCCACAAAGTGGCCGGAAAAATGAACATGACCGAAGGACGGGCTCATCGAACCTGATTACCGCTGTCAGGGCAAAGGTGTGTACTCATGAAAGGAAAGTGCATCCAGATCCAGATAGGCCGGCGCAGACTCGTTCACTGAAGGGCCGGTTTGTGCCAAAAAACAAACAAAGGCCCGGGTGGCCCCTGGGGGAACATCAAACGCGTACCCGGAAAGACCATTTTGCAGATTCTGGAAATGCCAGCCCACGGGAGGAAGCACAAGCGGGTGGCTGGCGATGGAAATTTCCCCTGATGCGTCTCCAAAGTGGATGTCGATTCCCGATCCGGTAAGGTTGGCGTGACGCACATACCCCGACAGGGCAAGGCGGGACCCCGAAATGTCAAACCAGGTGTTGCAGAACCAGTAGGTACCGGCTTCGGTGATCACGAGGCGCCCGTAATACTGGTTGGTGGCGGAATCGGAACGATTGGGTCCCATCCGGAACAGGACATGGGACGGTGTGGTTCCGCCGGAAAACCAGTTGGCCATGTCGGTTTCAAAATCCGGGTTCGGACCGCGGGACAAACGCTGGGCCATGGCACCGAACGCATTGCGGGGATGATCCTGCCCGAATCCCAGACCCACCCGTTCATTGCCTTCACAACCGGTTCCTTCCGTGCGGTCCCACAGCATCCAGTGGAGGGCCATGGGCAAACCGGCTGCCAGCGTCGCATCCATGATTCCCATGACCGTATTCATCCCGGCGGTTTCGTCCTGACCATTTTCACAGAAAATGCTTCCGTATTCCCCCAGAATCACCGTGGCATCCGGAAAATGGGTAGACAGGGTATTGTTCGCTGCCTGCAAATCGACATTGTGGTTCCGGTCGGGATACGAGTGGAACTCCACAAACCGGAGCGGTTTTCCGGCAGCATTCACGTCGCCTTCAAGCACCCATGCATCGTGAACATACAGCAGCGAAAGACCCCGTTTGGCATCGGGAACGGGAATTTCCTCCAACTGGGCGGCCACCAGTTCCTGCATGCGTGGAACCCGGTAATCCACTTCGTTGTGCAGATCGTAATAAAGAACATGTTGGCAGACATTCGAAGTTTCCACGATTTCCACAACAGCCCTGGACCAGTCCACCGTGTCTTTGATGAAATCTTCCCAGCCGTCATCGCCATACATGTACTGCCACCATTTCCGGTGGTCCGGTCCGTTCCAGTACAGGGCGTTGGGACCAAAACCGATGATGACCGCCATGCCATGGGCGGCAAACCGCTCAATGATGATGGGCAGTGCCTCTGCCAGAGCCATCATTTCATCCGGATCCCAGTCCCCCGCGGACATGTTTTCCCGGATGCGGATTCCCAGGCAATAGGGCAGAAGCATCAGGCGTACCACCCGGGTTCCCAGACTGGCCATGATGTCCAGATCCCGCTCGAACGCATCCTGTACCAGCCAGAATCCGGTGCCTGCCCATTTGCACAGATGCCCCTGGGGCGCGTAGTTGAATCCGAAGGCGGGGGCACCGGGAAGGGACGCCCCCGGACACGTGCTGTTCAGGCGGCAGTTTCCCCGGGGCATGCACTCGTAGTGTTCGCCACAGGAACCACAGTTGGTTCCGCAAGGGTCGGGACCGCATTCACGGTCGTCGCAGAATTCGGCACACAAACTCCATGAGCGATCTTCCAGACAGGTCTGCGACCCGCAGGATCCGCACGGGCGCTGTTCTCCAACGGTACAGGAGAGGGTGCAGTCGTTTTCGCAACCATCTCCGGGAATGGCATTGCCGTCATCGCATTCCTCTCCGGGGTCCAGGATACCGTTGCCGCACAGAAGGGTACAAACACTGGGCATGGACTCGCAGGACCAGCCGGGTTCCACCGTACAGTCTTCGGAACAGCCATCCCCACCAAGGCGGTTGCCGTCATCACATCCTTCAGTGCCGACAACCCGCCCGTCCCCGCAAACGGGGATACAGAGGGTGGGAAAACCAGTATCGCAGGACCAGCCGGGTTCCACCGTACAGTCTTCGGAACAGCCATCCCCACCAAGGCGGTTGCCGTCATCGCACTCCTCGCCCGGATCCGCCTGCCCGTTGCCGCAGGGTTTTGGGATGACGGATTTCTTCTTTCCCCCGGCGCAGGAAAGAATACAGAGGACGACGAACAACAGGATATGGATGCGCATGGTCAACTCTTTCCGAACGAAAAGACTGCAGGATTCACACTTCACAAAAGTAATATCTTGCGTTCAGAATTTGTCAAGCAGTGGGCGGATGGTTCCAGCACCGGAAGTGCCTACTTCAGGAACATGCGGATGGACACCAGCATCAAAAACGCGGCAAACACCTTTCGAAGGACATTGGGATCCATGCGCAAGGCCAGTTTCGCTCCCAAAAACCCCCCAACAAAGAATGCAATCGCAATCAGAGTCGCTACCTTGAGATCCACTTTTCCCTGATTGTAATACTGCCAGGCGGAAATGAGACTGATGGGCGGCACCATCAACGCGAGGGTCGTTCCCTGGGCCATTTTCTGGTCAAATCCGAAAAAATAAATCAATGCCGGGATAATCAGGATCGCTCCCCCGATTCCCAGCAGGCCGCTGGCGGTGCCCGCCACCAGCCCCACCAGCATGAATCCGGCTGCATGCAAAACAGACATGATTACTCCAGACGATCACCGGTCATCCACAAGTTCAGTACAATTTGAACAATTGGGATCCCGGATAATAATGGTTCAGTATTTGCTGGACATTCTGCCCGGCTTGCGCCCGGCCCATGGCTCCCCACTGGCACATCCCCACCCCATGACCGAAACCGGCACCCGTAAAGGTGAATGATCCGTCCTTGTTGCGATTCACCACAAACGCTGAACTGCGCAGATTCCCCAGGGCCCGTCGAATGACCAATTCCCCCTTCACCAGGAGGTTTGCCGGGGACCCCACCAGTTCCACTTCCAGAATCCGCCCGGATACCCCGCGGTTTTTCACCCGGATTTCCCGCAATTTGCCGGAAAAACCCACTGTTGCAAGACTTTTTTGCAGTTCTTCCGGGGTTTTGGTCACCTTCCAGCGAAAGGCATGGGCGCCTCGGGGCATCATTCCGCAAAAACTTTTCGGGGGATGGGACAGAAATTTTTCAAAACTGCGGCCCCTGGGAGGCCCATCAGGCCTTCCACGCAGGTTTTCATTGGGCTTTCCACCCCAGACATGCTCATTGTGTTCTCCGTGGCCTCCACAGGAACTGCTGTACACCGTGTCCACCGGGAACCCCTTTTGGTCAAACAGCACCTGCCCGGCTGTCTGTCGCACCGCCTGGGTCGTCCGCGGGTCCACCTTTTCCAGGCCGTCATACACCTGACAGTGTACCTTGGAACACAGGTGAAAAGGTTCCGTGTTGTGCCGCTGTCCCATCTTGGCAAGCACCTGGCCCCGGGCCGCCACGGCCTGGGCCTTGAGGGCTTCGGCCGGGGCAGACGGAAACATTTCCGAAGGCAAAATGCCTTCCAGATAGGCTTCAATGGAAATCTCGTTCACGAGGGTGAGTTTGCCGTCCATGCCCATAACCACCACAAGCCGACCAGGAACCCTGTGGGTTTTACCGTCCACCGCATAGGACAGTTCACCTTTTTCCCTGGCCTCGAACATCAGTGCACCCTGTTGGGTGACCTGCAGTGCCGGCCTTTTCGATACCACCTCGAACTGTCCACCAGGCAGGGTGGCGAAGTCCGCATGCACAAAGGCATGGGGGAACGCAGATCGTTCCCTGGCCAGGATTTCCTGCGCCTTCACCGCTGTAAACGGTCCCAGGGAAAACAACATCCGGCGCGTGTCCAGCATACGGGTTCCCATGGAAATGACATAGCCCTGTTCCTTCGGGACGGCTCCCCTTTTGGACAATTCCTCCCGGGTCTGCCGGATACGGTCGGTCTCTGCCTGGGGCACCGAGGTGAGTGCCACATGATGGTTCACCCTGCCGGCGGTTCCGGATTTCAGCCGGACCTCCACGGTTTTTGCACCTGAAATCCGCACCCCGGCCTGACCGTTCGGAAGGAGATCCAATCCCTTGGTACCGGAAATCTCCAGCAGGGACAGGTTTTGCTCCACCCCTATGAGTACAAGGGGCACACCTGCGGCATCCAGATGAAACCGCTTCTGGTACAATGTTTGTAGCAAATCCACAGGTTCATCGGCACCGCAAACAGGCAACCGGAACCCCAGGAAAAGGACCAGCAAGGCGAAACCGGAAAAAAACCTTCTCATGCTCCTGCTTTATGGCAACTTCAGGAAAAACGCAAAAAACGATATCCCGCAGGGCAAGATCATTATGAGCGTAGAGCATTATTTACCGTAATCATCGGCTAATATCCCCATTGCGACTCCTGGTCCTGTCGTCGGACACCCCCGTCTTTTGCTATCGCAAAGCGCCGGGGG
>CAZTZR010000057.1:0-24538 GCA_964618145.1 uncultured Kofleriaceae bacterium
GCGAAGGAGGGGGAGAAAGCGGTACTTGCGTCCCGCAGTCCCAAAGCGGCGCTTTTCGCCGCGAAGGAGGGGGAGAAAGCGGTACTTGCGTCCCGCAGTCCCAAAGCGGCGCTTTGCGCCGCGAAGGAGGAGAGTTAAAGGCGTTTGAGGCGCACGGTGAAGTGGCGCATGATGGGGGCTTCCGCGACGATTTCCAGGCCGCGGGTGATGCTTTCGCGGCGATCCCACACGTTTTTCAGGGCCACTGCGATGTAGTCCATGTGTGCGGTGTTGTAGACCCGCCGGGGGATGGCCAGGCGCAGAAGTTCCAGGGCCGGGTAGCGGTTCTCCCGGGTGACGGGATCCCGGTCGGCCAGCAGGGTGCCGATTTCCACGCCCCGCACGCCGGATTCGATGTACAGTTCCACCCCCAGCAACTGGGCGGGGAATTCACTCTGGGGGATGTGGGGGAAGAACTTTCGGGCGTCCACGAACACGGCGTGGCCCCCGATGGGAAGTTGCACCGGAATGCCGAAGTCCTGGAGGCGCTGACCCAGATGGGCCACCTGGCCGATGCGGGAATCCAGATACTCCAGTTCGGTGGCTTCGTACAGACCCTGGGCGAGGGCACCCAGGTCGCGACCGGCCAGTCCGCCGTAGGTGATGTAGCCTTCAAAAACAATGTTGAAGGTGCAGGCCTTTTTGAAAAGTTCCTCGTCGCGGAAGCCCAGAAGGCCGCCGATGTTCACGATGCCGTCTTTTTTGGCGCTCATGGTGAAGCCGTCGGCCAGGGCAAACATCCGGCGCACGATTTCCCGGATGGGCACATCCTGCATGCCCGGCTCGCGGGTGCGGATGAACCAGGCGTTTTCCGCGTAGCGGGCGGCATCGAAGAACAGGCGCACCTTGTATTTGTCACACAGGGCGCGCACCTGGCGCATGTTTTCCAGGGACACCGGCTGTCCGCCGGAGGAGTTGCAGGTGACGGTCACCAGCACCAGGGGAATGCGTTCGGGACCGTATTCCCGGAGGGCCGCTTCGAGTTTTTCCAGGTTCAGGTTTCCCTTGAACGGGTGCAGTGCGGTGGTGTCAAAGGCTTCGTCAATGGTGACGTCAAGGGCCTTGGCGTGACGGAACTCGATGTGGCCCTTGGTGGTGTCGAAATGGGAGTTGCCGGGGATGATCATGTCCGGCGCGTCATGTCCCATGAGCATCTGGAACAGGACGTTCTCGGCGGCCCGGCCCTGGTGGGTGGGCAGAAAGAAGGGAAACCCCAGAATCTCGGAGACGGCGCTCTTGAGTTTGTAGTACGAGGAGGCTCCGGCGTAACTTTCGTCGCCCAGCATGAGTTCGGACCACTGCTTCTGGCTCATGGCGCCGGTGCCGGAGTCGGTGAGCACATCAATGAGCACCTGGGAGCTTTTCAGGTTGAACAGGTTGTAATCGGCTTCGGCGATCCAGCGTTCCCTTTCCTCCCGGGTGGAAAAGACCACCGGTTCCACCATCTTGATCTTGTACGGTTCAATGCGCGGCAGTTCCATGAGTCGGCCTCCTCGGGGCACTCTTATTGAAGCTTGCAGGTTTTTCAACACCTAATCCCTTTTTTTTTCATTTTATTGATTCTGATTGTTTTCCAGGCGCTTTCAGGAGCGGACAAACCAGGATTTCGGCACGAAGAGACTTTCCCATTTCCGGATGGCGTAGCGGTCGGTCATTCCCGCCAGATAGTCAATGAGGTTTTCTTCATCGAGGATTTGTCCCGATCCGTCCGGTGCGGGATTTTCCCGGAAATGCAGCCACAGGTCCCGCAGCAGCCGTTCGGCCTTCTCGAACTCCACGCGCACGGTTTCGTGGTCGTAGCAGTGCCGGTACAGGTGATCCCGCAGGACCACCATGGATTCGTGGGCGTCTTCGGCCAGAAGGATGAGAGGCTCTTTGTCCAGGTCGGTGTTTTCAATCACCGAAAGGATGAGGTTGCCGATGCGTTCCCGGTGGGTTTTTCCCAGCACCTGAAGGACCATGGGCGGAATGTCCGACTCCTGCAGCAGATCCGCCCGCAGCGCGTCTTCCAGGTCATGATTGACGTAGGCGAGGATGTCCGAAAGCCGGACAATCTGGCCTTCCAGGGTCATGGGCAGGGCATCGGGATTGCGGGTGAGGATGGGACCCTTGCCCTTGGTGTGCCTGAGGATGCCGTCGCGCACTTCCCGGGTGAGGTTCAGGCCGTTGCCGCCGTTTTCCACCACTTCCACCACCCGCAGGCTCTGGATGGCGTGGTGAAACCCGCCCGAAGCCATCTTGTTGAGCACGCTTTCCCCGGAATGGCCGAAGGGAGTGTGCCCCAGATCGTGCCCCAGGGCGATGGCTTCCACGAGATCCTCGTTCAGGTGCAGCGCCCGGGCGATGGTGCGGGCGATCTGGGTCACCTCCAGGGTGTGGGTCATGCGGGTGCGGTAGTGGTCCCCGTCGGGATTCAGGAAGACCTGGGTCTTTCTCGACAGGCGCCGGAAGGACTTGGAGTGCACGATGCGGTCCCGGTCCCGCTGGAACTCCATGCGCACGGAACAGGACGGCTCTTCGCGGTCCCGGCCCCGGGATTGCGCCGAGCGGGCGGCCAGAGGATGCAAAAAGCGGTCTTCTCGTTGTTCGGCTTTCAATCGGGGTGTCATGGTCATGTTTCTCCAGAATGTGCAGTGAACGCCAGGTGTCTTCGCCGGGAAATCAGCGGCAGGTCATCAGAAAGGACCGCAGCACCGGGTGGGAACGCAGTTTCCGGGGTGTCAGATCCGGTCGGGGACAGCGTTCCAGAAGGATTTCCGCGAGGATGTCCGGAAAAGGCTCCGGAAGTTTCAGGTAGGCGATCTTCTTGAAGAACTCCGTATCTTCCTTCCGGGAAAAGGCGGCCAGGGCCCGCAAGAGCCAGGTGCCTGCCGTGACCCGGGACTCCAGTTCCCCGCGGGTCACCTTCGGGTGGAACATCTTCTGCAGCCGGGCTTTCACCCGGTTGGCTGCCGTGGTTTCCTTTTTCAGGGCGAACAGTTGGGCCAGGGTGGCAAACGGTTCATCCGCCAGATCCTTTTTGCCGAAGACTTTCAACAGGGCCGGCTTGAGTTCCCCGTATCCGCAGGTCTTGACGGATTCCAGGAGGGGATACCAGAACTCGTCCGACGGGGTTTCCAGCACCGGCCGCGCCAACCGGGCGAAATCCGGATGACAGGCAACAGACAGCCGTTTGAGGGCGGTATTGCGCACGGGGGGCCAGGGACTGGCAGCGAGTTTCACCAGTGCGGGGTCGAGGGTTTCTCCGGGCCAGTGTTCCAGCAATACCAGTTGGGCGTCCGGCCGGGCACTTTGGGCCAGTTGGGCATGCAGTTTCCCCTGGTCCGGAAACGCCAGCAGGGTGATCAGCGCCTGCAGTTTGACGGAATCCCGGCCATCGGCACGGGACATCCGGCGGATCCGGTTCAGCAGGCGGGGACCGGGCACGAACGCAGCCGCCTGAAGGAATGACAGACGCCAGCGAAGGTCCTTGCGGGCGGGCAGAGCGGCCAGGCAATCACCCAGACGGGCAGCCAGTCCGGCATCCTTGATGGTCCAGTGGGAAAAGGCGAACGGTGCTTCCAGGATGTCCGGACACCAGGCATCGATCAGGGACTGCCGGGCCAAAGCCGGAGTGTGATCCCGCACTGCCGCATGGGTTTTCGGGTGTTTCTTCAGGATGGCCAGCAACCGGGCGGCATCGGGGGGGCCGGATTTGAGCCAGAAAGGCAAAAGGAGCGCCAGATAGTCGGGGTCCGTGTCCGGGGTGACGCGTTCATCCAGTCCGGCATGGGCTCCGGGGGATGACAATCGTGAAGACAGTTCCTTCACGAGTTCGGGAGGTGCCCAGGACAGGATTTCCAGCTGGATGGGGAGAAACGGATCCACGGGGCGCCGGGCCACCTCCGTCGCCAGCACTTTTTTGGCGGTGACGCCTGCGGTTTTCCATGCCTCCAGCAACTGGGTGTTGGAGAATGTCGGCAGCACGGAACTTGCCTGGGTTTCGGAAAACCGTCCGTCTTCCAGTCCCGCGACAATGAGGGCGGCCGGATTGCCCGAAAAGTCCAGTTCGGTGTAAAAGGTGATTTCCGCAATGGCCAGGGGCTGTTCCCCGGGATACACGGCGTTCACCGTGAACTCCATGCAGCCGGCTTCCCAGGGAGGATCCAGGACCACATGCCAGGGGACATTCACGGAACCGGGGACCTTCAATGGATCCGTGGGAATCTCGACGGTCAGTTGCCTTTCGCCTGCCCGCAGGGTGAAGGTCTTCAGCCGGGCGTGCCTGGCGAAGGTGTCCGGGTCCTTGCCATGCCCGGGGTGCACCACCACCGTCGTGATTTTCTGCAGGGTCGCCGGCAGGGAGTAGAACAACCGGGTACCCGCTCCGGATTGCGCGATCCAGGAGGTGGCGGCGTTGTGATCACACAATTGCACGGGGGCGGCATGATCGTCCGAAAGCGGATCCTCCGGGTTGAAGACGGCCGGGGCCAGGGGCTTGAACCAGGGGCGTCGCCGGATTTCCCGGGGGACGCCGCGGATTGCCTGCAACCGTGTGGGCGCCAGTGCCGATTCCGGCGACGGAACCGGCTGCCAGTCCGACCCGGAGTACCGGAGCCGGGAAAACCGCAGTGGTTCCTGGTTGCAGTCGGTCAGAACCGGGTGTTCCATGTACAATTCGCCGGAGGCGTTGTCGTACCGCCATGCGGACCGGGTGTTCCACTCCCGGACGGGCTGCAGTTTTCCCTTTGCATCAAGAAAGAACAGGCGCTTTGTGTTGCCGGATTCCACCTCCAGAATCCGGTGGCTATTCGACCATGTGCACAGAAAATGCCCCGTGACCGGCTCGCACCCGAAAGTCACCCGGGATTCTCCCTGTGTGAAAACGCAGGGGGAAGCCGAGAGGTTCAGGGTGACATCCGGACCACAGGGAACGGGGGTTGTCAGAAGCAAGGACGCCAACAGGAAAAACATGGGAACTCCAGTCACTGCGATGTTTCTTCCCGGGCAATGACCCGGTTGACCAGTCGGGCGGAGACAAAACTGGCCTTTGTTCGCCACCTTTCGGGGGTCACCACGATTACGGAAAAGGCAAACCGGGGTTCCTCCACGGGGGCGTATCCAATGAACCACGTATAGAGCAGGGGCTCGGGATCCCGCCTGCCCAGGGTTCCCGTCTTGCCGCCCACGGTGACGGGGACCAACACCTGATCCTTGCGGTAGAAACCTTCCCGGGCGGTGCCTTCGGTGACGGTGCGCAGCATCATCACCCGCAGGCGGGACATGACCTCCTCCGGCAGTCCGGCGGTCAGAAGGGAGGCCGGGCGCTGCAATTCCAGCGGCTGGTTGTCGGCATCCCTGGCAGAACGAATGAAGTGAACGGGAGGTGGTTGGCCGTTGCGGGCCACCGTGGCCGCGAGCCAGGCGGCATGCCAGGGGCTGATGGTCATGTGTCCGAAGCCGGCGGCCGCCAGGGGCAGGGCCATGGGATCGGTCTCCTGGATCCGGAAGCGGCTGCGTTCCACCGGAAACTCGAAGGGCAGGGACTGGTTGAATCCCAGTACCTCGGCGACCCCCAGAAGATGTCTGGATGTCAGGTGTTCCCGGGCCAGCCGGCCCATCACGGCATTGGTGGAGTGGGCGAGGGCGGTTTCCAGGTTTTCACAGGGTGCGTTTTCCGGAACCGGGCCGTCGATGTGTCTTGCCTGGATGCCCGTTCTTCCCCCGCTGTAGCAGACTGCAGTATCCGGGTTATAACCGGGTGTGGTCAAAAGGGCTGCCGCCGAAACGACCTTGGCCAGGGATGCGGCCGGTGCCCACGCCTTGAGGGTGAGTTCCCCGTAGGTCAACCGGGGTTCGGCATGACTGTATCCCGTCATGGCCCGCACCTCGCCGTCCGGCAGGCGGATGAGCACCGCCGCCGCATAAGGCAACTCGTACCGGCGGAATTCCTCCAGCAAAAAGTTCTGCAAAGATGCATCCAGGGTGCTTTCCACCTGGATGCCCGAAGAGGTGACCTGCCAGTAGCCGCCGTCCCGTTCCTGGAACCGGAGCAGATCCAGTTCCTGCATCCATCCGGCATGAACCTTTTTTTCCCGGGGGTCGTCCTGGAGATCCATCCGGGTGACCGCGACCTTTTCCGGGTCGGGTTCCGGCACCAGCCACAGGGCGATGAGGATGCCGGCGAATACCAGGATGAAGAAGATGACGGGAGCGTGGCGGTTGTTCATGGAGTCAGGCGTTTTCACCTTCCGGATCCGGCGTGCGGGTCCATTTGCCGGGCAGAAGATGCATCAACTCCAGTTTCCGGAGCCGGTAATAGAGTGTGGATCGGTTCATGCCAAGCATTCGGGCGGCAGCGGCCATCTTGCCTCCGCTCTGTTCGATGGCCTTCAGAATGGCGCGTTTTTCCTCTTCGATGAGGAGGTTGGGCAAAGGCAAATCCCCCACCCCCGGGGAGACCGTCGGCGCAGGTTGCCCCTTGTCCTCCACCGGAATCGACGGGTTGAACAGGAGGTCCGCACTGGTCAGCACTCCACCCGAAGACAGGACGAGCGCACGTTCCACCAGGTTTTCCAGTTCGCGGACATTTCCCGGCCAGTGGTAGGCCTGCAGCGTGTCCAGAAAAACATGATCCACCCGGTGGATCCGTTTTCCGGTGACTTCCGAATACTGGGAGATGAAATGCTGCACCAGGGGGGCGATGTCCGCCGGACGCTCCCGCAGGGGAGGCAGCATGACGGGGAACACGTTCAGGCGGTAATACAGGTCGGTCCGGAAAGTCCCATCGGACACGAGGGTCTCCAGGTTGCGGTGGGTGGCCGAAATGACCCGCACGTCCACCTTGAGGGTTTCCTCGCCCCCCACCCGTTCGAATTCGCGTTCCTGCAAAACCCGCAGCAGCTTCACCTGGATGTCCAGGGGAATGTCCCCCACTTCGTCCAGGAACAGGGTGCCTCCGTCGGCCATTTCAAAACGGCCCATCCGTCGCGCAACGGCACCGGTGAACGCCCCCTTTTCATGTCCGAAGAGTTCGCTTTCCAGTACACCCGGGCTCAGGGCTGCGCAGTTGACCTTGACAAACGGTCCGTCGCTGCGCGGGGAATTCAGGTGAATGGCATGAGCTACCAGTTCCTTGCCCGTGCCGGTCTCTCCCCGGATCAGGACGGTGGAACTGGTGGGAGCCACCCGCTCGATGCGGTCCAGCACCTGCCTGAGTCCTTCACTCTCACCGATGATCCGGCCGAAGTTGAACTCCTGATGGGCCTTTTCATCCAGATAGCCGGCGTAAGCCCTCAACTTCTGCTCCAGCCGGTCGTTTTCCTCACGCAGGTAGTAGAATTCCTGCACCTGGGTGATGACAGAGGTCAACTCGGCGGCTTTCCATGGTTTGGTGATGAACCGGTAGACATGCCCCATCTGGATGGCTTCGAGGAGCACGTCCACATCGCGGTATGCGGTCAGGATGATTCCCAGCGCCTGGGGTCGCACCAGATGGGCGGCACGCAAAAACTCCACGCCGGTCATCTTTGGCATGCGCTGATCCGTCAGGATGACGGCGATGGGTTCACGCTTGAGGATCTCCAGCCCTTCCTCGCCGGAGGTTGCCGTGTGCACGTGGAACAGACTGCGGAAGTTGAACCGGAAAACATCCAGGTTGTCCGCTTCATCATCCACATAGAGGACGGGATATTTCCGGGTATCGAACAATGGGGGTTTGGCAGTCAAGTGCATCCTCTCGGGGCATCGCAAAAGCGCATGCCATTGCCGGCGTCCGCGCACGGTCTGGTTCGCCCATACTAAAAGAACATGCCGGCAATGAAAAGCTGAAGGTTTCCAGAAAGTCTTTCTCTTGGAGCTTTGAATCGTTCCGGTTTTGTGGCATTGTATTGCCCTCTCGGATGCGAGGAGGTTTTCATGAGCAACCAGTTTTTCTGTCCACGCTGCAACAAAAGCCTGAATGAACAGGATCCCGGTCAGGTCCAACTCAAGGGTATTCTGCGAGGCAATGACTTCACGGTTTCCTTTCCGATTTCCCTGCCTTCCGGCCTGGGGGAATACGGGGCAAAATTCCCTGAAACCATCGAACTGAAACAGGGCTGCATGGTGGAATTCCACTGTCCGCACTGCGACTTTGAACTGACCATCCGCGAAGTGCCGCGTCATGCTTTCGTTCTCATGGCCGACGGTTCCGGGGATCGTTTTGCGGTGGTGTTCAACCGGGTTTTCGGTGAACACAGTTCGTTCCAGTTCGATCTTCAGAAAAACCAACTGCTTGCAGCCTATGGCGAGAATCAGGATCACTTCCGGGAAGATTTCGCCCGTGATCTGAATTTCTTTGGTTGCTGAAGACTCCTGGGGTATGCTCACTTTCCCCGACGCAGGTGTCGGGAACGGTACTCTTTCACGGAGACTTCGTATGCCCCTTGTCAGCGCCCTCACCAAAAGCCTGCAGGTAAAAATCGTCTACTACGGTCCGGGGTTGTCCGGAAAAACCACCAATCTGGAAAAACTCAGCGTGATGCTCGACAAGGAACGGGTTGGCGATCTGATGTCGCTGGACACCAGCGGGGATCGCACGCTGTTCTTCGACTGGATGCCGCTGGATCTCGGCAAGATTCGTGGCTTCGATGTCAAAATCCAACTCTACACCGTTCCGGGACAGATTCGCTATGACCGGACCCGGCAACAGGTGCTTCGCGGTGTTGACGGCATCGTTTTCATTGCGGACTCCCAGCGGGACGCATCGGAACAGAACATCTACAGTTTCAAGAACCTGCGGGACAACCTGGCCCTCTCCGGCCGCGATCTCGAAGAGATTCCCGTGGTCATCCAGTGCAACAAGAAGGATCTGCCGAACACCATGACCACCCGGGAGATGGCCCTGTTGCTCCACGCCGAGCATTTGCCGTTCATCGAGGCGGCGGCCACCACGGGGCAGGGCATCATGGAAACCCTGCGCCTGATCACCCGCCTGACCATGAAGCACGTCCAGGCCTATCTGGATCCGTCCCAGGTCCGGGATGCTCCGGAACAAAAGGAAGCCCTCGACGGAGATACACTTCTTTCCAAAATGCTCAGTTCCGAAGCCATCCTGAAGGAACACCGCGAGGCGGAACAGGCTCCGGCACCCCTGGGTGGAGCCGTCCCGAGTCCCGAAGACATCGACCGGGCGGACTCGTCGGAATTGACACCCGTGGTGGAAATCATCGAAGAACCGTTGGTCTCCGGCCCTGCAAATGCGGCGCCCCCGGTGGTTGCCGAAGAACCGTCCGATGTTCCGTCCGAAATGGAGATTGAGGCCGAGCCGTCCGATGATGGAGTTCCAGTTTCGGAGCCGCCGGTTTCCGGCCAACTCGAGGTGACCACCACTCAAAACGGGGAAAAACCCTCAGATGAAGTGGCGGCACCGGAATCCATCATCACCCCGCAAGAAGTCAGGGAAACACCTGCCACGCTGGTGGAACCGGCAGAGAAACCCGCAGAAGCGGGTTCTCCCGTGGAACCCGTGTTTACCCCTGCTTCAGTACCGCAGGCCGGGGCCGCGGAAATTGCGGAGTTGCGCGGCCTTCTGGACGCCCAGTCCACCCGCATCCAGGACCTGGAAACCACCGTGGGACGTCAGACAGTGGCACTTCAACTCATGGGAGAGCAGTTGGCAAAGTTCAAAAAGGCGTTTGCCGATCTCGGCCGCCAGTTCGAGTAATTCATTTATCGACGCAGATGTCTTGAAAATGGGGGAACAGGCGGTCATAGGTGGCCAGCAGGTATTCCGGCATGACGCGGACGCTGCCGATGACCGGCATGAAGTTGTGATCCCCTCCCCAGCGGGGAACGATGTGGAAGTGGGCATGATCCGCGATTCCTGCCCCGGCGGCGGCTCCCACATTCATTCCGATGTTGAAGCCCTGGGGATTCAGTGCCGTCTTCATACGGTCTACACAATGACGAAGCACCGTGCAGAGATGTGCGTATTCATCGGGCGTCAGTTCCATCAGGTCGCAGACATGACGATGGGGAATGACCAACAGGTGTCCGTTGGTGTAGGGGTACCGGTTCATGAGAACCAGGGTGTGCCCTCCACAGTCCAGAATGCCCCGGGCCCGCCATTGTTCCCGGGGTGCGGCTGCCCGGTTGCAAAAAACACAGCCTTCTTCCTTGGGGGTGTTTCCTTCAATGAAATCCATGCGCCAGGGGGCCCAGACAGTATCCATGCGGCATCCTTTCGTCCAGGCAGGAACATGTTCTTTTTCGGGCGCGGTTGTCAACCCTTTTCAACATCCAGAATGGGTGTTTACTCCCCGGGGAAGTTCTGCTACACTTCCGCACCGGTTGTGGCCCTGTGCAGGGTTTTTTTCTGGAGGCATCATGCGCAAGTTTTTCCTGACTGTATTGATTTTTCTTGCTCCGTCCATGGCGTTTGCGCAGGGACGCACTTTCGAGGATTTGTCCAAGGGCGCGAACAACACGTCCGATCTGGAAAAGGTGGTCGGTCCCTTCCTCCAGCAGTGCGGAACGGGGGACGAACTGCCGGATCTCCATTGCCGGGCCATCCGCCAGTACATGCAGCACAAGATCGGCACCCAGGTTTTCACCACCACTGTTGGCTCTGCGGCACTGGTGTTTGAACCTTACGACAGCGTGAAGTTCATGTATCCGGTGACGGTCAACGGATGCCTGACCTGCTCCAGGCCGATGGAGTTCGATCCGGTACTCTATGCCCCGAACAACAAGTTTTTCATCACCACCAAGGTGCCGACAAAAATCGAGAACGACAAGCCGGTCGGTGTGGACGTGGGCAAGTTTGACATCGCGGTGGATCCCCGGGAACTCGGCGCCTGGACCAAGAAAGTGCAGCCTTTTTTGCAGGTCCAGTTCCTGTACCGGGTGGTGGCTGACCGTGTATGGGATCCAAAGATCGGCGCCGGTATCACCCTGCACACCGGAGGATTCCGGGTGTTCAATCGCTGCACGGGAGAAGTGATGTTCTCCAATCCGCCGTCATCGGGTCCCGGTCCTGTGGACAAGCGCGGTTGCGAAGAGGAAAAACCCGTTGATGCCGTTCCCGAGAAGGTGCTTCCCGAACGGCTGACTCCCTCGCAGATCCTGGAAAACATGCGCAGCATCCGGAACCAGGTCAACGAATGCTATGAACAGTACCAGATCCCCGGGGTCGCTGAAGTTTCCGTGACCGTGGAAGGTGCCACGGGTGCCGTGACCAACGTCCGCCTGCGCGGCGTGTTCGTCGGTACCCCCACAGGCAAGTGCGTCACCGAACAGGTGCAGCAGTTGAAGTTTCCCCAGGTCAAACAGAAATCCACCACTTTCTCCTTCAAGTACGAATTGCGCTGATTACAAACCGCAAAGAGGCCAATCCAGGGTGCAGACCGTTCCTTTGGGAGAGCTGCCAATGACCAGTCTCCCACCGGCCGCCTCCATAAGGCGGCTGCAGATGGGCAGACCGAGTCCGGTTCCCTTTTCCCTGGTGGTAAAAAAGGGTTCCATCACCCGGGAAAGATGATCCGGGGAAATGCCATGTCCGAAATCCCGGACTTCCAGCACCGCGACACGGGGACGGGAGTCCTTGCGTTCAAACAGGTGCAGGACCACCGGTTTCGATGTGTCGGGCAGGACCGCCTCCCGGGCATTGAGAACCAGATTCAGCAGGATCTGCCGTAGCTTGTCTTCATCCATGCCTATCGTCAGGGGTCCGGCGGCATCCACCTGTAAATCAAGGGGCACCGGATCCGCGGTTTTCGCAAGAAGCGGTTTGAGTTGTCGGCAGGTTTCCACGAGATCCAGCGTGTCGGCATTGTTCGGTGCCGGGCGAGCATATTCCAGAAAATCCAGAACCACGCGGTTCAGACGGTTTACCTCCTGGGCAACAATCTGGAAGAAAGCCGAGCGTTCCTCCCCGGACAACGCGTTTGCCTGGGGGCTTTCCAGCACCTGGACGGCCCCCCAGATGGCACCCAGGGGATTCCGGATTTCGTGGGCCAGCCCGGCGGCGAGTTGGCCCAGGGAAGCCAGGTGTTCCTGACGCCGGATGGATTCCAGGCTTTTCAGACTGGTAAAGACGGAACCCATTTTTCTTGCCAGGAGCCAGAAACCTTCGAGTTCGCTTTTGGCCCATGGGCTTCGGCGAGTGGGGTCCCCCACAGAGAAGAAACCGTGGAGGCGGTCATGGGCGAACACCGGGAAGCATGCGTCGGCCTCCAGTTCGTCCAGCGCCGCCAGCAGGGTGTGGGCCGTGTAGGTGGTGTTCGGAACCAGCCAGCCCTTGCGAAGCCGATCGCATTCGAGTTCCACGTCCTGCCGGCTCACCGGACTACCCACCTGAAGCCTCTCCCACAGGCCCTCCCAGTGGGAGAGGGGCACATGCAAAGGAAAATCGCGGCCGATGGCTCCGAGCCTCACCACCTGGGGTAGATGCGGATCCTGTACATACAGGCATGATGAAAACACCCGATGGCTCTCCATGAACTGCTCCATCACCCGGTCGGCCAGTTCATGTTCGGACGCCGGAAGGACATCCAGGGACTGCACCATCTGGCGCAAGTGTTGTTCCAGTGCCTTGCGGCGCTGGAACAGCAGGCGGAAAAACCATCGTTCGGCAAAATCGGTGAGGGGATCCATGAACAGCACCACGATGACGGACGCGGAGATGATGATCATGGAAAACAATTCCTGCCGGGGATCCGGGATCCAGGAGAGCAAAAGCAGATAGATGCCGGAGATCACGGTGACAAGGCCCGTGAGCACGCCCACCCGGGTCAGCACCTCGTCCAGATCCAGAAGGCGCTGCTGGCTGAGGGTCTGGCTCAGGAAATACAGGTACAAAAGCACGACAGCGTTCCCTGTCACGTGGACGGTGACCCCGCCGCCGGGGAGAAGTCTGAGGCCGGTGAAAAAAGCGGCCAGAAGGAGTGTGACCCAGAACAGCAGGTGAATCCTTCCCAGTTGGCCCCGCTGGGTCGTTTTCCTGCGTACGGCAAGAAGTTCACCCACCACCCAGAAAAGGCTCAGGGCCGGAAGGAGTCCCTCCAGAAAGCGGCCCTGCCACGGTGGCACAGTTGGTTGCATGGTCAATGCCATCAGCATGGCCAGCAACCAGGCAATGGTGACCAATAGCGGAGTCTTCCATTGCAGGAAGGGTCTTTCTCCGTGGATGAGCACAAAAAAGAAGCGCAGGCCAAGCCAGCCTGTGCAGGCAGAAATCAGTGCCCGGACCGGCCAGAGGTGTCCTGCGGGAAAGACCCCGACCAGGGAACCGGTGGCAAAGAGGCCGGCTACCCCGAGGGTAAACAGGAAAAAAACCAGGGAAATGGGATGCCGTCGGAGCCTGAACGGGACGGACAGGCCGATGCTGAGGGTCAATAGCGCACTGATGGAATCAATGAAGGGAAGGGATTGCACACTAAATCTTGGCCCACACGCGGGCCAGTTCCACCAGGGTTTTCACGGTGAAGACCATGTCTTCCACGCTGATCCACTCACGGGTGCTGTGGAAGTTGTGTCCCCCGGTGAAAATGTTCGGGGTCGGCAGGCCCATGGCGGAGAGGCGTGCGCCATCGGTTCCACCGCGGATGACGCCGGGTACGGGTTCGCGGCCGGCCGCGCGGACAGCCTCCATGGCGGCTTCCATGACCCGGGGATGCTGATCGACATGATAGCGCATGTTGCGGTACTGCTCGAACACACGCAAATTGATTTCGGCTTTGGGGAATTCCTTCTTCAGGTCTTCCACGATGCCCTGCATCATGTCCTCGAAAACCTTCAGTCCGCTTTCCTCGAAGTCACGAACGATCATTTTGACCACGGTTTTGTCCACGCCGCCCTTGATGGTGTAGGCGTGTACGTATCCCTGGCGGCCTTCCGTGGTTTCGGGGGCGCTTTCCCGGGGCAGCCGGGTGATGAACCGGGCGGCAATCAGGGCTGCGTTGACCAGGCGGTCCTTTGCAAATCCGGGGTGGATTTCGATGCCCTTGACTTCAAGTTCCGCCGCATCGGCGCAGAACGTCTCGTTCTCGATGATTCCCACGGTTTCCCCGTCCACCGTGTAGGCATACTTCGCGCCGAATTTTTCGATGTCGAAATGGTCGACTCCGGCGCCGATCTCCTCGTCGCAGGTGAATCCCAGGCGAATGGTTCCGTGGGGGATGTCGGGGTTTTCCCTGAGAAAACGGATCGCGGAGATGATCTCGGACACCCCTGCCTTGTTGTCGGCTCCCAGAAGGGTGGTGCCGGAGGAAGTGATGATGGTGTTCCCGACCTGGTTTTTCAACTCCGGGCATTCCGCCGGATCAAGTACCTGCCAGGGGGCCTCCGGGTAGTGGATGATTCCACCGTCGTAGTTTTCGTGGAACAGGGGAACGACATCCTTTCCCGAAGCTGCCGGGGAGGTGTCCATGTGGGCAATCAGGCCAATGACTGGCACATCATGGGACACATTGGAGGGCAGCGTGGCGGTGACATATCCCCACTGGTCGATTTCCACGTTCTCGAGTCCGATTCCGTTGAGATCCTGAACCAGCATGTACCCGAGATCCTTCTGTTTCTCCGTGCTGGGATAGGGATGGGAGCCGGCCGTGTTTTCGGGTTCCTGGCTCTGGGTGTCCACCTTCACGTATCTGACAAAACGGTCAACAACGTCTGAACGTATATCCATCGGCGGGTCCTCCTTAAATCACCCGGAAATGTTCATACACTCGGTTGCAAACCCGTGTCCAGCTGAAAACCATGGAAAAATGCCGGAAATGGCAGGTGACCATTTCCGGGAAATCCGGTTCTGATTTGTTAGAAAAAAAACGATTGCACCAAGGGGCTTGGAAAGTATCTGATAACATTGAACTTTTTCATGACTGAAGGAAAGTCGCCACCAGTATGAACCAATCGGGCATGGAACAGGGACCTGGAAATGATTGGGCCAGGGCGCCCTGAAAAATGAGAAAAGCCTTGATTTACAAGGAAAAAGGCGTTTGCAAAATTCTTCTCAATATTAAAAATGTGAAAAAAAGTCCGGTTCCTGTTGCCATCCGGTGGTTGTCGCATTAGAGATCAACCGGCCGAAATATGGTTCGTTGTGAATCATTTGTTTAACCTCACACCACGAATGAATAGGAGTTTCACATGGCAGAACAGTTTGAACAGAAAATTTTCGAGATTCCCGCGAAGTTGAAGGAAACCGCTTACATCAACAACGACAAGTACCTGGCCATGTATGAGGAGTCCGTCAAGGATCCCGAGGGCTTCTGGTCACGTCTGGCCACGGAATTCCTGCATTGGGACAAACCCTGGGACAAGGTTCTGGATTGGGATTTCACCAAGGGCCATGTCGAATGGTTTGCCGGTGGCAAACTGAATGTGTCCGCCAACTGCCTGGACCGCCACCTGACCAACGGAAATGCCGACAAGATCGCCATCCTGTGGGAAGGCAACGAACCCACTGAAATCAAGAAATACACGTACCGGGAACTGTATCAGGAAGTCTGCCGCGCCGCCAACGTGCTGAAAATGCACGGTGTCAAGAAGGGTGACCGTGTGGCGATTTACCTGCCCATGATTCCGGAACTGGCCATTTCCATGCTGGCCTGCACCCGCATTGGTGCCGTGCATTCCATCGTGTTCGGCGGTTTCTCCGCGGACGCACTCAAGGACCGCATCAATGATGCCGGCGCGAAAATGCTCATCACCGCGGACGGCACCTTCCGCGGCAAGAAGCCCGTTCCCCTGAAGACCGCAGCCGACACCGCCATTGCCGGGGAAACCCCGGTGGAGACGGTTCTCGTGGTTCGCCGCAACAACCAGGAAGTCAACTGGGTGGAAGGCCGTGACCTGTGGTGGCATGATGAAATGAAAGATTCCCGTCCCGTTTGCCCGTACGAAGTGATGGACGCCGAGGATCCCCTGTTCATCCTTTACACCTCCGGTTCCACCGGCAAGCCCAAGGGCGTGCTGCACACCACCGGCGGCTACCTGCTGCATGCGGCCGTGACCCACAAGTATGTGTTCGATTACAAACCCGAGGACATCTATTGGTGCACGGCGGACATCGGCTGGGTGACCGGCCATTCCTACATCGTCTACGGTCCGCTGGCCAACGCTGCCACCAGCATCATGTTTGAAGGTGTGCCAAACTACCCCGAAGTGGATCGTTTCTGGGACATCGTCGAACGCCACAAGGTCAACCTGTTCTATACCGCTCCGACCGCCATCCGTGCCATTGCCAAGGAAGGCGCCGAACCGGTGCGCAAGCATGACCTTACCTCCCTGCGTGTTCTTGGCACCGTGGGCGAGCCCATCAACCCCGAAGCCTGGATGTGGTACTACAACGAAGTCGGCGGCGGTCGCTGCCCCATCGTGGACACCTGGTGGCAGACGGAAACCGGCGGCATCATGATCACTCCGCTTCCGGGCGCCACAGCCATCAAGCCGGGCAGCGCCACCCGTCCGTTCTTCGGTATCCAGCCCATGCTGGTGGACGATCAGGGCAACGAACTGACCGGCGTGAACGAGGGCAACCTGTGCATCAAGTTCCCCTGGCCGGGAATCACCCGTACCGTGTTCCGCAATCACAGCCGCTTCATCGAGACCTATTTCTCCTCCTTCCCCGGCAAGTACTTCACGGGTGACGGCTGCCGCCGTGACGCCGACGGATACTACTGGATCACCGGCCGGGTGGACGACGTCATCAATGTATCCGGTCACCGCATGGGGACCGCCGAAGTCGAGAGTGCCCTGGTGTCCCACGCCACCGTGGCCGAAGCCGCCGTGGTGGGCTTCCCCCACGAAATCAAGGGCCAGGGCATTTATGCCTTTGTGACCCTGAACACCGGTGTGGAAAAGACCGACGCCCTCATCAAGGAACTGGTGGCCCATGTCCGCAAGGAAATCGGACCCATCGCCACGCCGGACCACATCCAGTATGCCGACGGCCTGCCCAAGACCCGCTCCGGCAAGATCATGCGCCGCATCCTGAAGAAGATTGCGGTCAAGGATTTCGGCAACCTCGGTGACACCTCCACCCTGGCCGACCCGACCGTGGTGGATGACCTGGTCAAGAACTTCAAGGGCTAGAACGGTTTTTCCGTCGCCTGCGCACTGATTTTCCCTCCTGCATCACATCCCTTCGTTTCGTTTCCAGAAAAATCCAACTGAAAGGCTAAGTCAGCTTGAAACGTTTCGCGTCATAATATATGATGCCTGTCGGATTTGGGCGCAAAGGAAGGTATTCTCATGCATCGACCATTCTTTTCCGTTTTTTTGTTTTTTGCGATTCTTCTCTCATCGGCCCGGTTGCTTCCGGCGGAAGTCCACGCCAAAAAACGTGTTGTTCTGCTGCCGTTCGAGTCGGATGCCAATCGTCAGGCAGGAAAGCGCGTGCGGGATTTCATCCGGGATCTCCTTCAGAACAACTACGACTATGTGACCAAGAAGGACATGAAAGACGAGACAGAGGGGGATGATCTGGATTTCCGGAACATGGATGCGGAAACCATCAAGAAGCTGGCCAACCAGTTTTCCATCACGGCGTTTGTGGGAGCCGAAATCACGCGGAGCAAGGGCGCGTTCCTGTTCAAGACAAAGATCTACAGCTGGGAAGACGGCGAAATGGTTGCATCCAGGGAATACACATTCCGGGGACAGCCCTCCCAGAAACAGACGGAAGAAATGGCAGCCCTGGTTCTCATGGCCATTGAGGAAATGCCGGAGTATGTGGCTCCCGAGCCTCCCAAGCCGGAGTTGCCGGTGGTGGAGCAGGTGACCGAAGAAAAGACGGAACGTCTGGATCCCGAAGAAACCACCATTACCAAGGCCCCCAAAGCCATTGTCCCCAACCCGGTTCCCGCCATTCAGGCAGGGCTGAATTTCGGGCTGTTGCAGCGGTTTCTGGATTTTGATCCCTCCACAGAGCCCTATTACAAGACAAAGTCCCCCAGCCTGGCTCCTTCTTTGAAGGTGGCGGTGTATCCCATGGCGTTAACCGGGGACAAGGATGCCCTGGGGGCGCGGTTCGGTTTCCAACTGGGTGTGATGTTCCTGCCCGCGTTTGAGAGCTATCCGGCCAACAATGAAAACAACAAGGTGGGGACCACCGTGATGGATCTGGGCCTGGCCGCCCTGTACCGTCATCCGGTGGGTGACAACATCCACCTGGTCCCGCGTCTCGGATATGCCCTGCGTACATGGAGTTTTGCCAAGAAAAACATCCTGGATGTCCCCAGCGTCACCTACAGTGCAATGGAACTGGGAAGTGACGTGCGTCTGAATCTGGCATCCATCGCCGTGGTGGAAGCCGGAATGAGTTTTTATCTTCCCATGTCCGCCGGCGATCTCCCGGAGGGGGAATATTACGGTGAAGCTTCCCTGTTCGGAATCGGATTCCGTTTCCTGTTTGGCTACCGGCTGACGGAGCAACTGGAATTGGTAACATTTTTCGAATATAACCGGTACCAGTTCAACTTCAACGGCAAGGGAGCCCGCGAAGCCGAAAGTGCTGCGGATCAGTTCATTCTTTTCGGCCTCGGCGCCCGCTTCAACCACTGATTCTTCCTTTTCCATGTCCAGCATTTCTGAAAATCCGGAAACCCGCCTGACCGTGGGGCCATTTCCAGCCAATGAGTTTGCACTCATCATGGATGTGCTGGATCTTCTGGCCCGGGAACCCGGGCAGGAGGAACTGGTTTCCCGGATCTGCCTGAAATGGACACGGATCCTGCGTTTTCATGCGCTGGTGCTGGAAATGCCCGAAGTGGACCGGAACCGTCTGGTTTCGGGAGAACCCCTGGACGCGGAGATTGACATTCTCGGCTTTGCCCATCTTACGGATTTTGATCTCCGGTTGCCCGGGCGGACCATCATCGGAAAGACCCTGATCGATCTGGAGATCAGTTTCTGGGGCTTTTTGTCCACAGCCATTGAGCAGCGCATCCATGATCCGGATGATCGCACGAAACGATTGGCCATTCTTGAGCGGTACCTTTGCGGAAGGATCTACAACCGCATGACGGCGGAACTTTTGGCATCGACGGTTTCCTCAAGCCATGTCCGGGAAAGGGTCCGGAGAAAGGCGGCAGGATTTCTCCTGAGCCTTTGGGAAGATGCTGCCATCCAGGCCATGCGGCATTTTGCACCGCTTCTGGAAAGCATCTGGGAGGCACGTCGCAAAAGCCGGGTGACCTTCGGTACCATGATGGGGATTGCCGAGATATCTTCCATGCTGTCCTTGGGCGCCACTCCGCATTTTGTGGAATTTTTCGCTGACAATTTTGAGGAGACGGATATCGCGGAGGCCTTCCAGGAGTTTCTTTTCGGTGCGAATATCGAGGAAATCGGACAAAAAGAACTGGAAAGGCAACGAAACGGTCTTGCTTCCACTGCCGGTCTTGATTTAGATGCAAGCGGGTTGCCCAAGGGAAGCATGGACAGCCTGCAGGAGCGTTCCCTCGGAATTTACCGCTTTTTCAAAAAGCGGATCCAGGAAGCCCGCAGCCGGCGCCTGACAGGAGCCGCCGGTCCCAAGCGTATTGCGGAAGAATACCTGCTCCTGTATTTCATAGAACACGAACTTTAGTCGACGGAGATTGCACGCATGCTGGATACATTGACCCAGGGCTTCCGAAGCGCCCGCCACAAACTCATGGGAATGGCCGAAATCAACGACGAGAATATCGCCGAAGCCTTGCGGGATGTGCGCATGGCGCTTCTGGAAGCCGACGTGGATTTCCGGGTTGCCAAGGACTTTTTGAACAAGGTAAAAGAACGCCTCTCCGGGCAGGTGATGCAACTCAAGGCAAAACATGCCAACCAGAAGGCGAAGGTGAGTCCGGGCGAACTGTTCATCAAGGCCTGCTACGATGAACTGGTCCAGTTGATGGGGCCGGTGGACACCAGCCTGGACATGCCGAAAAAGGGCCTCACGATTTTCATGATGGTGGGACTGCAGGGGTCCGGCAAAACGACCACCTGCGCCAAACTGGCCCGGTACCTGGAGAAAACCTACGAGCGCAAGCCCTTGCTGGTGGCGGCGGACGTGTACCGTCCGGCAGCCGTCGAGCAATTGAAGGTGCTGGGAAAGAGGCTGGGATACCCCGTATATTTCGAGGACGGGGTCCAGGACCCGCCGGGGATCTGTGAACGTGCCCTGACCCACGCCAAACTCCATGGCAGGGATACGGTCCTCATGGACACCGCCGGGCGGCTGGCCATTGACGAAGTCCTCATGGAGGAGTTGTCGGAAATCAAGAAGCGGGTCAATCCCGGGAACATTTTCCTCGTTCTGGACGCCATGATCGGACAGGATGCGGTGAAGACCGCCAAGGCATTTGACGAGCGGCTGGGCATCAGCGGTTCGATTCTCACGAAACTCGATGGTGACGCCCGCGGTGGTTCCGCCCTTTCGGTCAAGACAGTCACGGGTCGCCCCATCAAGTTCCTCGGCATGGGGGAGAGCCTCGACAAACTGGAGGAGTTTCGCCCCGAAGGGATGGCCCAGCGGATTCTCGGGATGGGGGACGTGGTGGGTCTGGTCAAGGATTTCGAGCAGGTGGTGGATGCCGAGAAGGCGGAGGAGGACGCCGAGCGCATGCTGGCGGGCAAGTTCGACATGGCGGACTTTCTGGAGCAGATTCGCATGATCCAGAAGATGGGGTCCCTCAAGGATATGATCGAAAAATTGCCCTTCTTTCCGGACGGGCTTCCCAAGGATGTGGTCATTGATGACCGGGAACTGGTGCGCATCGAGTCCATCATCCACTCCATGACCATGGCAGAACGCAAGAAGCCGGATCTGTTCTTCCAGTTGCCAGGGGACTGGCTCAACCGGATGCGCATGAAACAGGCGAAGAAGATCCCGATGACCTTTGAGGATCGCCGCATCGCCCGTGTGGCCCGGGGTTCCGGTCACGATGAGGAGACCGTACGTTCCTTGCTGGTGCGGTTTGTCACCATGCGCCAGATCATGGGGGCCATGGGGCAGAACCGGGGGTTGCTGAGCAAAATCCCCGGGTTCAAGCAGTTGTCCCAACTCAAGGCCATGAAGGAACTCAACATGGATGATCTCATGGGGTTCACCGGCATGGCGCCACCGTCCCCGGAGGACGATCCGGGAGGCGCGGGAATGAAGAAGCGCCCGGCACCGTCCTCGGCGGAAAAGGAACGCATGAAGAAAAAGCGCAAGGAAGCGCGCAAGGCACGCAAGGCCAACAAGAAGAAGTGAAAAAAACATGAAACAATTACTGTTCCTCCTGCTGGGCATGTTCTGGGTTCCTGGCGCCGTGGCCTCACCGTACCGGGTGTCGGCCGGTGGCGGAATCGGGGTCATGAAGAATCTGAATGACCGGATGGCCGAAGGGGTCAGCACCTCCACGGCCCAGTTTTCCGGTATCACCGAGGGAACCTGGTTCGATGTGGTTGCGGGGATCCACGCCCGTTTGGGAATGGGACTGGACATGGCCATTTTCCCCGGCAAGGCCTTTGTGGGAAATCTGGTCTTCCTGCCGGGGGTGTCCCGGAGTTTCACCCTGTTTTCACGGGCATGGGAAGCGGGTTTCGGACTGGGTCCCGCCCGGACGCTGGCACCCACCGAGGATGCGGGGTCCATCTGGTGGTCCACCATCATCAAGGTGGACCTGCGCACTTCCATTGCCGGACTGGATACCGGGGTGCATGTGACCCTCCAGCAAATCTGGATGGAGAGGGTCACGGATCCCTGGTTCATTTCGGCCGGAGTGGAAGTCCGGTACAATCTTCTGGGAGCTTCCCCGGGTGCGGTCATCTGGCCGCCGGAGCCCGGAAAACCCGAAGTCCCTTCGGATGACCCCGATCAGGATGGCGTCATTGGAGATGCCGACCGGTGTCCTACCAGTGCTCCGGGGGCGCAGGTGGACGAGCAGGGCTGCGAATCCGTGACCGATGGCATGCGCCTGGCGGACGGGTTGTTCCAGGAAGGAACGGATGAGTTGACGACCGTTGGTGAGCGTGAGGTACGCCGCCTGGCGGAACTTTTGAAGGTCAACGGTTCCCTCGCGGTGGTGCTGGAGGTATCGGCGCCGGGGGTCGATCTGGCCACCTTGCGGTTTGGACGCCTCCGCCGGAAATTGCAGGAACTCGGAATCCAGGAGAACCGGATTCTTTCCGGTGCGCGGGAAGGTACCGTCGAGGAAGTGGTACTCAATTTCCGCCTGCTGTTGTAAACCGTTCAGGATCCGCTATATTCAAGCCATGCTTTTCTGTCCCTGTTGCCGCCGTCTGTATCATGAAGACGGCGAAGTGTGTCCTTTTGACGGGACGGATCTGACGATACCGCCGGATCCCCGCATGGGGACGAAGGTGGGTTCCTATTTGCTTCTGGATGTGCTTGGGCGCGGGGGAATGGGCAAGGTCTACCGGGCCGAACATGTTTTCATCGGCCGGTCCTTTGCGGTAAAGGTGCTGCACCCGAAGTTCAAGGAATACCGCGACTACGTGGACCGGTTCCTCTTCGAGGCGCGTGCGGCAGCACGGATCCAGCATCCCAACATCGTGCAGATTACGGATTTTGGCTACACTGATGATGCCATTCCGTTTTTCGTGATGGAATACATGCAGGGGGAGGAACTCATTGACCTCATCGACCGGGATGCCCCATTGCCCGTGTACCGGGCGGTCAACATCCTCACCCAGATCTGTTCGGCCCTGGCTGCCTGCCATGACGAGAAAATCGTGCATCAGGATCTCAAACCGGAAAACATTTTCCTGGTCAAGAAGCAGGGCAGGCGGCAACTCGTCCACCTGCAGGACGACCCCATGCGTCCGTATCGCCTGGAATACGAGGAAACCTATGATCAGGTGAAAATCCTGGATTTCGGCGTGGCCCACCTGGCCCGCATCAAGACCGAGGACACGATTGCGGGAACTCCGGAATACATGGCACCCGAACAGGCCCGGGGAGTCATCGGGGATTTTCGAAGCGACATCTACAGCCTGGGTGTCATATTTTACGAGATGCTCACCGGGGATCTGCCGTTCATGGCCGACACGGCAGATGAATTGTTTGCCAAAAGTTTGCATGATCCGGTTCCCCTGCCCGGAGCCCGCTATCCGCATCTGAATTTTTCGCCGGCGGTGGATCGTTTCATCGACAACGCCATGGCCAGGGATCCGGAAGCACGCTACCAGAGCATGGACGAGATGATGCTGGCGTTGCGCTCCTGTTTCGGCAATGTGTTCTATTCGAGGGATCTGCCAACCGTGCTGGAGAGGCAGGGGGTCGACCAGAGCCTGCGGCGGGATTTGTCCTCGCTGTTCCAGTCGGACAAACTGGACCGGCGCAGCACCCAGCAAAAGGCCCGCACACTGAAAAGCAACAAGAAACTGGATCCGCAACTGGCAGCGGATTTGAGCAGTCTGTTCAAGAAGAACTGATGGGGTAGCCATGCGTAATACTTTTATTCTTTGCCTTTTTTTTGCCATGTTTGTCGGAATTTCCTGCAGCCCGAAGAAAAAGAACAAAACCAATGTGAACAATGATCACAACAATTTCGACCGGTGCAACTGCGAGGACACCGACGGGGATGGCATCTGCGACTACGACGAAATGCGGGGGTGCGAGTCCTGGAACCTGTTCGGGATCCCCTGCGACACCGATGGTGACGGCGTGCCCGATTACCTTGACCTGGACTCGGATGGAGATGGCATTCCCGATGCCATTGAAGCAGGTCTGAACCGTCTTCCCTGTGCTCCTCCTGTGGATTCCGACGAGGACGGTTTGCCCGATTACCGGGATCTGGATTCCGACAACAACGGCATCCCCGATTCGGTGGAGGTGGGCACCTGCGATGACTGGGTGCTGCGGGGCATTCCCTGTGACACGGATGGCGATGGAACACCTGACTATGCTGATCTGGACAATGACGGGGACTACATTCCGGATTCCATCGAGGTCCGGGGATGCGACAGTTGGGATTTGCACGGCATTCCCTGCGATACGGACGGCGACGGTGTGCCTGATTTCATGGATCTGGATTCAGATGGCGATGGAATCGGGGATATCTTTGAAGGGTGGAGGGATGATGACGGTGACGGGATCCCCAACTTCCGGGATCTGGACTCCGATGGCGATGGCATTCCGGATTCCATTGAGGGCTTTACCGATGGTGATATCACCAAACCGCCCCGGGATACGGACGGGGACGGCCATCCGGATTTTCTGGATGTGGACAGCGATAACGACGGGCTTCCGGACGCACTGGAAGACCTGAATGGAAACGGAATCGTGGATCCCGGTGAAAGTTGTCCGCGAACACCCGATACGGATGGGGATGGCGTCAGTGATCTGATTGAATGGGTCGCGGGGACGGACCCGCAGGACCCCGATGACAACCCGCAGGCCCGGGGGAATTTCGTTTTTCTGGAGCCCTTCAATGAAGCGCCCGAACCCCCGGAGGACGTGCTGAGTTTTTCCACGGCGTTCCAGAAACTCGACATGATGTTCATCATGGACGTTTCCACATCCATGGCCGAGGAGATCAATGCCGTGCGG
>CAZTZR010000058.1:0-24307 GCA_964618145.1 uncultured Kofleriaceae bacterium
TCCAGGCAGGACCGCGGCCCGGGACACGGCCACAGAGACATCCGGCCCGCAGGGCTTCGAAACCAGGGCGGCCTGGAATGGACAAACCGCATCAAGGGAATGAAACGGGCAGGAAATTACTTTTTCAGGCTTTTGCAGACTTTGATGGCGTTGGTGACAATGGTTTCATTGGGTGCCGTGGTGGAACACCAGAAGGCTTTTCCTTCGATGACCCGCCGGCCCATGAGCCAGTAATTGGTTCCCATGCCGCCTTTGTTGGTGAAGGTCATGATGTAGCCGTCATCAAGTTTCTCCACCTTGATGTCCTGTGGAGTGTACATGTCGGCGTCTTCCTTTGCCTTGTCGGCATCCTCGGGCTTCTTTGAACCGTCATCGATGGACATCACCAGATCGGTGCCCTGGATCATGACGCCGTCACCACCAATCCCGGGGTTGACATTGGTACCTGCGGGGAGTTCCGCAGAGATGCCCAGTTTGTCCAGGGTGACGAAACTGGCTGCAGGCGCCTTCTTTTCATCGGCACCCCCGGATTCGCCTTCCTTCTTGTCCTCTTTGCAAGAACCAAAAACCAGGGAGAGAAACAGTGTGGAAAAAATCAAATGGGTACGAAACATGGTGTTCACTCCTCAGTGTAGCGTGATTGAAAAAAAGGGAGTTCAACCTCCCGCAAACACGGGGACAATGATGCACGTTGTCAGGGATGTCAAGTCTGACGTTACTCCGGCCAGGGCATCTGTCACCGTCCACCATAGGATTGGCTTCATGTTCATTCACTGAACGGAGTGTTGACCGGGTGTTGTTGCCAGGGTCGCATGGTCAGTGGGAATGGGTGATGGCCCAGAGGGTGATGAACAGGAGGGCCATGATACAGGCGCCGGCGAGTACCAGGACCACCGGATCCGTCCCCATGCGTTTTTTCAGGTCCAGGGCGATTATCCGGTCGGGGTTACCGGGATCGGCGGCGAGCACCTCGGCAGCAAGTTTGCGGGCCAGGGCAAAATTTCCCTGTTCGAACGCCTTGACCGCACGGAGTGCGGATTCCCCGGCCCCTTCGGGAACCGTCAGGGTGCCTTCAGGGATTTCCGGGTGGGAAGTCTTGAAAAAACGCATGGAGTCCGGAAGGGAAAAGGGGAGATGAGCGGCAAAATCAGCCGGAGACACAACCTATCATGGGGTCGCAGGTTTCCCCGGAAGAGCAGCAACCACATTCGGTACCCATGCCCATGAGGGAGAAGCAGCAGCAAGGGCCCGCAGTGCAGGCGTTGTTGCAGGCGCCGCAGTGGGAATTGCTGGGGGAGGGCATGCCGATGTCCATGCCGCCGGTCTTGGTCATGACGCAGCCACCGTCACAGCATTCTTCGGTACAGGATCCCATGCCCAGCATGCCACAGGAATGATCACCCTTGCAGACCTGGCCGGAAGAGCCGCAAGTGCAGCGTCCGCCGGAACAACCGTTGCCGGTGCCGCAGTTGTTGCCGCAGGAACCGCAGTTGGAAATGTCGGTCTGGAGGTTGGCGCAGTAGTTGCCGCAGCAGGACTCCCCGAAGCCGCAGGCCACGGACCCGCACATGCACTGGCCGCCGCTGCAGGTCAGGCCCACGCCGCAGGCGTTTCCGCAGGTGCCGCAGTTGTATACGTCATTGTTGGTGTCCTTGCAGGAGTTGGAGCAGCAGGAGCGCCCGCCGGTGCACTGGGCGCCGGAGCCGCAGGCGCACTGGCCATTGATGCAGGCGTTGGCCCCGGTGGAGGAGCAGGCATTGCCGCAAGCGCCGCAGTTTGCCATGTCATTGGTGGTGTTGCGGCATGCGAAAAAGCCACCCATGTTACAGCAGGACTCACCGGTGTTGCAGGGGGAACCCTGGGCTGCACAGGCGTCAACGCAGGACCCATCAATGCAATTGCCGCTGCAGTAGTTTCCCACAGCGCCGCAGTTGTTCTGATCGGTGAAGAGATCCACACATCCGCCACCGTAGCACACCTCGTTGTTCTTGCAGGGGCAAGGACTGGCACAGGTGCTCAGTTCGTCGGTGCTTCCGATGCATACCTTGGGAGCACGGCACCAGGTGGAACAGGGGCCGGTGTTGTTGATATTGTTGTTGTTGTTGTTGTTGTTGTTTTCGTTGTTGCTGTTTTTGCTGGACGCACAACCCGAAAAAACGAAGATTCCGAAAAGAACGAGTGCAAGATGTTTCATGAGGGATCCTCCTTCAGTAGAAGTGTCATACCACAACAAGCTGTGGGGACAAGAAATTTTCGAAAAAACTGAAAATCAAAACAGATGTTATTGTGATTTTTGAGAGGAGTTCACTGCGGTTTGTGAAGAAGAATGCTTTATGGGGGGGAAATGGTTATCAGTTTTCGCCGGATTCAGGAGTTGCCAAATCGTCTTTGGCGGCGGGCTCCCAGGCGGGCATGCGTCCGTGGCCGCGATAGAGAAGGGCGGAGGAGCCACCCACCAGGGGACTGATGTAGATCCCCGGCTCGTTGTTCCTGTCGCCGTGGCTTTCATAGGCAATGAGATTGCAGTGGGGACTCCAGGACGGGTTCTCTGCGTCGGGTGCCCCGGTGGAGGTGACCTGCCATCCCTGCTGGGTGGTCACGTTGTAGACGAAGATGACCGAGTTGCGCCCAATCAATTGGGTAAAGGCCAGGAATTCCCGGTCGCCGGACTTGCACCAGCGCGGAGTGAAGGTGCGGTGCGGGGTGGTCAGCATCAGTTTCTGGCCGGAACCGTCGGCATTCATGGTGTAGATCTGCGCACGGCCGTTTCGGGCACTGACGAAGGCCAGTTTCTGTCCATCCGGGGAGAATGCCGGGCTGGTATCGATTTCATGGTGGTTGGTTAACTGACGAACCACCCTCCATTTCCGGGTGGAATCAAAATCCGTGCGCAGCAGGAAAATGTCCACACTGCCCTTGTAGTCCATGGTCAGTGCTGCGTGGAGCCGGTCCGGTGAGAAGGTGGCCGAGTGGTTCATCCCGGGTTGGGCACTCACCCGGTGGGGTTGCCGGGAGCCATCGGCAGGCACGATGTACAGATCCTGATTGTGCCGGATGTGGGAGGTGAAGACGATGTGATTGCGGTCCGGAGTCCAGTTGGGACTGCGGTTCAGGGACTTGTCGAAACTGAGCAGTTTGCCGGCATCCACCCCGCTTTCAGCAGTGCCGGCATCCACCGTCTGCATGCGGATGACACTTTGTCCGGGCGATCTGCGGTCCACATAGGCCATGCGGGTTCCGAAAGCCGAAAAGCGCCGCTTCAGGATCACCCGCATGATGTCGTTGGACAGGCTGTCCAGCATGCGTGCCTGGGTCTGGGCATCCAGTCCCGCAGGGAATTCCAGGGTGTGGGACCACAATTCAGTCCTCCTGACGGTATGTGCCGGAGAACGTTCGAACACCCGCACCACCACGCTCAGCGCAGTTTCCTTTTCCGCACCGGAAAAGGAGATCAGGGTCCAGCGGGGTATCTGGTCTTCGGGTTTGTTGGCAGGTTCGGCGCGGGGGGAAAACCGCTCCTGGAAATGGAACATGGCTGTCAGCCTCAGGTTGCCGCGCACCCGCTGCTGCATGGGGTCCAGCCGGGTCTTGATCTTCTCGGGAGCCCGGTTTTCCAGAACCATGTAATGGGGTGGCGGAGGCGGACAGAAACAGAGTTGGTCCGGAGGACAGTTGGGAATGGGGCACTGCACTGCATTTGCCGCCGGAATGTACAGGGTGAAAAGAAGGGTCAGGACGAGTGCACGCATGGGACCTCCTGCAGGTTTATTCGGATGGGGGATCGCCTGCCGTCATGTCCGGGGCAGGGGTTCCCGATGGGGAACCGGATCGGGCTCCGATGGTGACGGGGAAGGCACATCCCCGGGTGGAAACGCAGGCGGCCAGGCGTGCCGGGGGAAGCACGGCTGCCGCCTCGCCGACGGACGAACGGATGGCGGAATCAAATTGTGCGTTGCCCGAAGAGGACAGCAGGGCGGAGAGGGAAAGTGTTCCTGTCGCCGAAACCGTGACGGAAATCCGTGCGGACAGTTCGGTGTCCGGGGGAATGGAGGACAGCCGTACGGTCCCCAGTCGGGAGTATATGGCACTGCGCACCCGGGGACAAAAGGAAGAGGCCATCTCGGAGAGAATATCCGGAGAGCAGGGATCTTCCGGAGCACAGGGGGGTTCCAGGCAGGTTCCTGCCGGACTGGAGGGCGCCTTGGGGTCGGTTCCTCCGGCTCCGGGCTTTTCCGACTTGCGGCAGCAGGCGATGCAGACTTTCGGATCCGCCAGACACGGAGAGCAGGCGGCTTCGTCCATGTAGCGGCAGTCCACCCGGCTCTCCGCCACGGCAGGAGTTTCAGGGGGTTGTGGCTGGTCGGTCACCGGACTGTCCGGTTTGACTGGCCGGGGTTTATCCACCTTGCGGGGCTCCTGGACGGGATCCCGGGAGCGATCCACCTGGCCGTAATCCGCGGCGATGTCCTTGTCTGTCCGGGGTTCCGGTTCGACCTGGATCAGTTCCACCGGAATGGGCTCGGGCAATGGCGCCCGGGGACCGGCCGAGGAGGTGCCGACCAGAAAGGCAAGGAAGAACGCCAGATGTAAAAGTCCGGTGGCAATGCCGGCGGCGAATTGGTGGAGAAGGGGTTTGGACGGTCTGCTCATGTCATAAATCGCCCACGCTGAAGCAGGCACGGGCGTAACCGGAAGATACCACAATCCATTCCGCTTACAAGGTGGCAGATTGTATTCCTGACTGAAATCGTACGGCAGGATTCAGGATTGCCTTTGGAATCCGGAAATGATAACAGTCTGCGCCATGCCTGACTGCGCCGCCAGGAGAAACCATCATCGAACACGAACAATGCCTTGAGCACACCACCAACAAAGAGGGACGAACTGCAGAGTTGATGCAACTGGCGTTTCCCCTCATCGTGACGTTCATCAGTCACGTGGTCATGGGAGTGGCCGACACGTTGGTCATGGGGCGTGTGGGAACCGCCCAGCAGGGCGGCGTGGGTCTGGGGGCATCCTTGCTCTGGACCATGATTTCATTTTCTGCGGGTCTGCTTTCGGCCGTGACCACGTTTGTGGCACAGTCCATGGGGGCCGGAAAGTTCGACCGCATCCGGCATTCCGTGATGGCCGGACTGTGGGTGACCGCGCCCCTGTCCCTTCTGCTTGTGGTTTCGGGCTTCGGGGTGCCGGGCATGATCCGGCTCATGGGCACCAACGACGAAGCGGCTCCCCATGTCATCGTATACCTGCGGTACATGCTCTGGGCTTCGCCGCTGTTTCTGGTGAATTTCACCTTCATCAGTTTCTTCCGGGGAATCGCCGACACCGTCACGCCAATGGTTATCACGCTTGCCGTCAACGTGGTGAACATCCTGCTGAACGTCATATTCGTGTTCGGGTATCTGGGGTTTCCCCGCATGGGGGTGCACGGGGTGGCGGCGGCGACGATCGCATCCATGGGTCTGTCGGTGATTACCTTTGCCATCCTGTTTTTCTCCCGCCGTCTTCACGGGAAGTATTCCACACGCATGAGGACGCCCTTCGCGGACATCCCGTTCTCCCGGTTCCTGAAGGTGGGGGTCCCCATCGGGGTTTCCTGGTTCCTGGAAGCCATGGCTTTCAACATCATGGCACTGTACATCGCCCGTTTCAATCCCGCCGGCACGGCTGCCAACACCATCGTGTTCCAGTTGTGTCACGTCAGTTTCATGCCTGCGCTGGCCATTTCCATTGCGGCATCCACCCTCACCGGGAAATACACAGGGGCCAGAAAACCGGAGGTCGCCCGAAAAAGTGCCAACAGATCCATAGGAATGGCCATCATTTACATGGGTACACTGGGCCTGTTCTTTTTCCTGTTTCCCTCGTTTTTCATCGGTCTGTTCAGTTCGGATCCGGATGTCTTGATGTTGGGCACCATGGCCCTTCGCCTTGCGGCGGGGTTCCAGATTTTTGACGCCATGGGAATGGCGGTGGACGGCGTTTTCCGTGGTGTGGGTCTCACCGTGCTTCCCATGATCATCCGGCTGACGGTCATGTGGGCCATTTTTGTTCCTGGCATTTTCATCCTGGGACACTGTTGCGTGGAAAAGGGTATTCTTGCCGGCTGGACTGCGGCGCTGATTGGTCTGGTCGTGCAGGGCACGGCACTTCTGGTGGCCTTTTTTCTGGTGCCCTGGTGGAAAAGGAAGCCCGTGGGTTTTAACACTTGACTTTGTGACAGGGTTTCACAAAAACGGGGACCGCAACCGTTTCGGGAAGGTGATTCATGAGCACCGGTGAACACGATCGGAAAAAACAGGCCGAACAATACTATGCACGTGCGCTGGACTGGCACGCGAAATGCAGGGGCAAGCAGGAAATCATCCCCGGGTGTCCCGTCCGGAGCCTGTCCGATTATTCGGTATGGTATACCCCCGGTGTGGCCGAACCCTGTCGCCGGATTCATGCGAATCCCGATCTCGCCTACACCTACACCGGGAAAGGCAACACCATCGCTGTGCTCAGCGATGGCAGCCGGGTGCTGGGTCTCGGGGACATCGGCCCGGCCGCCGGTCTCCCTGTCATGGAAGGCAAGGGGCTGCTGTTCAAGATGCTTGGCGGTGTGGACGCGGTGGCCCTGTGCGTGAACGCCCCCACCACGGAGGAGCTGGTGGCCCTGGCCAGGGCGGTGGCGCCGACCTTCGGTGGCATCAATCTGGAGGACATCTCCTCCCCGAGGTGTTTTGACATTCTGGACCGTCTTCGGGAGGAACTGGACATCCCTGTCTGGCATGATGATCGGCAGGGAACCGCCACGGTCATCCTGGCAGGGCTCATCAATGCCGCCCGGGTGACCGGACGTGATCTGATCGGCAGTCGTTTCGTCCTTTTGGGTGCCGGGGCGGCCAACCTCGCCGTTGCGGAACTCCTGGAATTTTCCGGTGTGGATCCGGGACAGATCATCCTTGTGGATCGTCCGGGGATATTGCAGGTGGAACATGGCCCATATCACCCCCTCCGGGACGGGCTCGTGGCCCGCACCAACGGGGAAAGGCGTACGGGGGGTCTAGCAGAGGCGCTGAAGGGGGCCGATGTGCTTGTTGCCCTGGCTGCCCCTGGTCCCGGGATCGTCACGCCGGAACATATACGTCTCATGGCTGCGGACCCCATTGTGTTCGCCTGTGCCAACCCATCGCCGGAGATCTGGCCATGGGAGGCCACCGAAGCCGGTGCGGCAGTGACTGCCACCGGTCGCAGCGATTTCCCGAACCAGGTCAACAATGCCCTGATTTTCCCCGGGGTGTTTCGTGGAGCCCTGGATGTGCGTGCGCGCACCATTTCCCAGAGTATGTGCCTGGCGGCGGCACAGGGGTTGGCGGATCTTGCGCAGGAACAAGGATTGCGGACGGACCGGATCCTTCCGGAACTGGACGATCCGGCGGTGGCGCCTGCTGTGGCACTGGCGGTGGCAGCGGCAGCCATGCGGGAAAATATCGCCCGGGAAAACGCTCCATTGGAAGAAATTTTCGAAAAAATGAAAAAAACCTGCAACAGATCCGGAAAAATCATGAAAATAATGCTGGAAGGGCATTTTTATCCGGAACTGACGCCCTAATTTGCAGAGCGTTCACTTCCAAGGCCCTTTGAGTTCCGCTATACTGCGTAGTGCTTTTGCGCAAGGGAGTTTTTTGTTATGAGAAAACAGTTTGCCTTCATTATTTTTATTGTTCTGGTTTTTGGTATTTCCGCATGTGACGAGAAGAAAGCGAAGCCCTGCGGCAATGGACGCCTCGATCCCGGGGAACAGTGTGATCCGGGCATTTTGGAACAGGCCGACAACTGCACGGATGACTGCCGCCTCAAGGCGTTCTGCGGCAATGGACTGCTGGAAGAAGGAGAGCAGTGTGATGACGGGAACCTCGTCAACGGGGACGGGTGCTCTTCCGAATGCCGGGTGGAACGTGGATGCGGCAACGGCATCATCGACTGGCTCATTGTCGAGGATCGACTGTTCATTGAAGAATGTGACGACGGCAATCTCGAAGATGGGGACGGCTGCTCCTCCGAATGCCGAATCGAGGGAACCGGGCCTGCATGTGGCAACGGTATCCTGGAATGGCCCGAACAATGCGACGACGGCAATCTCGAAGACGGGGACGGCTGTTCCTCCGAGTGCAAGGTGGAATCGGGATGTGGCAATGGCGTCCTCGATTTCTGGGAGCAATGTGATGACGGCAACCGGGTTCACGGAGACGGTTGCTCGGCCTTCTGCCGTATCGAGTTCATCTGTGGGGACGGGATCTGTGACGAGGAGAACGGCGAACACTGCGAAGTGTGTCCCCGGGACTGCTGTCCCCGGTGTGGCGATGGCCATCTGGATGCGGACGAAGAATGCGATGACGGCAACAACATCCATTTTGACGGATGTTCCGCCGGCTGCAACATCGAGGGATTGGGTCCCGTGTGCGGCAATGGCGTCTGGGAAATAGGCGAACAATGCGATGACGGCAACCTCATCAACGGGGATGGCTGCTCTTCCACATGTCAGCGGGAATTTGTCGTGGGAGACGGTGTCTGCGATTCCCAGAACGGTGAAACCTGCCGGTTGAGCCCCGCGGACTGTTGCCCCTTGTGCGGCAACAACACCATCAACGCGGGGGAACAGTGCGATGGCACGGCGCTGGGGGGCATGACCTGTCTTTCCATGTGTTATGACGGTGGCACCCTGGGCTGTACGGCCTGGTGTGAACTGGACTTTTCCCAATGCCTTGGCACCGGTCCCATTTGCGGCGACGGGACGGCAGAATGTGCCGAGGAATGCGACGGTACGGATTTCAAGGGAAAAAGTTGTGCTTCGTTCGGTTATGCAGAAGGGAACCTGACCTGCACGGCCAATTGCACCATCGACATCGGCGGATGCAGTGGCTTTTTGTACTATCTGAGTGCCGATTTGGATTCCGGTACGGATTTGCCGACCGGTTGGACCAAGGCCGGATCCTGGAATGTGGGCATTCCCACCACGGGACCGAGTACGGCCCATTCGCCGCCGAACTGCCTGTCCACCTCCCTGTCCGGACAGTATTCCAACAGTATGACTTACGATGGCAACCATGTCAGGATGCCTCCCATCGATCTCTCTGCTGCCACCAACCCGGTCATGACCTTCCAGTCCTGGATGGATGCCGAAAGTTGCTGTGATGGCGGTCGTGTGGAATACAGCGTGAATAATGGCGTCACATGGACCCCGATCCCGGCGGCGGCGGTTTCCCCTGCCTATACCTCCACCAGCGACTTGCGCTGGAGTGGAATTCTCAATTCCTGGGCCACTCATACCGTGCAACTTTCAGCTTTTGTGGGGCAGGAACTTCACCTGCGTTTTGCATTCATGTCCGATGGCAGCATCACCTACCAGGGGTGGTACATCGACAACGTCCTGATCAGCGAACAGTAAGTCCGGCCCCGCGGGCATCCGGAACATCACATCCATGAAATACCGCCTGAATACCCAGACCCCCGGCACTCCCGTTGTCAGTGGTTCTCCCTACGAGAATCTGGATTCGCAGCAGATGGAAGCGGTAAAAGCCCCTTTGACCCCGCTGCTGATTGTGGCCGGGGCCGGAACGGGAAAGACCCGCACACTCATTGCGCGAACCGCCCATCTCATTGTTTCGGGCGTGGATCCAGGGCGGATCCTGCTGTGCACCTTCACCCTCAAGGCCGCCCGGGAAATGCGGGAGCGGATCCACGCCCTGGTGGGACCCATCGCCAATGGCATCTGGGCGGGGACCTTTCACCACGTGGGTCACCGCATCCTGCGGCAATACGGAAACCATCTCGGAATCAACCAGGACTTTTCCATCCTGGATCCGGAGGATGCCAGGGATTTCATCGGCCTGATCCTGGCGGAAAAACAGGTGCCGCCCCCCCTGACGGCCATCAAGTGCCAGAATGCTTTCAGCATGATGCTGGGATCCTGCAGGAGCATGCAGGAGACTGTGGACAAAAGTTTTGTGGAACTCAGATCCTGTGTGTCCACCCTGGAAGAGTTGTTCGGATTGTACCAGGCGCGCAAACTGGAACAGCATGTGGTGGATTTCGACGACATGTTGCTTCTGTGGCGCAAATTGCTGCTGGAAAATGCGGACGCCGCCGAAAAACTCCGGGGTCTTTTCGACCATGTGCTGGTGGACGAATACCAGGACACCAATCCGCTGCAGGCAGAAATTGTCCAATTGATGGCACGGGATCACCAGGGGGTCACCGTGGTGGGGGATGACGCACAGTCCATCTATTCGTTCCGGGGGGCGGACATCCATGCCATGAGTCAGTTCCTGGAGCGTTTTCCCGATGTCCAGGTGTGCAAACTCGAACAGAACTACCGATCTTTCCAGCCCATTCTGGATCTGGCCAATGCCAGTCTTTCGGGCAGCACCCAGGTGATCCGCAAGACCCTGGTGTCCCGGCGTCCCGGGGGGGGATTGCCCGTGCTGGTGCGGACGGCAGACACCGCCCAGGAGGCACAGTTCATTGCCCAGCGTCTGTGGGACCTGCACACCGAACAGGGCATTTTGCTGTCGGACATCGCCGTGCTGACCCGGACCAATGCCCAGAGCCTGCAGATTCAACTGGAATTTTCCCGCCGGGGGATCCCGTTTAGGGTCCAGAGCGGCCAGCGGCTGCTGGAGCAGGCCCACTTCAAGGACTTCATCTCCTATCTGCGGGTGTTGCAGAACCCGGCTGACGAGATGGCCCTGGGACGCCTGTTCCGCATGGTGCAGGGCCTCGGAGGTCAGACGGCGCTTACGGTGTCGGAAAAACTGCGCAATCCACCCGTACCCTGGACCTGGGAGCATGCCCATCCCCTGGCCCAGACCCTTCTTTGGTCCGGACTTTCTGCCGCGCGACGCAAGAAGGTGCTGGAACTGGGACAGTTCTTCGAAAAACTCAAGCCGTATCGCAACCGGCTGCCCGAAATGCTTCAGGAAGTGCTCACGAAATACATGCCGGTGTTGCGCAGCAAGTACGAGCGGGCCGAAGAACGCCTGGCGGAACTCCGGGAACTGGTGGAACTCAGCGGACAGTACGGGGCGCTGGATCAGTTGCTGGCGGATCTGGGCCTGCAGTCCGGTCCTGTTGCGGAGGTCTTCCGGGATCAGACCGAACCCGAGGATCTGGTGGTGCTGTCCACCGTGCACCAGGCCAAGGGTCTGGAATGGATCGCCGTGTTCATCCCTTCCATGTGTGACGGTTCCTTTCCCCTCTTGTTTTCCGGAAAGGGCCAGGAGGAACTCGAGGAGGAGAGGCGCATCTTCCATGTGGCGGTCACCCGGGCGAAGGATGAATTGTATCTGGTATCCCCCATGATGACCGGGGCCACGGATCGCTCCAGGGTATTCAGGCGCGTCTCCCGTTTCATCTCGGAGTTGTCCCCGAAACTGTTCGAAACCTGGGAAATCGAACTCGCGGAATAGTCACCCCCTGTTTGAATGGATACGGGCAGCTTGAATTTTTTCCCTTTTTTCGTTAGGAAAGGTGCGTCGTCCCCAACGGACGGTTCATGAAAGGATGATGATTCTCATGGTCAACGAAGTACTCGAAGAGTTGCAGGCATCCATGGAAAAGGTGATTGAGTCTTTTCGCAAGGAACTGGGCAAGGTGCGCACGGGGCGCGCCAGCCTGGCGGTTCTTGACGGCATCAAGGTGGATTACTACGGTACCCCCACCCCCCTGAATCAGGTGGCCAACCTGCAGGTGGCTGACGCCCGCCTCATCACCATCAAGCCCTGGGAAAAGAACATGCTTTCCGCCATCGAGAAGGCGGTCATTGCGGCCAACATCGGCATCACCCCCGCCAACGATGGCGAAATCATCCGGTTGCCGGTTCCTCCCCTGACCGAAGAGCGGCGCCGGGAGATCGTCAAGGGCATCAAGTCCGACAGCGAGGAGTTCAAGGTCCGTGTGCGCAACCTCCGGAGGGAAAGCAACGATCTTCTCAAGAGCCTCAAGAAGGACGGGGACATCTCTGAAGATGATCAGAACCGTGGTCTGACGCGTATCCAGGAAGTGACGGATCTTTTCATCAAGAAGATTGACGAATGTGTCACCGAGAAGGAAAAGGAAATCCTGTCCTTCTAGGCATGGAATGAATTCATCTTAAAAACCCTGCCAAGGAGCTGAAAATGGAAAACATCGTCGTAACGGGCAAGAGCGGTGCCGGCAAGCAACCGCGCATTGATGTGCTGGTGTCCGAATTCGGACTGACCCAGTTGAGCACAGGAAACATCTTCCGGCACTACCTGGGGGTGTTCAAGAAACTCGCCCATGAAAAATCTCCGGAAACCTACTGGGATGCCGCGGCGGACGCCTTTGTGAACGAGGATATCATCCGGACGGATCTGGAGCCTGTGTGCCGGGAAAAGGGCGTGGCCCTGGAAGATGCCGTGCTGGGTCTCAAGGCCGCCCGGTTTGTGGATGCCGGCCTGTTTGTTCCGGATTCCATCACCAATGCCCTGTTCGAAGGCGCTTTCATGAAGAACGGCGGTCGGGGCATGATCCTGGACGGCTACCCCCGCACGGCGGATCAGGCGAAGTTCCTGCTGGAACTGGTTCACCGTTCCGGTTCAAGACTGGATGCCGTGCTGCTGGTGGAAAATGAAGATGACCTGATCGTGGGCCGCACCATTGGCCGGCGGATCTGTCCTTCCTGCCAGAAGGTGTTCCACCTGGAATTCAAGCCTCCCAAAGCAGGTGGTCTCTGCACGGCTTGTGACACGGCGGTCATCCACCGCTCCGACGATACCGAGGAGAAAATCCGCACCCGCCTGGCGGAATTCCAGAAAAAGACGCTGCCGGCCATCGAAGTGCTCACGGCTTTTGGCGTGCCCATGGCCCATGTCCCCGGCAATTTGCCGGTCTTCACCGATGAACTGGTCCGCGTCAGCGTGCTGGAAGCGCTCTCGGGCATCTTGGCGTAATGCTTCCGCACCCGTCCGGATCCGCCCCGGGATCCGCGAATCCACGTTTTGTCCCAAGGGAGGAAAATCATGCGTAAACCATCCACCTGGCTGGTGCTGGTGCTGGCCTGCACCCTGGCCTGGGCCTGCACCCGTACTCCGAAGACGACAAAGACCGTGACCCTGCGCTCCAGACTTTTGTCCCTGGCGGATGCCGCCGGGGGTCTGGATTTGAAGTCTGCCCCCGCCGGTCTGGCCTGGTCGCCGGATGGTTCCATGATCACCTACCTGGAACCCGGCCCGGACGGCGTCAACCGTCTCATGGGTTTTTCCGTGAAGGATGCCCGGGTGACCGAGTTGGTGCACCCATCGAAACTCTTGGGGGAACTGGTGGAATCCGAGGCCGAAAGGGCCATGCGCGAACGCATGCGGATGGCCGCGGGCGGCATCACCCGGGCGTTCTGGCTTCCGGATTCCCGCCGGATCCTGCTTCCGGTATCCGGTCACCTGTTCCTGCATGATGTGGTGTCCGCCACCAGCCGGCGACTGGACTGGAAGCGTCCGACTTCCTGTGCCGAGGGTCTTCCGCTTTTAGCAGTGAAACTTTCCCCGGACGGACGGTTGGCCTCGTTCACCTGTGCCCAGGACGTGTACCTGCTGGATCTCGAGAAACTGGTGGTGGTGCGGGTGACGGATCAGGGAAGTCCCACCCGGTTTTTCGGACTGGCGGAGTTTGTGGCCCAGGAGGAAATGAAGCGGTTCGACGGCCTCTGGTGGTCCCCGGACAGCCGCCGCCTGCTTTTGGCCGACGTGGATGAAAGTGCCGTTCCCGTGCGGGAGAGGCCCGATCTCGGAGACAAGTCGGCCTCCATCGTCGCCCAGCGTTATCCGGCGGCGGGAACCGTGAACGCGCAGGTGAAACTCCTCCTTCACGACCGGGAAACGGGAAAGTCCATCCCCGTGCAACTTCCGGAATACGAATACCTGGCCCGGGTCCACTGGCTGGGTCCGGAGCGTTTCCTGGTGGCCGTGCAGGATCGCGGGCAGCATGATCTGCAACTGCTTTCCTGCGGTCTGGATGGCGCCTGCTCCCTGTTTCTCCGGGAGGTGGATGAGGACTGGGTGGAACTGCACACGGATCTGAAGAACCTTTCCGCAAAGGACGGGACTTTTTTCTGGAGTACGGAAAATCCGGAATGCTATGATCCCGGCAAGCCGGCTTCGGGTCTCAAGACCCTGTTCGTGTTTTCAAAAACATCCGAACGCCGGAAAAGTTCCTGCAAAACCGCTGAAGGACCGCTGGAACTGCCGGTTCCCGTGGCCCGGCTGGAACTGCCGCCGGACATGACTCTTGATGCCCTGCTGGCGGTGGATTCCGCCGGAACGCGGGCGGTTGTCACCGCCTTCGGAGAAAAGGGCAGGGAGCGTCACCTCTACGAGTGGAACCTTCAAACCCGAGCCGTTCGGCGGATTGGCGCTGAACAATCCAACTGGATTTCCGCCTGGGTATCACCGGATTTCTCCCATTTTGCGGCCACCATCGGTTACAACTTCCGCCCGGACGAAACGGCGGTGTTCACCATGGATTCCAGGACGCTGCATGTCTTCGTGAAAAACCCCCCTGTACCGGGATGGCAACTGGCCCGGGAGGTGGATGTGCCGGTGGGGGACACCACCATGAACGGACTGTTGTGGGAACCCCCCGTCCGGGAGCCGGGGAAGAAGGCACCGGCCATCATTTTCGTGTATGGCGGACCCCACGGCCACATGGTCAAGCGGCAGTTGAACCGGTATCAACTCTGGTGCCGGGCCATGGCGGATCAAGGGTTTCATGTTCTCATGGTGGACGGACGCGGTGGCATGTACCGGGACCGGGCCTTTGCCAAGGTGCCCCGGCTGGCCCTGGGGCAATTCGATGTGGAGGATGCCCGGGCGGCCATCCACTTTTTACAAAAAACCGAAGGGGTGGATCCAGCGCGAATCGGCCTGTGGGGCTGGAGTTACGGGGGCTATCTGGCCATCGCGGCGCTCTTCCGCATTCCGGAACTGGCGGCGGCCGTCGCCGTGGCTCCCCCCGTGGACTGGGAACTGTATGACACCCATTACACCGAGCGGTATCTGGGACTTCCGTCCCAACAGAAGGAAGCCTATCAAAAGGCCTCCCTGCTGGCGGATCCCGTTCCGGAAAAGCCGCTGCTTTTGATCCACGGCATGAGCGACGACAACGTGCTGATGATCAACACCCTGCAACTGAGCCGCCGCATGCAGGATCTGACCATTCCCTTTGACATGATGCTCTACCCCGGAAAGGCCCACAGCCTGTGGGGCACCCCCACCCGCACCCATCTTCTGCGCACCATCACCCGCTTCTTCCAGCGAAACCTGTAGGGTTGATCCGGGCACGTTCCCGTGCCGCTTTGTATTCAGTGCACCGGCACCAAGTGCAAGGGGGGGGGATCCGAAAAGAGGGGTGGGCGCCGGTGTATTCCGGCCTCCATGCGGGCGGCTTCGGCAAAATGTTTCTCTGCGCGTTCCACATTTTCAGGGGAGTTTTGCACGATCAGCAGGAGGTTGGCCATCTGGACATGGGCCAGGGGAACATCCTGCAAAGCGGCCTTTTGGTAAAAAGCAATAGCCTGCTCCAGGTTAACCTCCGTGCCGAATCCATGTTGATAGCAGTATCCCAAATAATAGTTGACCAAAGGTTCCTGCATTTGTCCATAGTATGCCTTTTCCAAGACCTGGAAATGGATTTTTTTGTCCTCTTCGGACAGATTCTCCCCGTGAAGGATTTCCAGAGCGGAAAAAGCCAGCATGGCATCGGGGTGCTTCAGTGCGGCGGCTTTTTTGAGCCAATCCCTGGCTGTTTCAGGAGCGGACGGTCCTCCATCCCCCTCCAGAAGCATGCGTCCGGCCATGTACATGCCCAGGGGCAGACCTCCGGCACCGCCGGCCTGGAAAAAAAGTTTCCGGGCCTTTATCCGGCTTTCCCCATCATGGAAATGCCGGTGGTACAAAAGTCCCAATTGCAGATTTGCGGCAGGATATCCCTGGTCGGCAGCTTGCTGGAACCACTCTACACTTTGGGGCAGGTCCACCGCTCTTTCATACAGTCCATCGCGGTAAATTTCCCCCAGTTCAAACTGTGCCCGTACATGACCTTTATTTGCCGAACTTTTGAGCAACCGGATAAACACTGCAGGATCGTGACGATAATTGTACGCTCTTTCATAAAGAGTTTCTGCAGGCCCATAGTACTCGTCTGTTTCTTCGGTATATATACCCCATACGAAAAAAAGAACCACAATAATGATAAAGAGAAACCTTATTCCGGATGCCTGGCCACTCATGCAAACCCTCGTTCCATCTTCAAGGTTTATTCATATGCCCAGGGCTGTCAATTGAATAGTGCTCAGACACACTTTGCAGTCAGCGCCAGACAAAAAAAACAGAATTTTTGCTATGATTTTTTTTCAATTGGGCTATGAATCTTGATTGTGCTTTTGCACAATTCCTGCGAAGTTCATTTGGTGATACTCATGCTTGTATCTGCGGTTTCTTCAAAAAAAGTCAAATGTATCCTTGAGGCACCTTGCACGGGTTTCCGGGCTTTCCTTTCACTGTTTTTTTTCGTGGCTATTCTCTTGCTACCAGGGTCCGTCGGTGCCGGTGATTTCCTGGTGATGCCTAATGCTGAAATACAGGTGAATCTTGGGTTGGCTGCGTTAAATAACGAGATTTCGGATCTGGCCGGGATCCGATTCCAGATGCGTTACCGGTTCCTGGTTGGCGGGGCTGAGGCTTTTGGCCAAAACATCATTGTTTCCGGAGCCAACGAGAATCATTGTGACGGATTCGAACACCACCAGAGAGGGTGGACAATATGGACGGGTGCTGCCTTGGACCGATGGCGCATCATGGGCAGGTTCTCCTCGATAGTGGAATATTGGGATGCCCGGCAAAACAATTGCTATTCCTCCGGCAAGGCAATGCCCGCTTCCCCGAAAGATTTGCCTTTTAGCGCCAAAGTGGCCAAGTCCGCATATCCTTATTATGTCTACTACGAAAAAACAAGACACTTGGGGTTGAAAACGGAGGTGCTTTACTCCCGGGGGTTGCGACTGGGACTGCTGTTTGACATCAACCGCCAGATCCGTTTGAGCCATGTGTGGGAGAGACGGTTCATTCATGTTCTGGGGGACATTGCACTATCGAAGATCGAACACGGGGTGTTTGAAGCTCCTTTACGGTTCATGGGTACGGTTTCCTTGCGGTTTTCTCCCTTGGGAAAAGAACTCCTGCATAGTCGGTTTCACCTGCAAACTTCGATTGGTGTGTATTGGATGAGTTTTCCGGACAACAACCATTGGCGTTACGAGCCGAAGTTGGTTCCACTGGTGAACCTGTATTTGTCTGCCCATTTCTGAGGAGAGTTGAGAGCGGGTATTGCGTCGCGGGATAGACTGCAGAAAACTTTCTCCACACCCAAAGCTCCAGGTTTCAATCGAATAGTGCGCGGATGAAATCCCCGTTGTGGAGAAGGCCATGGGAGCCTTCCCGGGCCGCGAACTCGTCATAGGTCTGCACGGCATCCGGGGCCACGCCCGGCTTGTAGATCAGAAACGGCACCGGGTCGTGGGTGTGGGTGCGCAAATGGCAGGGGGTGGGGTGATCCGGAAGCACGGCGATGGCCACGGGTTCGTCCCAGGTGGCGACGGCTTCCAGGATGGGCGCCACCACCCGGCTGTCCAGGGCTTCCACGCACCGGACCTTCAGGTCCACGTTGCCCTCGTGGCCGGCTTCGTCCGCCGCCTCGATGTGCAGGTACACCATGTCCACTTCCCGGAGGGCATCCAGGGCGGCCTTGACCTTTCCCTCGTAGTTCGTGTTGTACAGGCCGGTGGCACCTTCCACGTGGATGACCTTGAAGCCGGCGTAGACACCGATGCCGTGCAAAAGGTCCACGGCGGAGATGACGGCGCCGGATTTGCCGAACAATTCCTGCCATGTGGGCATTTTCGGCTTGCGTCCGGCCGACCAGGGCCAGATGGAATTGGCCGGATCCTTGCCGGCTTCCCGGCGGGTCCGGTTGACGGGATGATCCGCAAGAATCTGTTGGGAACGCAGGATCAGGTCATTGAGCAGTTGTGCGGTGGCTTCGCCTTCGGGTGTGCGGGCCCTGGGCCGGACATCCCGCCAGGGGGTTCCCGGGACATCATGGGGCGGGGTGAGTTCCAGTGCAGGGCTTCCGCCTTCGGTCACCAGCAGGTGCCGGTAGGATACCCCCGGATGAAACCGCAGTCCGTCTGCGGCCAGGGCTTCGTTCAGCGCCGTGATGAGTTCGCGACCTTCTTCGGTGCTGATGTGTCCCGCCGAGTGGTTCTTGATGCGGTCATTTTCCAGACAGATGAGGTTGCAGCGCATGGCCAGATCCCCGTCTCCCAGAACCACCCCCATGGCCGCGCCCTCCAGCACGCCCCGGCCCTCGTAGACCGCCTTCACGTCGTATCCGAGCACCGCCAGGTTGGCCACTTCGGAACCCGCAGGCATGTCATCGGGAACGGTCTTGAGCAACCCGAGCCGTCCTTTGGCGGCCAGTTGATCGATATGGGGTTTGCGGGCGGCCTGAAGGATGGTTTTTCCCCCCAGGCTATCGATGGGGACATCCGCCATGCCGTCGCCAAGGATGATGCAGGCTTTCATGATCCGTACTTCTCCATCAAAAAGGCCTTGAATTGACCGTAGTCATGGGCCATGGGTTCCATGAACTCTTCCCGGTCATCCAGATTCTGCAGGGAAGGCGGCAGGGGGGGATCCATGTCCAGGATTTCCCGGATTTTTTCCGGGAACTTGGCCGGATGGGCAGTTTCGACGGATACGCACACCCGGGATTTTTCCTCCGGGTGTTCCTGTAGGAACCTGTGCAGTCCGGCCCATGCCACGGAACCATGGGGTTCCAGGAGCAGGTGGTGTTCCTGCCAGGCTTTGGCGATGGTGTCTTCGGTTTCGGCATCGGTGATGCTCACGGCATACATGTCCCGGCGGATCCAGTCCATGTCGGCAGGTTTGTGGATGATACCATTTTCGTCCATGTTGCCGCCGTACATGGTGATGAGGCGCGCCACATTGCTGGGATGTCCCACGTTCATGGCGCTGGAGATGCAGTTGCGCGACGGGGCGATGACCCGGTATTCCCCGGTGTTCCAGTAAATGGGGAATTCGTCATTCTCGTTGGTGGCCACGACAAAACGGGAAACGGGCAGACCCATGCGTTTGGCCATCAGGCCTCCCATGAGGTCACCGAAGTTTCCGGAGGGGACGGACACCACGATTTCGCCACCGTTGGCCAGATTCGCCCATGCGTGGAAATAATACACGGTCTGGGGCAGAAGCCGGCCGATGTTGATGGAGTTGGCCGAGGACAATTCCATCAGCGAGAGGTCCGGATCCGAAAAGGCCTGCTTGACCAGTGCCTGGCAGTCGTCGAACTTGCCGTCCAGGCTGAGAATGCGGATGTTTTTGCCCAGGGTGGTCATTTGTTTGCGCTGGCGGGTGGTGACCTCCTTTTCCGGGAAGAGCACCACCACCTGGATGTTGTCCAGACCGTAAAAAGCATTGGCAATGGCGGATCCGGTGTCACCGGAGGTGGCGGTGAGGATCAGCAGGTTCCGGTTCTGTCGGGCCAGGTAATACTGCATCAGCCGACCCATGAGGCGGGCGGCGAAATCCTTGAAGGACGCCGTTGGACCCTGGTCGAGGCGCATGACGTGAAGAGTGTCGTTCACCCGCTCCAGGGGAACCGGAAAATCATAGGCGTCGTATACAAGTCGTTTCAACTCGCTGGCCGGAATGTCTTCGGCCAGGTATTTGTTGACCACGGTGAACGCGATTTCCGGATACTCCATTCCCTGAAGGGAGGCCAGTTCTTCCGGTGTCATCACGGGGAAGGTTTCAGGCATGTACAGGCCACGGTCCTCGGCCAGACCCTTCAGGAGGGCTTCGCCAAACCGGACCCGGGGCGCTTTCAGATTGGTGGAATAATACAACATCGGCATTTCTCCGGGAGGATGAATGGTTTTGGTTACCTGCGCAGGCGGGCGGAAGAGGCGCCACCGGCGGAATAGTCCGGAGATGTATGAACCGGCACTTTTCCATCCAGCACGGCAAGACTGTCGTCCAGATCCCTAATGACATCGTCGGCATGTTCGGCTCCCACACACAGGCGGATGAGGGTGGACGGAATGGCAGCCAGTTTGCGGCCTTCCTCCCCCTGCTGGGAATGGGTGGAAATCGCCGGGATGGTGGCCACGGACTTGATGCGGCCCAGGTCGGTGGCACGCCAGATGCGGGTGAAGGCATCGAACACCTTGCGGGTGTTTTCCGCGCTGCCCTTGACTTCGAAGGACATCAGGTGTCCGTAGCGGTTGACGGGCTTCATGTACATGTCGTCGTCCTCGGCGTCCACGAGGAACATGTATTTTTTGGCGATTTCATGGAGCGGGCAGGATTCGAGGCCCAGATAATTGACCTTTTCCACGTGCTTGTGCTGTTCCAGGAACTTCGCCACCTTCATGGTGTTGCGGGACATCACGTCCATCTTCATGCGCAGGGTGCGGATGTCGTTGATGACGAGGACCGCCTGCTGGGGGGTCAGGTTCGGACCGTTGTCCCGGGCCGGCAGCAGTTTCAGGTAGGTGCAGAAGTCCGCCTTGAGGGCATCGTTGTTCACCTTGGCGGGAATGTTCTTCTTCGCAATGATGGCTCCTGCGATGCCGAAGCCGCTGGTGGACAGGGACTTGGTGACAGACTGGATGACAATGTCCGCACCGTGGGCCAGTGGCCGCATGAGGGCCGGAGTGGCCACCGTGGCATCCACGATCATGGGGATGCCATGCTTGTGGGCCAGGGCTGACACTTTTTCCAGATCGAAGAATCCCAGGGTGGGGTTGCTGGGCATTTCGCCATACAAAAACCGGGTATTTTCGTCAATCAGGCTTTCCCATTCACTGATGTCATGGGAGTTGACCACCTTGCGCCACTCGACTTTGTCTTCCTGATCCTTGCGTACGGCAAACTGCTGGTAGGTGCCGCCGTAGACCTGGGAAGTGGCCACGAAATTGCGCGGACGGTGGGGATCGTCGGGATCCGGGTGCAGGAACTCGTCCACGGCGGTGCGGATGGCTCCCATACCCGAGGAGGTGGCCAGGCAGGATGCCTCCACGCCGGAGCGGTATTCTTCCAGCAGGGCCAGCAATCCTTCGAGATAATAAATGCTCGGGTTGGCGATGCGGGAATAGCACCAGGTGGGAACTTCATAACCCAGGGCCAGTTCCATCTCGTCGGAATCCCGGTAGGTCTGGGAGGTGGCCAGATACATGGGTTCGATGATGCTGCCCTGGTTGTAATCAAGGGATTCCTGCATGGAATACAGCCCGTGGACGGCGATGGTGTCGAAACGACAGTTGCGCATGGTCTTGCGGTATTCAGCGTGCCATTCCATGGCGCGTTTGGCGGCGTCAAGATAAAATTGCTTTCCGTTCATCATCGTCTCCTTGTCAGGGGTTTGTTGAAAGAAATGGTTTCCTGTTGGTCATGCTTCACGAATAATGGGCCACTCCGACCGGAAGTATCCACTAATGAAGTTTTACATGTCAAGACCAAGTTTGAAGGAACAGGGAAAACCTTTGCAGAGTGCGGGCGTCCCTTGTGGCCGGTTCTTGAATCATATTCAGTCTTCAGGGAACATCGGACTTGACCGGCGCTGTCATTTTCCTGACTTTTTGACTTTCCCCGGGGTTTTGGGCGACTTTTCAGTTTTTGTGACTTTGGTCTCGAGTTTTGAAGGCTTTTCAGGTGTTTTGGCGGGTGCCTTTGCGGACTTTGCGGTTTTTGCGTTCGCTTCGGAGGGGTGCGTGTTCCTGGTGGCGTCCGGAACCACGGGAGTTTTGGTCGGCTTCTTTCTGCGGGACCGACCTTTTTTCTCCTTGCCTGCCGGTTTGTTCTCCTTGTGGACGTCCGGTTCCGGGATGCTCTCCATCTCCAGGTCCACCACTTCGGTATACCGGGCATCGTCGGAGAGTTCCATCATTTCATTGTGGGAAAAGCCCACAACCGCCGAAATGGGATCCGGGGTTTCCGAACGTTTTTTGTTCCTGCGGCGTGTGGACTTGAACAGGGGAACCGGCGTGTCGTCTGATGGACGGTTCTTTTTTTCCGCGACCACTTTTGCTGCCCGTTCTCCCACAACGGGTTCATCTCCCACCTTTACCATGGGGACACCCTTCTGTACGGCTTCGATCTCCAGCAGAGCCAGTCGTTCCTCCTTGTCCTGGAGGTTCTGTGCCACGACTTCGATTTCCCGGGTGGCAGCGGCCTGGCCTTCCCGGGCTTCGCTCAGGGCATTGTCCCGTTCCTCAAGCATGAACAGCAGACGACTTTTTTCGTCGGCCCAACTGGTCTGCTGCTGCCTCGTTTTCCCTTCATTCTCCTTCAGTTGATTCCGGATCCCGTCCAGCAACCTGCGTTCCTCCTCCTGTCTTGCACGCAAGTCATCGAGTTCCGCGACCTTGCCGGCGAGTTCTTCTTCTTTGGCGGCCAGTACCTTGCGCAGGTCCCGAAGTTGCTCTTCCGCCGTTTTCATTGCGGCTTTGGCGGTGCCGCTGGTGAAGCGCGACTCCAGAACTTCCTTTTCCGCAGCCTTGACCTTGTGGGTCAACTTCACCACCTCGTCCAGGAGTTCGGAATTGCGTTTTTCCAGATCCTGCACTTCATTCTTGCGTTGCTGGTCTGCACCGGACAGACGGCATTGCACAAAATCCAGTTGCTTTTCCAGTGCCTGCAGTTTTTCCTGGTTCTCCTTTAGTCCAGGGATTTCTTCTTCCACCTGAACTTTTTTGGTCAGATAGGTGACCACTCCTGCGAGCACATCCTCGTCCTGGAGCATTTCCTCCAGGGAAATCTCCCTGGAAAGCAGCCACTTGAGCACCTTGACGGTCCAGCGGGCCTGAAACGGTAGTTGGTCCTTCATGAATTGACTCCTTTGGGATCCCGGTGGTCTCCGGGAGAAAAAACTTGGTTGTCAATGAGGCGGGTATTTCCGAAAAACACCGCCAGCGCCACCACCACGGGCGCGGCAATGCGCTCCACGGATGCCAGTGTGCCGGCATCCCGGCAGGCAACATAGTCCAGTTTTGCCAGGGGCTCGGACTGGATTCTTTCCCGGACGAATTGTTCCACCTCAACAGGATTGGAAAATTCACCGGAGTCGATTCTCCTGCCTGCCTCGTCCAAAGAACGGTTGAGGATCACCGCGGCCGAACGCTGGCCGGCATCCAGAAACACGTTCCTGGAACTCATGGCCAGACCATCGGGTTCACGCACGGTTTCACAGGAAACGATTTCCACGGGGACATTCAGATCCCGCACCATGGTGCGGATGGTGACCAGTTGCTGGTAGTCCTTGGCTCCGAAAACCGCATAATCCGGCAGGACAATCTGGAACAATTTGAGCACGACCGTGGCCACCCCCGTGAAATGGCCCGGTCTGGCAGAGCCGCACAGTTCCCGGGTGACTTCGCGTACTTCCACGTGGGTCTGGAAACCATCCGGATACAGGGCTTCCCGGGATGGGCAGAACACGGCGGATACGGGAAAAGCACTCAGTTTGTCAAGATCCCCCTGCAGGTCACGGGGGTACCGGTCCAGATCTTCGGCGGGGCCGAACTGCAGGGGGTTCACGAAGATACAGACCACCACACACGGACTCAGTTCACAGGCTTTTTCCACCAGACGGAGATGACCGTCATGAAGATATCCCATGGTGGGGACAAAAGCCACTGGAACGCCTTCCCTTTTGCGGGCGGCACAAAACCGCCGCATCCAGGAACTTTCCGTGATGACAACCACCCCACGTTCCCTCATCCGGATACCTTTTTGGGTGGTTCGACCGCCGGAAAGACGCCGTTTCGGACTTCTTCGGCATACTGTCCCGTGGCATTACGGACAATTCCGGCGAGATTCGCATACTTTTTGACGAAACGCGGACAGTAGGTTTCGTTGAGTCCCAGAAGATCATAGCCCACGAGCACCTGACCATCACAGTGGGGACCTGCCCCGATGCCGATGGTGGGTATGCGTACGGTCTCGGTAATCTGCATGGCCAGGTCGGGGGGAATGGCCTCGAGAACCACGGCGTAGGCACCGGCTTCGGCCAGGGCACGGGCGCCTTCTGCCACCAGTTCACGTCCGGACTTGGTCTTGCCCTGCATCCGGAACCCACCCAACTGGTTCACGGACTGCGGAACCAGGCCCACATGACCCATCACCGGAATGCCATGGGTTGTCAGGTGGGACACCAGGTCAATGATCCA
>CAZTZR010000059.1:0-23878 GCA_964618145.1 uncultured Kofleriaceae bacterium
ATAGTGCTTTGGGACTCCGAACGGAACATAGTTCGTCGGGTAACCCACTCCCCCCGGTTTCTGGGGAACCCTCACATGGTTCCGGGACATTCGCCCGCCCGGACCCTTTTGTACTACAGTTGCAATTCCAATGGGGAACTGTGCCGCCTGATGACCAAGGACCTGCTGGATGCCGGGATTCTGGATGAAACCGGCCACCTGCTCCCGGAACCGTAGCTCTGCCGGCGCAAACACCTTTGTTTTCGTCGGCGCAGCCGCCATGGAGTGCGGGACGCCAGTACCGCTGTTTGCCCCGCCGTTTGGGTTCAAAGCGGTGCCTGTCGGCCCCGCACTCCGAAAGCCTTCGGCCCGTCGATCCCGGCCACCGGCACCGGCCCCTCATGATCGCTCAAACTCATAATGCTTTTGCCCTGGATCCATTGTGAATCCAGCTTGCCATTACCGGCACATCGGACATATGATGTGACCCGTTTGCCCGATTCGTAACTCTGGAGTTGTGGACACACTCCGAAGGAGTACCTTCATGCGCCATCACATGCTTCCCGCTCTGGTTCTGGTCAGTTACTTCCTGGTGACCGGCTGTGGACCCAAGACCGAGATCCACACCCTCTCCTATCCGGCTGTGCGCCTGAAAAAAACCAACGCCGTGGAAGTGCATTTTCTTACTTACAATACTGCCAAGGGCGGAGGCAACGTTCATCCCACATCCATTCAAATCGGCCCGAATTCCGACCGGGCCCTGAATGTGGGCATCGCCCAGGACCTCTCGGGCGGGTTGGGGGGTTCCTGGCAGGCAGCCGTGTGGATTGCCGCATTTCAGGCTGCATCCGCAGTGGGACGGGACCTCAACGAATACGCCATCATGGTCCGGGGCCAGGGCTATATTGACGGCCCCTCCGCCGGAGCGCTCTTTACCGCCGGCATCATGGCTGCCATGACAGGCACACCGGTCAGGGCAGAAGTCTCCATGACGGGGACCGTGAATCCGGATGGCACCATCGGTCCGGTCGGTGGTATCCCCGACAAGTTCCGGGCTGCCGTAAAGGCCGGAAAACGGGTTCTGGGCTATCCCGTCGGGCAGCGCTACTCCACGGACATGGCCACCCAGAAAATCATTGACCTGCATGAATTCGCCACCGAACACGGTGTCGAAGTGGTGGAGATGAATACCATTTTTGACAGTTTCCGTCTGTTGACGGGTCAGGTTTTCCCCAGGCCGGAACCCCTGGACGCAAAGGACATGGCACTTCCGGATTCCACCATGAAAACCCTTCGCGAGAAAACGGAGATCTGGATTAAACGATACCAGGACTACTCGAAGGCTTTCTATGATGAAAAATTACAGGAAATGCACGATTCGGCCAAAAGACTGGAAGTGGCACGCCTGTATTTCGAGGAGGCCCAGCAGCAACTGAAAACCGGATCCATCCCCATCGCCTATGACTACGCCCAGCGTGCGGGCGGTCACGCTTTTACCACTTATGCTTACGGACGCTTCGTGCTCATGGTGAGGCATAACCGGTTCCGGGATCTCCTCAATGATGTTTCCGGAATGTTCAAACCGGTGGGTTCCAGAATGGATGAATCCTTTGATGCCATCAAGGTTTTCCGACCCAAAACCGTGGGGGAACTGAATGCTTTCATCGCCTCCGTGGAGCAGGCGGTAGGTGCCCTGGGGTACGTTCAGGATGCCATCCGCAGCGAGCAAGCGGCACGCAAAGTCATGGACAATGCCATGGCGTTGGTGGCCAAGAAAGTTCCCGTTGAACAAATCACCGGCGAGATCATCACCCAACTGCTGAATGCCAGCACGCGGTATGGAATCGGCCTGCAAAAAATCAGCAAGGGAACGGACTTCATGGAATTCCGGGATCCCGTCGAAGTTCCCCTCCAGATCCCGGAAGAACGGCTCAGGGAAACTGCAAAAACCTATATCGCAGTGGCCCAGGCCAACCTGAATTATATTGATCAAATCTTCATTCCCGACTTCGCCCGCTCCTCCCAGACGGATGAAGACACCATCCGGGGAAGGTTGATGCGCAACAACAACCAGTACCTGACCGCATTCACCAGCCTGCGGTTTCCCCAGTCCTTCCTGAAGGACCGGTGGGGCGAGAATGCCACCGAAACCCTGTATGCGCAAATCGCCGGTTCCATGGGTTCCTATTTTGCTTCCTCCATGTTCCTGATGCACCATTACAGTCTGGGCGTGCGCAAGGAAGAAGGAAATGTGGAAAGTGTCCGCATGGAACGCGCGCTGGTCAACATGCTCGAACACGCGGAAAAAAACGTGCGAATCCATGCGGCGCTGGTACAGAACAGCCTGGGAACCGTTCCGGTGCCCGCCCGGTTCTTCTACGCCGTTGGAATGGTCATGAAGGAAGGCCCCACATCCCTGAAGATCAAATCCCTGGAAATGTTCTGGCGGGCTTCCATGCTCTGCCAACTCACCATGCAACTCGGAAAGAAGTAAATCCGCAAACCCTTACCCGGAGATAATCATGTCCGACCCAATCATCGCCGGCATCCGCCGATACCTGACCGAACAGAACCTCCAGGCCCTCGTGATTCCATCCTCGGATCCGCACATGAGTGAGTATCTGCCGGATCACTGGAAATTGAGGGAAGCCGTATCCGGCTTCACCGGTTCAGCCGGAAATCTCCTCGTCAGCCAGGACAGGGCCGGCCTCTGGACGGACAGCCGTTACTTCATCCAGGCGGAATCCCAACTCAACGGAACCGGAATTGACCTGTACCGCATGGGCCTGCCCGATACACCCACCCTCTGGAAAGAACTGATTACATGGTGTCCCACTGGCAGCCGTGCCGGATTTTTCGGCGCACTTCACAGTTTCCAGGAAATCCGGAGCATCCTGCCTGTCCTGGATGCCGCCGGAATCGATCCCGTTCCCCTGGAAACCGGGGTGATCGACTCCCTGTGGCCCGGGCGCCCCGGCCTTCCGGTGGAGCCGGCCTTTGAGCATCGCGAACAGTTTGCCGGACAGTCCGTCACGGAAAAACTGGAACACCTTCGCCAGTTCATGGAAACGGAGAAGGCCGATGTGCACGTGGTGTCCCTTCTGGACGACATCGCCTGGCTCATGAACATCCGCGGCTCGGACATTGAATTCAACCCCTTGGTGGTAGCCTGTGCCCTCGTGTTCACCGATTCCGCCCGGCTGTATGTCCATGACGGAAAGATCCCGCCGGATCTGGCTGCGAAACTGGAAGGCAGCGGTGTCACTTTGGCGGGATATGACCAGTTTCTTCCGGATTTGTCGAAACTCCCCACCGGTTCCCGGGTATGGGTAGATGCGGACAATGCCTCCTGGGCCATCATGAATCGCCTGGATGGCCGCAACATTCTTGAAAAAACTTCACCCATCGCCCTGTTCAAGGCCATCAAGAACACCGCCGAACTTTCCGGCATGCGACAGAGCCATATCCGGGATGGTGTGGCCATGGTTCGCTTCCTGCAATGGATGGAAAGGGAGGTTCCTTCAGGCACGGTGACTGAAATTTCTGCACTGAACCAACTGGAAAAATTCAGGAAGGATGGCGATCATCATGTGGGGCCGAGTTTCGGAACCATCAGTTCCTACGGCGCCCACGGAGCCATTGTCCATTATGCCCCCACCCCTGAATCCGATATCCCCATCGGCACCGACAGCCTGTATCTGGTGGATTCGGGGGCCCAGTACCTCGATGGCACCACGGACATCACCCGGACCCTCCATTTCGGCCAACCCACACCCCTGCAACGGGAACATTTCACACGGGTGCTGGCGGGACACCTGCAACTGGCGGCCACGTCCTTTCCCCAGGGAACCACGGGAAAGCAACTCGACACCATTGCCCGCATGCCCCTCTGGGAAGCCGGCCTGCAGTATGGTCATGGCACGGGACATGGCATCGGCGCATTTTTGTGTGTGCACGAAGGCCCCCACGCCATTTCGTATTACCGCTGCAAGGGAGTGGCCCTTTTGCCCGGCATGGTGACATCCAATGAGCCGGGGCTCTATCTGGAAGGTGAATACGGCATCCGGGTGGAAAACGTTCTGGCCGTGGTGCCCGACGAGGAAAAAACAGGACAGGGCCTGTCTTTTTACAAATTTGTCCCATTGACGATGTGCCCAATCGACCGGAGACTTGTGGACACGGAACTTCTTTCCCCCCTCCAGTTGCGCACCCTGAACGAATATCACCAACTGGTCCGGAACACGCTCACCCCCCTGCTGGAACCGGAAACCGCTGCCTGGCTGGAGCGGGCCACGGCCCCTTTCTGATCCTGAAAAAATATCATTAACCCTTGCGTTTATTGCAAAAAAACAGGTAATATGCTGCATCCGGAGGTTCCATTGCCATGGATAACCGTAGACAATTCCTGAGAAAAGAGATGCATCTGGCGGTGGAAATCGTCACTCAAGACAACATATTCACAGGAAACACGCTGGATCTCAGCCGTGGCGGCATGTCTGTCGAAATTGACGGCCCGGTCTATGACAACGAGGAAGTCCAGGTCGGCGTGATTCATGTGGTGGATGGATTCGAAGATGACACCGTGCCCATTCTGGGCCTGACGGGAACCGTTGTATGGGGAAGGCTTCTGGATGCGGGGCGTTTTACCGCCGGCATCCGTCTTGACCCACTGGAAGAACAGGAGGAGCAGTATCTGGCGTCGCTTCTTGGTCAGGGCAGGTGATCCATGGCCGTGAAACTGACCGCCAACGATCTGTTCCTGCTCCTTGCAAACCTGTCCACTGCCCCGGCTCAAACCGACCTGATTGATGCATTCATCAGGGACATCAATGCACGGCTGGGGGATGTCCGGCTGATCCGCATACCCTTTTCCGGCAGGGATCAGGATCACATCTTCCAGTTGGGCTCGGGAGCCTACGAATTCGACTCCCTCAAACTGGAGGGGATGATCTCCCAGATCCCCATGGAAACCCTGATCCATCTGGCCAACGCCACCCGGTTGCTGGGAACCATACTGGGCCTGCGCAAGCAAACCGAAACGGACCGGGAAAAACTCAGGCAACTGACGGATCTGCTTGATTTTCAAAAGAAACGACTGGCCTCCAGCGAAGAGGTACTCTCGGACTTCCTGACCGGCATCAGTGACGTTTTCATCGGCATGGACCACACCTTTTCGGTATGCATCTGGAATCCTGCAGCCGAACGGATGCTGGGGCTTCCTTCCTCCCGCGTCATGGGACAGAACCTTTGGGAAGTGGCCCCTGAACTGCAAACCGCCGAGATCGAGATGGCATTGATCGAAACGGAAGCCACCCGGAGTTCCAGTACGTTCTTGCAGGAAATCAAAATAGGCAGCCAGACATTGAATCTGCGGGTCACCGTATTTCCCGGTCATTCCGGTTTTTCGCTTGTCATGCAGGACCAGACCCGGGAAATCAACCATGAGAGGGAAAACAGGGCCTATCTGGAAAAACTCCGCCACGCCCAGAAACTGGAAAGCCTGGGTGTGCTGGCCGGCGGCATTGCCCATGACTTCAACAACCTGCTCATGGGGATTCTTGGCAACGTCAGTCTCGCCCAGATGGATTTGCCCCGGGATAGCCCCGCATGCCAGTGTCTCGATGACATCGAACACGCGGCCAAACGTGCGGCAGACCTTTCTTCCCAGATGCTCGCCTACAGCGGCAGGGGCAAGTTCACCTCCGAGCGCGTCAATGCCACGGAATTGATCCAGAACATGGCCAACCTGCTCAAGGCCAAGGCCAGCCTGCCCCGGTCCATCGAACTGGAGTATGATCTGGAACCCAACCTTCCCGAGTTCCTCGGTGACACCACGCAGATTCACCAGTTGCTGATGAACGTCATCCTCAACGCCAGTAAAAGCATTGAGGGTGATGGCATGATCCGTATCCGTTCCGGCAATCATTTCCTGGATGCCGACGAAATTGCCGGATGCTATCTTGGTTCGGGCATCCTTCCCGGTCCCTGGATCCACCTGAGTGTGGAAGACAACGGCAGCGGAATGTCCCAGGAGACCCTCTCACGCATTTTCGACCCCTTTTTCTCCACCAAATTCACCGGAAGGGGTCTGGGTCTGGCAGCGGCACTGGGCATTGTCCGGGCCCACAACGGCACACTTCGTGTCCGGAGCGAACCCGGCCAGGGAACCGTGTTCGACATCTTCCTTCCCCCGGCACTGGAAGAGGAGGAACCGCCGGCAATGAACCAGACCTCCCGTTTTTCCGCCACATGGAACGGCTCAGGCATTGTGCTTTTCGTGGACGACGAGGAAACCGTCCGGTCCGTGGGCAAACGTCTTCTTTCCCGCATGGGTTTCGAGGTCCTGCTTGCCCAGGACGGCGTCGAAGCCGTGGAAGTATTCTCCCGTTACAAGGACATGATAGGACTGGTCATCATGGACATGACCATGCCACGCATGGACGGGCGGGAAGCCCTCGAACACATTAAAAAAATTGCCCCCGAAGTCCGGATCGTGCTTTCCACCGGGTACAGTGAGCGGGACGTTGCTGCCAACTTCCTCTCCCGGGGTTTCGATGCGTTCATCCAGAAACCGTACAATTACCGGGAACTCAAAGAGTTGGTGCGCATGGTCATGATGAATGAAAACGTCACCTGATTCCCCGGTCGCTCCCTTGGCACCGGTTTGCTGCGTCACCATTGATTGTGACACACTCCACAGTCACCATTCAGTCTGGGGGATTGCCCCTCCTGCCCCCGCAGATGCCGTGCATTTCTTTTGCCAAAGCCTGGAATCTGCCGTCATTTGGCTTGAAAAGCACAACATCCCCTGCACATTCTTTTTTTCCACCGGGATTCTTTCCGAAGCCGAGGCCGCATGGATCTCCAGAGTCCACGGTTCGGGCCACGAAGCAGGAAACCACACGTTCAACCATCCATACAACCTGGGAAGACTCCCGGATGCGGAAATCGCAACCGAGATCCTGAAAAACCACTTTGTCCTGACCCGTCTGGCAGAGGAACCTGTCGGCTTCCGATCCCCGGGATACCACCTGTCGCCTGCAGTCCTGAGGCAGTTGGAAAAATGCAACTACACCTACTCCTCGTCCCAGTTGACCGGATGGGTCTATCCGCTGCTGAAAATCCTGATGATGGCAAAACTCCGCCTTTCGGGAAAACAGCCGGTATCGGTGATTCACCCGCCAACGGATCTCCTCACCCCGGGCCGGCCCTATCACCCGGAGCCATCCCGTCCCTTTTTGCGCGGAAACAGCAAGGTACTCGAAATTCCCATCAGCAGCCCGTTCTGGGGCCTGCCTTCCGTAGGTCCCCTGATTCATGCATTCCCACATCCTGCATTGTTCCGGGTTCCTGCCGACACCCCCTGGATCATCAATCTGCACCTGACGGATTTCACCCCTCCTGACATTGCCCCGGTTCTGCACCGTGCGGATCCCATGCTGAAGACGCCTTTCGACAAACGCATGGCCAATCTGGACGCCCTACTGGACGCAGCCCGTCAACAGCACAGGAGTTTTCTCCGGATGAAGGATCTGGCCGACCTCAAGTCTTGTCATCGCGGGAAAAACCGCTAGAATGTCTTCATGCTCATTTACCGGCCGATTCTCCCCGTGATCCTGGTATTCCTTTTTTTCCATTGCAGGCGACAGGACCCCTGCCCCACCGTCCCGTCAAGGGAGATTGTCCGGGACATTGCCTCTACTTCTCCCGATTCCCGACTGGACATTTTCGTCACGGAGTCAATCCTTCTTGTAAACGGGGCGCCCGTGGGGCAAATCCGCAACGGACAGTTCACCGATGCCTCGGTCCGGTCGATCTACCCCCCCCTGCTGGAGAGCGTCTACCAGGAATTCACACGCAGGGGTTCCAATCCCTATACGGAAATCCTGATCTACATGCACGAGGAGCATCCTAAGGAACTTGTGGATTTGGTCCACCGCACGGTCCTGCAGACCCAACTGGCTCCGGTCATCCTGATGCCCATGAACTTCACCAGGACGCGATGCAATTACGAGGCGGAAAAAGCGGCCGAGGTCACCCCCGCAAAACTGGAAGGCACGCTGCTGGTCCGTCAGGAAAAGGATCGAATCCTGGTGGACGGCGAAACCGTTCTGGAACTTGAAAAGGGACAGATCCCGCAGGACTCCCTGGATCGGGACAGGATCATCTGCATCCCGTTGCTGGAGCGCCTGGAAAAAATCCTGCCGAGCCTGCCCAGGGATGCTGTCCCGGTTCTCCATCTCACGCTGGAAGCCGATCCGGAAGTTACGAAATACATCCTTGTCACTGCAGGAAAAGCAGGCATCATGCGATTCAAGACCGTCCGGGTGATTGAATGAGACACGGATTCTCCCCACTGCCGTTGGCAATCCTCCCTGGCCTGTTCCTCCTGGGCATCGTTTTTCCCTCCGCCTGCGACCGGCAGGATGGAGGCGCCGTGGAAATCGCGTGGGTCATCCGTGGTACCGACCAGCGTGCCTATGCATGCAACGCATCTGAACTGGGTACCAATACCATCGAGACAGTCCGGCTGACCATACGTCCGCTGAACCAGCCGGATCAGGACCTCTGTGAAAACGGCAGCGTCACCAATTGTGAGTTCCGTTGTGATTCGGACCGTGCGGGGGATACCCTTCGCGGGGTTACGTCGTTTTCCATCCCGGAAGGCACCTATCATATCGGCATCCAGTTGCTCAATCCCCTGGATCAGGTTATCGGCCCGCATCTGATACAGGTTCCGGAACCCACGAGGAAAACCGTGGAAAAAGGAAACCTGACTTTTCTGGGAGTGTGGCAGGTGGTCATCAACCTGGGTGTGGAACCCTGAACCGGCCCCGGAGAACGCCCGCCGGGACGTCAATGCATTTTCTGGCGGCGATTTCCATGTCCCCCCGAACCTTTCCCCCCGAATACCGGGCGACAGGCCAGAGGTCCCTCTCCGCTGGGGCGGATGCCGCAGGTGCTCTGAATCGTCCGTCCATACCTCTCGAATGCACATGCCTCCCCTTCACTTTTCCCTTCACAGGCGGCAACTGCCTCGGCTGGAGGACCCTTGCGATGGGCCCTGTGATGCCTGGGCCCCGGACCCTGCCCATCATGGACGGGCCGGCACGCCAGGGGACCTTCCCCATTGCGTCGTGAACTGCACACACCATCCAGGGCGGCCCCTTCCAGTTCAAAGGAGCACGTTTCACCGGTGGTTTTTCCCTCGCACGCGACAACGGCCTCAGCGGGAGGACCCATGCGGTGCTGTCTGCCCTGGCCATGGGGGGGGCGGCGCCCCGAATGACGGCCCATCCGTGGACAATATCCCTCACAGGGGGTTGATTCTTCCTGGGCCGGGGGGGGCGGTGGTTCTTCGGAAGGAAGCACTTCCCGGGGGTTTGCCTCCCGGACCAGTTTCACTTCGGAAACAGTGTTGTCTTCCGTCATGGCGTCCTCGCTGCAGGAAGCCAGCACCAGAATGACCGGAATCAGGATTATGATTGTCTTTTTCATGTTCTTTCCCATCCTTTCACCTTCGACTATCGAAGGATTTCGCTCCGGAAGAAGCTTTCGGGGAAAAAACCGTTAGGAAAATTTTCCATTTTTTCCGGAATGGATTTTTTCCGGAATCGGCGGTAACACTTTGATGTAGTGAAGCATCCTGATCATGTCTTCAGATATCCGGCTCCACGAAACCTGCCGGATGAAGGTGATGCGTGCTGACCGATTCGGAAGTGGAAAAACTTGTATACAGTGCCCGCAAAGGTGATGCGGAAGCCTTTTCCGCATTGGTACGGGCACACTACCGTGCTGCCTGGTGCGCAGCCATGGCAGTACTGAGGGATTCGGAAGAGGCAAAGGATGTAGTGCAGGATGCATTCGTATCGGCGTTCACCGAAATGGAGTCCGTACGGGAACCCGCCCGTTTTTCCGGCTGGCTTCTACGCATTGTGCGAAACCGTGCGCTGGGCGCCCTTTCGAAAAACAAGGCAGCCTTTCGTGTTCCCCTGGATGACATATCCCCGGCAAAAGCCGTGGAAAGAACCAATCCAGTGCTGCGGGACCGGTTGCTCTGGGCAGCCCAGGTACTGACATCCCGGGAAGCCGAAGTACTTTTCCTGCATGATCTGGAAGGACTGACACATCCGGAAATCGCTCGTGGCATGGAGATTTCCGAAGTCCTTTCAAGGCAGGTGCTTTTTGAAGCCCGAAAAAAAATGCGGGCACGGATGGCGACCGGAGAAATGGAGGATTCCCATGAACAAGGATGATGACAGAATCGATCTTTCCTGCCTGGACCCCATGCAGGACGAACAGGAACTGGATCGCCTGACCGCCGTCATCACCGCCAGGATACTTGCGGAAAGAAGACGGAAGGATTCCCTCTGGAACCATCTGGGCCGCCGGGTCGGCTGGGCGGCGCTTGCTGCATCCTTTGTCACCGCGACCATTGTTCTTCTTGCCTGGTTGTCGCCGGAACCCAACTGGAGTGTGGAAACCGGGGAGCCGGAATACCAACTTTTGTCCTGGTCAGTCGGGGAGCATGACCCCACCACGTCCGAAATTCTTGCCGTGCTTGGAGATGTGCCATGATACTCTCTTTTCTCGATAAATACAGAACCCACCTGACTGCAGGAGCCCTTCTGCTGATGCTGTACGGATTGGGAATTGCCACCGGCATCGGTCTTTCCCGAATCGGCAAAAGTGCTCCCGCCAGACCCCAACCACCGCCACACCCCATCAGGGGTCCCCATTTTTATGCGGCACTTGGCCTGGACCCGGCCCAGAAAAAAGGTGTTGAAGCCGTATTCGAGAAATATCATCCGGAACTGGCAGCCGTGCTGGACGAAACCTATCCACGGGTCCGGGCCATACAGGAAAGGATGGACGAAGAAATCGCCGGCCTTCTCCGACCGGACCAGAAGGCCCGACTGGAGGAACTCAGGCAACGGCGTTCCCGGGGAAGACACCGTCGTTCCATGAGACCCGGTGACTGGGAGGATGACATGTACCCTGCCGATGACATGGGACCCTGGCACCGGCGCAGGAAACCCGGGCATCATCCCCAAAGACGCCATCCGCCGCATCACCTGCGGAATCCATAAGGTTGTGACAGGCTTGGAGCGCAGCCCCGGTCACATTGGCGATGGGGGGTTCAGGAGGGATCTTCCGGTTGCTGCCGCAGGCTTCTGACTTTGTCAATTCCCTGCTTCCATCCGATTTGCATGGACAGGTACATGGCCTGGTCCAGATAGCGGTCCCGTTCAGCCATGGGTGTCTGAGCCAGTGTCAGGGAAGCCTCGGCCGCGCCCTGACGGTCGCCTGTCTTCTGAAGGTATTCGACGGCTTTCTGAATCTGCGGCTGGGCATCGTTGAGCCGCTGGAGTTTCAGGAAAAACTGCCCCAGAAGATAATGAATCCGCCCCCGGGGCAAGGGATCCCTCTGATGCTCCATCACCGAGAGTGCGTTCATGAGAATGCCGATGGCCTCTTCCTGGTGGCCGGCTTCGAATTCAAATTCGGCCAACCGGAGGAAAAGACGCCAGAAGGAAAGGGGGGAATGGGAAAGACTGGAGACAATCTTCAATCCCTCACGCAACATCCTGGCGCCATGATCATACCGTTTCCGCTGCATTTCAATGGCACTGAGATCAAAATACACCCGATAAATGAGGGCGGGATCACTTGTCTGGCTCACCTTGCGGGTGGCACGGTTGATCAGGGTACCCGCACGATCCACATCCCGCAGACTGCTCATGGTCAGGCGAGCCAGGGAACTGAGGATGACTGCCTCCTCGTCCGGGGAGTCCTCACAGACCAACAGGCCTTCCTTGAGCACTTCCTCGGCCAGATGATTCTGACCGGTAAAGCGGTACAGGTCCCCAAGCCTGGCACTCAGGTGGGCGAAATGACCGAGTTCCTGCCCCTGGAGGGTTGCAATCTTGACAATGTTGAATGCCTGCTTGTAACACTCGATGGCGGAATAATCGTCCAGATCATCCTCGCAGTCGTTGCCTGCACACTCCAGATGGGGAACCGCCTGTTCGAGCAGACTGGCGGAAAGTGCGTGACTGGCAAGCAGGTGACACGGAGCGTTTTCCATTTCCAGCAAATCCAGGATCACGGCATGAAAGTCCAGGCGTACCGTTGCGGTCATCTGGCTGGGCACGATCCGGGCATACAGGGGATGCCCCAGCCCGACAGTCTCCGCTGACAACTCCGTGAGGAACCCCCGCTTGAGCAGAACCCGCAAGGCATCGTGAAAGGCGTCGTTCATCCCTTCCGCCGATTGAAGCAGGGAAACGGGGATTTCCGTTCCGTAACAGGAAGCCAGTTGCAGGATGCGCATGGCTTTCGGTGGCAGGCGGCGAATTCGCAACTGCACAAGGTCCGTCAGATTGGAGGTCAGTTCCGTTCCGCCTTCGAGAAGAAGGTGTATCCCCTCCTGAATGTGGAGGGGAAGCCCCATGGCAGCCTGGCACAGCCGGCTGACGTGGTAGTGATAACTTTCGGACGAAGTTTGCAGGTTCCCCTGTATCAAGGGCCGGACGAGATCATCATCCAGCCGTTTCAGGATCAGGGACTGTCCAATGTCCCCGGGCTGGATGTGCGGAGTCTCGCTGGCCACCAGAACTTTGAGGGGAAACCCGCGGGCCACCGACACAAGGCGATCCACAAACATCCTCGACATATAGTCGTATTCATGCACGTCATCAAAAAACAGCAAATGAGGAGCCGACCCAATCATGGCCAATATCAGGCGCAGAACCGATGTCAGGCGCTCCCGCAACCGTACCGAACGCTCCATCTCCCGCCCTGCGGGCATCGCTGTCATAAACTGCACGACATGGGGCACATCATCCGGTTCGAGGGACAAGTGTTCAATGGCCGCCAGCACTTCGGATTCGGAAGGTTCCGGCCCCAGGGACAAAAGATCCCGGAACAGTTTCCGAACCGGATACCAGGGTCTACCGCTTCCGGAGGAATCAGGACCTGCAAAAAGGGTGTGAATGCCTTCTGCCCGGGCCATTTTGCTGGCCTTGCGCAAAAAGGCGGTCTTGCCGATTCCGGCCGGACCGTTGATTTCCAGAATGGGATAATCCTGGTACATAAAGGCATTGAAAAATTCCAGTTCATCTTCCCGCCCCACAAACGTCATTTCCACATCCTGCTCATGAAGCAGGATGTTTTCCAGCGTATTGCGCAGGGGGGGCGTCCCCAGGGGCTCACCGGTGACGGATTGGACCGCCGAAAAAGCGACGGACGTTCCGCAATTCGGACAGAACCGCTGGCCGTCCGTAACCCCGAAGTGACACTTTGGGCAGGGAAGCGTCGGCACGGGTGTTTCCAGGAGGGCATTTTGCAGCATGAATTTGAAATCCATGGCACTTTGCGGTCTCTCTGCGGGATTCTTGCTCAATGCCTGTTTTACCAGCCTGTCCATGCCCGAGGGAATTTCCGGATCAAACTCCTGCAGGGACCGCGGGCTGGATTCCAGATGGCTCTTGAGCACATCAAACAGCCCTTCACCGATGAAAGGCAATTCTCCGGTCAGCATCTCGTAGAGAATAACGCCGACGGCGTAGAGGTCGGAAACAATGGTGGCCTCCTGGCCTCGAATCACTTCCGGCGCCATGAATTCGGGAGTCCCGAAAAGTTCACCGGGCATGGTCAGCCGTGGTGTCTGCTGGTACACCTGGCGGGCAATCCCGAAGTCCAGCAGTTTGACGAATTCCTCCCGGGATCTCAGTTGGGTAATCATGATGTTTTCGGGTTTGATGTCCCGGTGAATGATTCCCTGGGAATGGGCTTCGTCCAGGGCGGTGAGAATCTGGCTTCCAATGCGGACCGTGCGGTCCAGGGAGATGGTTCCTTCCCGGGCGATGAGTTTGTTCAGGGTGATCCCCTGCACAAATTCGGATATCAGGAATACCAGGCCGCCGGGACTGGAACCTACCGTGATGATGGAAAGGATGTTCGGATGATTCAGTGCGCCGGCTGCACGGGCCTCCTGCTGGAACCGCTCCTCAAACCGGTCTCCCGCCTGCAGGGAAGGCTTCAGGATCTTGACTGCCACCGAAGAACCGAGTTCCACATGGACTCCCCGGTACACATAGGCCATGGCCCCTTCATCCAGATATTCGGTAAGTTGGTAGCGCCCCTCCAGCATCGCCCCGGCAAGTTCCCGGGGCATCACCGGCGGGACCTGTTCCAGATTGGTTCCGCAATCCCCGCACAAGGGGCAGGGTTCCACCGAAGGATTGGCGCATTTCGGACAGATTATGTACCGTGTGGACATTCCACTCCACCGTTTCGAAACGAATGATACTCTCTTGAGTGATTCCCGTCTATCATTTTATTCAAAAAAGAGGGCCAAAAATGATTCTCCTGAAGATCGTCCCCGACACTACCTAGCGTCAGTCCTGATCGGGATTGCCCACCTGCACCGCTGACAATGCATTCTGGGTCATCAAGAGGTAGATGGTCCGGCGCTGCATGACGGAAAACTGGGGAATCATGAATGTGTCCCCCTGCCCTTTTCCGAGTTTCATGATCTGCTTGTACTGTCCGGACAGGCTGAACTGCAGGAGTCCCTGCTGTTCCTCGGGAATCGCATCCATGTACATGCCCGTGGCATGATAGAAGAACCGTTCATACAGAATGGGAGGCCATGGCCATGCTCCCTTGCAGAGGTTGAGTACCGGACTTCCATCCGCGGATCCCAGGATTTCCAGACATCGGCCCCCTCCGGAGGGAAGCAGGACAAAATCGTTTTCCGCAGCCACCCAGAGCGGCCAGGCCACGGGAAATCCGGGAAGGGGCGCTTCCTCGCCAGCTTCGAACTTCCTTTCCCACAGCATGCGTGGAAGATCCTCTTCTGCTTCGTAGGATACCACCTGCAAACGGCCTGCAGGCGCCGGAGTGGTCTTCTCCCGGTGGAACAGGATCACCCGGTCCGCCAATTGTACCAGACGCAGGGAACCGGGCAGTTCACGCACGGTTTTTCCATCGGCGGGATTCAGCAACCGGGTGTTTTCCGGAGAAGCCAGCAGCAGGCCCGCAGGAACCAGTGCCACGCGGGGATCCAGGATTTCGGGACTTGGCACCGCCCAGACCTGTTTCCCTGTTTTCAGTTCCAGTGCAACGATTTGTTTGTCCCCTTCCTGCGTCCTGACAAAAAGGTGACTGTCACTGGAAGCCAGAAAACTCGCCCGCACGGAAGCTTCCGCGGCGGGAACGGACAGATCCCGATATCCGAGATCCCTCATGCGTGCGAATTCGAATACATGGACACCCTGGGAACCTGCCACCACTGCCAGATTCTGCTGCAGGTGAATCGCGAGGCTTTCCTTGCCGGACAGTTTTACCTTGTGCCCCCGACGCTGCACCCGACCACCAGCCAGGGCAATGGTCATGAAGGATCGGTCATCGGCGGCCAGAATCAAACCTTCTTTGGGCAGGAAACGAACTGTATCAACGGTGCTTTGGGGGTCTCCCACAGGAATGCGGTGAATGACCTGGCCGGATGCCGTGGAAAAGGCCCAGATTTCTCCCACCGGCTTGCGACGCACCCGGTCGGTGGAATAGTCCACCACGGTGAACCACAACACGTCTCCTTCTGCACCCAGGATACGGTTCACGCGGGGCTCCTTGAGACTGGGACTCTTGAGATCGTAGGTCAGGGGAGATGTCCGCGTGGGGGTGAATACCTTGACGCGGGATCCACCGGCGGTCACCAGATTCCCTCCGATGATCAGGTGGCGTCCCTCGGACCCGGGATAGATGGTTTCTTCGGACCAGATTTTTTTCCAGGGATGGGTGGTATACGCGTCAAACCCGGAGTCCGTCCCGCAGTATGACTGACTGACTCCCAGCCAGCAGGGTGCGTCCAGTTTGCCGGCCAGATAGTTCACACCCAGATGTTTCGATTCGCTCAAATCCACCGAATGCAACTCCAGATCCCCGCTGTGTTCGGGCCGGACCAGCAACCGTACCACATTGTCATTGTCAGAATAATGAGTGAACGCGCGGGGATTTTCTTCGCTGCCGCGAATGTCCAGACGGGAGACTTCCTTGAGTTCCTGCAGGTCGTATCCCACAATCCGGAGATGGTTGTCCTCGGCTGCGGTTTTCTGGAAGAACACTATCGCATCCTCGGCGGCATGGACCTGACTGATGCGGAATCCACCCGCCAGATCCGGCTTCCAGGACCACTTCACGGTCAGTTTCTCGTTTTCCAGATCCACCAGATGGGCGGTGTCGCCCGTGGTGACCACGACATATCCCTTGGGTGTGATGGCCAAAGGTGCCGTAATGCGTTTGCCCAGTTTCAGTGCGGTGATTTTTCCGGTTTCATTTTCCACCAGGCGGATTTCATCGTTCCATACTGTGATGAAATTCTCGCCCAGCGCAGCCAGACCAATGCCCTTTACCGGCTTTTCCCACTTGTCTGCCCCCGAATACCTGTCCAGTCCGATGATCCGGTTGTCAGCGGTCCAGAAAGCCAGGGTGTTCCCGCGGACAAAAAGATTTGCAGTCCACGGCAAGTCGGGGTCGAGAAGGCCCAGTTCCCCGTCCCAGGTCCAGCGCTGGCGCCCCGAACTCTTCTCCAGGGCATGCAGTGCCACGGGGCGGTTCGCGTCATTGAGTTCGACGGCGAACAGACGTCGCTGGGAGTCTTCCATGACAATGGTGCGCCCATTCATGGTCCGGCGCCAGGATACATAAGGGTATTTGACCTCCCGCACCACGGGTTTGGGACTTTCCTTCGGCGTGCAGGCGGTTGCCAATATGATGAAAAGAAATGACAAACAATATTTTTTCATTACTTGTGACCTCCAAACCATGTCTGGGTATACGGTTCGTTTCATGAACTCGGGGCGGGTTTTTCCATCAAGAGCCGCAGGTGGCCCTCGACGCGGGAAATCTCGTCCTTCTTGTGCAGTTTCTGTTTCTTGATGCGTGCGACCTCCTGCTGTTCCAGGGGGGTCAGACTCAGGTGTTTTTCAAGTTCATGCAGCCTCTGGTCAAGTGCACGATGTTCGATACGCAACACTTCCAGGCGTTCTTCAATGGCTGCAATTTCGGTTACGGGATCCGCGGGCTTGTTTTCATGATCATCGTGACTCATGCAGAAAACCTCCTTCCGGCGGTAAACCGGTTCACCCTATCACATATCTTCAATTGATAAAACCCGCTTTTCTCACTCATTCGGTGACAGGGAAGCAGACTTCCCTTTCACGTTCGTGCAGCAGCGCTGGCAGCGGATGCAGGATATGTCCCCGGCGCTGTGGACACCGTAATCACAGGATTTGAGGATCCTCACGGGGAAAAACCGCCTCAAGGGAGCCACCCGCCCCAGAATCAGGATGCCCGCCCCCAGGGGACAGAAAAACCTGCAGAACGGACGGAATACCAACGCGGAACCTGCCGCCATCGTGATGACCACAGGATAAAATGCCCAGGTGACCGGCGGAAAAGCGAAGAGAAAAGACAGGGGATCCCAGGAGAGAAAACGCTGGTTCAGGGTGAGCATGAATCCCGCCAGGGACACTGCCAGGAGCACGTATTTCAGGAAACGGAACATCATGACCGGCAGTTTCCGGTCCGGAATCAGGGAGGGCACACATCCCGTCACGGTCTTCCATCCCCGGACACCGGAGCGAACCATGCGTACAAGAACAAAGAGGATTTCCTGAAAAGCCCCCGCAGGACAGAGGAACCCACACCACAAGGGCCCCAGGACAAGGGCGCCGGCCAGTGCCGCCACCAGCAACAGTGCCTTGGGCCAGGCGGCGGGAACAGTTCCATGAGCAAACAGGCCCAGATCCACCAGGGACAATTGCAGATTGGTCACGAACCCGAGGGTCACCAGGGAAACCATCAACAGAATCAGGCGCCCCCAGGGCAGGTACCTGAACCAGAAGAAAAGACCAGCCAGAAGCAGGATGACCGGCAGTGCAAGTTCCACGGGGGAGTTCCGGGGACCAGCCACTTCACGGGTGTCCGTTTCCACCTGAAGGATTTCCGTGCAGACCCGGGCACGCACCTGGTGGACAATCTGACGCACGGCGCGGGTGGACAGGGTGGCGCCGGAAACCGTGTCCACTTCCTCCAGAATGCTTTGCTGCGGACCCATCCCGGAAAATTTCTTCATCCAGGGAAGGAACATCTCCACATAAGAAGGAGTTTCCCGGTGCCGTCCCAATTGCACGGACTCAATGACACATTTTTCGTCAAACACGATCAACACTGCCACAGGCCCAGCATAACCCCGGATTCCTGCGGTTTCGGGGATCTCTGCGGAGTCCGCCACGATCTGCAGTCTCCCCTCCTTGTAGTTGCGTATGTGCAGGAAAGGCTTTTCCTGCAGTGTCATTTCCTCGGGTTCTTCCGGCGGGGAATCCCCCGGGCGGACGGCATGCACCGAGGGAAACAGAAGCACTGCCCCCGTCAGGATGATGGCGGCAACCAATCCCGCCGAAGACCAGGGAAAAGACCAGGACGCCTCGGCCGCCGGACGCGGAAATCGCGGAAACAGGGAAAACTGCAAAGCGAAGAACAGCAGCGGCAACAAAAAGAACAGAAAGTGCAATCCCTCGGTGGAGGAACCGAAAAACCGGGCAAACATCATGCCCGCCCCGATGGCGGTCAGTTGCACGAAGCCCGTGCGATAAAATCCCAATTCCGCGAGACAATGCTTCATGTTCTCGAAAAACAGCCAGATGGCGGCAGGCCAGAACAGGAGCAGAAGCACGGGTTTCCCATGGGAAAACGCCCAGATGGAGAGCACCGCATAACCCGTCAATGCAAGAAGTTGCCTGCTCTTCAGGACTGGTGGCAAAAACACGAGAAGGACAGATGCCTGCAGAATCCAGAACACCGCACGGCGGAATCCACCGGTCAGTCCCGCCATGGGGGAGAAGTCTGAAAAGGCGACAAAAAACAGTGTCCAGAACAGAAATCCATAGGTCCAGTTCAGGCCGCCAGCCTCCCTGGCGGACAAGGGTCTGTCCCCCACCGGAAGATTGCGGAACTTCACCAGCAAAAAGGAAAGAATGCCGAAAAACAGGATGGTCCTGAAGGGAAACCAGGACCCGGCAGACCAGGCGAAGGGAACATGGACGAATTCAACCCGGCGCACCAGCGTCAGGAACGCAGCGAAAGACACCATTGTCCAGAAAAGGGACTGGAATTGGAGGAGGCGCGGGGAAGCAGAGCAGCAAACCGGAGTATCGGGGTTGGACAAGGGTACCTCGCATGCGAACGCAACTCCGGGACCGTCCCGAAGGGCGATGCGACTTTTATCCGCAGGTCAACAATTGTCAAGGACGCGAAAGGAAAAAAGAGGAATCCGGGATGACAGGTTCACGTGTCGGAATGATCACTGCTTGCAGCCTTCGCAGTTCTTGCAGTCGCCGTCCTTGCAGCCTTCGCAGTTCTTGCAGTCGCCGTCCTTGCAGCCTTCGCAATTGGCGCAACCATCTGCGTGCTTGTGTTCGTGGCCATGACTGCAGCCCTTTCCATGAACGTGCCCTTGTTGGCCATGGGTCTCACCGTGATGGGCATGGGCGTGGGGACAACCGCCCTCTTTGCCGTGGGGGCATTTACCGGCCTGGGGAGGCCGGGGGATCCTGGGTACGTTGGCGTTGGGAGACTCGCCCTGGACATGGGTTTTTACTGCGGCTTCGGGTTTCGCCCCGGATTCCTCCTTTTTCTCATCCGTCTTTTCGCAGGAGGAGAAGAAGGAAATGACGGAAATGAACAGAAGGAAGGAAAGAATCTTGTTGATCATGGGAAACTCCTGGAAAAACCGGAACACTCCATGCGTCCGGAAGAAAGAACCGGTATTTGATAGCGGAATTCCCGGTAATCCGCAAGATCAATTCACACAGTTTCGCTAGGATTTAAAACCCAAAAAAAGTTTTTCTGTCCTGTACGCATGGATGCTAGGGTCAGCCCCTGGAGTTACCGAATGACCATTTCCCGAAAAAATCTTCTTGCCAGACTGGAACCGTCCACCATCATTGAATTTTTGCAACCTTATATCCAGCCGGAGCGCATGGTTCGTTTCCGGTCGGCCATCGCATCCCGACTGGAAGGCATCTGGCTGGTGGTGGAAAACCTGTACGATCCCCACAATGGCGCAGCGCTGATCCGGACGGCCGAAGCGTTGGGCATCCTTCATGTTGTCCTGATCCAGCAGGATTCCCGCCTGAAGTTGTCCCGCAAGATCACCATCGGCGCGGAGCGATGGATGCACGTTCATGAATTCGACACCACCGAAAAGGCAGCCAGTTTCATGCAATCCCGTTCCCTGGTGCACCTGGCTGCAGTAGCACCCCCGTCGGAGGTGGCAAACGATCACGTGACAATCCGTCGCCCTGTGGTGCCCCTGGGGGATCTGGAGCCGCCCACGGCAGGTTGTGCCATCTGGTTCGGCAACGAACGGGAGGGATTGTCCCAGGCTGCAGTGGATCTTGCCGACATCCATTTCACCATTCCCATGGCGGGACTCACCCGGAGTCTGAACCTGTCCGTTTCCGCCGGCATCATCCTTCATCAGGTGACCGGACGGTTGAGAAATCGACTGGGGCGCATGGGTGATCTTCACGACAACGCACAGGAAAAGCTCCTGGCGCAGTACCTGCTGCATTCGGTGGATCGACCTGAAGCCCTGCTCAGGGAAACCATGGCCCGGGCGAACCGCCCCTGGCCGGTGTGATCAGAAATCCCCGAACAACTGGGACATCTTCATGGTCAGTGCGATGGCAATCTTGTACAGGGAGGAAATGGACGGGGAACTTTCGCCCCGTTCGATCTGGGAGAGAAGGCTGATGGACAACTGGGTGCGCCGGGCCAGTTGCTTGAGGGTCAGGCCCTTGGACTTGCGCATGCGACGGATGCTGTCACCGATGATCCGGTGCAGTTCACTTTCCTTTTCCAGTAGCAGGCCTTTTTTATGGGCAATCTTGAACAGGATGGAACGAAGGTCATCCATTGAAAAAGGCTTTTTGAGATAGGCGCTGACTCCGTATCCGATGGAGTCCGCCGCCGTTTCCACACTGGGGTATCCGGTCAGGATCACGATGGAGACGTCTTCGTCGAAGGTGCGGATCTGACCCAGCAGATCCATGCCGCTGAGTTTGGGCATCATGATGTCGAGGATAACCAAGTGGTAGGCGTTGTGCTTGATTTCATCCAGGGCAAGTGTCGGATCACAGAGCGTGTTGACCTCGTGCCCTTCCTTGCGCAAAAAATCCGACAGAAAGTCGCAGATATCCCGTTCGTCATCGACAATCAATATGTTCATGGCACACTCCCGACCCGGGTCACACCCAGCCGGAAAAAAGAATTTCTTTTCGTTGCTTCACCATAGTCGGGGCGAGAGGATTTGAACCTCCGACCTTTCGGTCCCGAACCGAACGCGCTACCAGGCTGCGCTACGCCCCGAAGCTGCCCCAAACTAGCGCACAGCAGATCAGATTTCAAGATGAAATTGCAGGAAAACGACTTAGCCATCTTTGTCTTCGACACTGTACTCGTATTCACCTGAAACGGACTGGTTATCTTCAAACATGACGCCGGAAACCCTGGCGTCCAGAGTACTGCAAAAACCCTCGTAATCAAAACCGGGGTTGAAATGGGTCTGGCATGTGCTGGCGCGAAAGGCTTCATAAGGGCACTGGAAGTGGGCAATCTCCCCCACAAAGCGGTACATCACGAAAAGTCCCTCCCACAGGGGAACGGGATCATGACAGATGGAACACTCCACCGGCGTGTCCGCATCGGCAAAATAGGAACTGGCCAGGTTCTTGAAAAACTCGATTTCGCTTTCGGTGATGCTGGTCTTTCCTCGATTCAACTCGGCCATCCCTTCCGGCAAACAAGTGTGCGGGCAATTCCCGGGAACGTCAAGCTGATTTGCACCACTTTGACGCAAGACGGCAGGGAATGTCAAATTTTGGGCCATTATAGTATTGTTGCGTTGAAAAACATCCTTTTCCTGCTAAAATCAACCGTCGGTTTCGAGTTGGAGGATAACCATGTTCAAAGCACACCTTGCCCAAACCCTGTTTTTCCTTTTCCTGATCTCCCTTTTCCCGTCACGGGCCTCTTCCCACCCGGTCAGCGTGGACGGCGATCCAGTAGACTGGCTGGCCTTTGCCCCCACCGGACAGATCAATCTGGGGCACATCGGCCGCAATGCCTTTTCCGAAGGACAGTACATCTGGACGGATCGGGCGGGCGACGAACGCACGGACTTCGCCAACCCGGATTCCCGGGTGGACCTGCTGGAGTTCCGGGTCACCGGCGACGAGGACTTCATTTATTTCCTGGCAAGGTTTTCGGACATCACCCAACTGCACGGGAATGGTGTCACCCAGTTGCAGATTGCCCTGCGCACTTCCGATGCCGGCACCAAGTACGAATGGTTCATGGGCAACGCCGACACCATGACGGATCCGGCGGCCACCTGGGACCACCTGATCATGACCACTTTCGGCAGCGCCTCCGATCCATCCCCTGCAACGGTCAACATGGCCCCGCTTCGGGTGTGGACCAATTACGGCGAAAGCACCCTGGAGGGGGATGCCGCCCTGGACGCCATCCACAATACCCTGGAAATCCGGGTACCCTGGCTGGCCCTGGGCATGGTCGGCCCGCCGGCGGACCCCGTGAAGTTCACCACCGCCGTGTTCCGTGCCAACACATCGGACGAAACCTGGGATCTGGGTGGCGTATCCAACGCCCTGGACGCAGTGACGAATTACGGCTCTCCCTTGTTCGCCCAGACCGCAAACACTTGGGATGACGTTAGCGACCAGGTTCTGAACTATCATTTCCAACTGTTTTTCGACGAAATTACCGGTGAAGTCTACAGCCCGGTTTTAATCACCGAGGTGATGAGCCATGCAGGTGGAGGAAACGCCACTGCAGATGAATGGGTGGAGTTTTATAATGTCAGTCCTTCGGTATTGAACCTCACAAACTACAAAATCGGTGACGAGGAGACCATCGGAGCCGGCGAAGGCATGCGAGTATTTCCTTCCGGAATCATGAATCCCGGGGATATCAGGATATTTACGCATAGCGCCAATAATTTTTTTACAAAATACGGTGTTGACGCCAGTTATTGCATCAATCAGGGCGGTCGGACAGAAGTACCAATTGCACCCCACTATGCTGGCTGGCGGGCAACTGCGGGTAGTTGGGATCTCGGCGCCGCTGACGAAGTCCTTTTGCTGGATGCCCATGACACCGTACTGGATGTCGTGGGATGGGGAAATCCCACACCGAAATGGCCAGGCGTCACCTACGGCACCGTCACTCCCACCGGATACACCCAGGAGCGGGCTCCCGCCAATGTGGACACCAACTCGGTGCCCGATGATTTCCGCCACCTTCCCCCCAATGGGCAGGAGGGACGGCCTTTCGAAGTGGATCTGGATTCCGATGGTGACGGTATCCTGGACTCCGAGGACAACTGCCCCTTCGTGTTCAACCCCGGGCAGGAGGATGAAGACAGCGACGGCGTCGGCGATGCCTGCGACGGCTGCCCCGAGGACCCGGGCAAGTCGGAGCCAGGCCTTTGCGGCTGCGGCACTCCCGACACCGACACCGATTTGGACGGCATCCCCGACTGCTTCGACAACTGCCCCCTGGTCGCCAATCCCGACCAGGATGACACTGACCTGGACGGCATCGGCGATGCCTGTGACAATTGTCCCAACCACTCCAACCCCGACCAGGCCGATGAAGACAATGACGGCGTGGGCGATGCCTGCGATGGCTGCCCTCTGGATCCCGACAAAACGGATCCCGGATTCTGTGGTTGCGGCAACCTTGAAACCGATACCGACGGGGACGGAATCCCCGATTGCGTGGACAACTGCCCCCTGATCGCCAACCC
>CAZTZR010000060.1:0-22977 GCA_964618145.1 uncultured Kofleriaceae bacterium
GGGGCGTGTATCGCGGTACCTGGGCGTTCCCATTTCGCGGATCCGGGTGTTGCAGACGGTAACCGGGGGTGGGTTCGGAGGCAAGGAAGATTATCCGGACGAGCCGGCGATGTGCGCGGTGGCACTGGCCCGGGCCACCGGGAAACCGGTGTCTCTGGTACTTCCGCGGGATCAGGACATGCAGATGTCCACCAAGCGCCATTCCATGGTAGTCCGCCACAAACTGTATGCGGAATTGTCGGGGCGGATTCGTGGCGTGGAGATTCAGGTGCTGGTGGATGCCGGGGCCTACGCCGGTTTGTCCACAGTGGTGGCCGAGCGGGCCAACATTTCCTCGGTGGGTCCATATGATATCGAGAATGTGTCGGTGCTCACGCAGGTCATCTACACGAACAACCTGTTCGGAGGACCCTATCGCGGATTCGGTGCGCCCCAGGTGGCATTCGCCCATGAAGCGCAGATGGATCGCCTGGCCCGTACCCTGGGAATGGATCCTTTTGAAATACGGCGTATCAACGGGGTCAGCGCAGAACGGCCGCATTTCACGTCGGGGGAGAAGTTGGCCCAGGCGCATTTGTATGGCCGGCTGCTGGATGAACTGGAGAACCGCAGTTCCTGGAAACGGGAGGTGGCATCCATTCAGGATGGCCGAAACCGGGAGGCCGGAGAGGTGGAGGGAATCGGCATCGCTACCATTGTCTATGGGGTGAACCTGCACCATGGGGGGCAGCGGCTGGATCGCGGAGGCGCGTATGTCCTGATTCAGGGGGATGGCACGGTGAATGCATCGGTGGGGGTCACGGAGATGGGGCAGGGGGCCCTGGCGGTCATGCGCACGATTTGTGCGGCCGGATTGGGGATTGATGAGCGTCAGGTGCATATTACCGAGGTGGACACGGCAGTGGTGCCGGATTCCGGGCCCACGGTGGCTTCGCGGGCCACCGTTTCCGGGGGCAATGCGATTATCGATGCGGTTCGTCAGTTGAACGAGCGACTGCTTCCCCTGGCTGCCGAAAAACTGGGCCGTCCCGATGCGGACGGCGTTGTTTGCCGGGGTGGCGTGTACTCCCATCCGGAATCGCCCAGGCAGGTTCCATTCCTGCAAGTAGTGCAATCATTGTATGCCAAACGCATGAACCCGGCCGCACTGGGCTGGTTCCTTTCTGAAGCCCGGGATTACGACCCCGCCACCGGGCAGGGGGGGGCGTATGCCTTCTACACTTTTGGTGGACATGTGGTGCGATTGACGGTGAACAAGGCCACCGGAATGATCCGTGTGCGCGATGTTACGGCGGTGCATGACGTGGGGCGTGTCATTCATGGCATGAGTGCCGAAGGTCAGGTTCAGGGGGGAGTGGTCCAGGGCCTCGGGTGGGCCCTTACCGAGGAGTTCAAACTCGACGAGGGGCGCCTGAAAAACGCCGGATTCACCGATTACCTGATTCCGTCGTCGCTGGATATTCCGGAGCGCATCAATGTGGGGTTTATCGAGGAACCCGAACCCCAGGGGCCATTTGGTGCCAAGGGATTGGGAGAACCGTCTTTCATCTCCGTAGGGGCGGCTTGCATGAACGCTTTGGCCCATGCACTCGGACAGGAAGTGCGAACCCTTCCCATGACACCCGAACGTGTCGTCAACCTGATTCGTGAACGGGAGAAGCAGCCATGAGTGATCGTCCGGACCCCAAGGCCCCCGGAAAAGACGAAATGCAACAGTTGTTCGGAGACATGACCAGCCGCGCAGTCAGTGCCGAATCCAAGTCGGCCGCCCGGTTTGAACTTGCCCTTACCGAAGAGGAAATCTACGCAGATCCAAAACTTTCGCCTGCACCCGAAATTTCGGAATTTCCTCGGGAGGTGCCCGAGGCAGCCCGTGTTCCAATCCCTGATTCGGGACCAGTTGCCGGATCCAAAGCGATTCCCCTGGAACCCGTTCGTCCTGCTTCCTCCAGTGGGATCCTGCTGGCCAGGCGTCGCCAGACCCCCTTTGAGAAAATTCGGAGCCACCCGATATTGTGGCCTTCCCTGGGAGGGGTTCTCTCCCTGACCCTGGGATTTTTTGTGGCCGTCCTGTTCTCCGGGTGGCTTCTGGCCCGGGATGTAAAACCTGCGGCCACCCGCCTTGCCATTCTGGAAAAAACCCCCATTGAACGCCGCAACACTCCGGAGATCGAGTCCTACAAACAGCGAATACGCGCATCCCGCTCATCCATCGCCACCAAAACCGGCGGCGTCTGGACCCTCGTGTTCGCAGCAGGCCTCTTCGCCTGGACCCGCATTTTCCGCTAATACTGTATTTGGGGTATCAGAAATTTTCATCGGGGTATTGGGCAGCCATGCAGTCCGGGCATAGACTATGGGTGAACTCGGCACTGGAACGCTCCCGGATGTAGATTTCAATGGGTTCCCAGGTTTGGGATTCGGAACGAATCTTTTTGCAGACGCAACAGATGGGCAAAAGCCCTTTCAGTGTGCGTGCCTCGGATACGGCACACTGCAGATCCGTGGAGAGTCGCTGGGCATTGAGGGCCAGCAGGCCTCCGTAGATCAGAATCGCAGTGACATTCATCATGATGAGACTGGCACCAAAGAGAACATCCTGAAGGTGATCCAGCGAAATCAACACAAAAACAAGAAAAGCAATCATGCGCAGCAAGTGGAAGATTGTGGTCCCGATGAAAAGGCCGACCAACAGGTGGTCGATCTTTGTGCGTTTCCGGGTTTCTGGACGCAAGGCGACCAGGGCGCAAAGAATGAATGCGATGGAATGAAACCCCGATACCCCTGCGGAACGGATCAGAAAATGCGGATATGCGAAAGTGAACAGGATTTGGTTGACGGCCATGAGTACCAGAAGTCCCAGATCGGTGATCCAGTTCACGGAGGTTCGATGGAAGTGTGCAATTCCCCTGCGAATCATCAACAGGGCTCCAAGTCCGAGAAGGTTGCTTGCAACAATGGAAAGAAATTCGGGAATCAGTGGACGCAACCCGACAAGTATTCCGGTGATACCCAGGACCGCGGCAGACATAGTCCATAACCGGAATCCCTCATAGACCTTCCCGAACCTTCCAAAAAGCCAGAAACAGATGAACAGCGACCAGGCGGTCAGTCCGGTGACAAAGGCAATGGGAAAGGGAGAAAACAGCAAATTCTTCACACAGACATTATGAAAAACGACTCTTTCACAGTCGCAGAAAATATAACAAAAGGTTTCCGGAAGTCGAATTCTTTTTTGAATTCTACTTCATTTGTCGCTGCCGCAGGAAAACTTCATGGATTCGCCAGCAAGTGGCGTGCACGCAAGATGCATCGACACAGTGATTTTCAGAATGCCAATGGAGAAGAAGACCAGGGGGGAACTGCATTGACATTGTGGTATCGGAGATGGATAGTGGGGCACAGGAAAGAGAGGACTTCATGCGCATTCCCGACAATCCAACAGGGCTGGTTTCATTTGTGCGGGAGCAGGGGGTCATGGATGCCGAAAGATTTTGCGGGGGGCGCAATCCCTGTCTTTTTGGTACCCGGGGTGACATCGAGCGGTTTTTTTTTCACGAGTACAATGCCGGGCGGTTGCGGACACAAATTGCCGAAGCCACGCGGGTTCTTGCGGCATCCTGCCAGGAGTACTGGCCGCTTATGCGGAACTGGCAACCCCCGGGGAAGATCGACTGCTTGAAGCGTTGATGGTGGCCGGTTTCTTCGGTATGCTTTTGTTCAATGACGTTTCCACCGCCGGTGCGGATTTTGGATGCCAGGCCGAGGTGGGGGCTGCTGCCGCCATGGCTTCTGCCGCCCTGTGTACCCTGGAGGGCGGGGATGTATCCGAAACGGTCCACGCCTAGCGGGTGGAACGCTGTTTCGAAAGTGAGGTCCGCAAGTTTTTCGGGTGAAAAGACCCTGAAAAGCATGCTAAACATGTGGATAGAGGCAACCGTGAAAACCTTTTTGACTTTCTTCTGGCTTCTTTGGGTCCCCGCATGTCATCTGTTCATGGAAGTGCCTGAAGGTCCCAATGAACAAATGGAATGTGGCAATGGCCAGGTGGACAAGGGGGAAGACTGCGACGGGGAGAATCTGGAGGGGGCCACCTGCACGAGTTTGGGTTACTCACAAGGCAGCGGGGAACTTGCCTGCACCGATTCCTGCACGTTTGACGAAAGCCTTTGTGTGCCCAAATCTGCGGATGCGGATCTTGCAATGCTGGATGTGGAACCGGGAAAGCTTGCGCCGGTGTTTTCTCCGGAGTTAGTCCTTTACACGGTGCAGGTACCGGCCTCCGGGGAAAACCTGGCCGTGTCGGCAACGGCTTCCAGTCCATTCGCAACAGTGATCATTTCCCCCGAACAGCCAATGGTTCTTCAGGCGGGCGTCAATGAGGCCAAAGTGACAGTGACGGCGGAAGACGGGACCCAAAAGGAGTACACACTGTCGATTCTGCGACAGTCCGGTCTTGACTATGAATCCCCGTATATCGGATTTCTGGCCCATGTTCCGGGGGGGACTTTCCAGAGGAACGTCACCGCGACAAACCTGACTACGGTGTCCGCCTTCCGGATGAGCCGGTTTGAAATCACCCGTGGCCAATGGGTGGCGGTGACAGGATGGACGGATCCGAGTCAACAATCCCATTCCGGCGGTGTGCAGGATCCGGTTCAGCGTGTGAGTTGGTATGATGCCATTGCGTTTTGCAACAAACTGAGTCTGCAAGAAGGGTTGAGTCCAGTGTACGAAGTTTCCGGCGTGGACTTTGAAACGCTTCATTACCTTGAAATTCCCGATGCGGATGACGCGACATGGAATGCGGTGACGGTTCAATGGAATGCCAACGGATATCGTCTGCCCACGGAAATGGAATGGATGTGGGCGGCGATGGGTGCCGACACGGCGGCTCCCGGAACGGTGAACCTGACGGGTTGGATGAAGGATTTTGCCGGGAGTGACGGAGCAAATGCCATGGGGGATTATGCTGTGTTCGGGCACAGTTCGGCAGAACCCGGGGCCACGACCACTGCGGGTTCCAATCCGGTGGGTTCGAAACTCGCCAATGAACTCTGGTTGTTCGACATGAGCGGTAACGTGCGGGAATGGGTGTGGGACTGGATTGCGCCCAATCCGAACGGAAGCCTGACGGATTATCGCGGTCCGGCCACGGGAACCACCCGTCTGAATCGCGGGGGCAGTTGGTCCAACTCCGGATCCTGGTGCGCCCTTTCCCATCGTCCGGGTACCTCCCCGGCCAGCCGCTACAGCAACTACGGTTTCCGTGTGGTCCGCCGCTGATTGCGCCCTTTCCCCTGATTGACATCCGATAAAAAAAAACCTATATACTGGAATATGCCAGACTCTATACGATGGCAACTACCGGCTCTTCAACTATCCATGGTTACTGACTGATGGAAACACTGACTGCAAGACTTTCCCGCGGGGACCTCGTCCGGGTGCTGCAGTTTTGCGATGTATGCCTGGAGTGCACCGACGAGGGCATTCTGCATGAGGCCATTCTGGAGTTGGCAGCGTTCATGGGCTACGAGTTCGTGCTTTATGCCTACATGAAGCACACCTACGAAAAGTCGGGGGTAGTGAGTCTGGTGAATCTTTCCAACCCTGTGGAGTGGATGGAAGAATACGACCACAAGGATTATCTCATCGGGGATCCGGTGCGGATGGAACTGGAGGCCAGGCTGGCGAACCCGGGGTCCGGAACGTGCATCCTCTGGGACGCCTACGAACGTCCCCTTTCAGAGCGGGAAATCGAAATCATCGAAAGACGCTCCCACCATGGTTTGAAACATGGTTTCTCGGTGTTCTGCAACTCCGCGAACCAGAACGCCATTTTTCTGATTTCGTTTGCCAGTTCCACCCGTGAAGTGGACCAGCGCAGCCAGGACATCGGACAAATCATTGTTCCGCAACTGAACCGTTGCCGCAAGCGCCTGGAACTGCTGGAACTCGTGAATTCCCTGACCCCCCGGGAGAGGATGGTTGCCGACTGGATGGTCGAAGGAAAAACCAACTGGGAAATCGCCGCCATCCTGCAGGTGACGGAGAGTACCGTCAAATACCACGTTGCCAACATCTTCCGGAAACTTCATGTCACGAACCGCCTGATGGCCATTTCTGTATTCATGACAGTTCGATATCTTTCCTGAAAAAACGAATATTAATAACAACTACGCCTCCTGTCCAATAGACTAGGTGTGCCCCAGACCACATTTGACTATTATTTGGGTGATTCTGAAAGTCGACATGCAAACAGATATGACGACCGGATGGAATCGGGAGTCATCATCAAAGGTGCACCAGCGGTGCGGAGGTCAAGTTGAATGCCAAAAACGATCCATAGCCTTTCAGTCCAGTCATGGCGATTGGTCCTTTGCGTGTGTCTCCTGGCATTTGCAGGTTGTGACAAAAAATCAAGCAACACCAGACTTTGCGGAAACGGTCAAGTGAATGAAGGGGAGTCCTGCGATGGTCTGGATCTGGACGGGGAGACCTGTTTGTCCCGCGGGTTTTCGGGGGGACTTCTGGCCTGCGGAGCCGATTGCCGGTTTGACGAAACCGGGTGTGTTGCCACTTGTGGCAACAACGTCCTTGACCCGGGTGAACTCTGCGATGGGGACCAACTGGACGGCAAGACCTGTGCCGATGCCGGTGTGGAAGGTCCCGGCACACTGGCTTGCAATGACGACTGCACCTGGGACACGTCAGGCTGTCTATCGGAGTGTGGCAACGGTGTCATTGAAGACGGCGAACAATGTGATGACAACAACACCGCACCGGGCGATGGCTGTTCCACCAATTGCCGCATCGAAACCGGCTGGAACTGCACGGGAGCGCCGAGTTCATGCACGACCACCTGCGGTGACGGTCTTGTCGGCGCACCTGTCGAGGCGTGTGACGGTATGGCATTTGGCGGGGATTCCTGCGAGGCCCGGGGTTTTTATACCGGAATCCTGACCTGTTCCAGCGATTGCACAACCATTGACGATTCCCTGTGTTCCTCGTTCTGCGGTGACGGGGTTGCTGACATCGCTTACGGGGAGGCCTGTGACGGGACCGACTTTGCCGGTGACTCCTGCATCGAACGGGGTTTTTATACCGGCAGCCTGGTCTGTTCCACGGACTGCATGACCATTGACGGCACCTCGTGTGCCTCGTTCTGTGGGGACGGGATTCTCGACTCGAACCACGGCGAGGAATGCGATGGCACCCACCTGGATGACGAAACCTGCGGGAGCCTGGGGTATCACGGAGGGTCCCTGGCCTGCGACGGCAATTGCTATTTCGACCGTTCCGACTGCATGGCTGCTGGGCGTTGCGGTGACGGTGTGGTCCAATCAGAGCATGAATCCTGCGATGGATCCGACCTGGATGGGGAAACCTGTCTGACGCTCGGGTATTACGGAGGGACCCTCACCTGCAACCTGCTTTGCGGGTTCAACCTCATTTCCTGCATGGCAGCGGGACGCTGCGGTGACGGCGTGGTGCAAACCACGCATGGCGAGACCTGCGACGGTGAAAACATGAACGGTACCACCTGCCAGACCCTGGGGTTCGGCCCCGGCCCGCTCACCTGCACCGATTCCTGCACCATCGATTCTAGTGGCTGCTCATCCGCCACGGATGTGTCTGCAGGCTATTTCCACTCATGCGCCGTCGACAACCTGGGCACAGGGAAATGCTGGGGTTCCAACAGCAGTGGTCAACTCGGCGACAATACCACCACAAACCGTCACGTGCCGGTGGCGGTGGTGATGCCCACGGGCAGGACTTTTGTCCAGATCGTCGCTGGCCTGGGGCATTCCTGTGCCCTTGCCGACAACGGGAGAGTCTGGTGCTGGGGCGGCAATGGCATTGGCCAACTGGGTAACAATACCACCAACCAGAGTCTGATCCCCACTGCGGCGAGCATGCCTTCAGGTCGGACCTTCACGCAGATCAGTCTCAGTTTCAACCACACCTGTGCCATCGCCGACAACGGGACCGCCTGGTGCTGGGGCGGCAACGGTTCCGGTAGGCTGGGGGACAACACCACGACCAACCGGAGCGTTCCGACAGCGGTGGTCATGCCCTCCGGCCGGACCTTTACGCGGATCAGTGCCGGATGGTACCGCACCTGTGCCATCGCCGACAACGGAACCGCCTGGTGCTGGGGGAACAACCAGTATGGCGGCATCGGCAACAATAGCACGACTGATCGCAGTGTTCCCACGGCGGTGGTCATGCCCTCCGGCCGGACCTTCAACCGGATCGCGACACTCCAGGACAGTTCCTGCGCCATTGCCGACAACGGGACCGCCTGGTGCTGGGGTGGCAACGATTATGGCCAGATTGGCGACAACACCACCACACAACGCAATACACCAGTGGTGGTGGTCATGCCCTCCGGCCGGACCTTCACCGATATCAGCGGGGACTACCTGCACGCCTGCGTTCTGGACAACCTGAACGCAGCCTGGTGCTGGGGCCTGAACCATTCCCAGGCTGGATCCCTGGGGGATGGCACCTTCGTGTCCCGGCGTGTTCCCACGGCGGTGGTCATGCCCTTGGGGAAAACCTTCACCCGGATGGATGTTGGTCATGTGCACAGTTGCGCCATCGATCAACAGGGCGCTATCTGGTGCTGGGGGTACAACGAACAATATGGTGCACTGGGAGACGGCACCCTGACCAACCGGAATGTCCCTACCCGCAACGCAGGATTCTGACACGGTGTGATGGACGGGATTCGAGTATGTGAACGAATCCATGGAGGATTTGCAGATGAACAGGATGAACATTTTCAGGATGATGTTGCCAGCGGGGTTGATATTTTTCCTGGTATCCGCCTGTGACAAAAAATCCAGTGGCTGCAGCGGATGCACCATTGATGAAGTCTGTATACCCCGCGGCGCGGTGTCTTTCGACAATCCATGCCTGATTTGTGAACCCATCGTGTCAAGGACTTCGTATTCGACGCTGCCCAATGGCACCTCCTGTGATGACGGTATTGACTGCTCGGTGGGAACTACCTGCCAGGCGGGCCTGTGCAGGGGGCGATCCAGTTGCGAAACGGGTCTTTACTGCGACCCCGAACTGAAGGCCTGTGTCCTGAACTGTCCCCAGTGCTCCATCGACGGCTGGTGTTACTACGCCAACCAGAAAAACCCCCAGAACGTCTGTCAGCACTGCAACGTGCTCGCTGATCGGTACGCATGGTCAAACAACGATGGCGAACCCTGCGATGACGGCATTTTCTGCAATGGCGAAGACAGGTGTCTCGGGGGCACCTGCAGCCAGCACCTCAATGCACCCTGCGAGGACGATGGCGTGGAATGCAATGGTGAGGAGATTTGTGACGAGGTCAACCGCGAGTGCTTCCACACCAACGATTTCTGCGGGCCGGATGAAGTGTGCCATGAAGGCACGGACCGCTGCTGCTTTCCGATGCAGTCGGTCACCTGTGGGTCCGGAGGAAATCTGGTCTGGGTGGATTCCTGCGGCAACCGGGGTGTGGAGTTCCGCGAATGCCCGTTCGGATGTCAGGGCAACCTGTGTGTGTGTCCCGAAGGCTTGTCCGGTGATGCCTGCGACCGTTGTGTGGTCTATGTGAACGGCGCTACCGGTGACGATTCCCTCGACGGAAGGTCGTGGGCACAGGCCAAGGCCACGCTGCAGGACGGAATCAACGTCGCAAATGTCCAGGGGTGCGAAGTCTGGGTGGCCGCCGGAACCTACACACCATCGGGGGACAGGGAGGCTTCCTTTGCCGTGTACGCCAACAACGTTCTCTACGGCGGTTTTGCCGGTACGGAGTTGTCACCGAAACTGAGGAATATCGCGGCCTTCCCCACCATCATTGAGGGGGAGATTGGGGATCCGTCCCTCATTGATGACAACGTGTGTACCCTCCTGGTTGTCCATGGAACACAGGTGGTCATTGACGGATTCACCATCCAGAACGGGAACCGGGTTGGTTGTGAATTTTCCACTGAAAGATCGGCCGGCGGCATTTCGTTCTTTGGGTCTTTTTCAAGTACGCTTACTTTACGCAACCTGATCCTGCGTGGACACCATGCCACGGAAGATTATTGGATGCAGGATTGGTATGCGGCAGCACTTCATACCAGAAGGGCCTCCGTATTCATTGACAATTGCATTTTTGAAAACAACACCGGGGGGGCAGTACATGTCGGTTACGGATCCCTGATGATGCGGAAATCCATTTTCCGGAACAATGAAACCATGTTCAAATCGGCCTTGCACATCATCGAATCCACGGAGGATTCCCGAATCGACAACATCCGGTTCCTGGAGAACGTGTCAAACCATGTGAACCCTGCACTGGCGCGGGCGGCCGCCTTGAATCACGAATCCTCCGACAAAAGGCGCCTGATCATCAACAACTCCGTGTTTGCCGGAAACAGCGGGTATTGTGTGGGGGCCATTTCAACGGATTCACCCCTGGTGCTGTCCAGTTCCACCGTGGCCGGAAACCGTGCGACGGTTGCCGATGTTGACTTGTCCGGCTTTTCAAGATGTACCGGTGGGGTGCGTGGGCCCATGTCAACCCATCCGATGGTTATGCTTCATACCATTTTCTGGGGAAACTCCGTGGCCACTCCCGGATTCGGGAAAACCCGGGCGCAATTCCGCGTGACCGATATCGAACCGAAATACCCGCTCATGCGTCTTGGTGTCATGGAGTATTCCGAAGTGGCCTGTGTTTTGCCGGGCCAGATCGGCGATGGCCAGATGGATTGTCCCCTGGGGGACGACGAAATGGCCAGAGGATTTGATTATCAGTCATGTGAACCCGGCCATTTCCAGTGCTGGCCCTGGGGGGATCCCCGAACCCATTGCATTCCTGCGGTTCAGGTGTGCGACGGTGTTTCGCAGTGCGACAATGGCCGGGATGAAGCTTCCTGCGCCGCTTGCGGAGCGGGCTTTTTCCAGTGCCGGCTTCCAGGGGATTCGTGGATTGCGAACCTTTATGCGAATCCCCGGCTGGTAAACTGGGATTCCACCCTGGGACCGCTTGATCTGCGCCTGATGCCTGCTTCCAACTGCATTGATGCAGGCATTGGTGAATACCTGCTTCTGGATTTCCTGGACCTGGACGATGACGGGGACACCAGCGAGCAGGTTCCCGTTGACATTGCCGGAAATCCGCGGATTTCCAGCGGTCGCCTGGACATTGGCGCGTATGAGCGTCAACAGGAACAGTAAATGGAGATTGCCATGCGTATACTTTCCCTTTTCGTTGCGGGTTTGCTGGCCGTTTCATGGTCCGGTTGCGATTCGAACCGTTCAAAGAAAAACCAGGACGCCGGCGTTCCGGACGCTGACGTGATCGACGTTCCCGACGGGGACGACATCCAGGACATTGTCGAGGACATTGTCGACATCGAGGATGTGGTCGACGGTGGTACCGGCGGATGCGAGGATGTCGTATGCAACACCGATTGTGTGGTATATGCGGATGGTTCGGCCACGGGAGACGGCACGGGCACAACCCCCGCCAATGCATTCACCCGCATTGACTGGGCCATCGAGAAAGCCTCGGTTCTGGCCGGCGAGTGTTGCCGGTGCGAGGTTCGAGTGGCCCGGGGAACGTATCATGTATACCGGAATTTCCCGACGGACACCATCCGTCTTCGTCCGCGGGTGGATATCTCGGGCAGTTGGCCTGCCGGCTTTTCGGGAATTCCGGATCCGGAGGTGACACCGTCGATTCTGAGCGGTGAAATGCAGCACTTTCCCGAACTGCGGGTGCATCACGTGGTCACAGGTGCTTCGGACGTGCATCTTTCCGGATTTGTCATCGAAGGTGGATTCGCCAACTCTGACGAACATGTCGCCAATCCGGACAACTATGGTGGAGGGATGATCAACATGGGTGTCACCATGACCATTTCCAATACCATTTTCCGGGGCAACGAGGCGCGTTTCGGTGCGGGCATGTACAACCGCAACAGCACGATCACCTGTCACCGGTGCCGGTTCGAGGACAATCTGGCGGAAGAAGAAGGTGGTGGAATCTACAACAGCCGGAGCCAACTTGTTCTGAGCAGTGGGCGCATTCTGGGAAACCGTGCCGAACATGGCGGGGGTCTGGCCATTTATGACGGCAGTACCGCCGAACTGGTGTCGGTGATGTTTGCGGCCAACCAGGCATACGGAAACGGAGGCGCCATCGCCAACCGACAAAGCTCCCTGACATTGATCAACGCGACCATCGGATACAATGCCTCGTTCGCCGGTGGAGGAATTCACCATGCCGGAGCAATGGAACTGAACGTTCACAACAGCATTGTATGGGCCAACACCCCCGACCCGATCCGGAACCTCTCGGGAAACACCCCGCTGGTCACCTACAGCAACGTTTCCGGCGGATGCACGGTTGCCGGAGGCTGTACCACCGACGAAACCGGAAACCTGGATGTGGACCCCGCCTTCTGGGCACCGGTGCAACGGGATTTGCGCCTGTGGTTCACTTCCCCCATGCTGGACATGGGAAACAACGCACTGATGACGGAATCGTACCCCGCGGACGTTGAAGGTCATGTCCGTTTTGCGGACGGCAACGGCGACGGCACGGCGACCATCGACATTGGTGCCCACGAGGGTCGTGACGAAAGCGGGATGGCAGAAATATTGCCGATATTGTATGTGGATACCCGTGCCACGGGTGCCGGGGATGGCAGTTCCTGGGATGATGCATACCCGGAACTCTGGATGGCACTGAATTCCGGGAAAAGTGCCATTTTCCATGTCGCCAGGGGTGTTTACGTTCCAAACAGTTACGCGGAAAAGCACATCCCCTTCTTTTCTGACAGGGGTATCGTTGTGCTGGGTGGGTTCGCGCCGGATCTGGGTGTTTCCGACCTGTCCGTTCGTGATCCGGAAGTATACGAATCAGTGCTCTCGGCAGATCTTTTGTTCAACGACTCCCTGGGCCACTACAATGACAATTCGGATCTTGTCCTGTCAAGTACCGGCAATCTGATCCTGGACGGACTGGTCCTGCAGGGAGCACGGCAGGCAGGGATCGATGTCAACGGAGGGAATTTCAGCCTGAAAAATTCAGTGGTCCGGAACAACCACACGCAGATGCCTGCGGTGCGGGCAAGCCACGCACGGGTGGTGATTGAAAACACGACTTTCGAGCACAATGCCACCACCATCAATTTTGGATCTTCCGTGTTGTACATCAGTGATTCAACACGGGACAGCCGCATCACCAACAGCCGTTTCATTGCCAACACCCCTCTGATGTCCAGTACGGTGAAGATCAACCAGGCGAAGGTGGACATCACCGGCTCCGATTTCATTTCCAACGAAGGAATCACGAACCTCGGGGGCGGCATATCCATCGGCCATGGCGGCGGGGCAATAGCGGTAGTGAACAACAGCGGCTTCACCACCAACATCAGCGATTGCACTTTTACCGGCAACCGCTCCGGGTTTGGCGGGGCCATCATGCTGTACAACAGTGTCCAGGTGAACCTGAAGGACAACGTGTTCACCGACAATGTCGCCTACAACCCGAGGGTACTGGGGAGAGAGTCCTGGAATTGTACTGCGGGATCCCACGATTTTGCCGGTTCCGGAGGTGCGGTCGCCATCCATACATCCACTGTTTCCATTCGCGGGGCAACGTTCACCGGCAACAGTGCTTCCACCGGGGAGGTTACCATTTGTGACCATACGCTCCGGCATTTCACCGGCAACGGAGGAGCCGTATTCTCTGACAATTCCCTGGTCAAAATCCATGCCGCCACCTTTGAAAACAACATCGCCACCGGCGGACGATGCTTTGGTGGCAATGGAGGTGGTCTGGCCGGGTTCAACTACTCCAGAATCCACATTTCCAACAGCGTGTTCATGAACAACCACTCCCGTCGTCTGGGAGGTGCCCATGCCATCAACAACTTCTGCCACATGGCCAAGGGTGGCGCGGTTTTCCTGCACCACACGGGAGTTCCGGGCAGCCTGCCGGTTTCCCATGGAACCACGCCCGAAACGGCTTCCTGGATCGCCAACACGGTGATCTGGGGCAACACCGCCACCCCGAACCTGGATCCCAACAACGGACATTGGTATGGTGCCGGCGGAATCAGTCTGGCCGGAGCAGGAGGTGGAAGACTGTGGGTGGTCAACTCCACCGTGACCAACAACACCGGTGGAAACGGCTCCTACGGCGGCGCCGGCATTCTGTTCGAGACAACCATGCTGATGGTGAACAACTCCATTGTCCACTCCAACATCGCCCGTTCCAACACTTTTGGTTATCGTGACGTCAGCGGTCCGGGCGGTTTTTGTCAGGGATCTTCCGTTTTGCACCTGCACAGCAGCAACGTCGGTTCCCCGTCATCCTGCCCGTCGGGTTGCACCTGCAACTCCTGGTATTCCGGCAATCCCGCATTTGTCAATTCGGGCGCCAACCCACCCGATTTGCGGCTCAATGCCGGCAGTGTATGCCGCAACGCGGGACGGACTTCAAACCTGATAGCTGACACCAACGACATGGACGACGATGGAAACATCACCGAATTGATCCCCCTGGATCTGGACGGCCAACCACGTGTCCAGGGCACTGAAGTCGATTGTGGCGCCTATGAGCGGGATTGATGACCGGCATTTTGATGGAGGCTGAATTCATGAAAACTGTTTCCCTGAGCATCCTGTGCACAGTGTTGATTCTTTCGGTCGCCTGCGATGGCGGCAAGAAAACCAAACCCACCGACGACGCCGGCGTGGACGCCGATGTGCCCGAGGTCAGCGGCTATCGCTGCGTGCGTGATCCCGGGTTGGTGTATCAAGTCACCGGGTGCGGCCTGGACGAGCATTGCCCCTGCGGCACGAACTGCAGTAATGGCCTGTGTGTACATGAGTGTCTCTATGACAGTGACTGCGACGATGCCTGGTGCGACTATTTCGGGCGCTGCCGTCCCATGTCCGACAGACACTCGATTCCCGGAGTCGCCAGGGGGAATCCCGCCATCCTGTCGGCTTCTCCCAGGCACCTCCACGCTTTCGAATGGTCACCGCCCCAGGAGGTACGATTGATCGCAACAGGCGGTGATCTGGTCCGGGTGCGGCTGGTGGCCAGCACGGGACTCGAGGTGGATTGCGGCGCCGGCTTTTCCACGGAATGCATGGTCAACCGGGTGGATGCCGATTCGGAAGGCGTTCCGGTGAGGGTGCGTGTTGTGCCGTTGGGCGGCTTTCAGCCCGATGCCTGGCATCTGGTGGCGTACTCCGGCACACAGACGGTGCGGGTGGAACTGTCGAAGTCCACAACAAGCCGATGGATGGATCTGATCCCCGGTGTGTACGAGGGCCGGATCTGGACAGGGGAGTGTTCGGCGGAAATCGATTCGGACCTGCCGTTTCTGCCCCATGAGGTCATGGCATCCACATGGGGTGTTTCCGGCGATCTGAAACTCACTGTCTTTGAGGACGGTACCTTGTTGTTCCAGAATTCGGTGGGCATCCTGCCTGCTGACTGGGTATTCCGGTTGATGGACGGGGAGGTGTTCCATGCCTGGTTTAACGGCCAGGATCAAACCCGTTCCGTGCTTTTCGGTGGAGCTTTGGACGCGTCGGATGTGTCCGCCACCGAGATGGTGGGTTCCGGTTCCGGACAGTTGCGTTTTCTGACGGACATGGTTCGTGGAAGTATTGCGGTGCGACTGGATGGACTGGGACTGACCTGGTCCCCGGCAATGATGGTGGACGAACGGCCGGTGGTGTCACTTCACTTTGCCGCCTCCAGGACCGGGGAGTTGCCCCAGAACACGCAGCCACCAGAGTTGGTGCCATCCATGGCTCCGGCCATCGGCGCACTGACGGACCGGTTCGACCACCCGTTGCCCTGGAGGGAGGAAGTGGCCGCCTGCGGCGCCGTGACGGGGGTTTCAGGTGACCCGTACCACCAGATGGGAGGGCTGCTGTGTTACAACCATCCCGACTGGAACATGGATTCCGTTCCCCTGCGGGGTTTTGTTTCGATTTCCGAATTGAACGTCCAGGGCGACCTCAAGTGTGACGACGGGGTTTTCCGACCCACTGCCATTCCGCTCCTGACTGCGGGCGAGAACCCGGGGGGGTTGACGGCCGGCCAATTGCTGACGGCCTGTCTGGCCGAACTTCCGCGGGCCCATGGTCCGGCGGAAATCCCTGTTGGCAGCGGAGCCTCCTGCATCAACAGGCTCTCCGGATGCGGTTCCGACGGCATCTGTGATTCCGCCGAAATGCCCCGATGCATTGACGGACCGCTGGTGTTGCGTGCCCTGGCCATTGGTCTTGAGAACAGCCTGCAGCGCCTTGATTATCCGTACATGACATCGTACGAGTTGGCTTCCGAACCGGCCGCCCGCCTGTCCCACCGGCTGTTGCAGCAGTGGCTCCAGGTGCACGCATTCACCGCCCGGGAAGCGGCCCAGCAGGCGGACCAGTATCTGGGACGTCTCGGCCTGGCCGAACTTTCCACTGCCCTGGAGTTGTCCCTGGCCGGCTGGAACCTGTTGCTGCATCCGGGGGTATTTTCCCGCATCATCCACCTGCCACCGGAAATGCTTGCCAATCCCGACTATCGCCACGGTATTTCGGGGGCCGTGATGAGCCTCGATCAGACCCAGGCGGTGGGTCTGCCGGTAGTGATGCTGGATCTGCTCAATGCCCAGTTGGCGGCGGCCCGGCAGATTGTCTTGCGGATCCGCTTCGAGGGAGGGGCGGTGCCCGCATCCGTGATGCGGCTGCAAAAGACCCATGCGTACATTCATGCCCTGGCAATGCTGATGTATGAAAAAACACGCATTGCCGGTGAGCCTGCGTGGCAGGGACTTTTGCAGTCCACCCTGTCGGCCAACAACCAGGCCATCACCGCCTTTTTGAGGGAGCACGAAGATCTGCGCAATGGAAAAAACCCATTGGGCATTGAAGATGTTGACCTGCCGCTGTATCGGGGTCTGGCCACCACCGGTGTTCCCGGTTTGCGGTTTGCGGCCATCTCCACATACATCCTGGACAACTTCACCAATCATGCCGTCAACGCCGCCGTCGCGGCAAGAAACGACGCCGATGCGGCCTGGGATCTTTTGCTGACACGACAACTCCAGGTGGCCATGGCTCCGGACCGGACCGAGCGCGTCACCGAAATACACCGGATGTATGGTGAAAAGATCATTCACCTGTGTGGGAATCCGTACAACCTGCGTGCCGATGAGGTACTGGATCCGGACCGATGGCCGGACCTGAGGGCGGAGCGGTGCTTCCTCAATCCCGCCGACAACCGTTGCGTTTTCAGCGAGAACGAATTCAAGTCCAATCTCTCGATGGACGATCTGGGACACCAGATGTGCCTGCTCAAAGGACTGAGGGCACGGTTGGGCGACAAGGCAAAACTCAATTCGTCCGCAGTGAATTCAATGGTCGATGACATGCAGAACACCCTGAATGAGCATTACTGGAAAGGGGGTCCGCTCGACTACGAACCGGTACCGCAGAATGCCGACCAGTGGTTTTCCCTGTTCGGTGCGGATTTCATTCCGGCTCTGGCGAATGTCCTGACATGTGATGCGTCCGAGCCCGAATGTCAACTGACCCGATTCTGGCAACTGGAAAAAGTGACGGAACCCACCGATGCCGATGAAATGGCCTTCTTTCAAGCAAAGAGCGTCTGCGACAACATTTTCGGCGCCGATGCAAACATGATCAACCGGATCGGGTCCACCAGTCCGAAAGATCTTGTGGACTGCCACAAGGGACACCTCGGTTCGCTGGTTCTGGCGGCCCATTCGGCTTCCAAGGAGGTGGAAGCGGCCATTGGTTCGCTCAATGACTACAATCGCAAATACAGGCATGCCATCTGGAAATGCACCATTGATGACCGGGCCCTGGTGATGTCGAAGCAGGTGACCGACCAACTTGAAAAACTCACCACCGAGATGGAGAAAATCGGCAGCGCGAGCCACAAGATCATCGAATGGAGCGAGATGGCCATCAACACCGTCTGGACGGTAGGTATGGCAGTGGCCACCGGCAACATGTCCGGTGTAACGGACATGGGCAAGGGTGCGGCCAACAATATCTATACAATGGCCAAGGGAAAAGTACTTGAATTGAATGACAACATCGCAGGTGTGGGTCTTCTCAAGGGCGAACACAAGAAGTTCATGGCCGACTTTTCCGCCTACATTGATGATGTGAAATGCTATCATGACGCCGAGATGCACCTGATCGGAGCCGAGACACAGGCCCTGCGTGTGGAGAAATCCAAACTGGATCTGGCCACGGCCCTGCTGGGCATCCGCAACGGCCAGTCCGAGGTGGCGCGACTGATCCAGGAAGGACGCCACCGCATGGATACCCTCCAGGCGGCCAACCGGTCCTCGCTGGTGAGTGAAATCTGGCAGGATCTGTGGACCCACACACATGCTGGGTACAAGGGAAAAGTGGAGGAATATCGCGGGAAGATGCGTATTGCACACCGCATGACCTGGCTGGCCCTGCGGGCGGTGGAGTACGAGTTGCAGTTGTCCGAGGCGCAGAAGTCATCCCTTCGGAATTCAGTATTGCGTGCGAAGACCCCGACGGAACTGGCGGCGGTGGCCAACCACCTGAACCTGCTGATTTCGGCGGGCAACATTGCCGGGCAGCCGGCGGAAAACCGCCATGTGGAATTCAGTTTGAAGAACCACCTGCTCCAGTTGTCGGACCGTTCGATTCTGGATGACGGCAAGCACACCATGACCCCCGAGGAGCGCTTCCAGGCTAAGCTGGTGTCGCCGCGTTTTTCCGTGTATGACCGGACCACGGGGGCCTATCGCGGCCAGATGATTCCCTTCATGATCGCCCCGATGGGCACGTTGGGGATTGGACAGCCCGGGACCATTTCCCTGCTGGCCGGTTCCGAATGCGCCGAGCGCAACTGGAGTGTTTCCGTCTCCCTGCAGGGGGAGGAACTGGATTCACTGGGCAGTTCGTATACCCAGGTGGGGATTTTGCAGAAGAACACCTTCTACAGCCAGAAGTGTGTGGCCGCATCCGGGGAGGAACTGCCCATCGTGAGTGCATCGGTGCGCCCGGCGCGAAACCTGTTCCTGGATCCGGTCTGGGGCGGCAACTACGGCAGCGCGGCTCCCTCCGACAGCGAGTATGTCATTGCCCTGGTGGATGCATACCACAATGTGGACTGGATGGATTTCCAGAGCCCCAACTACGGCAACAATGCCAATGAGACACTGGCCGGTCGCGCCCTGTACGGCGAATACGGCGTTTTCATTTCCGCGGAAAAACTCAATCTGGAAGGTTCGTCGGGACTTCGGCTGGAAGGCCTCGACGACATCTGGATCCGGCTGGACTATGTCTCGGTCGCCAAACAATGGACCAAGTCGGGAGACTGACCATCCCTTTTCTTTACGGGTGGAGGCGCACGCGTTCAGGCAGGCCGAGGGGGTTTTCCACCGTCGCGGTGACCTGCGGTCGGCCGGAGGAAACGTCGAAGAAAAACGCCCGGTCCGCCAACACCACCACCAGCGTTGAACCCCTCTGATCGATGGCGGCGGATGATTCCGCCATCTCGAAGGGATCCTCATGCTCCAGGACTTCTCCGGGTCTGGTTCTGTGTTTGCCGGCAGGCCGTTGAACGGGCTCGAAACTGACGACGGTGTGCTGCTTTTCAAAAGTTGTTTTTTTGGGGGTCAGGCGGAATTGGCCCAGATGTACCCCGCGATGATCGGAAGCCACCACCCGGAAGGGCGGCTGTGTGGTGCCGGCCACAAAGCGCGTTCCCGTAGTGCGCATCAGGGGTCCAACGGGTCCCCGGGCAGGTGGTTTTGGAGGGCTGGGATCGAATCCCCGATACAGTTTTTGATAAATCGGTAACTCGTGGAGGATCGCCGGATCCCTGTTTCCGGGCCAGTGCCGGGACATGACATGTGGGGAACGCTTCAGTACTTTGGGCTCCTCCGGCCCCGGGGGCTTTTCCGGTGCCGTGGGTTCCTCTGGTGCTGCGGGCTTTTTCAGGCTCATGACCAGCACCTGCTGGGAGGAGTTTCCCCGGCCGGATGAAGAACGGATCACGCCCCAGAAGCCAGCCTTCGGATCGGTCCAGTGGTACAGTAGATGACCATTGACGACATAGTCCTGAATCGATTGCAGGATCACCGGCTTTTCCGGTGTGGCCAGATCCACCCGGAACAGGTATATCGGCCGCGCACGGTTGTCAAGGATGAGTGCCTCATTGCCATGCATGAGAATGTCGTGCCCGTTCTTGTACGGACCCAGGCCCAGGGAGACGCGCCCGGTTTCCCGGAACGTTGCGTCAAGGACTATGAGGCATCCTTCGGCGGCCAGAAGGATGCGGTCGTTCCACAGGGTGAACGCACCTGTACGCAACTCGGATGACCGGGTTTTCCACGCTACATGTGTCTCGAAGTTGCGGTCCAGCAGGAGAAGTGCCCGGGAAGTCCTCACCAGGGCGGTTCCGTGACGCGTGACCAGCATATCCGGGACTTCTTTGTCATCGGGTGCACCGAAAGGGCTGACATCGATTTTGGCCAACTCCTGCAATGTCCGGTTTGCGGAAACCACGAGACGCAGGTATTGATGGTTTGCCAGCCACATCCGCTGGTTCGGGGTGTCTTTTTCCGGTGCCAGATCCGTGTCTGGTGAAGGTTTGGAAATATCGAATGTTTTCTTTGATATGGACAACTCCGAGAGGGGCGGAGGTTCCCGCCTTGGGTCATGGTATTTTCCGGGTGCTGTCTGCGTGTGCGGATCCGGTGGGGGTTCCGCTGCCGGCACATTGGCACCTGCCGCAGGCAGTTCCACATCCTTGAGCCCGGCAAGCAACCCGGCGGCCACCTTGGGGGACATGCATCCGGCGAATTCGGTGCATCCGGTTTCGTCGAAGCAGGCACGACCCTGGAAATCGCCCAGAAAAGCCGCGAAGTTCCCGTCGGAGCCTCCCATGAGAAACTGCTCGTACAGTGCCTCGAACAGGTGCACTGCAAGGGCCTCACGCTGGTTCTTTTCCAGTTTGAGATACAGTTCCCCCGGCGGATCCTTGTCAAGCACCGTCAGGAATGTCTCCTGCAGGGGTGCCCGGCATTCCCTCAGACGGCCCAGGTACCAGTTTTTGTCCGGGGGTGTCGTTCCTTTGCGGGCACAGGAGAGAACCGACAGGGCACATATAAAGAGCAAGAATCTGGTCAACTTCATGGAATCACCTGCAGGAATGAACCAATGTTCGGCTTTTCTTCACCGATGCACCATGATTCCCCAAATGCCGGCCCCAGTCAATGACAAGCTGGTTTTTCACCGCACCCCTCGTTGACCATGAAAGGCTGCAACTATGGGGGTAGGCTAGTCAAAATCCGGATAATGTCTATCTGTCATTCGAATAAAACCTGCAATGAAAGAAATTCCCACCAGCGCAGCGAAACAAGGCAACAGCAAATAATGCCAGACCTTCCAGGAACCGCCAGGCAAAAGGGTATCCACCTCCATTTTCTGGATTTCTCCCAGGGGGAACGACTGCAATTTTCCCGATTTGTCCTGGATGACCAGATGCCCCTTTTGTTCATCGGCCCAAAAGGGCAGAGGGATTGTGTCCGGTTGGTTTTCCTTTTTTCCGATGAGTCTGACCTGGGTGATTTCCCCCACCCGGACGAATTTACCCGAGGCTCCCAACAATTTTCGTTCGGCGGCAGGACGTTTTGCGGGTTGGGTCAGTTTGCCAACGGTGGCGGCTTCCTCCACGGGAACGGTCACCCGCACGGTATGGTAGCGGGTACATGCCGCAAACAGGAAAAACACCAGAAATGCGGCCATGGATTTTTTTTCACAGTGCAGAAAACGATGCATGAGCATTCCCGTCAGAAATTGAAGCCAAAAATCATGGACCAGGAAGGCAGGATGAACAGTTTGAACACGTCAAGCCGGCCTTCCACCCCGATTCGAAGGGGACCGGATCGTTTCACCCAGGCGACGCCCAGCCGAACGCCCCAGACCAAGTCCCAATCCTTTTCCTGGAAGTCCATGATACTGGCCTGCATGGGTTCCACGTGGAATTCGAGTCGGCGGGAGGGCATGGAGTATCTGTAAAAAAGGAATGATCTGCTGGCATAATTCGTCAACAGATAGCGCTCGTGCGGTTTGTAATGAATGGAATCCCAATGTATGTTCAAAGATATACTGGCTCCCAACACGTGATTCGGCAACAGATGGAAACCCGCACGCAGGGCTACCAAATCGGTACGATGACCTGTGTACACGTCCCGGGTCCAGGCGGGAAAGGGCATGCTTATGAAGAAGTTCGATTCCAGAAATGCCAGTGGACGTGCCGATACGGGAGGGCCCATGTCCTTTGGTTCGGGCAACGATTCCATGCGTTCCAGTGTATCCGGGGACAGGGCCTGCAGTCGCTCTCCCACCGGCAATACCACTGGATCACGTGGTGGCGGGTTGAATCGTATTTTGGGTTTCACAACGATGGGCGAGCCTGCCGCAGTGGGAACCACCCTGTCTTTTTCGAAGAAGAAACCGTCCACGGGCGGGGAAATCCGGTGCCGTGCGATCACCCTCAGGCGGCCCTCGGGGGTGATTCGTATGATCCAGAGCCCGTGCCTGGACAGGGCGAGTACCGCGTGATCCTCCTTGCGACGGGCCAATTGCGGTTTCGAGGGAAGGGGCAGTTGGTCGACGATTTCGCCGTCCCGCATGAGCACCAGAGACTTCGGTTTGCGGGCCATCTGCAGGCCTTGTGCCAGGGGATTCGTCTCCAGAGGGTAGGACAGGCGGGTGCCCATGGCCGGGTTTGCAGCCAAAAGACAACTCAGAATCCACCAGATGGACATGCCCGACCTCCCAAGGGTATCCTGAAGACTCAACCACTTTTTTGGGGAATGATCAAGACCGGGATGGGGTTTGCAGGGCAAACGCATTATGAGCGCTGAGTGATAATTGTGGGCCAGTGCCGGT
>CAZTZR010000061.1:0-22758 GCA_964618145.1 uncultured Kofleriaceae bacterium
GTCCGGACGACGTTTGTCGATGATGGCCAGGGGGCATTTGAGCCGCATGGAGAAAGCCCGGGCCCGTTCCGTTCCGCCGGCATCCGGACTGACAATCACCAGTTCCTCCTGCCGGAACTCATACCGGATGGCATCCAGCAGTACAGGCAATGCCGACAGGTGATCCACGGGAATGTCGAAAAATCCCTGGATCTGCCCGGCGTGCAGATCCATCATCATGACCCGGCTGGCCCCGGCCATGGTGATCAGGTTGGCCACCAGTTTGGCGGATATGGGCGTGCGGGGGCGCACCTTGCGATCCTGTCGGGCATATCCGTAATAGGGCAGGATTCCGATGATGGAACCCGCGCTGGCCCGACGCAACGCATCAATGATGATCAGCAGATCCATCAGGCTCTCGTTGACCGGCATGCAGGTGGGCTGGATGACGAAGCAGTTTACACCACGCACATTCTCATTGATGGAGCAAAAAGTCTCGCCATCGGAAAAATGGCTGACGGTGATGGAACCCGGCACTATCTCGAGGAAACGGCAGATCTCTTCGGTCAGTGGCTGGTTGGAGGTTCCGGAAAAAATGGCAAGGGACTTGAGCATGGCGGTGCACCTCTTCGGGGTTAAGAGGGACGGGTAGACACCCGCTCACAGCGGATGTCGCCGGATTGCTGGGCCGGAAGGATTCGAACCTTCGGATGCGGGGACCAAAGCCCCGTGACTTACCACTTGTCGACGGCCCAAAATTCCGGACGGTCCGGCGAACGGGAGAGATAAAACAGATCCCGCGGAAAAAGTCAACGCCGGATCCGCCGGGAGGGGGAAAAAGTGTCTTTCCAGGAAGTGCAGGCTACGCGGCAGAGTCGGATGCCAAGGCGATACACCGCAGTTGTTCCAGTGCCTTGTGGTGGATCTGGGAAATGCGTCCTTCGGTCAGGGACAGTTCCCGGCCCAGTTCCCGGAGGGTCAGTTGGCGGAAGTAAATGCCGTCGATCACCTGCCGGTCCCGGTGTCCCAGTTCCAGCACCCATGCCGAAAGTTGCCGCAATTGATCCGATTGCAGGCAGACTTCTTCGGGAAGGGGGGACCGTGTGTCGGGCAATTCGCCGGGGTCCGTGTATCCGTCCTCCTTGCAGGAAGTCTGTCCCTGTTGTTTCAGACTGCGTGCAGCATTGCGGTAATTCTGGATTTCCGTCATCTGCCGGGGGGAAAAACCCGTGCTTTTTTGCAGGTCGGCAGAATCCGGCCGCTCCCCACAGGATTCCTGAAGGCTGGCAAACGTTTTTTCCACAAGGCGTACCTGCCGTCGCTGTGTCCGGGTGAGGGGATCCTTGCGCCGCAGTTCGTCCAGAATGGCTCCTTGCACCCGGGTCCGGGCGTACAGCCAGAAGGAAGCATGCCTGTTCTCATCGAAACGGGTGGCTGCTTCCACGAGTCCCAGCACGGCTGCCGACATGAGATCCGCCCGATCCTCCGGGGCGAGGTGCCTGCCATGATTCCGGATCATCCTGCGAATCCGGGGCACACAAGAAAGAATCATCTCCTGGTGGGGAAGACGGTTCTTTTTAATAATGTGTGCAACAGCAACGATCACGGTATCAACCTCCGGTCTTGTCAAACCTGACCAGGTTCACTTGCGAATGCCGTGCCAACATTGGTTTCCAATCGAAATGGTTGCTTTTTCGTTCATGGAAGCCTGATCCATAAGGGTTCTTTGCCAAAAGTCTTGAAAAAACCGAATTACAATTCTCTGTTCCAGGAATCTCCAAATAAGGCAAATACAAGAAAACAACAACATAACTCTGGCAAAAATGTACAATTTTGTTAACTTTCTGAAGAAAAAAACCCTTTGCGCTTCTATAATATAACTATTATGTACTATATAAAGACCTTATATGGTACTTTTTTGTGCTTTTAAGTAAAAAACTGTCCTTGACAGGTTCCCGGGTCATCCGATAAGAAGGAAAAAGGGTCCGGGGAGATCCCTGCCCCCCGCCACCTGTGGAACGCCGCGGAAACAGTTGTCCGCGGGAAGGATTTTTCCCTATGCCCCGCTACCCATTTTGTGTACTGGACATTGACGGCACCCTGACCACTGCATTGGACACCTATGAGCCCGCCCTGGGGGATCTGGTCAACTCCTATCGCGAAACCAAAGGCACGGTGGCCCTGTTGTCCGGCAGGCTCCCTTCGGGCATGATACAAGCCGCCCGGCTGCTGGAACTTCCGGCAGGCACCCTGTTGGGGGGCGCCGACGGATCCGTGCTCATGACCCTGGATTCTTCGCAGGAGCCACAACTCCTCTTCGCCGCCGGGCTGCAAACGGACCAAGTCCTCCCCACCTGCCGGGATGCCGCCCTTCCCGGCCTGGCCATGACCCCCACCCGGGTAATCCGCGTCATGGAAAACGACCGGATCATGACCCGGCTGGCCACCATCACCGCCCCGGACGTGGTGGACATTCCCTCCTGGGATCAACTGCCTGAAACCCTGGCCGATGAACCCCTCACCGGCCTTCGCTTCATCCTGGAGCGGGCTGCCGCCATGGGTTTGATCGTGGCCTTTTCCCGTGTGGACGAAGGGGAAACCGAGGTATTCGACAACCAGGAATTCACTCACCAGCATGTGGGATTCTCCATCCGCCCGGTGGGCTGCAACAAGGGTTCCATGCTCCGGCGCATGATGGAACGGGCCGGGTTTTCACCAGATCAGACTGCGGTTTTCGGGGACTGGATTACGGATATTCCCATGTTCCGGGAGGCTGGCTACTCCTGCGCTCCCGCGGACGCCCTGGCCGCCGTGCGGAATGCCGCCACAAAGGTTTCTGCCCATACCATCCGGGAGGCCTGGCTACGCCATGAACTCCCCGCGATTTTCTGACATTTCCAATATTGGCACGGTCAGGGACCGGACATGCGATCAGAGTCCGGAAACATGGAAAAATTTCAGGAAAACGGGATCCCCCTGCCCCATGTTTCCCGTGACATAGAGGTGCCCCGCCGGGGCTCTGGCCACGGACAATCCCATGTCCTCTGATTCCGTGCCCCACATCCGGGTCCAAACCAGGGTTCCGGAAGAAGAGACCTTTGCAAGAAACACGTCAATGCCCCCCTGGGAGGATTGTCCATCGATTTCACCCTCCATCTCTCCGGTGATGAAGATGTTCCCGAAGGAATCCGTCACCAGGGAGTGGCCATAGGTTTGACTGGATTGTGAAACGGACGCCCCGAACTGGAGGTTCCACACCGGATCCCCGGCCGGCGTCACCTTCAGGAGAACGGCATCAGCCCCACCACTTCCGGACTGTCCATCCAGAATTCCAAAGGTATATCCGATCACCAGGATGTTTCCGTCGGGACCCAGCGTCACACCAGTCCCGTAATCGGAACTGGATGATCCGAACAGCCGTGTCCACAGGAGTTCTCCCGTGCCGGAAACCTTTTTCAGGAAAATATCCCTGCCCCGGTTCACCTGTCCATTCAGCGGCCCCGAGGTTTCACCTGCGATGTACAAATTCCCGGAAGCATCCACCACCAGGCCCCGTGCCACATCGCCACCGGTGGTCCCATACTGTAGGGTCCACTCGTCCATTCCGTCCCCGGTATACTTGCGCACAAAGAAGTCCGATGCAGTTGATGGATTGCTGTATTCCTCAAATGAACCGTAGGTTTCCCCGGCTACATAGACGTTTCCGGAGCCGTCCACCGCCACAGCCAGGGCATAATCCTGGCTGGCCGTTCCAAACTGGCGGATCCAGAGGATGTTCCCTGCAGCATCCGCCTTGATCACGAATGCATCGCTCATGCCCGCATTCGTGCCCTGGAGCGAACCCAGGGTGGACCCCACCACATAAATGTTGCCTCCCCCATCCACGGTCACCGCATGACTTCCATCACTGGCACCGGTTCCCCACTGACGTGTCCACTGCCATTTTCCAAATGGATCAAACCGCATCAGGAAGATGTCGTTGTTTCCATGGTGTGTCTGGCCATGCAGGGGACCGTTGACGAACCCGGTGATCATCACGTGACCGGTGGCGTCCACCGTCACACTGCTTCCCTGATTGATGGTTCCAGTGGTGACGAACCGGAACAGATCCGTGCAGGTACCCTGGGACGAAGACTGACAATCGGTACTGCAATCGGTATCCCCGTACAGGAGTAGAAAATCCAGACAACGGGAAATGCCCGGGTCGTCTCCATCGCAGACCTCCCCCTCGTCAATCTGGACCACTCCGTCACCACACCGGCCGGAACACCCCGAAAAATCCAGCAGGCAGGTTCCCGTACAGCCCGCCGTTCCCCAGTAAAACCCTTCGGACTGGCAGGAACGCCCCGCCAGATCGGTTCCATCGCACTCTTCCCCGAAAGAAACCTGCGCCACGTCATCCCCGCAACGGCCCACCGCCGCACAGCCTGTCAGGTCATGGCGACAGTCTTCCCCGCACAGCAGGGTTCCGCCGTAATAGCCTTGGGAAATACAGGTTTCTCCCTGCAACTGGGTACCCTCGCACTCTTCGCCGTATATGGACTGGATCACCCCGTCCCCGCAGGTCCCGAACGAATTGCAGGGAGTCAAGTCAAACCGGCAGTCATTGCCGCAGCGAAGGGCTCCACCGTAATACCCAAGGCTGATGCAGGTTTCCCCGTCGAGATTGGTTCCGTCGCATTGCTCAATGGGTGAAGTGATGATTCCGTCCCCGCAGATGGCCTGGCCGATGCAGCCGGAAATATCGAAACGGCAATCCGCTGCACAAGCCAAAGTACCCCCCACCAGTCCCAGGGTTTCGCAGCTTTCCCCGGCCAGGTTGGTGCCTTCGCACCGTTCCCCTTGCACCGACTGGATCACGCCGTCCCCGCAGCGCCCTCCCCGGCACCCGGACACATCCAGGGTGCAGTCCGAAGAGCACCGCAGGGTTCCATTTTCGTAATACCCCAGTGCGGCACAATCTGCGGCAGGCAATTCGGAACCGTCACACTCTTCCCCGGGGTCGATGAACCCGTCACCGCACCGGTCGGTTACCTTGACCTGGGTCTTGCAGGAAAAAGCGGTAATAAGAAGAAGTACAAGGAAAAGAAAAAACGGGCAGAATCGCATGGAAACACTCCTGTTGTCATTGTCCAGTATACCTGATTATGGCGGGAAGTCAAAGCAGGAGAGGGACAGGGCGATCGAGTTCTATTTAACTGGATAAGGGCCCCAAAGTCTGATCCCGTTGTTTCTGCGGTGTCCCACCGATTTCCGGTGCCGGTGACGGGCGCCGGTTGACGGTGTACTGAGGCGTCAACCCTGACGCCGGGGAATAACTTTGCGGGTCGTTCGTTTGAGTTATCGTTTACTCCAATGGATTTAATCTGCCCGCAGCCCGGGACTCGGCCACAGAGACATTCGGCCCGAAGGGCGGCCCGAAGGGCCACCTCGCCGCCCTGCCCCCGCCACGTCCCCCCGCCCCATCTCTCTGCACCCCGCCCACGCCACCCTTTCGCACACGAAACACCCCTATTTCCCATTTTTCCCGCAACCATTTTGCCCCCGCGCCGATAATAAAGGGTGCAGGCCCCAAATCCCCCTGCAAAAGGAGAATTGTATGAGCACCGCACTGCCCCGTTTCGCCGGAACCACCTACCTCGTCACCAGAAAATGCATCCGGGGCCAGTTTTTTTTAATCCCCAATAAAGAGTTCACAGCCCTCATCCTCTACGCCATCGCCCGGGCCCAGAAAAACCAGCCGGTACAGATTCACGGCTTCTGCTTCATGAGCAATCATTTCCACATGGTCTTGACCGACCCCGACGGTCTCACAGGACCCAGGTTCATCGGGGAAATGGACTCCTTCATCGCACAACTCATAAACAGGAAACTGGACCAGGACGGCCCCATCTGGAACAGCGTCCAGCGGCCCAACTGGTGTGCGCTGACTGATGAGGAAACCTGCTGGAAGAAGATGGTGTATACCTTGGTGAATCCGGTGAAGGCGGGGCTGGTGGAATCCAACAGGTGGTGGCCGGGGGCCATCACCACGGTGAAAATCCTGCGCAAGCGCATCATCAAAACGAAGCGGCCGCCGCTGGTGTTTTCCGGAGAAGAAAGCGAGGAAGCATGGCGCCATCTGAACATCGAGTTGACGCCGTTTCCCGGTGCCGCCGGAATGGATTCGGAGAAATACCTGCGTAAACTGGACGATCTGGTGATGGCCCGGGAGGTGGAAATCGCAACCGAGCGGGCGAAGCAGAACAAGGGTTTCATGGGCGCCAAGCGGGTTCAGGAGCTGCCGTACACGACGTTTCCGCTCCAGGGGACAAAGAAGGAAAAGAAGGGCAGGAAGGGCAAGAAGGGGAGTGTACGCCCGAAGGCGGCAGGTGCCCGGCTTGGTGTGTGGCTTGACGCGTACAAGGATTTTTTGGCGTTGTACCGCAAGGCCCGCCAGATGGTACTGGACGGAATCCAGAATGTTGTGTTTCCCAAGGGGACGTACATGATGCATGCAGTGTGGGGATTTCCGGTGGACTTCGAAGAACCGCAGGAGGTGCTGGAATCGCACCCCCTGGCGTAAGGCCCCGTCCTCCAGGGCCACCGCCGGCGCCCCATCGGCGCCCCCGCAGTTTTTCCGCAATCACAACGAAAAACTACGTCACCGGTGCGCGAAGCCCACTCCCAATACGCACTGCGTCCGCAAAAACATCCCAGCAACAGGGCCAAATACACTACGCACACGGCGTCAAAAAAGCCACGGAAGTGGCAACTGCGTGCGGCAAAGCGGCGGGGTTGTGTGATATGGGCTGAGTAGATGAGAAAGGGGCGCGGCCCGTTCCCATCTCAGAAGCGGTAGGTGGCGCCCAGGTTGAAATAAAGCGTGAAGTTGGACGTGTGATCTTCCTTCTCCCGGATTCCCCCCATGGCGTCGCTGCCTTCTTCCTTGGAGGAGAGGAAATTCCACATGCTCTTGAATTCTGCTTTCACCCGGAAGCGACAGTCGTCATCCAGGCACACTTCAACCCCGAAAAAAACATCAGTGAAAAAGCCCTGCATGACGTGCATGTCTTCGATGGGTACCGTGAACATCGGAGAATCGGTTTTCACCCAGTGGTTCAATTGTCCCATGGCCACGCCCAGTCCGGCAAACGGCCGCAACAAGCCGGTTCCGAACTCATAAGCCCAGCGTGCGGAAAGCCAGATGGATGGGTCATTTCGTTCGATGATTGGCGGAGGCATGCCAGGTTCGAACACGGAACCTTCTTCGATGTAGTCGAAAGAGAAAAACGGATTGAGTCCCAAAAGGAGACTCAGGCGCTGATGGGAAGTGACGTACAATCCGGCTTCAATGTTGAACAGTGGATAGCTGGCTCCGAAACTTTCATTTTCGGTTCGTGCACCGTTGCGGGTGTACATCTCCGAACCGATGTGGCCTGCTCCAACTCCAACTGTTGCGGAAAAGAAATAGCGTCTGTGGTCTTTTTTTGGGGGTGTTTCCGGACCCGGCAATGGCTTTTCGGCGCCATCGGTGGTTGTGCCATCGGATTTGGCACCCGGATCGACTCCGGACGGCTTGTCCTCCGGATCCGCCTTGTGGGTGAAGACATACGGTTTGTCCAGACTGCCCCATTGAGCCACAGGTGCACCATCGGCCCCCTGGGCCACCAGATAATACTCAAACCTTGCAAATCTCATGCGGCTTTCGGGCAACACGGCGACAAAGCGGCGTCTTCCGAACTTTTCCATGACTTCTTCCTGGACCGGTCCACCATCCGCGCGATACACCAGTGTGACCCTTACAGCTCCGACCTGATCCTGCACCCGACACTGGAACACAGCGGTTTTTCCGTGGATGTCCCGGGGGGGCTCGTGTTCCAGTGGCACTGCCGGATTCTCGGCAGGCTCCGGGGGAATCTGGTGACTTTCCTCCAGTTGCCGCAAATGCAACTGGCGTTCCCGCTCCTTCCGAATCAACTGGAAGAAGTCGTTGAGCACTTCCTGGTAAAAGGCCATGAGTTTGGCATTTGCATATTGTGAAGGCAATTCCGTGTCGCTTTTCTGGCGAAACACGGCAGTGAACAACTCCCTCGCAGATTGCAGGTTTCCCAGGTAAAAATGAGCGATTCCACCAAACAAAAACAACTGCTGTGCCGTTTCGGTGGCCATACACAATTGCCGCTGTTCGGCGGTGGCACCGTCCAGATTCTTCTGCGCGTCCTCGAAGTTCTTTCGGGCTGTCAGCCAATCCCGGGAATTCATGTGCCGGGTCATCCGGGTCAGGTTTTCCCGCATGCTTTTCTGGACCAGTTGATGACATGTCCTGGATTCCGGCTCGGGCTCCACCAAAGGAACCTGAATCGTAGTGACACGGTCCTTGAGGTCCTTGATTTCAGAGAGACGCTTGCGGACTTCGGGCTTGAGGCTTTCGGCTTCAGGGCTATCGAAAACCATGATTTGTTCATAGTTTTCCCGGGCTTTTGAATACACCTCGTATTTGTCGTAGGCAAGGGCCAGTTTGTACCTGGCATTGAGGGAATAGGGCACAAACCTCAAAACGCATTCAAAGCACTGAATGGCTTTGAGATAATCATCGTTTTTATGGTATCCGGTCCCCATCTGGAAATATTTCCTGGCGATGGCGGTGTTTCGTTCATCGTCTTCCGAAACACTCGGACAATGCAGTTTTTCTGCAGACGAACGGGCGATGCCAGCAAAGAAAATCAACAGGAACATAAAACAGGTAAGAAAGGATTTCATGGTTCCCTCGGCGTTCCTCCAAGAGTAGGAGAGTTTCCCATTTTTTTCCAGCTGAAATATGTGAGTCCATCTCGACAAGGATTCCTTTTCCGGGTACCATGGGTTCTGATTTCCGGATGCTTCGGCATCATAGCGAGGACCCATGCCTGACCGTTCGAACACGCCGGTGCTGGTGGATCCATTTCCTCTGGGGACACTGCTGGAAGGCAAAATCCGTTTGGAGAAAATCCTGGGCAGGGGCGCCATGGGCGTTGTTTATCTGGCCACGGATCTGTTCCTGGAAAGACAGGTGGCGGTCAAGGTACTCAAACTCAAGACCGTCCGGAACCCGGATGCCATGGAACGTTTCCGCCGGGAGGCGGTGGCCATGGCCCACATAAACCATCCCAATGTGGTTCAGATCTTTTCCTTCGGCGAAAAGGACGACTTTTACTACTTCATCATGGAACATATTCCAGGAAGAACCCTGGCGGATCTCGTGGAAGATTACGCACGGCGCAATGACGCCATGCCCCTGGATGTGGCCATTGGCATCATTGCCCAGGTGTGTGCGGGACTCGGCGCCGTTCATGCCAAGGGAATCGCCCATCGCGATGTGAAGCCGGCCAACGCCTTGCTGGCCAGCGACAACTACCGGGTGGCGCTGACGGATTTCGGATTGACTTCTCTGGCGCCTTCCACCCGTGACCGGCTGGTGGAGGGCACACCCCTTTACATGGCACCCGAGCGGATCCGCACCGAGGATCTGCCCTTGGACAAGCAGCACCTGCCGGACATCTACGCCATCGGTTGCATCTTCTTCGAACTGCTCACGGGACATCCTCCTTTTGAATGCGATTCCCTGGTGGATTTGCTGGACATGCACCTGCACGAGGAGATTCCCCGCATCACCGCCGAGCGACCCGATTTGCCCCTGTACGTGGACACGGTTGTCCAAAGGGCCATGGCCAAGAACTACACCATGCGTTATCCCTCCTGTGATGTGTTGCGCAATGAACTTCTGCAGTTCCGCATGCCATCGCGCTCTGAAAAATACAGCCGCCCGTTCCTTTTGCTTCTGGACCGCGAAACTTCCAATGGCAAGGCTCTCAAGAGCGCACTGTTCACGCAGTTGCCCCAGATGCACGTCATCAACTGCTCGGATCCCGAAGAGGCCATCGCCATGGCCCAGCAGGATCGCCCCGATGTCATCTTTGTCACCGACGACCTCGGCGGATTTTCCCTCCTGGAACTTTGTACCCGGATCCAATCTGCCCGCGTTCCGGTCTTCTTGTTCCTGGCCAATGCGGACAACAGCCTTGTGTTCCTTTATCGTGAACTCGGAGTCAAAGGTGTGTTTGTCAAACCGTATCCCATGAACGCCATTTTCGACCTGGTGCGAAAAACCCTGAACGAGAAATAGTTCCTGTCCCCTGGTGCAGGGACAAGGCTCCGTTCGTGCGGTTATTCAGCGTTTGCCGGCCTTTTTCCACTTCTTCTTCACGACGAAGTATTCCCACAGATCCTCGTAATTCCTGCTGTGGCCGGCCTGCCGGGCGATCCATTCCGCGTGGACAGGATCATTGACACAGGCGTAGGCATCCGAGAGCCACCAGATGGCATCCGGATCATCGCCCGTGGCTGCCATCTGCCTCAAAAGGGTCATGGCACAGGCAAAATCGGACATTCCGACACGACCGGAGAGTTCCCTGAAATTGCGCTTGTCCGTGGACTTCCCTGTCATCAGGAAGGACTTGTCTCCCAGATGCGTACGACACCACCTGTCCACCCGACGGGCCACCTCCAGTTCGCAATCCCAGATTTCCCCAACCGGCAACTGGACATGCAGGATCACATGGGTCACTTCATTGTCTACAAGCCCCCTCCACACCAACGGAAGGTCGGGAACGTTGTTCCGGTCAAACGGCAAATGGGCATATGTCCGCTGCCAGAACCCGCTGGCGCTCCCGTGAAACATGATGTTTTCTTTCAGCGGCACCCCGAAATCATGCATGCCGAAAATCCCGGCCGGCCAGGGAAAATCCATCACCAATTCGTGGACGGTTTCCAGCACAGGAACGTCATCCAGTTCCACCAGAAAACGCTGGACACCGGGATCCTTGCCGGGGACCGGGTGCAACTCCCAGTCCGCGATTGTTCCGGAAACAGGTCGGATTTCATGGCATGCCGGCTGCAGGTTGTGCATTTCGGCAAACCGCAGGGCTTCCTCCAGATAGTCATATTCCGAAAACAGTATGACCCGATCCGGGATGTCTTCTGCGGACCGGATGAGATACTCGGTCATCATTTCTTCCGGCGTGGCATCCGAAAAGCGACGCACGGCCCAATGCTGGTAGCCCTGGGCGTCCATAAGCCAGGTGCCGTCATTCAAGAAAAAATTCTCGTCCTGGATCCAGACCACGGGAGCTTCAGTGAGGTTCAGCAACTGTACGAGGGCAACTGGACGGCCCAGATGGATGGGATTTTGGTACAAAAAATAAAGTGACATGTTTCATCCTTTTGGTTCGACACGGTTGTGGGTGCCTTCAGTGACGCCCTGCCTTTATTGTCGAAAAAAAAAGGCAACCGTTCCGCCAAAAGTGTGATTTTTTCCATTTTTTTTCTGGATGGGTCAGCAGGAAACCCCTCGATCCGCTTTGGGCGGAGTCAACCATCCGGCAATTTCCTCAGCGATTCCTTGATCGCACTGCAAATGAAACCGGCCGCCCGTATGGAAGGCAACACTCAGACGGGGTTCCAGACCGCGGGCGTTTTCATGGATCACCACCTCTGCCACCGTGGCCGGTGCTCCCCGCAGGTTCTGGTCCAGTTCCCCCCTGTCCATCCGCACGATTCCCCTTTGACCGGCATATACCCCCAGTATGAGCACAGGGGACAGGACCCCCACCAGTATCATGGGCACCCAGATGTCATCGGACCCTTCGGCCCCGGAAATCCGGACACTGATGAGTATTCCCAGAACGGTCAGACACAGGACCAAACCGATTACGGAGAAGAAAAGCATTCGGCGTGCATTCAGAAGTCCACACTGGTTCTTGATGAACCGTATGAGGGTTTCCTTGCGCTCACTGGTCATGGCAGGATACCTGGAGCCGTTTACGGGCAAACCTGGCCGGGCTTCTTGTAGAACATCCAGTGGACGCGGCGATCCCGGGCCCAGGTTTTCTCGTCCGTGCCTTCGGCGCAGGTTTCTCCCAGAGGCTCCGAGGTGAAGTTGAACTTGCCCTTGAGGGCGGGAGCCCGCACCGCGATTTCATCCTTGACGGTCTGCAGGCGCTGGCTGGAGAGATCATCATTGTAGGTTTCAGGGCCCCGGGGATCGGCCATGCCCATCATGTGGACCCGGCGCAGCCCTGCCTCATATCCCTTTTTCATGCACTCGATGTTCCGGTGCAGTGCGGATCGGCCTTCCTTGGTGAGTTTGGCTTCCTTGTACTCGAAGAAAACCTTCTCCAGGGCGCACGGCGGAGTGATGTTGCATTCCTCGCCCACACAGGTGCCCGGGCCGGCATCGGGGACGCAGTATCCATGTTCGCACTTCTGACCGATGGGGCAATCGCGGTCGGGATCGCATTCCGTTCCGTTGGCCCGGCAGGAACCCTGCCAGCAGTGGCGGTTCGTTCCGCATTCCTCATGGTTGCGGCAATCCCGGCAATTTCCGTTGTCGCAAACCTTGCCATCCTTGCAGGGCACGGCCGGGCAACGGGAAACCTGCTTCTTGACGCACTGGCCGTTGACGCAGGATTCTCCTTCCGGACAGTTGGAGTCGGTCTTGCACATGCACTGACCTTCGACCCGGTGCTGTCCCAGCGGGCAGGTGTCTTTTTTGCAGCTTACATGGAAGAGAAGGGGAACCGAAACAATTGCGAAATAAATTGCCAATGTGCGTTGCATGCAAATCCTCCAGGGGTTGTAGGGAAAATGGACCCGAATCGTACTCTGCGTTACCGGTCCGGAGAATAGAACCGGCACGGACAAAAGGCAATTCCCGAATGGTCAAAAAAAGAAAGGATTGGCAGTTCTTCGTTTCTTGGGTACACAGGCTACAGGAAGGATGATACCCATGGACGAGATTCTGAAGAACCTGCTCAAGATCGCGCCGGTTCGCATCGGGGATCTGAACCGTGCCGCAGCGGGACCCCCCCCGGACGGGCAGCCATTCAAGCCCGCGAAAAGCCTGGAGGGCATCGAAATCACCCCCGAATACGAGCAGGTCCGGGATCTGCTGGAAGGCGGATTTCCGGTGGTGTTTGTGTCCGGCAAGGCCGGTACCGGCAAAAGCACGCTGATTGCATGGCTGCGAATGGTGCTCAACCGGCACCTGGCGGTGGTGGCGCCCACCGGAGTGGCGGCCCTGCACGTGGAAGGCGCCACCATTCACTCATTCTTCCGCCTGCCGCCGCACATCGTGCAGGTGGAGGATGTCGTCACCCTCCGGGATCGGCGCATGTATAAAAAACTGGAGATTCTCATTGTGGACGAGGTGTCCATGGTGCGGGCGGATCTGATGGATGCCATGGACCTGTTCCTGCGGAAAAACGGCCGGGATCCCAACCGGCCCTTCGGGGGGGTCCAGTTGCTTCTGGTGGGGGATCTGTTCCAGTTGCCGCCGGTCATCACCCGCAAGGAAGAAGAGATTCTGGCGACAATGCATTATGCGACGCCGTATTTCTTCTCCGCCCATGTCCTGCAGGACTGCCCCATGGCGCCTTTGGAGTTGTCCCGTATCTGGCGACAAAAGGATGAAGCATTCACCGACATGCTCAACGCCGTGCGCACTGCCTCGAACCTCCCGTCGGTCCTGCCGGAACTGAACCGCCGCACGGTGGAAAAGGACCCGGGAGACCAACCGGGACGCATCACCCTCACCTGCACCAATGCCGTATCCGACCGCATCAATCTGGGCCGCCTCGCCCGCATTGACGCGCCGGAGCACCATTTCGAAGGCGAGGTGTCCGGGCGTTTCCAGTTGGAGGAAACGAAACTGCCCAGTCCCCTGCACCTGACCCTCAAACCGGGAGCCCAGGTGATGTTCACGAAAAACGACGATGCCCGGCGCTGGGTGAACGGGTCCCTGGGGGTGGTCCGGGAGATTGACCCCCCCTCGATTCATGTGGAGCTGCGCTCGGAGTCCCCGGGAATGGTCCACGAGGTGACCCGGGTGGAATGGGAAAGTTACCGCTATGAGTACAACGCCGCCACTGACCAGATACGGCCGGTGGTGACGGGCCGGTACACCCAGTATCCGCTGATGCTGGCGTGGTCCATTACCATTCACAAGAGCCAGGGAAAAACCCTGGACGAAGTGCGGGTGGATCTGGGGTCCGGGGCGTTTGCCCCCGGACAGGTGTATGTGGCCCTGTCCCGGTGCCGCAGCATTGAGGGCATGGAACTGGCCCGCCCCATCCGGGAAGGGGACGTGCGCTGTGATCCCCGCATTGTGCGGTTTACCGAAGCCCTCTCGGAGATCCAGAAGCAACTGGCCGCCGGAGTGCATCCCCAGGAAACACCCCACCGGGGGACCAACGCCCGTTGTCCCTGGTGCGGTGGGAACCTGTTGCATCAGGCATCCACTGTCAGTTCCTGGTACGAGTGTGCGCAGTACCCCGATTGCGGATTTCGCAGTTTTCTGGAATAGGGAATCACGGCGCCGGTCAAGTCCGTTGATCCCGGCACACTGAATGTCTTCCAAAGACCGGCGACAAGGGACGCCCGCAAAAGGGTGTCCCGTTGGAGGCGACAACGTCGCCGGATCCATTCAGGCTATTCCGGGAGAAGGAATCTGTGGACCTGAGCAGCGCTGTCAGTTGTTGGGGATGTAGAGCATCACGTAGTTGCCATTGAAATTGGTCAGGCGGATGGCCCCGTCGGCTTCACCAATCTCGTAGCAATAAATGGGGTGGCTGTATCCGGCGATGGCATCGGGGGCCCCCAGGGCGCCTGCGGTGGTGTTGCCGTCCACCCAGGAACCATCGGCCTGGCGGGTGCGGATTTTGTTGGCCGGGTTGTTGGCCCGATCGATTTCCACTGCAGCCGGACTGTACAGGCGGGCAGAATCGTCTTCGAGATGATTCATTTGCCATGCACCTGCGGAAGTATGGTACAAGGCCACATTTTCCACTTCGGCAGCCGTCAGGTTGGGAGTAAAGGCCCCCATCCAGAGTTCCAGAGTTGCCAGGTGCCGCGCGATGACAATGTATTTGCCTTTTTCGAACACTCCGGAGAAGTTCACCGTCTGCTTCAATTCTCCATTCTGGTACAGTTCCACATAGTATCCCGTCAGGTCCACCGTGTCCGTAGTCGGGCACAGTTCCCCGCCGGGGCCCATCAGTCCGGCGCAGTTGGGATCATCACAGTCGACGAGGCCGTCGCCGTCATTGTCGAACCCGTCGTTACAGGTGGTTTCGAAAGCTTCGCAGACCACGCCTTCGGGACCGGTTTCACCCACGCAATTGGGATCCGCGCAGTCGGTCAGGCCGTTGCCATCGTTGTCAATGCCGTCATTGCAAATGGTTTCCAGCATGTGACAATCACGGTTGTCCATGCCGGGGGTACCATAGAGGCTGTTGGCGACATCATACATCGCGAAGGGCAGACACCAGTTGGCCATGTCGTTGTTCTCCGTGGCATTCTGGGGAATTCCGGAGGAGAACTGGGCAGACTTTCCAGCGACCACGGAGGTCCAGTCGGCGTTGTAAAACACGGCATCAATGAGTTGGGTGCCCGAGAAAACCTGCAGTCCGTCGGCGGTGTTGTGCAACTGGATGGCCGGGCCGTAGTCATAAATAATTCCGGTGTAGGCGGTCCACAGGGAAGGATCCGACACGAACAGGGCGTAACCGCCGGCAGGCAACGGGGTGGAAACGCCAAAATGCACAAAGAAACAGTACCGGGTGGGCGTGTCGTCACAAATGGTCAGACCATTGAGTTCCACGGCGGCCGCCGTGACGTTTTTGACCTCGAACCATTCATACTGGTAGTTCGGGGTTCCCACGCCGGGGTGGGCGATGAACTCGGTGACGATGAGGCTGCCCGGGGTGGGAGCCGCCTCCGAGGTGCAGTGCGGGGAAAGGGCGCATGCGAAGTCGGCGCAGTCGGTAAATCCGTTGCCATCGTTGTCAACACCGTCGTTGCAATTGGTTTCCCGGGTGCAAGAGGGGTTCACCGCACCGGGGGTGCCCATGTCGTATGCATTGTATTTGTTGGTGGGAAGGCACCAGTTGGCGGCGTCGTTGTTGTCGGTGGCATTGATCTTCGTGGGATCCAGTTGCATGGACATCCCCGCCAGATGCGGGAAATCGGCCACAGTGAACACGACTTCGTCCAGTACGGTGCCGCTGGCGGTGCGGATACCGATGGAATCGTCCGCAGTGTTGTTGAAAATGATGCCGGTGTACTGGTAATTCACGGTCACATTGCCGTTGACGGCCGGATTCGATGAATTGCCAAGGACCATGTAGGCACCGGGCTGAATCAGGATGGGTTCCCCCGCAGAGATGGTATGGGTTTCCTCGCCGCTGGAGCCGATGGAGAAGAGCACCAGGCCCCGCAGGTCGATGGCGAACGCTGCTGCGTTGGTGATTTCGAACCATTCACCCACCGTGTCCGCCACCAGGTTGGGATCCTTCATGATCTCGGTGATGACCAGGGAACCTCCCGCCAGGCAGGAATCCAGACAGTCCGGATCCGCACAGTCCACCAGGCCGTCTCCATCGTTGTCATAGCCGTCGGTGCACAGGGTTTCGACTGTCTGGCAGGTGCCGCCGCCGGGTCCGGTCTGGCCGTCACAGGAGGGATCCGCACAGTCGATGAGATCGTTCCCGTTGTCATCAATACCGTTGTCACAGATCTCCGGGGTGGCCTGACAGGCGGCATCTGCTGCGCAGTCCGGGTCTTCGCAATCGGTGAACCCGTCGCCATCATTGTCGAAACCATCCTCGCAAAGGGTTTCCACCGCCTGGCAGAGTCCCCCGTTGCCCATCTGGCCGATGCAGTCGGGATCCGCGCAGTCGATGAGATCATCCCCGTCATTGTCAATGTCGTCATTGCAGATTTCTGCAGGATTACAATAAGGGTGTTCCTCGCAATAAGGATCGTCGCAGTCGGTCAGTCCGTTCCCGTTGTTGTCCTCGCCGTCGTCACAGATTTCCACCCCTTCGCAGGCCGGGTCATCCACACAGTCAGGGTCGTGACAGTCAATGAGTCCATCGCCGTCATTGTCCTCACCATCGTCGCAGATTTCCGAGCCGGCACAGTCCGGTGAAGTCGCACAGTCGGGGTCGACACAATCGATGAGGCCGTCTCCATCGTTGTCAAAGCCGTCATTGCAGCGGCTTTCGGTGGATTGGCACAGTTGCCCCTGCGGGCCGCCGGCCTGACCGTAGCAGGCGGGATCGGCACAGTCGACCAGGCCGTTTCCGGTGTCGTCCACACCGTTGTTGCAGATTTCCACCTTTTTCTTGGTTTCGGGGTCACAGGCCACGAAAAGCATCACTGAACATGCCAGTACCAGCCATTTTTGCAGATGTTTCATGAATCTCCTCCTTAGAAATAAAACGCTCCAGCCGGGTGCCCGGCGAAATAATGGGGACAGCCAAACAACGTGTTCTAGCACAAACACTTCAAATCGGCCAGTGAGTTTTCCATGTTCAAGAGGTTGCCCGGGTACTCATTTTCCGGAGTTCACTTTAATCGCTGAACCACGTGATATCCGAAGCGACTGGTGACAATGCCGGTTTCCCCGACATTCAGCCGCAAAACAAATTGCGTGATTTCCGGAACCTGCTGGAGGGCCGGATCGCCCTTTCCATCCTTTGGGTCCTGGTCGTGCCCATGGTCATGGCCGTGGCCATCCGGGCCGTGGTCGCAGTCCGGTCCATGCACATGATGCGGGTCCGGACGGGGTCCCCCGGCAGCACCCGCCAGACTGGTGAGGGTAATCGCGTGCTTGTGCACGGTTTCGGGCACGGGGATTCGCTCTCCGAACTGGCGGTTGAGTTCGGCCATATCGTCTCCCTTTGTCACCCGTTCCATAAGATCCCGCGCCAGAATGGCCGCCTGGGACTGGTTTCTGTTGAGTGCTCCAGGGGTGATTTGGGTCAGGTATTCCTGCTTGAGTTCGCGCCAGGCGATGTGAATGGCGCGGAACCGGGCGGTTTCGGCTACCGGTTCCCGCTTTTTGATGTCTTCGCTGTCCGGACTTTCCACCGGACGGGGTGCTTCGATCCGGGTCATGATGTGAAATGCGCTGCCTGATTGCACGACGCCCACCTCGCCGATATTCAGGCGTACAGCCATCTGGCGGGTGCTTCCTGGAACCCCCTCATGAATCATCATAATGCTGTCGGCCCCGGGTCCGGTTTCGGGATCATCGGAATGTTTTTTCATCAGTTCAGCAAAATCCGCACCGCTTTTGAGTTCGTCCAGCAATTGGTTCACCAGGGTGATGGCCGAACTGATGTCGCGGCCGGGAACTGGAAAACGCGGGTTTTTGCGGTCATACGTAATCAGGATGTGCTTGACATACGCGACTTCCGTGATGACCGGACGCCGAAGGATGTCCAACGTGACAGGGTCCTTGTCGTGGCGTTTCACCTCTGCCGGAGGTTCTGCCGCCGAAGGAGGCTGGACGGCCTGTTTTTCGGCACGTTTTTGACAGGAAAGGATCAGCAGGGGAAGCAGAAGAAAAATGAATCGGTTTACCATGTTTCACCAAACACCCATTGAAGGCGCAAAAGCAACAGCATACGGGTACGGCTGGTCACGTACTCTCCATCCGGGCCGGTGAGTCCTTCCCCGAACGTCGTGGTGATTCCGCCAAAGGAAATCCCCACCTGGAATTTCCTGGAAAACATATAGTCGGCGCTGACACCATATTCGAGGGAAAAGACCGGAACGTCCCGGGCGAGCATGCGTCCGGCGCCCACTCCCAGGTACAGGGACGGCACAATCTGAAGTACATCGACAAAATAGCGCACATGTCCCACCGCCTGCAGGTGCCCTGCAGGATGCTCCCCGGGAAAGTCGGTCTGATGCTTCAGTCCGGCATCCAGCACCCATTGGTCGGAAAGGTGGAAAAAGGCCGTGGCCTTGACCACGGATCCCAGTTCCCTGAACATGGGGCCGGCTTCAAGGAGAACTCCGTTGCGGGACTGGCCGTTTGCAGGGAACGACCAGAACAGGCAAAGCGCCAGCAAGAGAAATCGATGCACAAGGGCCTCCGGGAACGGAATCTACATGTTTCTGGATACTACAAGCCAAGCGAAGAAAGGAAGCCAGGAATTCTTCTCCATGGTGGATCGCAGGCGGAAACTTTGGTCCGCCTGCAGTCCGGCGGACATGGCCATCCATGAATCCCCGGACTGGGAACTGATTTGCTTGAGAACCGCCTGCAGCGTGGTACGGGTTTCCGTATCCATGGGTACGGGAAACTTCAGTTTCAGGAATTCCGTCAACAGGTACCCGGCGAAAGCGGACATGTCCAGGCCGGACAGACTCATGGTACTTTCCGCAGCCTGTTTGAGGCGGGGTTCCGGGATACGGCCCTTGAGGGCCATCATTTCCGTGAGTTCATCCCGCCAGTGGGAACCGGCCATCATGAAAAGCCGGTCTCCGTCCTGGACAATGGCAAGTTCCAGTTGGTTGCCAAGCCACTGGGACAGGATTTCGATACCTTCGTCACGGTACATCTTTGGCAGGTTGTTCCAGCGGAAGGTCATGGTAATCACCGCTGCGGGCTTGCGATTCACCTGCATGTTGCGGGTGCGTACCTCGAACACCCGGGGCAGCCAGGACAGTTCCTTGCGGGCTTCGGGGGAAAGACGCGGCAAAAGCGTCCTGGGGTTCAATGCAGTGAACCTTGCCGTGATGGCGGCAACAAAGGCCTTGGCATTGTCCGGGGATTTCATGTGGAACATGCCGCCCGAGTGAAGGCGATCCTTGCGCAGGGAAAATGCCGCAGCCTGGGCATCATGCGCATTGTCAAAGAACTGATTGACCAGATCCATCCAGGAGTTGATTTCCCCCAGCATCAGGCGGTCATCCGCATCGGTGATGTTCTTCATTTCCTTGACCAGTTCCTGCTGGATCCGGGAATACAGGGGTTTGATGAAGTCCAGGGAACTCTTGTCCAGGCCGAAGAGAATGGGCTTGGATGGCAGGTAGGCGGCCAGGTCCGTGATATCCACCGGGGTCATGAGCGTCTTCACCATGGGGCTCTGGGGATTGTCCACCGCCTGAAAGGACATGTCCATGGTACCGGTGAGGTTGCCGTCAAATCCCAAAGCGAAATGGAAATGCTTCATGTTTTCGATTTCGGGACGCAAAAAGCGCAGGATCGGGCCCATTTTGCGCCGGTCGGACTGGGAAACGTCCGACAGGATGGTTTCGTAGTAGAATTCGCTGTATGTGTTGAGGTTGTGCACGGTCAGGTACAGGAAAAAGTCCCGGGGAACGGCTTCCTCGTAGCGCTTGAGAACATCCAGTGCGGCGTGAAGGTAGTCCAGGTCCGAACTGACAATGACCTGTCCTGCGTCAAACGCGAGGAAGATGTTCGGCGCATCCTTGTGGTTCAGGTGACCCTCCATGGAGATCCATCCCCCCCACTGGGTCCGGGTGAACTTGCCGAAATCGCCGCGGGAGAGGCGGACTTCCAGTTCGGAAATGTCCGTGGAGAACCGCATGAGGTGCGTATGCTTCTTTGGATCACTCTGCCGGGTAACCAGGGATACCAGCAATCCTGCGGAAGAATCCGCCGCCCGCAGGAAAGGACGCCAGTGTGCAGGAATACTGTCTTCGAACAGGCCCTTGCGCAGGCCATCGATGGTGGAAGGCAGAATGCCCGGAAGCATGGCGGCCGCCTGGGCGGCTTCCGGAAACATGTGCAACTGGGGGGTCACCACGCCTGCCAGTTGCAGGATTTTCTGAAGCGGACTGGAAAAATGCATGGTGAACATCTGCCTGGATGCGAGCATTTCCGGAGAAATGTGGTGAGGCAGGCTGGCCGTGGGAATGACCGGCTCCGTGGGTGGCCGGGTTTCATCCGAGTGTCCGGGTGCTGGAAGCACGGGGGGGGTGCTGGGAACATCCTGCTCTTTTTTTGTGCATTGGACCATGGATACGAGAAGAAGAAACAGAAAAACGCGTTTCATGAAAACCTCCAGAACCGGTTGAACCGGAAGACTGTTATCGTCACAAAAAAACGGATATCATGCAAAGAAAAAAAGATCGAACACTTTTCGTCAACGGGCGGATTTCATGCCAGGCAGGTTCAGGCTTCCGACTCAATCTGGCTTTTGCGCTCCTCATAGCGTTCGCAGGAAAACGTCCAGCGCCCAATGATTTCTTCCAGTTTCTGTTCGTTTTCGCGGAACTCCCTGAGAGCTTCCACAAACTCGGGGCGCCCGTAAGCGTCCGGGTCCGCCATGAGTTTTTCCAGTTCAGCCTGGCGCGTTTCCAGTTCCGCGATACGGGTTTCCATCTGGTCGATTTTTTTCTTCAGGGGCCCCAGTTCCTTCTGGATTTTTTCGCGCATGGCCGCGTCCCGGCGGCGACGGTCGGCCTTGCTGTCGCGGCTTTCACGCTTTTCCACCGGTGGGGATGCGGAACTTGGGGCCGCCTGCATCAGGGCAATGGCGTCCGGCGTGAAGGCCCGCTGTTCCCTGCGGGCGGCCAGATGTTCCATGTATTCGGTGAGGTTTCCCGGATATACATGGATTTTGCCATTGTCGATTTCCCAGATCCGGGTGGCCAGCCGGTCGATGAAGGCGCGGTTGTGGGACACGAACAGCATGGTGCCCTCGTATTCGGCCAAAGCTTCGGAGAGCAGTTCCGCGCTTTCCAGATCCAGATGGTTGGTAGGTTCGTCCATCAGAAGGACGTTTCCGGGGGCCACCAGAAGTTTGGCCAGGGCCACCCGCGCCTTTTCCCCTCCGGAGAGAACGCCGATGGTTTTCTCCACGTCGTCCCCGCGGAACAGGAACGCCCCCAGGATGCTGCGCACCCGGGTGTCCCCCAGATGGGGAGCGTTCCGGCGTACCTCTTCGAGGACCGTGGAGGACAAATCCAGGGCATCGGCATGATGCTGGGCGTAGTAGGTGAACTTCACCGCCGAACCCCAGGTGACGGTTCCCCGGTCCGCCGGCAGTTCTCCGGACATGAGCCGCAACAGGGTGGTCTTGCCGGCCCCGTTGACCCCCACGATGCCGATGCGTTCCCCCCGGATCACCGTGCAGTCCAGTTGGTTGTACAGATGCAGGCTGCCGAAACTCTTTGCCACATCCTGCATCTGGAGCACCCGGTCCCCGGTGCGCTCCACCGGGGGAAACCGGAAATGGATCCGTTGTTCCTCCACCGGGATGTCCAGGCTTTCCATGCGTTTGAGCATTTTCGCCTTGCTCTTGGCCTGGCGGGCCTTGGTGGCCTGGGCCTTGAACCGTTCGATGAAGCGTTCGGCCTCCCGGCGTTCGCGCTCCAGGTTTTTCTTGCGGTTCTCCAGGACGACCTCCTCCTCCTCCCGCAGGCGCCGGGACTGGGTGTAGTTGCCCCGGTACTGGCGGAATCCCTCCGGTTCCAGGGCGAACACGCGATTGATGTGGCGGTCCAGGAAGTCCCGGTCGTGGGAAATCATCATGAAGGCGCCCCGGTAGGAGGAAATCCAGGTGTCCAGCCAGGCCAGGGACGGCAGATCCAGGTGGTTGGTGGGTTCGTCCAGCAACAGAAGTTCCGTGCGCAGGAACAGGAGCGAAGCCAAAAGGGCACGCATTTTCCATCCGCCGGAAAACTCCGTGAGGGGCCGGGTGAAGTCGCTGTTCCGGAATCCCAGGCCGTCGAGAATCCGTTCCACCTCGTGCAGGGAATACAGGGAATCAAAGGTGATCAACTGTTCGTGCAGGTCTGAAAGCCGCCCCGCCAGTTCCGATGCGGCCTCTTCGCCGGGAGCCTTTTGCAGGGCAGTTTCCAGGCGCTCGATGTCAAATTCGATGCGGGTGCGGTCGCCGGCGGCCTGGTGCACGAACCGGCGCAATTCCAGGGAACTGT
>CAZTZR010000062.1:0-22157 GCA_964618145.1 uncultured Kofleriaceae bacterium
AGTCAATGCACACCAGTTGGGCCGCTGGGCGCTGTTCCAGATGGGGCCGTCCTGGCCCAGTTTCCTGTTGATGAGTTGTGCGATGAAAGAGTCCATTTCCCCGATGAACCTGGGTCCCGTCAGGCCGTCGGGGTCGGTCAAGACCATGTGGAAATGATTGCTCATGAAACAGAAGCCGTGAATCTGCACGGGGCAATTTTTCTGGGCGCGGGCGATGGCGTAGAGGATGAGGGCTGTGAACTCTTTATTAGGGATTAAAAAAAACTGGCCCCGGATGCATTTTCTTGTGACGAGGTAGGTGGTTCCGGCGAAACGTGGCAGTGCGGTGCTCATACAAGTCTCCTTCACAGGCGCATTGGTGGCCCTGTCCCCTTTATTATCGGCGCGGGAGCAAAATGGTTGCGGGAAAAATGCAAAAGCAGGGGATTTGGGGGCGAGAAGAGGGGGTGTGGGCTTTGAGCAAAAGATGGTGCAAAGAAATGCTGGCGGGGTCGGTTTCACTGTGGTACGAATCCGGTGTAATCCCCATTAGGGATGAAGCACGGGAGAAGAACCATGAAAAAAGTATTACTGCTCTTTTTGTTGATGAACGTTTTCCTGATCACCGGTTGCCAGAATGATCGGACACCGGAAAAACTCTGCAAGGTGCTGGTGGAATGTGATGCGTATGGGGACATGGAAACCTGTCTCGGCTTTACCGGCTCCCTGGTGCTTTCCGATGATTGCATCGACGAAATGATGGATGCCTCCTGTGAGGATCATAATTCTATTGCACCCTCATACTGGGACACGTGCTTTGAAGGATGTTTCACCCCGAGCCGGGAATGCAAGAAGGATACACTGGTCATCTGCGACGGTCGCACAAGGTACGTCGTCGACTGTGAGCGGGTGTGCCGGTACCAGACCGGTGGATCCTACCAGGGTGATTGCGGCACGGTCAGTTCCAGTGGTGAAGTTTCCTCCATTGGTCCTGTGTGCTGGTGTCTGATCCAGTGATTTTGTGGCCGGACCACCGAAGGACAGCCATTCACGTGACAGTTGACGGACCTTCCCCTGCTGGAATATGGTGATGCGGTCGAAACCGGAAGGAACCCATGACCAACACACCCCCTGCCGAAGAAAAACTCACCTGGCGTTTTCCGAAAATCATCTGGGTTTCCAACGGACTGGAAATCCTGGAACGGGTGGCCTGGTATGCGATGTACATTGCGCTGACCCTGTATCTGACCCGGAACATCGGCTTTTCCGATGCGGCCACGGGGTGGATTGTCGGCATCTTCGTATCGGTGCTGTATTTCCTCCCCACGCTCATGGGTGCCCTTGCCGACCAGGCCGGCTACCGCAAATCCCTGATCGCTTCGTTTGCGCTCATGACCGTTGGCTACACCATGCTGGGCGCGTTCCAGAACAAGGCGATGGCCATTGTGTCCCTGGTGGTGCTGATGCTGGGGTCTGCCCTGTTCAAACCCGTGATTACCGCCACCATGGCCAAATGCTCCGACGAGGCCAACCGGGCCCGCGTGTTTTCCATCTTCTACACGGCGGTCAACATCGGCGCTTTTTCCGGGAAGATGTTCGCCCGGGAAATGCGCCTGTACTGGGGCCTCGAATCCATCAACCTGCTGGCCGGGGGTCTTAGTCTTGTGGCGTTGGTTGTCACCGTGTTGTTTTACCGGGGACCCGCCCTGGAAGCCACGAAGGAAAACGCCAAAAAGGCACGGGAAATCTTCCGGGGCCTTCTCCACGTCATCAAGGATGTGCGGTACATCGTGTTTCTCCTCATCATCGGCGGTTTCTGGTCCACCCAGGCCCAGTCCTACGCCACCATGCCCAAGTACATCCTGCGGGTGGTAGGGGAAAGTGCCTCCCCCGAATGGATTTCCAACGTCAATCCGCTGGTGGTCATGCTGCTGGTGATACCCATCACCCGGCTGGTCCGGAAACTTCGTCCCCTCAGCGCGATGATCATTGCGTTTGTCATCATGCCCCTTTCCTCGTTGCTGGTGGTTTTCGGTTCCTATCTGGAGGGTACCACCGGAAGTTCCATCCAGGTGTTTGGCGCCGTGGCCATGCATCCGGTGACCCTGATGATGGGGGTGGCCCTGGGGATGCACGGCCTGGCGGAATGCTTTTTGCAGCCGCGCTTCTTCGAATACATCTCCAGGCAGGCGCCGAAGGATGAAATCGGTTTGTACATGGGGTATTCCTATCTCAAAAGTTTCTTTTCCAATATGCTCACGTTCGTGCTTTCGGGCTATCTGCTGGCTGCCTACTGTCCGGATCCCCGGACGCTCTCCCCCGAACGCCTTTTAACCGCCTATGACAAGGCCCACTACATCTGGTACATCTATGCGGCCATCGGGGTGGGGGCGCTTGTGGCCCTGCTGGTTTTCGATGTCGTCACCCGCAGGATCGACGCCCGTTCCAGAGGGACGACTCCCCCCTCCTGATTCACTGGCGAAGGATAAAATGTTTTGTTTTTTCCTTCTTTGATTAATTCTTTCATTTCACATGAAAATTGATTAAACTGACAGGACGTTGAGTTTTTATGATACAGGTGATGAAAGGAGTCAAAGATGCGCAATTTCATTTTTCTCGTTTCGGTGTTGACGGGTGTTTCCATGCTCTTTTTTTCAGGAGCATCGGCCCGGAACAAAAGCCAGGCCATCAAGGATTTTCAGTCACAGTACAAACAGGAGGCCGGACGCAAGCAATTGAGTCTCTCCTATGTGGGGAAACCAAGAAATTTCACGCAGACAGAGGGCATCGTCAAAGTTCCCTTTACTGCCTATCAGGTGAAACTGGTGGACTTGTTTGAATCCTGTGGTCTTCAGGTGGAATATACCTGGGAAGTCTGGTATCGCAGAAACAAAACCTTCACCCAGATTGCCATCCTGGATCACAAGTTCCTGAATGCACCGGCCGCCCCGGAGCCGCTTCCTGAAGCCAAAGTGCTTGAACTGGTGGGGAATGCCTGGGAAAAGGGATCCGGGCATTATACGACGAAAATCGGGTCGATCGCGGTTACCAAACAGGTTCCGGGATGGAACTTCTGCCTGCCCAAATATGAACTGGAGTTCACCGTGAACCTGACCAGTGGCAAGTCCCATGAAACCATGCATGATGCCTGGGAGTGCAAGGCCGCAGCAGTGATCACGAAAAAGGGTGAGGACCTTGAAGTCAATACCAACGATTGCTTCGATCCGAAAACCGGCAAGAAGACCCAGTGTTTCTATGCAAACCACTGCAAAAACCTGGGGAAAAAGAGTGCCATTTCCGTTCTTTCCTGGGGGGATCTTGCCAAAAAAGTCCTGGAAAAGGGACTCTGTGAGAGTGCTTCCGGGAGTACCCGCAGCGTATGCAAGGTCGCAGCACTGAAACTGCTTTCGGAAGGCAATCCCACTGCGGACAACAAGAAAAAAACGTTCAAACTGGAGTATCAACTGACGTTTACCGAGAGCAATTCGGGACGGAAGGCTCCTTCGGATCCATGGCGGGTCACGAGCCGTTACCAGTGCTTTGCATTGGCCGAAGTCGAATGGAATGATTCCTATGAGGACAACTGGCACGTATCGGATACCAAGTATTGCCCGAATGCAACAGGTGCGTGTGACCGGGAGCCCTCCCGTGATCTTTTCCGGGTTTGCAGATGCATGGAACCGGCATCCCACTGCGAAGGGCTGAAAAGCAATGACTGACAGCCGTGATCAGGTTCGATGAACCCATCCTTCGGTCAGGTGATTTTTTCCGGCCACGTTGTGGCCACCATCGTGGAGCCCGCGACAGGGCTCCCCGCTTAGCGCCGATCTTGATACAACAGCATCCATGGTTCATCGACCTTGACCGGCGCTGTAACAGCGGAATACTCCATGCCGGGAGGAAGTGAAAATGCAGAGAATGAATCCAGATGTGATTGTTTGTTGTGTATTATGCTTTCTCCTGCTGCCTGCATGCAGTCTTGTTCTGGAAACAAAAGAAGTTCCCGACAAATGCGGGGATGGTGTTGTTCAATGGTGGGAAGCCTGTGATGACTCCAATTTCAAGGGGGAAACATGTCTGGGTTTGACCGGCAGAAAGGGTATTCTGGCATGCTCTGCCGATTGCATGCGCATTGACACCACCGGATGCAATGCACCGGAAACCTGTGGCAACGGCGAGTTGGATGACGGAGAGGACTGTGACGGGGACATTGTGTTCGAAAACTGTGAATCCCACGGCTACGGAGGTGGGGAACTGGCATGCATGTCCAATTGCAGATTCGACTTTTCCGGTTGCTCCTTGTGCGGAAACGAGGTCCTGGATGGTGAAGAAGAATGTGATGACGGGAACAACATGAATGGAGACGGTTGTTCTTCGGATTGCATCATAGAGGCAGGTTGGAATTGCCAGGGGACAGGGTGGAACTCCTGTGAACCCATCTGTGGTGATTCCATTCTGGTTTCAGGAGAAGAATGTGACGGGGAAGAATTCTGGATGGAGACGACCTGTGAGGATTATGGGTATTATGGAGGGGAAGTGACATGCAGTGGAATGTGTGAATTGGACTTTACCTCCTGTCAGGGGCGCTGTGGAGATGGTGTGATTCAGCCCGCCTTCGGGGAGGAATGTGACGGAACGGATTTCTTGCCGGCAGGGGTGAATTGCGGTTTTTTGGGGTACAAGCAGGGTCCCCTGGAATGCAGTCCGGATTGCGGACTGGATTTTTCCCAATGCATGGTTCGTGATGAAGCTGTGCACGCTGCCATGATGTTCGTGGAGACCGGAGACCATCATACCTGCGCCCATGGCATCATGAATCACCCCCTGATATGCTGGGGAAACAGTGTTTATGGACAGGTGGGGGTGCAACCTTCTGCCGGGAACTGGTTTCCGGGTCCCTCCATGGCCCGGAATTCCATTTATCTTGCCAAGACGGGGGCTCATCATACCTGTGCTTTGGTCGAAGAAACCGGATTGTATCGTCCATATTGCTGGGGCCGCAATGATACCGGGCAACTGGGAAACCAGTTTGAGGATAATGTCATGCTGGCAACCTCCGCTGCCGCCAGGGTATCTTTTCCCCCTGGAATCGCTGCAGACCAGATTACCGCAGGCCGTGCCCATACGTGTGCCCTGGTCCAGACCCAGGGGACGGCTTGGTGCTGGGGAAGCAATGACCGGGGGCAATCGGGGCTGGACCCGAACATGAGCCAGTTTTCCCGGACTCCAGTGGAAATTTCGGGTCATGTTTTCAGTGAAATCTCGGCAGGAGGTCGCCATACCTGTGGCATCACCAGGGAGAGTCAACCCCGGGTATACTGTTGGGGTGGCAACGAACTTGGGCAACTGGGGGGAGTCGGCGGGACCCTGCACCATGTTCCACAATTGGTGACGGGCATTGGGACAACGGATTATCCTGCCCAGATTCACGCAGGAGAGAATCATACATGTGTCAATACTTCAGGGGGTCTGGTTTGCTGGGGTGACAATTCCGCGGGACAGATTGGGCAGGGTGTTGCTGGAGGTCAAAGGGGGCCTACATATGTTCCCATTCCCGCAGGGGCGGTCATGACCATGTCGGCAGGAGGAAACACCACCTGCATCGCGGTCATGACGGAATCCGGATTTTTATGTTGGGGAGATAACCAGTTTGGTCAACTCGGGGTCGGAGACACACTCAACCGATCCACGCCGACCCCAGTTTTTCTGGATTTAGACCTGCATGTGGACCATGTTTCCGTTTCCAGCGGTCATGTCTGTGCCGTAGTCAGTCGTCCGGTGCCGGTGGAAAGAATCGTGTACTGCTGGGGCCGCAATGATTTCGGGCAACTGGGCGACAAGTCCAGGAATGATTCTTTTTTGCCCATTCCGATCAACCTTGACTAGGACAATTTCCTCTTGCACATTGCATCATAGCAGCACACCTCCCGCGACGAAAAGAATCAGGCCCAGGGTGAAAACGGCGGAATGTTCAATGACCTCCCGCAACACACTGATGTCTTCTTCAAAACGGGAACGCTCGGGATCCTCCGGGTCATAGACGACCATGACATGCCGTCCCATCTGGCCGGAGGGGAAACTGTCCGCAAAGCGCGACTTGGCGCAACGCCGGATTCCGTCATCATCCTGATAAAAGGCGTGGTAGCGGTGTTGGCCCGTTTGAAGGCTGTCATCGTTTGGATAGGTCACGGAACTTTCAATGATTCCTTCGATCCGTTTTCCCGTACGCAGGAGTTTTTCATCCTTGCGCCATTCCCACAGGGAAAAAAGGATCTGGGGCAAACCCAGCACCATCAGAATCAGTCCTGCCAACAGCAATGCGTGAATCCAGCCCATTGAACCCTCACCCGCAAACTATTTCCGGAAAACCAAAGTTTGTCAATGCAGGCGTCCGTTTCCATGGCATATATCCCAAGGCATTTTAGCGAACTTGCCTGCCTGCAGAAGTTGTGGCAACATGCTTCCCGGTGGATTTGCATCCGCCGGTTTCACGGACGAAACACATCTTTTCTTTTCCAGGAAGGTTTTTCATGAAATCGCAAGTGGTACTTTTTTTCGCCCTGTTGTGGGCATTTTTCTCGTGCAAGACCAAAGTCGTTGTCGTGGACTCCTGTGGTGACGGCTTTCTCGATCCGGGGGAAGAATGTGACACTGGCATAGGGGACAACACTTGTTTGTCCCTGGGGTATTACCGGACCCAGGGTGTGCTGGTCTGTACAAATCAGTGTCGCTTTGATGCCAGCGATTGCGGTGGGCGTTGTGGCGACAACACGGTGGATGTGGATTCCGGTGAACAATGTGACGGGGTCAATCTCAACGGGGCCTCCTGCCAGACCCTGGGGGCCTCCGGGGGCGATTTGTCCTGTACGGCCGGGTGCCGGTTCGACATATCCGGTTGTCTGAGCATCTGTGGCAATGGGCTGGTGGAAAACGAGGAGGACTGCGACGATGCCAACCACACCGAAGGGGATGGCTGTACCGGCTGTACCGTGGACGCCGGATGGTCCTGCACCGGGCAGCCCAGTTTGTGTGAGCCTGTCTGCGGTGACGGATTGATTGTCGGGGAAGAACCCTGTGACGGCGTCGACCTCAATGGCAGGGACTGTGGGGATCTGGGGCAGTATCCCGGCATCCTGTCCTGTTCGGCGACCTGTGAATTCGACACGTCCGGCTGCGGCGGCACCTGCGGGGACAATGCGGCCCAGATCCTGTTTGGCGAAGATTGCGATGGAGCGGATCTGGCCGGGCAGGATTGCACGGATCACGGGTACTATTTTGGCAACCTTGCCTGCACCGGACAGTGTGCCTGGGACACCACTGGCTGCAGCGGTTCCTGTGGGGATGGAATCCTGCAGACGCAACAGGGAGAAATGTGTGATGGGGAAAACCTGGGCAACGCAAAATGCCTGGATGTGGGATTCTTTTTTGGAACCCCCGGGTGCGGAACGGATTGCCAACCGGTGGTGGGGGATTGTTCCGATACCCGCCTCTTTGGTGGCCCGTTCCCCGATTCCGGGGAGAAGGTTGTTGTGGATTCTGTCGGGAATGTACTGGTGGTGGGCACCCGTGATCCGGGCACCATGTACATGATGCCGCTGCTGCGGAAATACGATGCGAACGGTGTTTTACAGTGGGATTATCCCCCCTCGCAAATGGGTCTGACAAGGTGCAACGATCTGGCGGTGGATGCCTCGGGAAACATCTATCTGGCCTGCACGGAAGAAGTGGAAACCGCAGAAGAAGTGTTTACACCGACCATGCTGTTGGTGAAGATCTCCCCATCGGGAACCCTGGTCTGGACGCGCCTCATGGAAATGCATTCGTTCAACAAGGAGGCCAGTGCGGTGGTTGTGGCTCCCGACGGCTCCGTGTATATGGCGGGATACACCGGTGGGAGTTTCGATGGCCAGACTTATCTGGGTAACAATGATGCGGTATTGGTGAAATACGATTCATCAGGAACAAGACAGTGGACCCGCATTCTGGGTACCGATTCCAATGACGGGGCGCATGGTCTTGCCGTGGATGCTTCGGGAAACGTCTACATGGTGGGCCATGCAAATGCGGCCATGCAGGGGCAGACGCATTTTGGCGGTTCCGATGTGTTCATGGCCAAATACAACCCGGAAGGCACCCGGCAATGGCTGCGGCAGTGGGGGTCCACGGAGAACGATGTTGGCCATGCCGTGGCCCTGGATTCGGACGGAAACGTCCATGTGACCGGTTTCGTTTGGGGAACCATGCACGGTCAGGCGGCCATGGGAAATGCAGACGTCTTTTTGACCAGGTACAGTGCGGCAGCGGTATTCCAGTGGACACGCCTCTGGGGAACTGCAGGCATGGATATCGGACAGGATGTCAAAGTCACTGCCGACGGAGACATCCTGGTAGTGGGTGTCACCACAGGCTCCCTGCAGGGTCAGGCTAATTCGGGACTCGAGGACATTTTCCTGACGCGGTACAATGCGTCCGGAGACCATCAGTCCACCCGGTTGTTCGGGACCGGCCAGTTTGATGCGGGAAGGGGTCTTGCCGTGCATCCTTCAGGAGGCGTGTTCATCACCGGAGCCACGGAAGGCATGCTGAACGGACAGGCAAGTCTGGGAAATATGGATATTTTCCTGATGTATGTTCCTTAGATCCGATAAGGCTGCGGGGAATACAGTTTCACAGCGCTGATCAGTGAACCTTCTGTTGCAACTGCGTTCAACCGTAGTTGACAGACAACCCCATTTTCGACAGGTTCACACATGGAGGCAGGGAGCATGAACCTCGGACATCTGGAAGAGGGCCTTTTTCTCGGGCGACATCATCGTTTTTTTGCGGAAGTACAACTGCCGACGGGGGACGTCACCGCCCATTGCGCCAATACCGGTTCCATGCGCAGCCTGCTTTTGCCCGGAACCCGTGCGCTGATCGGAGCGGCGGCCAATGTGGCCCGCAAATTGGCGTGGGATCTGCAAATTTTGCGGTTGCCCGACGGCACCCTGGCCTGCGTGAATACCGCACTGCCCAACAGGATGGTGGCCGAAGCCCTGGCTGCAGGAAAAATTCCGGGAATTCCCGAAAGTGCCAAAGTCAAACCGGAAACCGTCGCGGGTCCGGGGAGCCGGCTGGACTTCAGTGTGGAAATCCCGGGGGCACCACGTTGCTGGATCGAAGTCAAAAACGTCACGCTGGTGGAACCCCAACATCCTGGAGTCGCCCAGTTCCCCGACGCGGTCTCGGTACGGGGACTCAAACACCTGCACACCCTGATGGAAGTGAAGGCTGCCGGGGATCGTGCGATTATCCTGTATATCGCCAACCGCACCGACGCGCTTTCCTTCTCGCCGGCGGCCCACCTGGACGACGCCTACGCCCGGGGCCTTGGCGAAGCCCTCCGGGCCGGAGTGGAAGCCATGATCGGATTTGTGGTCATCGAACAGCGCACCGGTGAATGGCACGTAGAAATCCGCGAAGTCCAAGAATGGGAGGAGGCGTTGTGACGGGCCATGCAGTCACCTGCCAGTTCACGGATTACAAAGTGGGATAACCTTGTTACAAATGGCACTTTCGGCGCATTGTATGAAATGGAAAATTCGTTGATATTGCTTGGCGGGGTGGACGGGACTCGAACCCGCGGCCTCCGGCGTGACAGGCCGGCGTTATAACCGACTTAACTACCACCCCACATGTGGGCGGGACAGGGCTCGAACCTGCGACCTATTGGGTGTAAACCAATTGCTCTTCCGACTGAGCTACCCGCCCGAAGGCGTCCCAACAGACACAGAACCGTGCCGTGTCGCCCAACCCCTGTCCGAAAACAGGGTGGATGTTGTGTATGGGAAAATGCGGATTCTGTCAAGCTGAAAAATCACGGAAAAATACTGGTTCTGCATTTTTTTGCAAGTCATTGAATTTGTAAGGATTTTTTATGGAAGAAAAGCCCCGGGGGTTGCCGGTGGAAATACAAAATCTATGGGGTTTTTGGCGTCCGATCCCCCGGGGGGATCCAGTTTTTGTGGATCTTCTGGGTTTTTGGATTGGTCACCAGGGCGCCGGGGGGTACGTCGTCGAACACGGTGGTGCCGCTGCCAACATAGGCGCCGTCCCCCACGGTCACGGGGGCAATCAACTGGGAATCCGAACCCACGAACACACCACGGCCCAGGGTCGTGCGGAACTTGTTCTTTCCGTCGTAGTTGCAGGTGATGGTGCCTGCGCCGATGTTGCTCTTTTCTCCGACGGTCACGTCACCGAGATAGGAAAGGTGGTTGGCCTTGGCTCCGGCGCCCAGTTCGGCTTTCTTGAGTTCCACGAAGTTGCCCACCCGGGCGTTTTCACCCACGTCGGAACCCGGACGCAGGTGAGCAAACGGTCCCACCCGGGCGTGATCGCGGACGGCGGAGTCCCCGATGACACAGTAGGGCAGAAGCTCCACGTGTTCACCGATGCGGGCGTTTTCCAGCACGCAGCCCTGGCCCACCCGGGTGCATTCGCCCACGGAGGTGTTTCCCCTAAGGCTTGTCTGGGCCTCGATGATCACTCCTCCGGCCAGTTGCACATCTTCGTGGATTTCCACGGATTCCGGAGCGATGAAGCACACCCCCTGCTCCATGAAGCGGCGTACCCTTTCGGCCGTGGACAGACGCTGTGCCCGGGCCAGTTCCATCTGGGTGTTGATGCCCATGACCTCGGCTTCGGGAATTTCCAGGGTGGGGATGGACACCTTGTCGGCCGCCAGCATGATCAGGTCGGTCAGGTAGAATTCCCCCTTGTGGTTGTCCGCCCGCAGCAGGGGGATAGCCTCCCTGAGCCACTTCATGCAGAAGGCGTAAATCCCCGAGTTGCATTCGCCCACGGCAGCCTGTTCGGGGGTGCACTCCGACTGCTCCATGATGTATTCCACCTCGCCGGCCCCATCCCGCAATACCCTTCCGTAGCCCTGGGGATCTTCCGGGGTGAAGGTGATGAACGAGGCCAGGGCCGCCTTCGATTCGTGCATCCGTATCAACTGCCGCAGGGATTCGGCACGCAACAGGGGCACATCTCCAGCGAGAACCAGTACGTCCGTGATGTGTCCGGGGACAGCGTCCAGCGCGCAGAGGACCGCATGGCCGGTGCCCCGGGGTTCACCCTGGTCCACGGCCACGGCATCGGGAAGCACCGCCTGAACGGCTTCGAATACCCGTTCCTTCTGGTGGCTCACCACGAAGACGCTGGAGGAGACGTCCAGATCCCGCAGCACCCGGGCCACCCGGGCCACGATGGGGATGCCGCCGACCTCGTAAAGCAACTTGGATCGGGGGCTCTTCATGCGGGTGGATTTTCCGGCGGCCAGAACGATGCTTCCAAATTGGTACATGGGGTGTTCACCTGTCCTTGCGGGCGTTTTGGCGCCCGGGTGCGGGTCTTTGCGGGCCCCGGGGGGCCTTGACAATGGTTTCCCTTGTACAATGGGTTTGTGGAAAACGCCAGATGTGTGATAAGAAGGATCCCCGGGAGCGTCAGGCCGCGATGACCGAACTGGAAAAGGGTACATGGAGCCGGCGATTCACTGACAGGCCGGAACGAATGGTGCGCCTGCAACTGCGCTGGCCGACACCGGATTTTCCTGCCACCACACCGGAGCCCGTCCGGGACGAACCGGCACCACCCGCGTCTGTGGCTTTTTCCGCTGCCACCGGGGCCCCCGACCCGGAGATGGACCGCCTGCTGCGTGACACTTCGCGTCCCGTGGCGGATCGGGTGCACGAACTGTGCTGGCGCCTGAAGGTGCCCGGGTACGAGCAGGTACAGGCAGTGGTCATCGGACCGCGGCCATGGTTTTCTCCGGGAAGTGACGATGCCCGTGTGGTGTATGTGCCTGCGGATCCACCTGTGGGGGGGAATGCACCATTTGATGTGCTTCTCCTGGTGTTGCGTGCCGTGGCGCAACAGCGGCAGGAGGGTTTTTTGACCTGGCAGGAGGAACTGGATGTCACCGTGCGGCTGATCCATTCGATTCCGGCCGGGTGACGCAAAAGACGTCCGGAAAAATGCTGTAAGGAAGCATGCAAGAAGGAAGAATGCCTACATGACCAAGTTTCACATCCTGACGCTGGGCTGTGCCAAGAACCGGGTGGACACCGAATGGGTGTGCGCGCTTTTCGGGGCGGACATGAAACTGGTGGAGAGTCCCGGCGAGGCCGACGTTTTGCTGGTGAACACCTGTGCCTTCATCGAGGATGCCCGCGAAGAGAGCATCGACACCATCCTGGACTGGGGTGGAACCAAAAAACCGGAACAGAAACTCGTGGTCATCGGATGCATGCCCCAGCGGTACGGGGCGGATCTGGCGGCCAGCATGCCCGAAGCGGACCTGTTCGTGGGAACCTCCCGGCTGGGGGATCTCCCCCGCCTGCTGCGGGAAAACCGCACCGGAATCTTCGCGGATGCCGGTGCGGATTCCTGGTTGCCCGCCGAGCCCATCGGACGCCGCAGTTCCACCGGAGGTCCGGCCGCCTGGCTCAAGGTGTCCGAAGGATGCGACCGGCACTGTGCCTACTGTGCCGTGCCGTTGATCCGGGGGCGACGGCGTAGTCTGCCTCTGATGCAACTGGTGGAGGAAGCCCGTCGTCTCGTGGAGGACGGGGCCCGGGAGATCAACCTCATCGCCCAGGATCTGTCTGCCTGGGGAAGCGACCTGCCGGAACCCTTGCGCCTGATCGACTTGCTCCGGGAACTTTCGGCCCTGCCGGGATTGTCCTGGATCCGTATGCTGTATCTGTATCCCACCGCGGCTCTGGAGCCGGATTTCGCCGAACTTTTCACTGTGCCCAAGGTGGTGCCCTACGTGGACATGCCGCTGCAACACGTGTCCTCCCCAGTCCTTGCTGCCATGGGTCGTACCCATGACGGAGAGATGACCCGGGAAATCGTGCGCACGGTGCAGAAACTGCCGGGCCACATTTTCTTCCGTACCACGTTTCTCGTGGGGCATCCCGGTGAAACCGAGGAGGAATTTGCGGAACTCCTGGCTTTCGTGAAAGAGGCGGCCTTCCAGCATGTGGGGGTTTTCGCCTACAGCCCCGAAGAGGGCACGGCTTCGGCGATGCTGCCGGCACCGGACCGGGAGGTGGCGCTGGCCCGCCGGGAAAAACTGCTGGCGCTGCAGCAGAAAATCAGTGCACGGCACGTGAAGAAGTTCAAGGGCCGCACCTTGCAGGTCCTGGTGGAAAAATTCGACGCGGAAAACTGGATCTGGACGGGCCGCCATGCGGGTCAGGCTCCGGAAGTGGACGGCTGTGTGATTCTGTCCAACTGTGACTGCCGTGCCGGGGATTTCATACCGGTGCGTATTGTGGAAACGGATGCCTATGACCTGGTGGGGTTGCCATAAAATTGTTGGCCGTTTTGGAAAACGATTGACTTTCAAGGTGAATTGTTTTTAACTTTTCACCCGGAGCGCACCGATGAGAATACGCTATGTCGCCAAAACAGACGTTGGAATGAAGCGAAACCACAACGAGGACTACTTCACGTTCGACCTGGAGGAACATCTTTTCCTGGTTGCCGACGGCATGGGTGGCCATTCCTCGGGGGAGGTTGCCAGCAAGATGGCAGCCGAAACCATCGTGCAGTTCTTCAAGTACAGCAAGGGGGATCAAGAGGCCACCTGGCCTTACAAGATGGATCCTTCGCTGTCGTACCAGGAAAACCGCTTTGTGGTGTCCGTCAAGCTCGCCAACTACAAGATCTTCCAGGCCCAGGCCACGGATCTGAAGTTCAAGGGCATGGGAACCACGGTGGTGGCGTTCAAGGTTCTGGGCGACACGTTGCTCATTGTACACGTGGGCGATTCCCGGGCTTATCGTTTGCGGGAAGGAAAACTCGAGCAGGTCACCGTGGATCACAGTCTGCTGGAGGAATACCGGCAGGCGAAAAAGGATGTCACGGAAGAAGAACTGCGCAACTTCCCCCACAAGAACGTCATCACCCGTGCTCTGGGCATGCGGGAAAACGTCCAGGTGGACATCAAGAAGGAGCCCATCCAGCCTGGTGACTGTTTCCTTCTGTGCTCGGACGGACTTTCCGGCATGATCACCGATGAGAAGATGCAGGAAATCATGGTTGCCGAGCCCGTCCTGGAAAACATGGTCAATGCGCTTGTCAACAAGGCCAACGAAAACGGTGGAAACGACAACGTCACCGTCGTCATCCTCAAGTTTGAAGCCTGATTCTTTTGTATCTGTCCACCGCGCATCGGGGAACAAGACGGGGTGTTGAAACTTTCATCCATGTGGATGGACTTTTTCTCCCGGTTACACTACAAACGCCCCAGGCGCCCCGGTTGGCGCACTGAACCAACAGGCGCCATATCCGGTGCCAAAACGGACGCGGTCATGACGGCCGCCGCAAGATGGGAAGCCGATGTCTGAAGAAACCGCCCGGCTGGAAGAAACGGAAATCCTGGATCCGGTACTTGAAAAGGTTCATGTGGGCCTGGTGCCGGAAATCGGCTCCATTGGACGCATTTCCGATTTGCAGAGCCGGATCGCCCGGATGCTGCCCCCCGATTCCGCGCCCCATGTGGCGTGGGTGCCTCCGGACAGGTATGAAATCACGCTGGCATATATGGGGACCATGCGCCAACCCCTGATTGCTGCGGTGCAGGACGTGTGCTCCCGAGTTTTTTTGAAAGCCGTCCCTCTGGCGTTGCAGGCGGACCGGTTGCAGACCAGCCATGATGCCCGGGGGATTCCCCGTGTTCTCGGGCTTGGGTTTTCTCCTGAAGGGCATGAACTGGAGCCTTTGCAGCGGGAGTTGGCTGCGGCGTTGCAGGAACTGGGACTGGAGGTGTCCCCGAAGGAGTTTCTTCCCCGGGTGGTCCTGGCCCGGCTGTCCGAAGAAGCCGGGCCGGTGATGTCCGTGCTGGAGTCTTTTGCCTCGGGTTTCCCGGTGACCCTGTACTTTCCCGAAGTGGATGTAATGGGTCGTTTTCCGGAGGGCTCTTTTGCCCGACAGGCCAGGATCCTGTTGGGGCGACCACGCCAACCATCGCTGTTCGCCCGCTCCCATGGATGCTGCAAAAGCCAGGCCGGCCGGTTTTCCTACACACTCATGATGGAGTGTCCCATGCAGGGTGCCCGGGCTTCGGAACTATCCTGCTTTGAAACCGGGGAAGGGCCCCGGCATCCGGTGGAGGAATCCGGGGATGTCGCGCCGGTGGAGGCCGGCATGATTCATGACACGACCCTGGATCTGCCGCGCATCGGCCGTCGTCGACCCCTGAACGATTCCGGCAGTTCCTTCGGGGATTCCGCCAAGTCCGACTGGAAGGATTCAGGGGAAATGGACGAGGATGCCCCGCTTCGGGAACGTCCGGATCGGGGGGCACGTCCTCCCCGTCAGGACCGGGGACCGCGTCCTCCCCGTCAGGATCGGGGACCGCGGCAGGAACGTCAGGATCGGGGGCCACGGCCGCCGCGGACCGACCGGCCGGAACCGGAAAAACCCCGGCCCCAGCAGGGAGCCGGCGTCAACCACCGGGACCCGCGCAAGCCTGTCGCGGGTGAGGAATCCGGGGCAAAACAGCCAGGCGACGGAAACCGCCGTCGTCGGCCCGGCCGCAACAGACCCCGCGGCAAACCGGAACAGTCGAACAATCAGGGAGAGAAATGAAATGGCACGCACAAGGAAAACCGAAGATGACGGTCAACAAAAAGCACTGAAAACCGCGCTGGGCACCATCGAACGACAGTTCGGAAAGGGAGCCATCATGCGGCTGGGGGATCAGGAAGGCCTCGTCAAGGAGATCGCGGTAGTGTCCACCGGATCCATGTCCCTGGATATTGGTCTGGGTGTTGGCGGACTGCCGAAGGGCAGGGTGGTGGAGATTTTCGGCCCGGAAAGTTCGGGCAAGACGACACTGGCGCTGCATATTGTGGCCAATGCGCAGAAACAGGGTGGGGTGGCGGTATTCATCGACGCCGAGCATGCGCTGGACACTTCCTATGCCCGGAAACTGGGCGTGGATGTGGACAACCTGCTGGTTTCCCAGCCCGACTGCGGGGAGCAGGCACTGGAAATCACGGACACCCTGGTGAAAACGGGAGAAGTGTCGGTGGTCGTTGTGGATTCGGTGGCGGCGCTAACACCCAGAGCCGAGATCGAAGGGGAAATGGGAGACAGTCACGTGGGTCTCCAGGCCCGTCTCATGAGCCATGCCTTGCGCAAACTCACCGGCAGCATCAGCCGGTCCAACTGTCTTGTGGTGTTCATCAACCAGATCCGGATGAAAATCGGGGTCATGTTCGGGAGCCCCGAGACCACCACGGGCGGCAATGCCCTGAAATTCTACTCATCCATCCGCATGGATATCCGGCGCATCGGATCCATCAAACAGGGCGAAAACGTGATAGGCAACCGCACCCGCGTCAAGGTGGTGAAGAACAAGATCGCGCCGCCTTTCCGGGAAGCTGAATTCGACATCCTGTATGGGCGGGGCATCTCCTGGGAGGGCGATGTGCTGGATCTGGCCGACAAACTGCAGATCGTGGAAAAGAGCGGTGCCTGGTACAGTTTCCAGGGCGAACGTCTGGGGCAGGGTCGTGACAATGTGCGCCAGATGTTGATGGAGAACCCGGACATTCTCCGGCAGATCGAGGATCAGGTCCGCAAGTCCAGTGACCTGCCGGTTGCGGCATCCACCGGGGAGGCCCCGGAAGCCTGATCGGAAGACAGATGCCCGCCGTCATTCTCAACCAGAACAATCGCAGCCTGTTCATGCATCTGGTGTTGTGGCACCTGTTCATGATGATCCTTCTGGGCGTGTTGTTCATCTTCGGCGGAGTGCTCCTGTTCGGAACCTATGCCCGGCAGGTTCCGGTATCCCCGGAGTTCGGCCATCTGAAGAGTACGGTATCCACTTCCACCACCATCACGTCCGCCGATGGCGGACTGCTGGCGGAGGTGGCCGGCCAGCGGCGCGAATGGACGCCCGTGGAGGACATTCCCCCCCGGGTGAAGAACGCGTTCATCGCCATTGAGGACGCCCGTTTCTTCACCCACGGGGCACTGGACCTCATTGGCCTGGCCCGGGCCACGCTGACGAATCTGCAGTCCGGGCGCATCCGGCAGGGGGGCAGCACCATCACCCAGCAGGTGGCAAAGCATTTTCTGGGCGGCGAACGCACCTTTGATCGCAAGTTCCGCGAAATCGTCCTGGCCCTGCGCCTGGAACGCAATATGGACAAGGACCATATTCTGGAACTGTATCTCAATTTGATCTTCCTGGGTCGCAATTCGTATGGTGTGAAAGCGGCCGCCCGGAATTACTTCGACAAGCCCCTGGAGGAGTTGACGGTGGCCGAGGCCGCCTTGCTGGCCGGCATGGCCCAGGCACCCTCGCGCTATTCCCCGGCGGTGAATCCGGATCTGGCCCGCTTTCGCCGGGAACAGGTGATCACCGCGATGCTGCGTAACGGCTTCATCTCGAAGGAGGAGGCCGACGAGGCAGGGTCCGCCCCCATGGAGTTCGCCACCCGCCGGGACATCTTCAACGCCCGGGCACCCTATTTCACGGAAACCGTGCGGCAGGCGCTCCATGCCCGCGTCGGACGGGAGGCCTTCTTGCGCGGAGGGTATCAGGTGGAAACCACCGTGCGTCCGTTTGTGCAGATCATGGCACGCAGGAATGTCGAGGAAATGACCCGGTGGCAGGACAAACGCCAGGGCTGGCGTGGTCCGGAGGCACAGTTCCAAACCACCGAAGAACAGGAAGATTTCCTGCGGCGTGCCAGCGAGTATTATGAAAACATCCCCCTGGTTCCCGGCCGGGATTTTCTGGCGCTGGTGCAGAGGGTGACACCGAAGGAAGCTACGGTAAAGGTGGGAGGGAACCCTCCCGGGAAACTGGATCTGGAGGACATGAAATGGGCCTATCCCTTCCATCCCAAATTCGGGATCACCGACCGGACCATCCGGAGCATCCAGGGGGTTCTGCATCCCGGGGACGTGGTCTGGGTCCGTCTCAAGGAAGGGACTGACAGTGAATACCAACTGGAACAGATTCCACGGGTCCAGAGTGTGCTCCACACCATGGATCACCGTTCGGGGTATGTCGTGGGCATGATCGGCGGCACGGATTTCGATCTGACCAAATTCAACCGGGCAACCCAGAGTTGCCGGCAACCGGGATCCACCTACAAGCCGTTCTATTATGCCCTGGCCCTGGCGGAAGGATGGGGATTCGACCGGATGTTTTCCGACATTCCCTACTCCATTGTGGATCCTGCCACAGGACAGCGATGGCGCATCACCAATTACAATTATGGTGAATTCCTGTCCCCGGAGGCCCAGGCCCGGATTGCCAATTACAAGGTGACCCTGGAGCATGCTCTGGTGTGGTCGCGCAATACACCGTCGGTCACCATTTTCCAGGCACTGGGTGCACGCAAGGTGGCTTCCTGGGTAAAGAAATTCGGATTCACCACACCGGTGATTGCCGACAAGGGGCTGGCCCTGGGTTCCTCCTGCACCCGCCTGGATGAACTCAATGCCGCCTTCGCGGTGTTCGCACGCAACGGCCGGTCCATTTCCCCGGTGATGATCCGTCGCATCCGGGATTCTGCCGGGAACATCATCGAGGACGCGACGGTTCCGGAAGACCCGCTGCTGACCTCCAAAGAACGGATCCAGCGCATGGTGGACCGGCTGGGTCACCGGGATTTCCAGGCGATTCCGGCCCGGGCGGCCTGGCAGACCTCCATCCTGTTGCGCAGGGTGGTATCCGACGGGCACAACGAAACCGTGCGGGATGCAGGCTTTCCTTCCGCCGGAAAAACGGGGACGGCTTCACACACCATGGACACATGGTTTTCGGGCTACACCTCCCGATGGGCCACCCTGGCATGGTTGGGTGAGGAAAAGTACCAGCGCCCCCTGGGCATCAACGACGCCGCCCATGTGACCACCTCCCCCCTTTGGGGCCGGTATATGTATGATGTGGCCCGGCACGCTCCCAACCGGGAGATTCCCTGGGAGGACGAACGACACCGGGATCTGGGCAAGCCTCCGGTTCCCTTGGCCCGCAACGCCCGCAAGCACGAATATCAGCCCCCGAAAGAAAAACCGCCGGCCGCCGGACAGTGATTTTTTCACCGGAAACTTATCGGGGGTCCAAGGTACAGGGTACAGACTCTTTTCGTTAGGACGATCACCCTGGGATGTGGGACGACAGGGGTTGCACTTCGTGGAAAAACAGCTATTCTTAATGGGCTGTGTTCCCTGCGGGAATTTTTTTACGGGTAATTCGTCAGCAGGGTTTTGAATTGAGGGATGACAATGAAAAGATATTTACACTGCTTTCTCGTTTTCTGGATCGTTCTGATGGCGGCGCCCGTGGGGGCCAATACCTGGACCCAGTTGGAGATTCCCGAGGCCAAACCGGTGGAAAAATCCGCGTTTGTCAAAATGGTGGAATCGGAACTGCCCCGCAATGCGGAAAAACTCATGGCGTTTCCACAGATTCTCCGTATGGAAATCATCGGAGGCACAGGGACCGGCCGCATCAGTGAAACGGTGTTCCTGTTCAAGAACATTCCGGACTTTGCCATGGCGAGGGCCGAAAGCGATCTCAAACCGAATCGGGACAGCATCGCGTTTTCCTCATTCAAGGCCTGCACCTGGGATGCAAATGCGGAGGTTCACACCTGCAAGGGTGCCGGGATCGCCAACACCGGAGCGGTGGACGTGCTGCCGGTGGTTTCCCAGCGCCACGTGTTGCTGGTTTCCCGCGCCCGGCAATCCGGACGTGCCCGGACGGTGTTGTGGCTGGGGTATCATTCCGCCGCTTCCATCTATTTCCTTCCGTATGCGGACATGGGATTTCCCAAACTGGGGACGGATACCATCAACGTGACCTCGTACCGCATAGGTGCCGACAAGGGGCCGGAGTTGCCCCCGGATCCCATGGAAAAACCGACTCCGGTCAGACCGCCCGAGTTGCAGCCGGATCCCCATCCGCCCGTGTCGGTGGAGTCCCGTCTTCCCGGCGCCGAGCCCGATGGCAAGGGTCTTGCCCTGCCGCAGCCAGAAAAACCGGCACCCCTGCCGCAGCCGGAAACCGAAGCCGACTGGCGAGGGTATACCGTGTTTTCCGCTCCGGTCCAGAGCCGTCCCATTGCGGATGTCTGGAAGCAGGACCGGCTGGAGCGCCTTCAAAAGGATCCCAGTCTTTTGGGATATCATTGGGTGCGTGTCCAGGTGAAGGGACATGATTTGAATCCTGCGAAATCCGTCCGGCTGGCATTGCCTGCGGCTCCGGCGTTGACTTATGTGTATGCCTGGTCCGAGTCGCCGAAGGAATTCCACTCCTTTCTCGGAGACCTGTCCGAATGCCTGAAACGCGGCGCCAAGGGTTGTCCCCTCAAAGTGGATGGCACCCGCTGGTATGATCTGTCCACCCTGATCACCACCAACCGCATTGCGGCCCAGTCCCTGGCCCGGCAGGCCGGAAACGGCCAGATGATCCTCTGGATGGCCTTTTCCGTCCCCGTGACGAAACTCGGGCACACGCTTTCGGCCAGTGGCACCCGCATCTCTGCCGTGTCCTGGGAGGCCCGGGGGGGCGAAAGGACGGTTACCCCGATGAATGAACCCGGTGTGCCGTCCCTGGAGGGACTTCCCGAAGATGGACCCATGCGACTGATGTTGCGGCCACGCAAGGTGAATTCCCATGAGATGGCCCGGTATCTGAACTCCATGGGAATTGTTCCCCAGGACAGCGGGCTTTTGTCCTATCCGTATGTGTTGCGCATCGCCCTGAAACCGGGCTCCGATGCCCGTCATGCACTGGAAATCACGCTTCCCTTCGATCCCCTCATCGTGTTGGGGCGTTCGGTAAGCGCCACGGGGGCCACCGCCCGCAATGCCCGTATCGGGATGGTGCAGATGGGACGTCCGTCCACCTGCCGCATCAAGGGGGACCAGATGCATTGCCCGATGCACTTCCATGGCATCGGCTGGAGAGATCTCTCGGGTGGTTTCCAGAAAACAAAAACCCGCCTGATCTTTTCCGCGAATTCCCGTTCGGAAGTCCGGGAAATGGTGTATTTCCTTGCGTTTGACAAACTTCCCACCCAGTTGCAGGTGGAAGAATACCCCACGACAAATCAGCCTCCCGTGGTGACAACTTCCTTGTATCAGATACAGTTTGTCCGCTAATATCGCCCTGATGTCCAGTTCCTACGAGCCATATCCTCCCGGGACGCGTCTGGCCGACGGTCATTATATCCTCACCCGTCTGCTGGCAGTGGGCGGGATGGGTGCGGTCTACCGGGGGACCAAGAAAAGTCCCCTGGGCATGGAACTGCCTGTGGCCATCAAGGAACTGCTGCCCCATCTGTCCGAAAAAAAACCCCTGGTGGAACTGTTCTTCACCGAAGCCCACCTCCACGCCAAACTCAACCATTCCAACATTGCCCGCGTGGTAGACCTCTTCACGGATCGCGGTCGGTACTATATTGTGCTGGAATGGGTGGAGGGCATGGATCTGCGTGTCTTGATCAAAACCATGATCAAGAAGCACTTTTCCATGCAGTTGCCTGTGGGGCTGTATATTCTTTACGAACTGCTTCAGGCGTTGCACTACGCACACCATGTCCTGATTCCCGAACGGCACGTGACAGGGATTGTTCACCGGGACATGTCGCCTTCGAACATCCTTTTGTCCAGGGCAGGGGAGGTGAAGGTCACCGATTTTGGCATCTCCCATGCCGGCGAACGCCTGATTCCCTTCAAGCGCGTGATGGGAAAAAAGGGATATATGCCGCCGGAACTGCGGGAAGGGGGCATCGGGGAGAGCCGCTCGGATGTGTATTCGCTGCTGGTGTGTTTTTTCGAGATGATGGCCCTGTTCAATCCGCTCATTGTCGATACGGAAAACCCCGTGTTTGATTTGGGGAAGGTCCGCCCGGACATCCCCCGCAGCATCCAGTTCATCGTCGAAGAGGGACTTTTGCCCAATGTGCATGATCGTCCCTCGAGTACGGAAATGCTGTCCATGCTGGAACAGGCCATCGCCCATGAGAGCATTCCCATTGGCAGTACCCTGTTGTCGGATTTTTTGGACAAGATTATTGAGAATTGACGGATGTTTACTGGTCTGGTCCTGTGAAAGTTGACACCTGACTTATGGGGAGTAAAGTCCCTGA
>CAZTZR010000063.1:0-22070 GCA_964618145.1 uncultured Kofleriaceae bacterium
AGATCGCCAGAATCGATGTCTTGTCGTTCCTGTAACCGTCTATGATTTGATCAACAATGGAAAGTTCCATCATTTTTCCTCCGAAGTAATCCGGCAAAGAGCCTGAATTTTTTCATAGCGCCGTTTCATGTTCTCTTCGATGACGGAAAACTGTTCTTCGGTGAGGTGGCGATAGCGCCCCTGCACAGCCGTATACAGTTTGAGGGGTTTCAGCATAGGCAAATCCAGGGTCATGCGGTACCGGCCATGATCCACCTCGTAGAGGGGGAACATGCCCGTCTGGACCGCCAGGCGGCCATGCTTGATGACCTCGCCCGGACTGGTGCGCCACCCCGTGGGACACGGAGCCAGAATGTGAATGATTTTGGCACCGTCATAGGTGAAGGACTTTTTGACCTTGTCCATGAAATCGAAGGGGTACGATGTACAGGCGGTCGCCGCGTAGGCGATGTTGTGGGCCGCACAGATTTCCAGCAAATCCTTCTTGACGGTCGCCTGGCCGGGGACGGCCTTGCCAGCGGGGCTCGTCGTGGTGGAAGCACCGTACGGGGTGCCGGAACTGCGCTGGATACCGGTGTTCATGTAGGCTTCGTTGTCATAACAAAGATAGAGGACGTTGTGTCCCCGCTCCAGCATGCCGGAGAGCGCCTGCAAACCGATGTCGAAGGTACCACCGTCACCACCGATGGCCACCACGTTGATCTTGCCGGGACCCAGTTTCCCCTTGCGCTGCAATACCCGGATGCCGGACTCGACTCCGGAAGCCACGGCTGCGGAGTTTTCAAACGCGACATGAATCCAGGGCACACCCCAGGAAATGTCGGGGTAAGCAGAGGAGATGATCTCCATACAACCGGTAGCATTCGTCAGAATGGTGTTGGGACCAAGCGCCTTGAGGAGATAGCGCAGGGCCAGCGCCGGAGCGCAACCCTGGCAGGCCTTGTGCCCCGGTGCAAAAAGTTCTTCCGGAGGAAGCAGTTTGGCTGCGTAAACGTTATATTGTTCAATCATTGTCTGACTCCTACATATTCCACCGGACCGACCGGTGCGCCGTTCTTGATGTCGAGCAGGCGCCTGAGCATGTTTTCAAAGTCGGGGATCGTGACATCACGTCCACCCAGACCAATGACGAATTCGCAGATTTGCGGGCGGTTCGGAACATCGTACAGTGTCGTGCGGATTTCCTGGGCCACCGGATGATGGGTCAGGCCAAAGGCCAGTGCGCGATCACAAACACCCACCACGGGGAATTTCACCAGTTCCGCGGCAATCTCTTCGGCCGGGAACGGACGCCACAGGCGGGGACGGACCAGACCGGTCCTGATGCCCTGGGCACGCAGGTTGTCCACTGCGGTCATGGCCGTCTCGGAAAGGGAACCCATCATGTACAACACCACTTCGGCATCATCGGTCTTGTAGGTTTCCACCAGATTGTATTTACGGCCGACCAGTTTTTCCAGTTCGTCGAAGGCCTCGAGAACCACGGACTTGGCGTTCATGAGGACTTCCTGCTGGGCACGACGGGTTTCGTAATAGATTTCCGGAATGCCCACCACGCCCATGGCAACGGGCTTGCGCACATCCAGGCGGATTTGGGGATCAAACGGTGGGAGATAGGCGTCGAACTGTTCCTGCGTCCAGAACTCGATGGGTTCGATCATGTGGCTGACCACAAAACCGTCGAAATTGAGAATGGCTGGCAGATGTACCCGCTTGTCCTCGGCAATGCGGAAGCAGGCAGGAACCAGATCAAAACTCTCCTGGCCGTTTTCGGCGAAGATCTGAATCCAGCCAATGTCCCGTTCGACCATGATGTCGCTGTGATCGTTCCAGATGCTGATGGGGCCGGACAGGGACCGGTTGGTGACCGCCATGACAATGGGAAACCGCATGGCCGGCACGATGAACAGGATTTCGTGCATCAGGGCCAGACCCTGGCTGGCTGTGGCGGTGAAGGTACGGGCTCCCACCGCACTCATGCCCATGGCCGCCGAAATGGCGCTGTGTTCCGATTCCGCAGGAAGGTATTCCGCATCCAGATGACCGTCATTCACCCATTCTGCCAGATGTTCCACGATGTGGGTCTGCGGCGTGATGGGATAGGCGGCGATGGCATCCACCCGGCACATGGCGGCGGAATCCGCCACGGCAATGCTGCTCTCTACACCTTTTCGCTTTCCCATTATGCTTCCTCCGGTTTCATGGTGATGCAACCCGTCCAGCATTCATGCGCACAAATGCTGCAACCCTTGCAGTAATCAAGATCCGCGTGATAGTAACCACGCTCATCCGTGCGGATACACGCCTCGGGGCAGAACAGACCGCACACGCCGCAGCGGATGCAGTGCTTTTCGTCCCAGATGGGGCGTTCGGAACGCCAGGATCCCGTGTGGTTGTTCAGGGATGATTTGGGTTCTTCATGAACAAATCCCATGGGGATTTCCTGCCAGGTCAGTTCCAGATATTTCTTGGCCATCACTTCACCCCCTCGGAAAGCACAACAGTGTCATGGGCTTCCTTGAGCGCCGCCATGTTGACTGCGGCGATCTTGCCGAACCGGTCCTTCACGGCTTCCTCCATGTGCGCCATTTTGACACACCCGGAAGCCTTGATCAGGGATCCCAGCATGACGGTGTTGTTGATGGGACGACGGATGTGCGTCATGGCGATTTTGATTCCGTCCACCATGGCCAGGCGCCCTTTCCAACCGGTATCCTTGCGGACCTGGTCTTCGGTGTTGGCGGTGGACACCACCAGAAGACCATCTTCCTTCAGGCCGGCGGTCACATTGACCATGCTGACCAGGGAATAGTCCAGAACCAGCACCACATCCGGCCGGTAGACCTTGGACCGGTTGCGGATGGGGGTGTCGCTGATGCGGGCAAACGCCTGCACCGGAGCCCCTCGGCGTTCCGGACCAAAACTGGGGAATGCCTGGGCGAACTTTTCTTCGGCGATGGCCGTGACGGCGAGCAATTCCGCCGACGTCACCGAGCCCTGGCCTCCACGCCCATGGAAACGAAATTCGAGCATAACGAAACTCCTTCCTGCGCAATTGCGCGACTCACAAGTAAAATGAGTTTGCCGGTTTGTCAAACCCAATCGGGCATCACCTGTTTTTCCTCTGATTTGCTTGGCTTTTTCTGCACACAATTGCCCTTTGTTCCGCACTATCGAGAAAAAAAGATCAATGAATCAAGAAAAAACTGGCCAACAATTCCAGTGTAGGTGTAAAAAAGATCATGTCTCGGAATATATTCATTACCCTCTGCCTTGCTCTCCTGATGTCCCCCCTGACCGTCCAGGCCCGACGCCAGGATCAACTGGCGCGGAATCCCTATGTACAGCACGTGACGACCACTGCCCTGTCACTGCTGTGGGAAACCCACCATCCCGAATCAAACACTGTCAGGCTTCGTAGCCTGGAGACAGCGGACACCTGGGAACAAACCTCCGGCCCCGGCAATCACCACGAAGTCCGCTTTGAAGGGTTGGTCCCCTCCACAAGGTACGAATACACGGTAAACACGGATTCCGGCCCGTGGAAGGACATTGTCACCACCGCGCAGACCGAAACGGAACCATTCACTTTCCTGGCATACGGGGACACCCGGCACGGACACGGGGTGTATCGCGCGCTGGTTCGAACCCTGGAATTCGATCCTGCTTCCTTTGTCCTGCATACCGGCGATTTCGTGGATGACGGCCTCAAGCGGGCCAACTGGTACCGTTTCCTCCGGATCAGCCATCCCCTCATGCGGCGCGTTCCGCTGTATCCCACGGTGGGCAATCACGAAAACGCGTTTGAGTCCGGTGCGGATCTGTTCCGGCGCTATTTCGCCGTCCCCGATGACGGCCCCCACCCGGAAATGGTCTATGCCTTCGACTGGGGCAACAGCCGTTTCTTCGTTCTGGACAGCAACAAGCCTTTTGTGGGCGCGCCCCAGACCGACTGGCTCCGTTCCCAACTCAAGGAGGCTTCCATGAACCCGCGGATCCGGCACATGTTCGTATCCATCCACCACAGCCCGTATACCTCCGGGCCCCACGGGCCGAACCAGGAATTGCTGGACTCGGGGCTGGTGGATGACATGCGCCGCTACGGAGTGACCATGCTGTTTGCGGGACACGACCACATCTACGAGCGGGGCCGCGTGGATCACCTGAACTACGTCATCACCGCAGGCGGGGGGGCACCCATTTACTATGTCAAGCACAACCGGCCCTACTCGCTGGTCACCGAACCCACCTACCACTATACCCGGGTGTTCGTGAAGGGGGATCTCGTCGAACTCTCGGCCCACCGGATGGACGGTTCACTGCTGGATTATGTGCACCTGCTCAGGCATGGAACGGCACAGGGTGAAACCCCGGTAATCGAAGTCGTGCGGGAATACCGCAAGGACGCGCCCCTGGTTCCCGATGCGCCGACACCGCCCCCCGATACAACGACCGAAAACGCAAAAAGCAGAGACAATGACGGAACCGGCGCCCCGGAGTCCACAACGTCTTCCACCCTGTTCTGGCAACTGGGACTGGCAGCCCTTGCCCTCGCCCTTCTGGCCGCCGGGCTGTGGCTTCGGCGCAGGAAAAACTGACCGACCTGCACTCAATCGTCATACACGAACTTGACCTGCCGGGCGTAGGCCACCCGGGCACGGCAGATGGCAGCGCTTTCCCCCAGAACGGTTTCGTTTTCCATGACGAAGGACACATCCTCCGTGGTGAGGTTCTTTTTGCAGTACAGGGAAAACAACTTAGGCTTGCGTTCCCCTGCGGCTTTTTCGATGATGTATCTGACCTGCAACAGATGCCCGGTATCCTCGATTTCCCGCAGGGAATTGACCGCCGCATCAAAGACGCCATCATCGGGATCCTCCAGACATGACACGGTGGTGCTGATCAGATCATCAAAACGTTCCATCTCGCGGTCCAGGTTGGTGATGCCCGTCCACGCCTGGCCCAGGGCCTTCTTGCGAACCATGGAAGATTTGTCCGTTTTCGCGGTTCCCAGGAAAAAATCCAGCGCTTGCTCCCGGGGCCAGCGCTGCAACCGGGTCAGCGTCATCATTCGCAAAAACAGATCCGGAGATTCCAGAAGTCTGCGCACTTCCTCCCCGGATTCCGCGGAGGGTTCCGCCACGGCCTGCAGCCGTTGCCGATCCGCATCCGAAAGCATGTCCTCGCTGGCCATGTCCCGATCCGGGTCTGGTGCTTTTCCTCCCCGGCAGCCCGGGGAAAAGGCAAAAAGAATCAAAAACGCAGCAAAAGCAGTCATTCTCACAGGATTTCCGGACATCCATTTCATGCGTTTCCCTCCCGGGGACCAAAAAGGGCGGAACCCACCCGTACCCAGGTGGCTCCCTCGGCCACGGCCACCTCGAAATCCGAACTCATGCCCATGGACAGTTCCGTCAGGCAGACATTCGGCGGGCGGTTGTCCCGATGTTCCCGCAGCAACCCGGCCAACTGGACGAAGTGGGGACGCACCGCCTCCGCATCCAGATCAAACGGTGGCAGCGTCATCAACCCGCAGCAACGAACATGGTGCGTGTCAGTGAACAGATCCAGAAATCCGGACAGTTCCTCCGGCGCCAAACCGTTCTTCTGCGGCTCCGCACCGGTGTTCACCTGCACCAGCACCTGCTGGACGATCCCGAGTCCGGCGGCCCGCCTTTCGATGGCCTGCAGAATCCCGGGACGGCAAACCGAATGAATCCACCCTGCCTTGCCCACCACCATGTTCACCTTGTTCTGCTGCAGGGGACCGATGAAATGCCATGTCACCGGCGCATTCACCAGGCCGGACTTGTCGCGCAATTCCTGGGCGTAATTCTCGCCAAAATCCACCTGTGAAGCGGCAGCCGCCGCCTCGATGAGTTCCACCGGCTGCATCTTGGAAACCGCCAGCAGGCGCACCTTCTCCGGATCCCGCCCGGCCCCGCGGGCGGCGTTGGCGATTTTTTCCCGGATGATCTCCAGATTGTGACGAATGCGCGTAGTGTCAGTCTCCATGTCGCCTCCAGGGAAAGGCCGGCCATTCCGGATGGAACCGCACCAGTCTTTCAACGGTCTGCGCCAGGGGCAGGCCCACCACGTTCGTCCAGGAACCGTGGATGCCGGCCACCCAGGGAGCAGCACCCCCCTGAATCGCATATCCACCGGCCTTGTCAACCCATTCCCCGGTTTTCATATAGGCCAGAAGGTCCGGTTCACCCAGAACCCTGAAGGTCACGCCGGTGACTTCGTGGAACAATTCGGGTTCATGCTCCCCACCGTCAATCCCGGCAGGGGGGAACATGGCCACTGCCGTGACGACCTCGTGGGTTTTCCCGGAAAGCCGCCGCCACATGGCCATGGCGCCCGACAGGGATTCAGGTTTTCCCAGCACTTGTCCATCACACACGACGATGGTGTCCGCCGCCAACACACAGGCTGTCTCGTGCCGCCCCACGGCCAGGACCTTTTCCCTTGCAAGGCGCCGCACCAGATCCAGGGGAGCCTCTCCGGGCAGTTCGGTTTCGTCAATGCCGGCCTGCCGGATTTCCAGGTCCAGACCCAGACTCTCCAGCATCTGCCGCCGTCGGGGCGATGAGGACGCCAGAACCAGATGGGGTCCGGGTGGCGGACCGGGAAGACCCGCAGTCCGGGCGATCCAATCGTCAAACCGTTCCACCGCCCTCAGGGCAAGACGTCTCCTCTTTTCGGCCTTGGGCAGTTTTCCTTCCGCTTCCAGAGGTGGCCACAGCCCCAGGTGCACGTTGGTGGGAACATAGGGAGTCCGGACCGTGGTGATGTGGCGGCACAACGCCCCCAACGCGGTTTCGATGGGTGGGTCCGTCCAGGTTTTTCCCTGCATTCGTGCAAGCAGTTTCATGGCACTGACCATTCCCAGGGCAATGCTCTCCACATATCCCTCCACCCCGCAGAGCAGCCCGGAAATGGCACACAGGGGATGCTCCCGGAGAAAGACGCCTTCGTCCAGATGCCGCGGAGCATCCAGATAAGTGTTCCGGTGGATCTGGCCATACCGGAGAAAACGGACGCCGGCGAGGGCGGGAATCAGGCGGAACACCCGGTCCTGTTCCGGCCAGGTCATGCGCGTCTGGCACCCGACCAGGTTGAACGCGGTGCGATGGCGGTTTTCCATGCGCAATTGCACCACCGCATACGGACGTCGCCCGGTGCGGGGATCCACAAGTCCCACCGGCCGCAGGGGACCGTGGCGCAGGACATCTGTCCCGCGTTCCACCATCAGTTCCAGCGGACTGCAGTTTTCGAACCAGCGGGGTTCCTCGAAGGCGTGGGGAAGCACTTTCTCCGCAGCAGCCACCGCCAGCACGAAAGCCAGATATTGTTCCCGATCCATGGGGCAGTTCAGATAATCCCCTTCGTCCCCTTCGTCCTGGCCATCCTGCCAGCGGGAAGCCACAAAGGTTTCGTTCATGTCCAGGCTATCGGCTTCCACCACCGGGGCGATGGCATCGTAAAAATACAATCCTTCCCCGCCGAGGTCCGTTGCCAGTTGTGCTGCCAGATCCGGGCGCGTGAGGGGGCCCGTCGCCAGAATGGCCGGTCCTTCGGGGATGGATGAGATTTCCCGGTGCTCCACGGTGATGAGGGGATGACCCGCCAGGGTCCGGGTCACCGCCCGGGAAAAGGCTTCCCGGTCCACGGCCAGGGCGGAACCGGCGGGGACGCTGTGGACCCGGGCCAGCCGGATCAACAGCGAGCCCAGTTTCTCAAGTTCCTGCTTCAGAACGCCGGAGGGTTTGAACGGATCCGCAGATTTCAGGGAATTCGAGCAGACCAGTTCCGCCAGTCCGGAACCGGTGTGGGCAGTCTCCCCGCCGTGGGGACGGGACTCGCAAAGCCGCACACGCACTCCGGAGCGGGCCAGGTACCAGGCCGCCTCGCAGCCGGCAAGTCCGCCGCCGGCAATGGTGACCTCAACCGGCGTTCTCATACTTCTGGAATCCGCACTTGATGCAGTGCCGGGATTTGCGGGAGCGGCGATTTGCCTGCTTTTCGAACAGGAAGGGGTGCTGGCACTGGGGACAGGCTTCGGCGACGGGCTTGTCCCAGGTCACAAAATCACACGGGGTGGCGGAGCCATACAGGGAGCAACCATAAAAGACTTTCCCCTTTTTTCCCCGTTTCTCGACAAGTTGCCCCTTGCAGCCGTCCTTCGGACAGGCGAACGGCAGCATCAGCGGCATGGTTCCCTTGCAATCGGGATACCGGGAGCAGCCCAGGAACGGACCGAACTTGCTCTGGCGGACAATCATGGCCGCCTTGCATTCAGGGCAGATCTCCTTGCGCAATTCGGGCTCGACCACCTGTATGACCCCGTTGGCCTCCCGGCTGAACTCCTTGGTGTTCTTGCACTCCGGGTATCCCGAACACGCCAGGAAACTGCCGTTGGTGCCCCACCGGATAACCATCGGAGAACCGCATTTGCCGCACTTGATGTCCGTGGGTTCCATGCGGGAACGGATGTTGGGGAGGTCCCGCTCGGCCGTCACCACGACGGAGTGGAACTTTTCATAGAACTCCCCAACCAGTTGGCGCCAGTTGATCTTTTGATCCTCCACACCATCGAGATCCTTCTCCATGCCGGCGGTGAACTCGACGTTGACGATGTCCGGAAAGGCGGAAACCAGCAGATCGGTGACGATTTCACCCAGTTCGGTGGGGGAGAATCGCCCGCTGTTGCGTTCGGCATAATTACGGGCCACGATGGTGGTGAGGATGGTGGCGTACGTGGAGGGACGGCCGATTCCCTTTTCCTCCAGTTCCTTGATGAGGGTGGCCTCGGAAAACCGCGGAGGGGGTTGGGTGAACTTCTGCTCACGGTTCGCTTTGACCAGTGAAGGTGTGTCCCCCTCCCGCAGATCCGGAAGGGCGTTGTCCACCTCGGGCTCGGCCGTATCCTCCGCCGCAGGATCCTTCTGGGCATCCTTCTCGCGGTTTTCGTCGTACAAAACCGTGAATCCGGGAAACCGCATGACGGAACCCGATGCACGAAGGGTCAACCGACCGCGTTCAATCTCCGCCACGGTGGCATCGAACAGGGCCGGATTCATCTGGCTCGCCAAAAACCGTTTCCAGATCAGCGCATACAGTTTCGCGAGGTTGCGGGCATCCGTGCGGTTGGCATTGGAACTGAGGATCAGTTTCTCCACCTTGTCCGGTGTCAGGGTGACATCCGTGGGACGAATGGCCTCGTGGGCATCCTGGGCGGTGGATTTGGATCGGTAAACCACGGCCTTGCCAGGCAGATAATCCGGGCCGAATCGTTCCCCGATCCATGCCCGGGCCTCCTTGAGCGCGTCTTCGGAGATGCGCGTGGAATCCGTACGCATATAGGTGATGAGACCGGTCAGTTCACGGTCCTTGCCCAGTTCGATTCCTTCATAGAGTTTCTGGGCCAGACTCATGGTCTTCTGGGCGGGGAAGAAATACCGCTTGGCTGCTTCCTGCTGAAGGGTGGAGGTAATGAACGGGGGTGGTGCGGTTTTCTTTTGCACCTTGCGGGTGACCTGTGCCACCCGAAATCCGCCCGAAGTCAGTTCCCGGTACAATTCCTCCGCCGTTTGTGCATCGGGAACCTGTGCCTTCTTTCCGTCCACCTTTGAAAGCACCGCGGTGAAGCGTTCCTTCTTTTCCGTTTCCAGCAGGGCTGAAAGGGTCCAGAATTCCTGGGCCACAAACGCACGGATTTCCCGCTCCCGCTCCACCACCAGACGCACAGCCACGGACTGGACGCGACCGGCGGACAGACCACGGCCGACCTTCTTCCAGAGAAGCGGACTGAGTTCGTACCCGACAAGACGATCCAGCACCCGCCGTGCCTGCTGGGCTTCAAAAAGGTTCAGATCCAGTGGCCGCGGATGGGACAGACCCGACTCAACGCCCTTGGGCGTGATTTCATTGAACAACACCCTGGAAATGTTGGTGTTCTCGGATTTGATGATTTCATAAATGTGCCAGGCGATGGCCTCTCCCTCGCGGTCCGGGTCGGGGGCCAGATAAACTGCTTCGGCCGTGGCAGCCGCCTTCTTGATGGCGGAAATGACATCCTTCTTTTCGGACAGGACCCGATAGCGGGGCTCGAACCTGTTTTCTATGTCCACACCCAGTTCGTTTTTGGGCAGATCACGTACATGACCACGGGATGCCAGCACCAGGTATTTTGAAGCCGTGTACTTGGTAATGCTCTTCGCCTTGGCTGGCGACTCAACTATTATGACTGGTTTCGACATAATCACTCCGGATGTTTCAGAAAGAGGAAACGTCCGCCCGGCAGACGAATCACATCTCCGTTCAGCTCGCCAATCTGCAACTTTTCAAAAACTTCTGTCAAGGTGTTTCCGGACCTCTGCGCAATTTCTTCCGGAAGAAGCCCTTTAGGGCTTCTCTTTGTCCGGGCGACAGAACCGATGCCGACGGTTTCATGTTGCCGCACCAGACTGACCAGTTCCTGCCCCGACATGAACGGCAGCGCCCCGTCCTGCAAAAGACGGTTGCAACCGGCACTTCCAGGATGGGACAAAACCAGCCGACCGGCCGCAGTGGCGAACCGTGCCGTGTGCAGGGCACCGGAAACCACTGACGCATCAAGCACTGCTGTGGCGATGGAGGCCCGCGCCATCAGGGCGTTGCGCTGCACAAACGTGTGCCGCAGCGGTTGGGCATGAAGGGGAAACATGCTGTACAAACAGGATCCCCGGGCCCGGGCCCGTTCAAACAGGGGAATGTTCCTGCCCGGATACGGTGCCAGAAGTCCTCCCCCCGGAAAAATGCGGGTATGGCCACCAGCGGTCAACGCCCCTTCGTGGGCCGCTGCGTCCACTCCGAGCGCACCGCCGGAAACCACCACCATTTTTTCCCTGACCAGTTCGCCGGCGCATTCCATCGCCAGTTTCACCACCCAGTTTGGGGCGGCACGGCTCCCCACCATGCAAACGCCGACCCCAGTCACCGCCGTACCATAAGCAAACAGTACAAGGGGGGGAACAAACCCTGGGCCTGGTTCAAACGGATATTCCGCATCACCGGAAACCAGGATCCTTATTTTATGTTTTCGGGCCAGTTCCGCATCTGTCATGGCCTGCCCGGATTCCTTCCCGGTCAGGCGCAACCCGTATTTTTGAATCAGTTCCGGAGATGACAGTACCTCCTGGCCCGAAGTCGTCCCGTTTTGCAGGTCCATGAACAGATCCCGGTTCCGGAGACAACGTCCATAGTGGATTTGAAGTCTGATGATGCGTTCTGAATGATTCATACCCCTTTATTATCGGAGGTTTTTCGTTTTTGTTGCGGAAAAAATGACGGCTGTTCCACTTTTTGATTGACTCCGGAGTGCTTCATCATACACTTACAGCGACCGCAGGCAGTGTTTGCCGGGTGATGGTTTTGACTGACCGTTTTTTTTCCGGAGGGTTCCATGAAACGCACCGTGACGATGATGATTGCCGCTTTTTCCCTGTTGGCCTTGTTTTCCCTTGGATGTGAAGAACAGGATTTGGGCCGTTATTGCGTGGTCGGATTTGATCCGGTTTCCAGCGGCGAAGGCGTCAAGGCCATCAACGCCGAGGCCCCCGAATGCCTGCAGCGGCTGTGCATCCTGCAAAGCCGTGTCATCTTTGACAGCAATGACAACCAGATCAGCCAGTCCGTGCAATATTGCTCCCAGAAATGCGACGATGACGGCGGTTGCAAGGACGGCGAAAAAGTCGAACATTGCGACAACGGCTTCGTTTGCATCCGGCTGGGTCGCGAAACCGGGGAACTTGACGGCACCTGCATCTGCGAATGCCGGGACTTTCTCACTGCCGCCGACCTCTGCCTGAGCCGGTGCAAGGCGTCAGACCGCCAAAAGGATTCCAGTTGCTCTGGCAAATAAGCCATTTTGATGGCGTTTGCCTCCCAAACGTCCGTGACTGCTTCCCTTTACCTGCACATCCCATTCTGTAAAAAAATATGTACATACTGTGATTTTCCCCGTGAGTTGTTTGACGGGGAACGGGCCGCTGTGGTGACCCGCCACATTCTCCGCCGCATGCGGGAGTTGCCCGCGGAATTCACCCACCCGGAACTGGCCACCGTTTTCTGGGGTGGCGGAACCCCCTCCTGTCTGCCGGTTTCCATGCTGTCGCAACTGGCAGGGGAGATCCCCCGGGTCTGGCGTCTGGCCGCTGATTGTGAACATACCATGGAGGTGAACCCGGAAGACGTCAATTCCGAACTGGCGACCTTTCTTTTGCGGCAAGGAATCAACCGCATCAGCATGGGAGCACAGAGTTTTTCCTGCCTGCAGGTTCTGGGGCGAAGGCACACGGCCGAACAGACCCGCCGGGCGGTAGCCCTCCTGAGGGAAGCCGGTCTGAAAAACCTGAACCTTGACATCATGTTTGCGCTGCCGGAGCAGGATCTTCCGGGGTTGGAGCAGGATCTGGACGAAATCCTGCGGCTGTCCCCGGAACACATCTCCTGCTATGGCCTGACCATCGAACCCGGTACCCCCCTGGCCACAGAGGTGGGCGAAGGGAGACTTTTCGTTCCTGACGAAACACTGTGGATCAGGATGTATGAAACGGTGATCCGGACTCTGACCGAAGCGGGATACACTCATTATGAAGTTTCCAACTTTGCCCGGCCTGGTTTCGCCTGCCGGCACAACCTGCGGATCTGGGAGGGTGCCGATTATCTCGGACTGGGGCCGGGGGCCGCATCCCGCTGGAAACAATGGCGCTTCACCGATTTCCTGGATGTCGCCCCATCCCCGCCTGCCGCCCCTCATCTTCCCTTTGCCGTTGAAACGGAGGAAGTGGATGCCCGGGGGCAAGACATTGAAACCCTGCTCACTGGGCTGCGCCTTCTGGAAGGACTGGAGTTAAAAAAACTAAGATGCCCTGTCCCGGATGATCGCATTTGTGACTTGCGCAAAGAGGGTCTTTTATGGCAAACCCAAGGACGTGTGGGACTGACCCGTTCTGGACTATTGGTGGCGGATACGGTGCTTTCCAGAATGGTGGACGCATTGGGCTGTTCCCATTGAAACTGAGAGGTAGCATGGTTCGATTCTGGATCCCGATATATCTTTTGTGGATGCTTTCCGGTTGCACCGTTTCCGGAAGCGGCACCATTCCTGCCAAAGTACAAAAAGACCCCAAACTCCTGTTCGAATTCGGGGAAGAGCGCCTGAAAAAAGGACACACCGAGGAAGCACGCACGGTTTTTGCCCGCGTCAAAAGGCAGTTCCCGCTCTCCCAGTATGCTGTGCTTTCCGAACTCGGCACCGCCCGGGCACACCGCAAGGAGGGCAACTTCATCACCGCGGCTGCCGTGTACCGGGATTTCATGCGGGACTATCCTTATCATGAAGCCGTCCGGTCAGGCATGACCACCTGGTGGATTGGCTACTGCAACTACCGGCTGGGGCCAGGGGATTTTTTCATGTTTCCTCCTGCCCAGCAGAGGGATCTGGCCCACACCAGGGCTGCGTACGAAATTTTCAAAATGTTCATGGAGCGTTACCCGGAAAGCACCTACCTGCCCCGCGTCCGCAAATATTATGCGCGGACGAGGGAAATGCTCGTCAAACATGAGTTTTACGTAGCCGACTTCTATGGAAAGAAGAAAAAATACAAAGCCGTGCGGACCCGCATGGAAACGGTCCTTACACAGTTCCCGGACTCGCCCCGCATTCCCGGAGCGGGTATCATTCTTCTGCGGACGTACATGCGCCTGGGTGAATACAAGAATGCGGTTGACCTTTCCAGAAAAATCATGGAACATTACCCGAATCGCCCTCAGGCCGTGGAAGCCGCCGCCATCCTGGACAAAGCCCGGCAGAAACTGACTTCCGAAAAGCCGCCTGTGGTCGCTCCCATGCAATGACATGGAAGGAGATGATTTCCCGTGAGTGAAGATATCCGAAAAATCGTGGCCCAGGGTCGTGACGCCTACACCGGCGGCGAATATGACCGGGCACTGGAACTGTTCAACCGGGCGCTGGAACAGAAGCAGGAAATGGCCGATGTGCACAACATGCTCGGTGTCATACACCATCATCGCGGAGACATGGAAAAGGCGCAGGCGCATTTCGAGAAAGCCCTGATCATCAATCCGGGGTACACGGATGCGGCACTGAACCTTTCCGTGACCTACAATGACCTCGGAAAATATGACGAGGCCCGCAAGGTCTACTCCCGGGCCCTGAGCCATTCCATGAACCAGCCCAGTTCGCTGGATCCCTTCGTGCGCGGAAAACTGGCCAACATGCACGCGGATCTGGCATCCGCCTACAAGGAAATCGAGTTGTTCGACGATGCCGCACGGGAACTGCGACAGGCGTTGGCTCTGGCTCCCACCTTCATCGACCTGCGAACCCGCCTTGCCGAAGTGCTGCGGGAGCAGGGCCATGTGGACGACGCACTGGCAGAACTGGAACTGGTCACCAACCAGAACCCGAAATATGTTCCGGCGATCATCCTCAAAGGCGTCATTGCCTTCTCCCGCGGTCAGATGCTGACGGCCCGCACCTATTTTGAGTCCGTTCTCCAACTGGATCCGGCCAACCGTTCCTGCAACCTGTACTTGATCATGATTGACCGTGTTTCGAATAATCTGGAATCCACAGAACCCTTGCCACAGATCGAGGAAGCCGAACTTCCCCTGCAAGAGGATGCTCTGCAGCAAGGGGATGAGCCTCCCGCAGAAGAACCATGATGCTCTGGGGGGTTTTGCTCCAGGCTGCGCCTCCCGAAGTGGACATTGGCAGTGCTGCGCTCCGGGCGCTTCTCGTGCTTGGGTTGCTCATCGGATTGCTGTTTGTGGTTGCCCGGTATGGCCGCCACTGGTTTTTCCGCCTGGTGCAGCAGCGGCAGGGGGAATTGCGCGTCAAGGCCATTTGCGCGCTGGAACCCCGCAGAAACCTGTTTCTGGTGGAACTGCGGGACCGGCAGTACCTGATTGCCAGTTCCGAAGCAGGCATTTCCCTTTTGAAGGAACTGCCTTCCAGACCGGCGGATGAGAGCGGTGACGATTCACCCGGGCAACATCATGGAAACGGGGAGCATTCAGGATGACGGAGTTGCTTTCTTCGAGCCAGGGAAGCACACACATTGTCATTTTGTCCCTTCTGGGTTTTCTCTCCCTGGCCATACTTTTCGTCACATCCTATGTCAAGATCGCCATTGTCTTCGGCCTGCTGCGGTCAGCTTTGGGCACTCCGCAGATGCCCCCCACCATGGTCATCACCGGACTGGCCGTGGTGCTTTCCATCGCCGTGATGATGCCCGTGTTCATCCGGGCCTGGACGGAACTGGCTCCCGTCATGGAAACCTTTTCCGACTCCTCTGCTCCGGATGAAGAACGACTGGCCGCCCTCAAGGGCGGATTGAAAAAAGGTTCCCAACCCTTCAGGGAGTTTCTGGACCGGCACGCCCATGAAAAGGAAAAGGAAGGGTTTGCCGCCATCTCCCGCCAACTGAATCCGGGCGCCGAAATCCGCAGGAACGATTTCATCGTGCTGATTCCCGGATTTCTCATCAGTGAAATCACCGAAGCCTTCCAGATCGGGTTTCTGCTTTTTCTGCCGTTTCTGGTGCTGGACCTGCTGGTGGGCAACGTCCTCATGGCCCTGGGCATGCACATGGTTTCTCCTGCATCCGTGGCCCTGCCCCTGAAACTGCTGCTTTTTGTGGCCGTGGACGGCTTTTACCTGCTGGCATCGGCACTGATGCTGTCATACGCGTGAAAACATGCAACCGGACACCCACCTTTACCTGCTGCAAAAAACCCTGATTCTCACCCTGTTGCTGTCGGCATTCCCCCTGGTGGTTTCCCTGTTGACGGGTTTTTTCTTCTCGCTGCTCCAGAGTGTCACATCCATCCAGGAAAGCACCCTCTCGTATGCCCCCAAATGGCTCGCAGTCAGTCTTTGCCTGCTGCTGTTCGGACCGGTGATGGCATCGGAACTGATGACTTTCACCCGGCTCCTTTTCGTGTACATCCAGAACGTCTCGTAGGTTCGTCCGATGATGGATCCACTCTGGGAACTGGTCACACCGTACAGGACGGTTTTTTTCCTGATCGCAGCCCGTCTGGCACCGCTGGCGCCGAAGATCCTCCCCCGGTCCTCCGGTCTTTTTACCGGCTGGTTTCTTGTGCTGGGCATCGCGGCATATTTCACTTTCCTCCTTGGCCCCCGACAGGTGTCCCCTTCCGTTTTCCCTGCGGCCCTGGCGGTGAATTTCCTCATTGGGGTCGTGCTGGCCACGGGTTTTCACATCATGCTGGGAATCTGGCTGTCCTTTGGCGAACTCATGGACAGCCTGCGGGGTTCCCGATCGGAAATGCAGATTCCCGGGCTCATGATCGAGGGGTCTTCCCTGGCCGGTCTGTACGCCCTGCTGGGGATCCTGTATTTTTTGGCGGTCTCGGGTCCCCTGATCTCCCTGTCGGCCATCGGCCGGCAGTTTTCGACCCTGCCCCTGGAAGCGCCCTGGGTTTTCTTCCAGAGTTCGCACTGGATCATCGCGGTATTGAATCTGGTGGGCATCCTGTTCACTACCCTGGCCATGCTTCTTCTTCCGGTGTTCCTCGTCCTTTTTTTCCTGGAATTTTCCCTGGGATTCCTGTCCGTCTGGCTGCCCCAGACCCAGCCTTATTTCCTGATGATGCCCATCCGGCAACTGGCGGTACTGTTGTTGCTGGTGCTCATCAATCCGCTGATTCTGCGCATGATCGGCCGCACCATCCAGATCCTCATGGCATTCGTGTCCCGGGGAGGGTGATTCAGTCCCCTGCCCTGGGTCTGGGGCCTCCTGTCCTTGACATGGCAATTGGACGCATGGATACTGAATGCTCCAGATGGAGGAACCGTTGATGAGTTCCCTGAATACAGAATATTTTGAACGCTGCATTGCCTCACTGCTGCATTTCAGGGACATCTTCCGGAACTGGGAGATATCGCGTGCGTATGTGGTCATCCGCGAAGGAAACCCGGAAGCGGAATGAACCCCCGGCCACCCTTTTCCTGAAACCGGCGATTTGACATCCTGTCCGTTCTGGGAAAGGAGGGCATGAGTGTGGTGTACTCCGCCTACGACCGGGAACTGGAAAAGCCCGTGGCCCTGAAGTCATTCCAGGGAGGGGCGTCGGAGTTGTACCGACTGAAAACGGAATTCCGGGCCCTTCAGGAACTGGATCACCCCAATCTGGTTTCCTTGGGAGAGTTGTTCGAAGAAGACGGTCACTGGTTCTTCACCATGGAACTGGTGCAGGGCACCGACATCATCTCGTACATCTGGCACAGGAGAAAAACTGGATGCCGCACAACTCTTCACCCTGGCGACAGAAAATGCCGCTGACACCCTCGCCTTCGACCGGGCCGCCGGCCTGTATGAAAAGGCCATCCGCCTCTTGCGGGAAGCATCCGACGGTGACGACCTGCAGACGGTCAGGGAACTGACCATCCGGATGGGCTCGGTGCTTGCCAGCGCAGGACGGGGATGGGAAGCTTCCTGTGCATTCCTGGATTCGGTCCCCGGGGCCAAAACCGCAGATACCCTGGATTTGAAGCGACGTGCAGCCGAACAACTCCTGTATGCAGGGTTCATCGATCCAGGGATTGGAAATCATCGCGGAAATCCTGCAAATCATCGGAGTCGGCATTCCCCGACCCCCCCTGGGGCGATGGGAATGGGCGGAGCCGACCTTCTACTTTCCGCATACTTCAGCATCCGTTTTGTCCTCCGGGCCATGCGCATCGGTGATCCCCGCAGAGTGCTTCTGGGACTGTGCATCGAAGCCAATCGGGAAGCCGCCAACAAGCCCGGATCCCCCTACGGGAAACTGGTCATGGAACATTGCGAACGCATCCAGTCCAGACTCAATGATCCCCGGACCCTTTCCTACCTGGACACGGCACGGGCTTTCGAGTGCTTCATGCAGGGGCATGCACTGGGAACGCAGCATGATGAACAACCAGTACATCTGGTCGCTGTTCTACCTGGGGGAAATCGATGCCATGAGTCGGCACATCCAACTGGTCCTGCAGGATGCACGCAGCCGGGGTGATTTGTTTTCCACATCCGGAATGGTCAACATCCACCTGTATACAACGGAACCTGCAGTGGGAATGGAACGAATCCGCCTGGGAACGGTTTTGGGAGGCGACGAGGGGAAGGAACTTGCAGATTCGGGGAACTCTTTCATGCAGTCCCAGGGCATCCGGAACATCCCGGCCATGACCCGCCTGCTGGCCCCGGGCTGGGACCGGGAATGATCCTGGACACATCCGCTGCGTGCAAACCGAAAAAAGGGCTTCCATTCGGAAGCGAATCGATCCAAAACGGAATCCTGCGGTCACACCGCAGCGGAATGTTTTTTCATCATGCCTTATACCTTGTCGAACCTGCTTGACACTTATTCCCCCGCCATGGAACGTCTGGTCGAAAACGCCCTTTTGCGTTTCGCCCCCGATGCCGACATCCATGGCATGATCCGGCAGATCGTCCAGGAAAAGGGAAAGCGCATCCGCCCGGCCCTGGTACTGGCCTCCCATCTGGGATTCGGAGGCGACGGATTCACCTCGGTACCCCTGGCCGCAGCCGTGGAACTGATCCACAACGCATCCCTGATTCACGATGACATCGAGGACATGGATGCCTTCCGCCGGAACCATCCCAGCGCATGGAAACGGTTCGGTGTCCCCCAGGCACTGAATCTGGGGGATTTCCTTTTGCCCTGTGCCATGCAACTGGTGTTGGGTTCCAGGGTGAACGACAAGGTCATCCGTCGTCTGCAGGACAGGCTCTGCCGGGAGATGATGTGTCTGGTGCATTCACAGATGCTGGAAATCCGTGAACTGAAAGGCAAAACGCCGGACATGCAGACCTATCGCCACATCTGTGCCGGGAAGACCGGTGCCCTTTTCAGGTTGTGCCTGACCGGTGGCGCCGAACTGCTGGGGGATGAAACCACATCTTTTCTGGAGGATCTGGACGAAATGGGCTCCCGGTTGGGACTCTTGTTCCAGATGCGCGATGACTGGATCGACATCACCGGCCAAAAAGAAGGGCGGGATGCCCTTGGGGATCTCATGGAAGGCAAGATCAGCCTGGTTTCCGTGCTGGCCCTGGATCTTCCGTCCCCGTCCCGGGAACGCTTTTTCGACTGGTACCTTGCCCCACGCTTTGACAAAAATGCAGAACAGGCCCGTGAAATCCGGGATCTTCTGATCGAAGGCGGGGTTCTGCATGACACCCGCGAAGTGATTCGGGAACAACTCGTTGAATTCAGGGAACTGTCCGCCCATCTGGCTCCCGCAGGCCTGATGGATTTCATCAACAATCTCCTGGAACGGCTCTTTCCCCCCGATTTCCTGGAATCCTGGCAGTAAAACATGGATCACATCTACGCCAACCTGTTTGATCACGTGGACAAACCCCTGAGGTACCTGGGTGGAGAACCCCGTTCGGTGGTCAAGGACCCCCAATCCCTGCTATCCCGCATGGCCCTGGCCTTTCCCGACGTCTACGAGGTGGGCACCGGACATCTGGGAATGCCCATCCTGTACCAGTGCATCAACAACCGGCCGGATCTGGCGGCGGAGCGCGTGTTCGCCCCCTGGCCGGACATGGAAAAACTGCTCCGGAAACAGGACCTGCCGCTGGTCACCCTGGAATCACAGACACCCCTGAACAGGTTTCCGGTGGTGGGATTCTCCCTCCAGTTTGAACTGCACTTCACCAACATCCTCCAGATGCTGGACCTGGGAAAAATCCCCCTGTTGCGCAGGGAACGCCACGAAGGTGACCCCATTGTCATCGCCGGAGGCCCCCTGGCCTGCCATGCCGCTCCCATTTTCGACTTCATCGACCTTCTGGTGCTCGGGGACGGGGAACTTTTCCTGCCCCGGTTCCTGGAAGAGGAAGGCCGTCTGCGGGCCGCCGGACACCCCCGGGAAGAACGTATCCGGCGTCTTGCAGAAATGCCCCACGTCTTTTCCCCGCAGTTTCCCCCCGCCTCGCCGGTGACCATGGCCCGGGTGGAACTCACAGGGCACCCCGGTGCCGCCTTCGGCCCCGTGCCCCTGTTCTCGGTGTTCTCCCGCGCCGCCATTGAACTGTCCCGGGGATGCAACCAGGGATGCCGGTTCTGCCAGGCGGGATTCACCTACCGGCCGTTCCGGGAACGTCCCCCACGGGAAATCATGGACCAGACCCGGGCGGCCCTGTCAACCCTCGGCCAGCAGGAGGTGGGACTGACCGCCCTGTCCACTCTGGATTACACGGGGTTTGACGTTTTCGTGTCCAAACTGGCCCGGCTCATCGAGCACGCGGACGGCTCTTTGGCCGTGGCCTCCCTGAGGGCATACAATCTGCCCGAGTCCGTGATTGATGCCCTGCGTACAGGGCGCGGCGGCGGTCTGACCTTCGCGCCGGAAGCCGCCACGGATCGTCTGCGGGACGTCATCAACAAGAACGTACGCACCCAGGATTTGCTGGACACCATCGCCTACGTGGCGGAAAAGGGTTTCAGCCGCATCAAGTTGTACTTCATGTGCGGGCTTCCCACGGAAACCGAAGAAGATTTGCGGGCCATCGGGGACTTGTGCCATTCAGCCCACCGGACAGCCTCCCGGGCAGCTCCCGGAAAGCCGCCCCGCATCACATGTTCGGTATCCAATTTTGTCCCCAAGCCCCATACGCCCTTCCAGTGGCTGCCCATGGCATCGGAAGCCGAGCTCCGGGCCAAACACCGGATCATCGAAAGCGTCATTTCCCCCAAACAGATCAGCCTGCGTTTCCACAATCCCCGTGAGAGTCTTCTCGAAGGCGTCTTCTCCCGGGGGGACGAAACCCTGGGCCGTGCCATTCTGGCCGCCTATCAAAAAGGCGCCCGATTCGACGGCTGGCGGGACTGGTTCCACTTCGGCACCTGGCAGGCGGCCTTCGACGAATGCGGCATGGATCCCCCCCTGCGCTTTCTGGGGACCCTGGACGACAATGCCCCCCTGCCCTGGGATTACGTGGACACGGGGGTTTCCCGACGCTTTTTGCAACTGGAATTCGAGCGTGCCCTGGCGCAGACTCCAACCCCGCCATGTCTGGTCATCGAGAACAACCGTCTGGTGTGCCACGGATGCGGCGCCGCGTGTAACCTTTCGGCAGGCCTTGAGGAAAAACAGGATATCCTGCAGACCATCGCCGCCCTTCCCCCGGATCCGGTCCCCGGGGGATCCCGGGAGCCCGGAAGGGTCCTGTTCACGTACTCCAAGACGGGACACGCCACCTACATCTCCCATCTGGAGCTCATCGACCACTTCCCGCGCATTCTCAGGGCCGCCGGACTGCGGCCCGTGTACACCTCCGGATTCCATCCGAAGCCGAAAATGACTTTCGGTCCCGCCCTTGGACACCGGGTGGAAGGTCTGGCCGAACTGCTGGAAGTCCATCTGGAGTCCGTGCCGGACCTGACCCCCCAAGCCCTGTGTGCACGCCTGAACGAGGCATCCATACACGGTCTTGTATTCGGCGACGCCCTGCCGCTGGATCCGTCCGTTCCGGGACTGGCCAAACGCATCACCCACAGCCGCTATGCCCTGAACCTGCCCCCGGAGGATCATCCGGCTGACATGATCCGGGAAAACATCCGGCGACTGGATCAGAGTCCCGTCATCGAGATCCGCAGGATGCATCCGGGCAAACCCCCCAAAACCTTCGACGCCAGGCCCTCTTTGACCGAAGTGCGGTTTCTCCCGGAAACCGGCACCATTGAATGCCGCATCCGGCACATGACCACCGCACAGATCCGTCCGGCAGATGTCCTGGAACTGTGTTTTTCCGGATGTTCCATCCCCGCAGCAAAAATCATCCGCCGGGGTTTTGATCTGGACTGAAACTTCTCACCCCTGCCTGTGATCATCCCAGGGCAAGATCATTATGGGCGTAGAGCATTATTTGCCGTAATCATCGGCTAATATCCCCATTGCTGCTCGTGGTCCTGTCGTCGGACACCCCCGTCTTTTGCTATCGCAAAGCGCCGGGGGACCC
>CAZTZR010000064.1:0-21729 GCA_964618145.1 uncultured Kofleriaceae bacterium
ATCTGACGGGAAACCGTCACCCAGGCACTGACCCCCCGTTACGAATTCGAACGGCTTCCCGTTCTTTCCTCAGACGAAGACAATCCGGCTGACAGCCCTTCGGTTGCAGCCTTCTCTGCCGGCGCCGAAGAACCTTTCGCAGGAGTTTCCCGGAGGTTTTTGCAGTTCCTGGCCAACCGCGCCGGAAATCCGGAGCAGATTGTCGAATCCCTTGACGGCGATCTGGATTCCATCCGCCGACAGGATTTTTTGCGGTTCTGGTATCGGGACACCCCGGAGAGTTCATTTGACTTCCTGCTGGATCCCCTCGGAACCGACCTGGATTCCACCCGTCGCTGGACAGGATCACTTCTGGAACAACCCGGATGTGCGCACCTTCCGGCACTGATTGCCGAGAAATCAGGAAAACTGGACGAAGCTGTCGCCAAAAGGCCCTTGTCCGGATTTGATGTTGGCACCTGCCTGGCGTGGTCCCGCATCGCACGGCTGACGACGGACATGGAACTTCTTTGTACGGCTGAAGTCCATCTGGCCAGCCTGCTCCCCGAAGGTCATCCCCGCCGCATTGAAGCACTTGAGAAGTCTGCTGCAGGGGCCTCCCTGGTGGATCGTCACCCGTTGGCACTGCAGGCATCGTATCTGCTGTACCTGGACAATCCCGGCGAGGACGCATTGCGGCATTGCATCGACTATGCCATATCCGCACAGGACATGGAATGCCTGCGCCATTTCATCATTCTGGCCCAGTACATCATTCCCGACGAGGAAAGAACCGCAATATGTACCAGCCACCTTCCGGACTTTGACCCGGAACTGCTGTCCGTGGATCCATCCTCGGCTCCCGTACCGGCCCTGCTGGCCAAAAAAGGGGTTCTGGATCTGGAACCCCTGGAAGCACCGGAAAACCTGGAACCCGTGGAGCAGGAAGTTCCTGCTGCCATGTGGACCGAAGATGCGTCACTGCTTCTGGAGTTGGGCATTTCGAATCCCGATCCCGGCCTGTATTCCGAAGCCGCCGTGCTGTTCCTCATGGCCGGCGAAAAGGCCGCGGCGGCCGGAGCCATGGAAGACCTTCCCGAAAGCCATCCGGTCCGGACGCTTCTGGCCTTTTCCTCTGCGCTCATCGACCGGGATGCAGCCCTTGCTCTTTCTTCCGGAATCCCCCTGATCCCGCATGCTACCGAAATCCTGCCGTTCATCCTGTCCGAGATTTCCCTGGTTCTGGATGAACCACTCCCCGAAGAAGTGGCCAAAGCCCTCCCCGACGGGGGATGGCGCACGAAAATGGACCTCTGTCTGAGGCATTCCGACTGGGAAGGGCTTTCATCCCTCGCCAGGAACGCACCGGACGACCCCGAAATGAAATTCTGCCTTGCCCGGGCCCTGCAGGAGCAGAATCCCGGACAAGCCACGGAACTGTACCTTCAGCTTCTGCAAACGGATCTTGCCAGATCAGCCTTGTTCCAGATTCTCCGGCTCGCCTGGCGGCAGGAATCCAGCATGTTCCTCAAGCCGGCACTGTTGAGGCTGGAACAAATCTGTACCGATCCCATCGTGACACTGGAAAAACTCCGTGCCGGGATGGAAACGACCGAATTGCCTGCCCATCCACTGGTTCTGGCATGTGCCTTCTCCAGGGGACTCATACCCGCCACCGCCATGGTGGAGATGGTATCCGCCCCCACGGCGATCCGGCTGCTTGCATGGCACGCACTCACGGGCAACGGGGACGTTTCTGCGGAAATGGAACGGTTTGAAGGCGGGGCCACAGAGCGCGAACTCATCGGCCGTCTGGCCCTCATGGGCATGGATCCTGCCGGGCGTGAAGCCCGCCTTGCAATGGAACCCACCAATGATCCCCTGCTCCTTTGGTGGACAAACCGGGGCGAAGAAAATTCCGGAACCATGCTTGATGTCATGATCGCCGGGGAACTCCGGAAGCAGGAATCCTTTGACCCATTGGTTCTCGAAGGGCTCCCGGAGGAACTGAAGCCCGTATACACCGAATGGCTGCAACTCCGTTTTGGTGAAAGGACACCCCTTTGCGGAGACATTTCCCTTCAGCGCCTGCTGGCCTTTGCACGGGGAGACGGGGACCGGATGGAACTTCTGGAATCCGAGTCCACCGAAGCCGACCCCAACTCACCGGCGGCTTTCGGCAGGTTACTGCTGGATCCACTGGTCATCCCTGAAGAAGATGCCCCCTGGATTCTGGCCTGCCATCGCCGGGAAACCGCCCTCATGCCGGTCGCCCAGGCCTGGGCTCCTGCCTTTTCTTCGGGGGACCCGAAACTGGCGCTTCTGGCATGGAGGGCCGGCATTGCGGAGGAACTGCAGTCTGACGACCCCACCGGCAACTGGACCGGGCTGGTGGACCCTGTCGTTCTTGAAAGGATCCAGTCCCGCTGGACCCGGCGAAGGGGCCTCCCTGAACCAGTGGCTCCCGGAGAAGACATGGATGATGTCCAGGCGGGCCTGTGGTTCCTGCATGGCATGCTCAACGGACAGGAAGACCCGGAATATCTGCGGAAACGTACCGAGCCCGTGCTGCAACAGATGTACAAGCGCGCCCTTTTCCGCTCGGGCTTCTGGGCGGACCTGACCCGGCTTGCGCTGGACCTTCTGGAAGGGGACCCTGACGAAAATGAAAAAGCGGATTGCTATCGTCAGTTGGTGCGCATCGACAGTGAGGGCCGCTCCGATGAAGACAGTTCCACACTCACCAGACGAACGCTGGCCGAGTTTCATCCCCAGGACAGTTTCAATCTGCTTCTGCTGCTGGACCAGGACCGTCTGGGCGGGAATCCGGAATCCGAGTTGAACTGGTTCCAGAAATTGGCCTCCACCCGCACTTCCACACAGGAGCGGGTGGCCTTTACCCTGGAGGCATGGCGCCTCGAACTGGTTGTATCCAGAACCCTACCCACACGAAATGCGGTTGCCGACCTCGTTGCCCTGGACACTTCGGACAGTTGCCTCAACTGGTGGGCGTTTTGCGTCCTGGGAGAGGAGTTCCCCTATGTGCTCGCTTCCCGGGAATATGCATCGGACACCCCGGCGGGCATGGTGTTCCTGCGCAGGGCACTTGCCCAGGGCGAATATGAGACAGGCCGGGAAGTGTATACGGAATTGACCGACATCTGGCCGGAGGAACTGCCCCTGCTCCATCAGGTACTGGGACTGGCCCTGGCCACGGGTGACGGATTGATCACCGGAAAAACCCTGGAAAAGATGAGCCTGACGGCGTTCACCGTGGAAAACGAACGGGTGGAACACCTGTACCTCGCCGGGCTGGCCATGGAAACATGGGCCGAGGATCCCGAAGGAGCCCTGGCCATTTATCGACGGGTGCTGGAACTTCAACCGGACCATGAAGCCTTCCTGAGAAGCAGAAGCATCCTGCAGCGAGCCGGTCAGGCGGAAAACCTTGCCACATTGCTGTCCGACCGTTCACATTCGGAAACCCGGGAGGATGTCCTGGCCCGGATTCTTTCGGATCTGGCCGATCTGCAACTCGAAGCCCTGATGAACCGGACGGCGGCAAGGGAAACCCTGATGAGGCTGGACAGGCTGGTACCTGATCACAAACCCGGACTGGGTACTCTCTCGCAATTGCATGAAGAAGCCGGTGAATACGGACACGCCACAGACACCCTTGGAAGATGGCTGAAACTCGAAACAGACCCCTTCGTACGCTGCAGCATCTGCCGGCGGATGGGCTCGGCCGAACAGATGCTTGAACATCCGAAAGAGGCTCTGGGGTGGTTTCTGCAATCCCTGGAACTGGACCCCGAACAACTCGACCTCTGGGAAAAGGTGGTGGACCTGAACCTGCAACTCAAGGACGCGAAGAAGGCGGTCTGGTCCCTGAGGAAATGCCTGACCCTGCAACGAAATGTGGAAGTCCGGGTTGGCTATCTCCAGAGACTATCGGACATTCAGGAAAACCTCCTGAAAGATCAGCGGACCGCCAGGGAATCCCTCGTGGAAGCGGTGGATATTTCCGATGGAAGCCTGCCGGCCGTCGAAAGCCTCGTACACTTCTATGAGAGACACGCAGACAGCCCGTCCCGGAACATCAAACTGGATTTGTTGTGGACGTCCGAAAGGCAGAAAATCGTTCGTCTGGACAGCGCATCCTCCGTCAACCGTCTGGCGCATTTTGCGTTCTGGAAGCGCAATGACACGGCCGCCGGCCTTCTGGCGGAATGTGCATCCCAACTGGGTGCGGATCCGGCTGAACTCCCCTGCAAGCCCGCGACCCATCCGATGGATACTTCCCTGCTGCACGCCGAAGATCTGGAAAACACCCTCTACCCGCTTGAACTGCTGCAGACACAACGCCGCATGATCCGGGTGGTGCACGATGAAGCCCGGCGGCACCTGCGGGACCTTTTCAGGAAGTCCATGCCTGCAAAAAGCGAACGAATCAGGCAAATGCCTGGAAACGCCATCCCGGCGCTGGAAAAATCGCCGAAAAACATGGAATTCTACCGCCATGAGGGAACCACTCCCAAATGGCTGCCCCTGGATCCCCCGGTGTTGCTTCTGCCCGGCTCATGGGACATTGACGCCATCACTGAAAACCAGTGGCGTTTTCTGCTTTCGGGGTATCAATTCCTGGAGGATGCGCGGCTGAGCATTCCACTGGCGCTTTCCACCGAACAAATGGTTCATTTCCTGGCAGCCCTCGTGATGACAGTCTTTCCGGATCGCCGGTTTGAAGGCATGGATGCCTCATTGCTCCAGGAATTCACGAAGTACACCCAGAAAATCGTGGGCCGCAAGGACCGGGATTTGCTCGCGGGCACCATCCTGGAAATGGGCTCCTTCGGCAAGAAGGATCTGGATTCCATTGAAGACAGTCTCCTGCGCACGGTGGATCGCGTCGGTTATCTGGCCGCGGGAGCATGGGAGCCGGTCCAACTCAGCCTGGGCCTGTTCGACAGGCCCGAACGCCCGCTCAAACTCCTTCAGTATGCCGTCAGCCAGGTGCACTTCCAGTTGCGTGAAACCGCCCTCGTCGTACAGATGCGGGGATAACCGAAAGACCGGGAGCAGCCCATGCGCATTGATTTTCGCTCCAGATTCTTCATCTACGGTTGCTGGGACATTTTTTTTGCCCTTTTGTACCTGCTTGTCTTCACGATCCTGATGCCTGCCCATCCCCCGGTGACCCGTTTTCTGACGCTTTTTTTCCCAATCACCCTTCTACTGGGCGGTACTTACCTGATTCTGGCAGGCCCCCATGCCCGGTGGGTGGGTCTTGGCCTTGCCGGACTGTACCTTTTCCTCTGTGTCGGACTCCTGATGGCACTTTCCTGGGTGATCGGCGCGTTTCGGGGCATCTACGGCCCACTGGGGATGGGTATCAGCGTATTGGCGGGCATCCAGATCGTCCTGGTCTTTTTCCTCGTGGGCCTGTGGCCCGTCTTTCAACTGCGGGCTTTCTGGGCGGAATAGTCCCATGCGGTTTTTCCCCTTTTTCCTGAGATTTTCCGCAGTGGCAGCAACCCTGTGCCTGCTTTCCGGAGTTTTGGGATGGAACCGGTACCGGCACCGGCCCCGCCCCTTGCCGGACCTTTCTGGCAGAACCCTTCTGGCAAGGGTGCTCCTGGATGCCGCCAACGGAATCAGGACCCCGTTTGATCCCTCGGAACTGCCCGGCAATTATCCGGGAAATCTCAGTATCCACGGATACTACCAGGGGAAACCGGTCTGGCGCTGTGAACAGTCCGCCACGCCCCTTGGAGCCGCAGTGGCTGCCTGCTCGGAGCAACTGCTCGCGGATCCCCCGTTGGACGGCACCCGCCTGCGAGTGGATCTGGTGCGTTCCGTGGCCCCCGTGCTGGATATCCCCGTCCTGCGTTCGCTGTCTTTCCTTCCTGGACTCGAAGCCCTCCGGGTGAACCTGGACAACGGCAGGTCCATTGTACTTCTGCCCGAGGACATGTTCCGGCAACGCCTGTTTGACCGGTTCATGCCGTTTTCCTTCATTGACGAACTCCTCATTGGCATGGATTTCGGTCTCATCGCCCGCGAAACCCGGTCCGGGACAGGTTTCGGCGTGGAATCATTCCAGCGGGAACAACTTTGGTCTGTCCTTCTTGACGACAGTGTTCCCGACAAATACAGAGCCGTGTACAGGGGCCATCTGGGGCCCCCGAAGGTCACCCCCGAATCCATCCTGGCCGGTGCCATGGCCGGCGGAAAATACATGGTCAACGCCCTCATCCGGAATTCCCGCGAGCGGTTCCCCTGCGATCAGAAGGCCTGTCCCAAGGGCTTTTTCACCGCCGAAGAAGGACAGTTCCTGTACAATTACCACCTGGTTTCCGGAACGTATGACTACCAGAGCCGGCCCATCTACAACGAAGTACGCCATGCGGGAACCACTTACGCACTCGCCAACCTGTACCTGCTGACCCAAGAACCCGTTTTCCGTGATGCCGCCTCCCGCGCCATCGCCTATCTGGTAAAACTCGCCGGGGATTCCTGCGTGGACGAACCCTTCCGTTGTGTGGCGACCGACGATGAGCCCTGTCTGGGCAGCGCCTCCCTGACATTGCTGGCCGCCGCTGAATACCGGCTGGCATCCGATGACGACACATACGACGGGTTCGCCCGGGATCTGGCGAAATTCATTCTTTTCATGCAGCGTCCCGACGGGAGTTTCCGGCATGTCTATCACCTGAAGACCCGGACTCCCGATGAAAAGGAGGTTCTGCTTTTCTATTCCGGAGAAGCGGCTTTCGCCCTGGCCAGGGCCTGGCGTGCATTCGGGAATCCCGAATATCTCAAGGCCGCAGTACGCGGGCTGGATCATCTGGTGGGACCGGCGGCAGCGCCCTTGCCGTTCCATTTCGGTTTCGGTGAAGAACACTGGACCTGCATGGCTGCCCGGGAAGTCGCACCCGAAGTGAAAAAACGCCGGTATCTGGACTTCTGCCTGAACTACTCCCGGTTTCTGGAACGGCAGCAGTTCACCGAAACGGATACGGCCTTCAGGGATTTCTCCGGATCCTACGGTTTCTCCCCGTTTTTGCCGCCCCACACCAACGGGGCCGGTTCCCGCACGGAGTCCAATGTTTCCATCCTGGAACTGGCCCGGATTCACGGGGTGAACGCTGATTTCGTCGAGCGCCAGATCCGCCGGTCCCTCGAACATATCCTGATGCATCAGAAGCGGCCGGACAACTGCTGGATCTGTGATCCGAACCCCCGCATGGAAGGTGCCATCGTCAACACCCTTTCCACCTGGGAAGTGCGTATTGACACCGTCCAGCATACCACCACCGGACTGATCCGGGCGTACAAGGCCTTGTATCCATGAAACTCTGCACGGTCTGCAACACCCTGTATGGAATGGATTTCGAGTTTTGTCCCCGGGACGAGACGTTTCTTGTCCCGGCGCCAAAGGAAACCATGGCGATGTACGATCCCATGCGGGGCCTGTTGCTGGACGGGCGCTACCGCCTCTCCACACCAGTGGGGTGCGGTACCCTCGGGGAGGTCTATGCCGCCCGGTTTGAAAGCATGGAAAAACCCGTGGCAGTCAAGATGCTCCGGAAGGAGTTCACAGGTCGGGCGCAACTGGTGGACAAATTCCTGGAGTTGGCCCGTCACCAGGCCACGGTCTCCCATTCCCACATCGTCAATGTGACGGATTTCGGTGTCACCCCGGATGGACGCCCCTATTTCGTGATGGACTGGCTTTCGGGCGGGCACCTGGGGGAGTATCTCCGCAATCACGGCCCGATGGATCCCGTCACGGTGGTTTCCATCGGGCTGCAGTTGGCCGAGGCGCTGCATGTGGCACATGAAAAGGGAATCATCCATCAGAATCTCAAGCCCTCCAATGTCCGGCTGGTCCCTGACTCTCATGGTTCACGCTGCCCCGTGCTGACCGACCTCGGACTGTTCAGTCCATCGGGAACAGGTGAAACCATTTTCGGAAGGGATCTGAAACTGTACGGCAGCCCCCATTTCATGGCTCCCGAACAGGTCCGCGGACTGCCGGCCACCACTGCAACCGACATTTATCAAACGGGATTGCTCCTGTACATGATGCTGACAGGTTCCACCCCATTTTCGGCATCCAGTTTCCATGACCTGCTCCGCGCCCAGATCCAGTCAAAGGCGCCGTCTGTTGCCACACTGAACCCTGACTGCCCTGTTGCCCTGGATCGACTGGTGGCGTCGATGCTGAACAAGGATCCGGAACTCAGACCCCGTACCATGAAAGAGGTGAAGGGGCTTTTGGGCAACTCCCTTGTCAGGTCCCTTCGAAAACCCGCACTTTTTGCGGGTCTGGGAGTTTTTACTCTGGCTCTCGCAGGATTCGCGTTCTGGGCCGCAACTTCAATTCGCAGCAACCCGGATGCTCCGGAAAGGCCGGAACCCTTCCAGGGAAAGGCGACTGCGGAAACAACCGGTGACAATCCGCCCGATTCCCCGATGATTTCCGAAGAAAAATCCATCGTGCGGGTTTTTGTCGACAGCGTACCGACTGGAGCCCGACTGCGGATTTCCGGAGAAACCAAAACCGCACCCGCATGGTTTGAACTCCCACGCCAGACAGAGCCCCTGGGGGGGACAGCCGATTTTCCAGGGCGACCCACCCTGTCCTTTTCCATTGTTCCGAAACAGCCGGGACAGGTTTTCATTCATCTGGATTCGGCCTCGGTTCAGGCACCAACTGCGGTTTTCATTCCGAAGCCCGAGCCTGTGGCGCCGGATGAACAGGAACTGATGGACCCCTACAAATGATGTGCATGGAGAGATGAATTCCGATGACCCGAGATTCCGACACTTCCAAGAAAACCCGTGACATACAGGCCGGCAAGGCTCCTGCGACCGGAAAAACCCCCGACATGACTGGCGTCACCCTGCTGGACAGGTACCGGCTCCTGCGCCGCCTCGGCGGCGGAGGAATGGGGGATGTCTATCTGGGGGAACATGTGGTGATCGAAAAGAAGGTGGCCGTCAAGATTCTGCACCCACAATATTCCGAGGATCGGGACACCGTCGACAGATTCCTGCAGGAAGCCCGTTCCGCTTCCCGCATCGGACACGCCAACATTGTTGACATTGCCGATTATGGCCAGTCCGAAGACGGGTACGTCTTTTTGGTGATGGAATACCTTGAAGGAGAGGAACTCGGGGACATCCTGGACAGAACAGGCCGTCTGACATGGCAGAAGGCCAGACACTTTGCCATCCAGATCTGCAACGCCCTCTACGCGGCCCATGAAAAGAACATCATTCACAGGGATCTCAAACCGGGGAACATCTTCATCACCACATTTGCCAGTCAGCCCGATTTCGTCAAGGTGATCGATTTCGGCATTGCCAAGATCACCGATGAAAACGAAGGCAACAAGATGACCAAGACCGGCATGATCCTGGGGACACCGGACTACATGTCTCCGGAACAGGCCACAGGCAACCGCCTTTCCCATGCCTCGGACATCTACAGCCTTGGAATCATCCTCTATGAAATGCTCACAGGTACGCTTCCGTTCGGCTCAGACTCGTTCATGGGTGTACTGTCCCAGCACATGTTCGATCCACCGGAACCACCCCGGGAGAGGTGCCCCGAAGCCGACATCCCGCCAGTTCTGGAAAACATCACCCTCAAGGCCCTGGCAAAAAAGCCCGAAGACCGTTTTTCCAGTATGCAGGAGTTTGCCGAAACACTGATGGCGATGGATGATTCCGGAGAAGGTCCCCTGGTAAAGGTTCCCACTTTTGCCCCCATCCGATCCGTGCCTCCCGGCAACAACAACAAGATTCTCGTCATCCTGGTGATTCTGGGCGTTCTGTTCGCCACTGCGCTCATCGGGGGCGTTGTATTCCGGATGACCTCCCGAAAATCCGGTGCCGAAGGCCAGACGCAGCCGGAAACCCGAAAGCAGGCTCAACCCCATGTGCCGATGGAACCCTCCGGTGAAATGGTGGAACCCCCCATGGCGGAACCGGAGATGACCGAACCCGCCGCACCGCCCGTGGTCATGTTCTCCCTTTCGGTAAACACGCCGGATGCGGTCTGCACACTGGAAACCGGTACCCTGACCCTGTTGCGGGATGGCGAAAAAACCCAGGTCGGACCGGGAACACAGTTGGGGTCACTTCCGCTGAATCAACTGGAGGTATTCGTACAGAAAGAACCGGTCATCCTCAAGGTCACCCATCCCGACTTCGAAGATCTCTCCCTGCCCATTCTTTTCGACAAGAATGTTTCCATCGAACGTGTGCTCACCCCACGACCCCAGAAGCGCCCCCCCCCCATGACACCCGCCATGAAACCACCGGGTAATTCCGGGGAACTCCTCACTCCTCCTGATCTGTAGACATGATCCAATCAGGCCCCTTTCCCGGAATCCGGTCATCAGCCCGACGCAAATCAGGCTGGTTACCAATCCTGTTGATGTTTTGCCTGGCAGTCTCCTGCAGGACAAACAACGCGGCGACACCGGATCCCGATGCCGGACCGTACCCCTGGCATTTCGCTCCACCCCGGGATCCGGAACCGTTCTTCTGGCAGCCAGGACCAACGCCAGGTTGTTTTGAACCCGGCCTGGGATCCGTGACTTTTCCCGAGCCTGGATCATCCGTTGTTCTGGGTGATTTCCGGGTACAACTGTCTGCCGACGGGAATTTCTCCATTGGGCATGCGGCATCCGGAGACCGGGTGCTGGCCGCGGGAGCCGGAGACGGGATGTGGCTTCAGGCCGCACGGTCCCATCTGGAAGTGCATGAACACCAGGGGTCCTTTTCTGTCCATGAAACGGTTCATTTCCGGTGCCTGCTGCCCCGGGTGGACGGATGGTGGACCGACGGACGCACAATGGGAACCACCATCGGCTTTTCCGATCCCCAACCGGAGTGTGCCCAGGCCCTCATTTCCATGGCTTTTTGCGAAGTGGAACCCGGTCACCTGGAATTCCGGGCCGAACACCTTCATGGTTCCTTTTCCAGACTGGATCTGCGACTGCACTCGGACACCGAAGAGCGGATCCTCGGCATGGGTATGCAGTTCCCCCATGACACCCTCAATCTGAAAGGACGCATGATTCCGGTCCTCTCCCAGGAAGGCGGGGTCGGACGCGGACACGGAGTCATCAGCCCTGCGGTGAACGCCGCCTCGCCAGGTTCTGCGGGAAGTGAAGACTCCACCTATCACGCAGCACCGCACTACCTCACCACCCGCTTGCGATCGGTGTTTCTGGAAAACAGCGAATACGCGGAATTCGATTTCCGTGCCCCGGATACAATTGAAATCCGGCTGCACTCACCGGCCATGCACGGACGCATCCTGCAAGGAGAACATCCCCTGGAACTCGTCGAGCGTTTCACTGCCTATGCGGGTCGCATGCCCCCTTTGCCCCCATGGATTCATGACGGGGCCATCGTGGCCCTGGCCCGGGATACCGACTCCAGCCTGCAGGTGGTACAGGAACTGCTCTCCCGTGGTGTGCGTATTGCCGCCGTGTGGAACCAGACATGGTCCGGACGCGTGGACACCTTCATCGGCGAACAGGTGCTCTGGAACTGGGTCCTCAACCGGGACTTCCACCCCCGCTGGGATGCTTTCGTGGACACGCTCGATTCCCTGGGCATCCGGGTGCTGTGTTACGTCAATCCCATGTTCGTCCCCCTGCCGGAGGATTCTGCACTGAGGGATCTCTACGGGGAGGGGCTGGAAAACGGGTACTTTGTCCGGGATGCCGCCGGAGAAGTACTCCATCTCCCCGTCACGGCGTTCGATGTCGCACTTCTGGACCTGACTCACGAAGGCGCCCGGCGCTGGATGAAGGACATCCTCATCGAAGAAGTCCTCGGAAACGGACGCTGCAGCGGGTGGATGGTGGATTTTGCCGAAGCCCTTCCCTTCGATGCACAACTGGCTTCCGGCGTGGATGCCGCCACTTTCCACAACCTTTACCCGGTGGAGTGGATGCGCCTGAACCGGGAGGCTGTGGAAGAGGCGGAACGCCTCGGGGACGTTCTTTTGTTCAACCGGTCGGGTTTCACACGGACCCCTTCGGTGAGTCTGCTTTCGTGGCAAGGGGACCAACTGACCACATGGGACAAGTATGACGGGCTCGTCAGTGCCCTGCATGGTCTGGTTTCGGGGGGATTCTCGGGAGTGGCCCTCAATCACTCCGACACGGGGGGATACACCTCCCTGTCGCAATTCGGACTGGGATACAGCCGCGAAGCCGAATTGCTCAAGCGCTGGACCGAAATGAATGCGTTCACTGCAGTGCTGCGAACCCACGAGGGCAACCAGCCGCCGGAAAACGCCCAGATCTACGATGACGCGGAATCCATGTCCCATTTCGCCCGCATGTCGAAAGTGTACCAGTCCCTGGCCTTCTACCGGAACCAACTGTTCGCGGAGGCATCCGGAAAGGGCTGGCCCCTGGTACGGCACCTTTGGCTGCATTTCCCCGACGATCCGGTGGTCCGGCTGGTGGACGACCAATTCCTGCTGGGAGCCGACCTCCTGGTGGCCCCGGTGAAGAACAAGTGCTGGACCTGGCCCTGGTGCCCGTATGACAGGGACGTGGTGTTTCCACCAGGTCAATGGGTGCATCTATGGACAGGGACCGTCCACGGTTCCGGCACGCATGCCACATCCGGCACAGTGTCCGCCCCCATTGGCCAGCCGGCTGTTTTTTACAGGAAGGACTCTGCCGTTGGGGAACAGTTCACGGAAAACCTGCGACAGGCTGGCGTCATGGTGCCATTTCCTCCGTGAAATGAATCCGGTCACGTTCGTTCCCTTGGTCGCATGGGCCAGAATTGGCCCATGCTCTGGATTACCGATGTCGGCGCCAGCGCCGGAACCAGCCGCGACCGCGCCCTGGACATGTTTGCCCCGGCGGTGGCGCATCCTCCCCGAAGAGGGGAACTACGTAGATGTCATCCGCGATTTCCCGATCCAGGGCCAGCAGGCTTTGTTCCACCCGCAGGGTGAACACCGGACGGGTCTGTTCCACCGTCAACCGGATTCCGGGGACTATCCCGAAGGAGATCAGCCGCTGGAGGCGTTCCGGAAGCCGGGGCTGGATGTATTTGACCTGCACCTGCTGTCCCGGTGAACACCAGGAAAGTTTCTTCAACACACTTTCGGTTTTCTGGAGTTGGGCTTCACAGCAGGGACCAGGGGGAATGGGCTGTCCGTCCGGGCAGTGAGCGGGGTGCCCCAGCAGGGTGCAGATACCGTCCATGAGTTCCGGTTGCAGGGTGTGTTCCACCTGGCAGGTGATCCGCTCCCGGTCCTCATGGGATTTCATTCCAAGGGCAAAGAACAGCAACACGTCGGTGAGGCGGTGGCGCCGGATAAGGCCCCGGGCCAGTTCCCTGCCCCGGTCGGTCAACCGGATTTCTTCACCGTCCTCCCGAATCAGTCCCCCCGCTTTCGCACGTTCCAGCACTTCGGAATCCACCTTGCCCTCGGCATGATGGGCCGGAAGGTGTTCCCTCCGGGGGTCGCCACTTTCCTGGGCCATCCAGACGGCTTCGCACAACTCCTCAACCGATTCGTCAAACTTCGTGTCTACCATTGCACTCCCAGTATGCGCAGGGTGAAATTCACCACCCCGCCCACCAGTGTCGTGTATACCAGAACCACCCCGATGATGGAAACCGCGACCTTGACCCCGCGTTCCTTGAACATCATGAAAGTCGCGTTCACACAGGGCATCAGGAACGTCATGATCAACAGGGTGATGAGCATCTGGTTTCCGGTGAACCCGGCCTGCAGGCGGGCCAGTTCAGCCACACCGTTTTCCCTGCGGATCATGGTTTTCATGAAGACCTGCACCGACTCGGACGGAAGTCCCCAGAACCGGGTGACCAAAGGTGAACTGACCTCTTCCAGCCAGGCCAGAAAGCCGGCTTCGTTGGCCAGGAACAACAGGAAACTGGCCAGAAGGAACAGGGGGATGGCCTCCTTCATGAAGGCCCATGTGCGAATCCATGCGCTTTTGAACACCCACAGGGGATCCGGCAGGGTAATGGGTGGTATTTCCAGGATCAACTCGGAACGGACTCCGGGCAAAAAGCGGTTGGCCACCACCCCTCCCAGGAAGATCTGGGAAAAGATGATGCCAAACAGCACCAGGGTAGCGGCAAAGGGTAACTGTCCCAGGATGATGAACATCGTGCTCAAAAGCGGCGCACAGGGCAGACCCAGAATCAGCAGGAACGAAGCGATGATCTTTTCTTTTTTGGTGTCCAGCATCCGGGTGGTCATGATGGCCATGGTGATGCAGGAAAAACCCATCACCAGGGGCATCACGCCCTTCCCGTTGAGTCCCATGGGGCGCATGAGCCGATCCAGCAGCACCGACAGCCGGGGGATGTATCCGCTGGTTTCCAGAAAACCGATGAAGACGTAATACGTCAGCAGCACAGGAAACACAATGCCCAGAACCAGGAACAGGCCGGTGGGAACCAGACCGAAGTCCGGATCCAGCACCGCCCTCTGGACGAACGTGGAGGGAAAAAGGCGTGTTACCCATAGGAAAAACGGCTCCAGCACTGGCCCGAACACCCATTTTTCCATCCACTCCACCAGAATCTGGGCCCCGAAAAGCCCCACGAACAGATACATCAAGGCCATGAGCAGGATCACCACCGGAACGCCGGTCAGGGGCCGCTGGACCCACAGGCCGATCCGGTCCCCGATGCGGAGTTTTCCGGAGGCAGCAATCAACTTCTTCCAGTTGGGGATGCCGTGGGAGGCCGCCGAAAAGGACAGATCCACCAGATAGAGATCATTGCGCAAAAAAGGATTGTTCCGGGCAAGGTCACGGGATACGTCCCGGAGGGTCTCCACGTCTCCGGATGTTTCCGGGACCCGGGACAAAACGGCGTCGGGAAACACACATGCCAAAAGAAGCCTCCCGTACGTCCACCCGTCCCCGGAAAAGGTCGACAACGCCCGGCGGATGCGGGGCACGGACAACTGGATCGGGGGAACGGAAGCCTGGGGCAACCGTTCCATGAGTTCTTCGATTCCATCGCCGGAGACCGCTGAAACCGCCGTGACCGGACACCGCAATTCCGAAGTGATTTTTTCGTAATCCAGCAGGAAATCCTGCTCCCGGTCGATGCCGTTCACCGCCACGGTCACCGGTTTTTCAAAAAGGGTCACCTGGTGAAACAGGGCAATGGACCGGTGCAGGTTCCGGATGTCCGCCACAAAAAGAACCTGATCCACTTCCGGGTCAAGCAACCTCTCATGCACTCCCTTTTCGTCCCCGGAACCGGACAGGAGGGAAACCACCCCGGGGGTGTCCACAAACCGGAACACGGTGTCCCCCCTTGTCAGTTCGGTCGTATTCATTTCCATGGTGGCGACGAACTGCTCCGGCTGGATGTTGTCGCACATGCGCGACAACAGCCGTGTCTTTCCGACTCCGCGATTTCCAACCAGCAATACCGTGCGAACAGACAAGATGCCGCAGCCCTCCGTTAGACTCTTCTAACAGCACGTCTACGGTTTGGCAAGCTCCGGATTGACCTTATTTTGCAGTTGTTCTTCCGCCACTCGTCCAATGAACCGTGTTCGACGGGCAAGCGCATCAAAAGAGAGTTTTTCCAATGTATCGGAAGGCCGGTGATAATCCGGATGCAGACTGGAAGAAAAGAAAAGTGTCGAAATTCCCCGTTCGTTGAAAGGCATGGAATCATAGGCAAACCCCGGGTTGATTTTCTGTATCCATGCCTCGGAGATGGTCATGAGTTCCACTTCGTCCCTTTTTCCGGTTTCAGTGATTCTTTCGACCAGTTCCGGAGGGATTTTGTGTGTGCTCAAACCCAGACCACGGGGTTTCTCCTGCATGAAAAGGCTTTCGAAGAACGACCGCCCCAGCATGTCCAGGTTGATCATGAGATCCACCTGTTCCAGGGGCACCTGGTTTTCCCTCACCAGGCCACGGCTCCCCAGCAACCCGCGCTCCTCCCCGCCGAAGGCGACACACACAAGGGTCTTTTCCAGTTTCCGTGATGCAAGCGCCGAACAGATCTCCAGCATTGCGGCCACACCTGAAGCGTTGTCGTCCGCTCCCGGATACATCTGTCCCCCGGTTTCGCCAAGATGATCCATGTGGGCGCCGATGAGCACCATTCGGTCCGTCTTGCCCCGATGCACGCCGATGACGTTGATGGTGTCGGGACGGCCGGGGGAAAGCACCGGAACAATCCAGTCAGGCCCCAACGGTTTGAGTCCGGCCTTTTCCAGATGCCGCACCACATGATCCGCAGCCGCCCGTTCCCCGACAGTTCCGGCAGCCCTTCCGGCCAGTTCCGGGGAGGTCAGAAACCGGACGTGGTCCTGGAGGTTGGCTTCCGTGATGCGGGTATTCCAGTTGATTTCCGGCTCATTGCCGGTATTGCGGCTACGGCTGCAATGAACGAGCAAGACACTAAACAGGAGAATTGAAAATCTGGATGGTCTGTTCATGGTTTTACCATTCCGGGAATCCCGAGGTCAGAAGTTCCAGCATTCCGGTTTCACTCCGGATTCCCTGTTCCAGGAAAAACGCCTGGCCTTCATCCTGGAGTTCTTTTCCTTCGTCACCGCCCATCAGCCTTCCGAGGCGAATGCGGGCGGCGGCAGCGAACAGACGCATCTGGCAGAAATCCAGGGTTTCGATGGCTTCGCGCAAAATGGGGACGGCCATTTCCAAGGCTCCATTCTGGGAATGACGTGCGCCATCCAGCAACATTCCTGCAGCACGCACCCAGTCCAGACTTCCGTTGCGCAAAACGGCAATGTCCCGGGATGCCGCCTTGTGCAGCTCCGCCCTCTGGGTTCCCTTGACCTGCAATGCCGCCTGCAGGCGGGCCCGACCCGCCAGATGGACGGATTCATGCCGGACGGACGGAATCCTCAGCAACAGGGAACGGCGAAGTCTTCTTGAATCGTTTTCGATGAGCCGGCAGGCAGCGTAGCCCTGCCCTTCAAAAAGCAGTACATGTCCTTTTGCCAGAAGTGCCAGGTAGTTTTGAAGGTAGTAGCCATGGACCGACCAGCGTTCCATGAGGTCATCCACCTCCTGCCTGGCCTGTTCGGGGCCATCCCGGTTCAGGATCATGATGTTGTTCAATCCCAGAACCAGACCGGACATGGTCAGAAGATCTCCCCGTTCCCGGGCGTCCTGCAGCAATGGAGGCATGAGCCGGGTCATTTCGGAGATTTCCCCCAGGAAATACAAGGCCCAATGGACCTGGAAACTCATCATTCCCCGTTCCCAGGACGTTCCCCCGAATTCGGACCAGAGATCAATGGCCGTTTCCGCAAACCTCCTGGCTTCGGCCCAGCGGCCGCTCATGTAGTTGACGTAACTGCGGGCAGATTCAAGATAAACCCGGGAAAACGAATCGTTCAACCGCACCAGGAGCCGTTCGCAATGGGCCAGAACCCGGGTCAGTTGTGCGGATCCGGGGGAGGTGGATGCCACGAAGTTGGCCTCCAGGGTCAAAGCGGCCAGGATGCGGCGGGGTTCACCGGTGCGCAGTGCCGCCAGAAGGTAACGGGTGGAAAAATCGGCCCCCCGGATGTGATCCGTCAGGGCCAGTCCCCGGGCGATGGAACCCAGGATGTCCACATTTACCAGGGCCACCGGAGACAATTCGGTTTCATCCCGTTCACGGTACCGGATGCCACGCAGACGGAACCAGAACCGGTGCCAGCCCAGGGACAAAAGGGCTCCCAGGGAAGTGCGGGGAAGCCTGATGCCCATGGAGCGGAACACTTTTCGTGTCAGATCAAATCCTTCATCCAGATACCCGGTGACCAGCAACTGCTCGGTGGCCTTGCGCTTGAGCTCCAGCACTTCCGCCGTGCGGCCGCCTTCGGATGCCTCCAGCAGGATCCGGGCAGCTTCCTTGCCATGGCCGGAATTGGCCAGGGCGTTTCCCATGAGGGTCTTGACGTTCCGGATCCATTCGCCATCGATCGCAGTCCCGCTGGCCTGCTGGCACATCAGCGCCCTTTCATACAGTCCCGCTGCCCGGTCGAATGCCAGCATCCCTGCCGCCCGGTCGGCAGAAGCCACCAGAAAGTTGGCCGCCTCCTGGTATTCGCCCAGACTTTCCAGATGTGCCGCCATGCGTTCGTCTTCCACATCCCGCCGGGTCCGCAGGACCGTCACCAGTGCCGCATGCCATTTTGCCCCGGCTGCAGGGTCCATGTGACCCATCACGGAACTCCGGATTTTGTCATGGTAGGGTTCCAGAACGTCCCGGGGCCCCGGCCCGCTGGTACGTACCAACCGGAGAATCCTCAGGCGGGCGGCTTTCCGGAACACTTCGGCCGGACGACACTCGAGCACCTCTGCGGCAATGTCCTGGCGCAGGGGGCCGAAAGACAGGGAAACGAGTTCCACCAGTTGGCGGAAAGGTTCCTCCAGCGCCCAGATGCGGGCCCAAAGGACATCATCCAGTTTCAGTCCCTGCAAGCCTTCGGTTCCGTACAACTGGAGGTGATGCATCAACTCGTGGATGAACAGGGGATGCCCTCCGGCTTCCCGGACAATGATTCCCACTTCCTCGGGAGCCAAATCCTCCAGTTCCGGATTGGTGGCGCGCAGGTTCTTCACCAGGTTTTCCGAAGCTTCCCGGGAAAGCGGACCGAGCCCCAGTTTCCGGATGCCTGGAAAACTGGTTTCAAAATGACGGACCATTTCCGCTGCCTTGTGTTCATCCGTGCGGGTTCTCATGGAGAATACGGCGAACAAGGCAGGCGGATCCGGGGGCGCCACCAGGGATTGCAGCAACCTGAAACTGTCCGGATCCGCCCACTGGATGTCATCGAGAAACAACACCAGAGGCTTTCTGTCTGCCAGTCGTGCCAGAAGTTCCCACAACGCGTCAAAGGCCAGGGCCCGTTCCTTCCGGAGGTTTCCCGAAGCCGGCGCATCGGGTTCAGGCGCATCTGCCGGCTGCAAAAAGGCCAGGGACGGAAATACCCGCACCAGGGAATTCAGGTTTTCCGGCAAGAGGCGGAACCGTTCCGGCTCCGAAAGTTGTGCCAGATTCTGGCCCAGTGCCTCCACCACACTGTCAAATGCCTTGAAGGACACCAGTTCCCGCTCGCTGCATCGCCCCCACAGAAGCATGGCCTGGGGCATGAGTTCCTGCAGTTTCTGTCCGGCCACCTGCATCAGGGCGGTTTTTCCGACTCCGGAAGCGGCGTGCACCAGCACGGACACCAGCCCGGTTTTTTCCACCCGGGAAAAGGCCTCCAGCAGGAAATCGAGTTCCTCGTCCCGCCCCACGAAAACGGACAGTTTCACTCCCGGGATTACCGGCATGTGTCACTTCCTGTATTGCCCAGGCATCGTCTCATGACAAGGCATCCTATCGGAACCCCTGTCCAAGTCAAGAACCGCAGCGTGCCACAGTTCGCAACCGGTTGGATCCGGCGTTGACAAATACAATGAAACGTCTAGCATGGCGCCATTCAGGTTCGGCCCCGGCCGGTCGAACCACAGGAGAAACACCCCATGAAACATCGATTTTTTGCCTGTATGGGCTTGATCACCCTGATGTCATGCATGCCCGCCAAATGCCCCGAGAAGAAAAAACCGGAAACGCCGGTGGGTTCGGCCCCGGAAAAACAGCCGGCGGAATCCTCCCCGGAAGTCCGATCCGGACTGGTTTCCGACGAGGGGATGTGGACATTCGACAACTTCCCATCCGAAGCCCTGAAGGAACGCCACGGATTCGGCCCCGATCAGGAATGGCTGGACAAGGTCAGGATGTCCTCGGTGCGCCTGGCCCAGGGATGCTCCGGCAGCATCGTGTCCGGACAGGGACTGGTGCTCACCAACCATCACTGTGTCCATCGCTGTATCCAGGAATTGTCCACTCCCACGGAGGATCTGGTCAAGGACGGTTTCTACGCGAAAGAGAGCGGCGATGAACGGCGTTGTCCCGGTCTGGAAGTCAACCGGCTGGTGAAGATCACCGACGTCACTGAACGGATGCAAAAATCCGCCGAAGGCAAGGATGCCGTGGCGGGAAACGAAGCCAAAAAAGCGGAGCAGTCCCGCATCGAGAAGGAATGCGCCACCGCCGAAGAAGTGCGCTGTGACGTGGTCAGCCTGTACCAGGGAGGCCAGTATCACCTGTATGAATATGAACGCCACAAGGATGTCCGCCTGGTATTCGCTCCGGAAGTGGGCATCGGGTTTTTCGGCGGCGATCCAGACAACTTCATGTTCCCCCGCTGGACCCTGGACATGGCGTTTTTGCGCATCTACAGGGATGACAAGCCCATAGAAATCACGCCCCATTTCAAATGGTCCGAAAACGGCGTTGCCGAAGGTGATCTGACCTTCGTCTCCGGGCATCCGGGCAGGACCAATCGGCAGATTACCATGGCCATGCTGGAATTCGAACGGGATGTCATCCTGCCGAAGCGGCTGATGTCCCTGCACGAACTGCGCGGCATGCTCGACGAGTTCGCCACCCGGGGGCCGGAGCAAAAGCGGATTTCCGCCCACCTGCTGTTTGCCGTGGAAAACGGCATCAAGGCGTACCGGGGGATGTTCGAAGCCCTCCTGAATCCGGTCCTGATGGAAGGAAAACAAAAAGAGGAAGAACACCTGAGGACAGCCGTTGAAAAGGATCCGGAACTGGTGAAAACCACGGGTGATGCCTGGAAGAAGATCGAGAGCACCGTGGGCCTGCAACGCACCCTGTACGGGGAATACCTTCTCATGGAGCGGCACTGGAACACCAGCGCCCTGTTCCGTCATGCCCGCACCATTGTCCGTGCCGCCGGGGAGTTGCCCAAGGCAGACACGGAGAGACTGCCCGAATTCACCGAAGCCCGCTTCCCTGCCCTGCGCCAGGCCCTGCTCTCGGAAGCCCCCATCTACGAGGATCTGGAAAAATCCGTGTTGCGCTTCCTGTTCATGCGCTTTCTGGAAGAACTGGGACCGGATCATGCCCTGGTGAAGTCCCTTTTCGAAGGGAAAAACCCCGGCGATGTGGCCATGGACCTGGTGAACCGCACCACCTTGCGGGATCCAAAGGTCCGGGCGGCCCTGCTGGAAGGCGGCCAGACGGCCCTGGCGGCCAGCGACGACCCCCTGCTGGCGTTCGTGGGACGGATGGACGTCGAAGCCCGCCGTATCCGCAAGCAGTATGAAGACATCGTGGAAGCCCCCCTGCGGGCCGGCATGGAAGCCATTGCCGCCGCGCGCTTTTCCATCCTGGGAACCAGCGTCTATCCGGATGCCACCTTCAGCCTGAGGTTGTCCTTCGGCATCGTCAAGGGCTGGGAAGAAACCGGAAAAACCATACACCCGCTGACCACCCTGGGCGGTGTGTTCGAACGCCACACCGGCAGCGCGCCTTTTGCCCTTCCCGCATCATGGCTGGAGAAAAAGGATGCACTGGACCTGTCAGTCCCGTTCAACTTTTCCACCACCAACGACATCATCGGCGGCAACTCCGGCTCCCCCGTGTTCAACCGGGACGCCGAAATCGTCGGTCTGATCTTCGACGGCAACATCCACTCCCTGGGGGGCGATTATTCCTATGTGCCTGAAAACAACCGGGCCGTGGCCGTCCATTCCCGCGCCATGATTGAAGCCCTGCGGAAAATCTACGGGGCCGACCGCCTCCTGACCGAATTGGGAAAATAAACGGAAGTTCCTGAAGCAAGAGAGCGCAGTGGGGCTTGTGTGATCGGGAATT
>CAZTZR010000065.1:0-21508 GCA_964618145.1 uncultured Kofleriaceae bacterium
TCCCCAACCCATGCAGCCCCCCATGGCAGCACCACAGCCCCCCATGGCAGCACCGCAGCCCCCCATGGCAGCACCACAGCCGCCCATGCAACCACCCATGGCAGCACCACAGCCCATGGGACTCCAGTCGGGCGTTCCGGAAATGTACTCCGCACATTTCCAGTTGCTGGCCAATGAAACACTGGATTATTTTCTGGAAGGGGACGGCTTCTTCCTGGGGACCGACATCGTCTCCAAAATCATGGCAAAGTGGCAATCCTTCGTCACCATGATCACCGGAGGACACATCAAGATCGGTTTCATCCTCACCAACCTGCGTCTGGTGATTGTGGAAAGCCGCGCCGCCTGTTGTGGTTTCACTGCAAACAGGGTCGTGCATACCATTGCCCTGAAGTCCATCGCGGAAGCCAAAACCCTACTGGAAACCCAATGCTGTTGCATCAAGACCAAACTGGTGAGCATTGAGTCCCGGTCCTTCAAATACAATTTTGCGGTGAAGCGTTTTGATGAACTGCAACTGCAGGACTTCATCACCCGCATGTCCCTTCTGATCCAGCGCAACGCCGGTTGAAAAGGCCTTTGGGGGACCCGGCAGCAGCGGTCCCATTTTTCTGTTGTAATTGAAAATGAATTCACTTTAATCTGTCTGAAGATGCCGCTTTATTTCCCTGTCCTGAAAAACCCTTCCCTTGTGCTCGTTTATTGTTACATGGCCTTGCTGTTTTCCTGTGAATCCATGAAGGAGTACGCGCTGGAAAAGGACAAGGAACACGAAGGAAAAATGACCCGCAGGGCTGTGAGCGATTTCTGGACATTCACCACCGACAGGCGTAGCAAAAAAACGGTTTCCGCGGATGACAAACCACGCAGGGACGTGTTTTCCATCCAAGATGTCAGTACAAGACAACGCTCCCGGATCCTGGCGGATGCCGAAGCAGACCTGCACCTTCCCGAGGACACCTTTCAGGATCGGGGGTTTCGGCTGGCCAGGCATCTTTTGCTGGATTCCGGCGCCACGGCTGTCCGTGTCCGGTTCTGGGCACAGGGTTGCCGGCGACTCTGTGGCGTGTTTGCGGAGCTCACCTTCAGTACGGACGGAAAGTCTTTTGATGAAAAGAAAAGTTCCGATGACAAGACCTTCCGGTATACACCAGGCAACCGGCCCTGGAGACGCTTGACTGAAACCCAAATGGAAACGTTACAAATCCTGGAATCCCACTTGATTGAACAGGAAGGACGTTCCGGCAAAAATGCGATGGAATCCGCCCTCAGGGCCACCGCCGCAGACACCGGAGTGCCCCCGGCCGAACTGAAAAAGTTGGTCAGTCAGTCTGCGGGATTTTTCATCCAACCTGCCAAGGGCAAGTGAGGCATCCTGATGCAAGTACACATCTACTTTCATGGCAACTGTCTGGACGGTGCAGTATCTGCAGCCATTTTTTCCCTGTTTTACAGGGACAAACTGTTTCCATCGGCGAATTTTTCCTATATTCCACTGACCCACACCCCCGGCTTCCGGTATCAGGAATCCGATTTTTCCGGTGACGAAAACGCCATTCTCGATTTTCGGTATGCGCCTTCTTCCCGGGTAAAATGGTTCTTCGATCACCATGCCACCACCTTCATGACCCCGGAAGATCGTCTCCATTTTGAAAAGCGAAACGAGATGCCGCCCCACTGTTTCTGGGATCCCACAGCACCTTCCAATGCAGGCTTTTTGAACGCTATGCTTAAAAAATATTACGGGTACAAACTGCCCGCCATCGGGGAACGCCTCCTTTACTGGACCGACATGATCGACTCGGCCAGTTTTCCATCTCCGGAAATTCCGGTGGAACTGGTGGAACTGGCCCCTGCCTTTGCCAGCCTGCTGGAAAGTTCCACCGACGTCCAGGAAACCATCCGTTTCATCGAGGATCTGGTAGCCGGACTGTCCTTTGACGAGATGTCCCGGGATCCGTACTGGTCCAACCGGTTGAACCGTGTCCGCCAAACCAACTGGGATCAGGTGGAGGACATCAAGCGGGTCATCGTGGTCAAGAACGGGGTTTCCTGCGTGGATCTTTCCACCTCGGAGCGGTCAGGATACAACAAATTCATCCCCTATTACCTGGAATCTTCCGCCCTTTTCTCGGTGGGACTGCTTTTGTATCGCAACCGGTTCAAAATTTCCGTGGGAACCAATCCATGGCACCCCCTGAAAAACCAGGAGCCCGTATTCGATATCGGTGCCCTGTGTGAGTCCTTTGGAGGAGGTGGACACTGTGCGGTCGGCGCTATTTCCCTTACCATGGACAATGCCGGAAAAGCCCGTCAGGTATATGAAGAGGTCTGTGAAACCCTGCAGAAACATACCCGGCAACTGAAACTCGATCTGGAAAAGCGCCTGCTGGATCCATCCTGAAAGGGTTCCCGGGCAGCGGATCTTGTGTTAGCTTGATCCGGCACGTTTTTTCGATACACTCCGCAAGCACTGCCCGTTGGCACATTTGCAGTCCCATTTGCAGTCCACGGGCCCAGGGTGAGCATCATGGAATCCGTCTTTCCTGTAATTGTTTTGATTTTGGTCCTGTCGGCAATCGGATGGCTGTTTGTCCGCTTTTTGCAGGTCCAGAAAAACCGGAAACGTGAACTCGCGGCGCCGGATGAACCCACACCCGTTCCGTCAAAGGCCCTACCCGAACCAAAGCCCGAGCCAAAGCCCGAACCAAAGCCCGAGCCAAAGCCCGAGCCAAAACCCGAGCCAAAACCCGAGCCAAAGCCCGAGCCAAAGCCCGAACCAAAACCCGAGCCAAAACCCGAGCCAAAGCCCGAGCCAAAGCCCGCAGAAGAGGTCCCTGGCCGGACCCTCAAACAGGGTCTGGAGAAAACCCGGGGAGGGTTCATTGCCCGTATCGGAAAACTGTTTTCCCTGAAAAAGGAACTTGACGAGGAACTTCTGGAAGAACTCGAAGAGGTTCTCTTCACGGCAGACATCGGACCTGCTACCGCCAACAAACTGTTTGAAACCATCAAGGATCGGCTGTCGCGAAAACAACTGCAGAATGCCGATGCCGTCTGGGAATCCCTGCGGGAAATTTCCCTGGAAATCCTGGATCTGCCGGCAACCGACCTGGATTTTTCCCGGGGAAAACCCTTTGTCATCCTGGTGGCCGGCGTCAACGGCGTCGGAAAAACCACCACCATCGGCAAACTGGCCAGTCAATTCCGGCAACAGGGAAAGAAGGTTTTGCTGGCAGCCGGCGACACCTTCAGGGCTGCCGCCATGGAACAGTTGGCCGTCTGGGCCGACCGGGCCGGATGTGACATTGTCCGCGGGCCGGAAGGTGCGGATCCTTCCTCCGTGGTATTCGACGCCATCCGCAAGGCCATGGATGATGACGTGGATGTGGTGATCGCCGATACTGCCGGAAGGTTGCACACCCAGGTCAATCTCATGGAGGAACTCGGAAAGGTCCGGCGGACTTCTGCCAAGGCCCTGGATGGTGCCCCCCACGAGATTTTCCTGGTGCTGGATGCAACCACCGGGCAAAATGCCCTGGCCCAGGCAGAAACATTCATGAAAACACTGGATTTCACAGGACTGGTCATCACCAAACTGGATGGCACGGCCAAAGGCGGAATCATTCTCGGTATCTGCGACCGGATGAAGGTTCCCGTCCGGTTCATTGGCATCGGTGAGAAAATACAGGATTTGCGGGCATTCGAAGCCCAATCCTTCGTGGAGGCACTGTTCTCCCAGGAACCCTGAAAGAGGTCCAGTGATGACATCGGACTCCCAGACACAATTCAGTTACATGTGGCCCGGACTGGTTTTCCTGGTGGGCATTCCATTCTTGTTCCTGCATGGATTGGCCCCCTACGAGGATTTGCTGGAAAGACGCAACCGGGTATCCATCAAGGCCACCTTCGAGGAAGGGATGGTGGTGTCCAAGGATGCCCCCAACAGCCTGGTACTCAAGGATACCGGCACGCAATACCGGGTCCGGCTGATTTTCCGCTATTCACCACGGCAATTGTTCGGTCCGGCAGCGTTGAACCCCCAGTTTCCCCCCTGGTTGCTTCTTCCCAAGGTCATGTTCCACTGGACATTTGCTCCGGAAACCTACAACAGCATCCTGGATGCCCAAAAAGCCCTCAGGGAGTATGAATCCATCCGGGAATTCGAGATGTTCATGAATCCCGGAATGCCCGAGGATGCCACCTTGTTCCTGTGGAAAGACTGGTTTTCCATCCGGATCGGTGCCGTTTTCTGGGCAGTGGCTTTTCTGGGATTCGCCATTACATGGATTCTGAACAGCCGTTCTTCCAGAAAACGGGAGTCCGAAGCCGAACAACTGGCCAGGTTCCGGGAACGCCGGCACCACGGCAGGGGGAAGACCGGACAGGAGTCAGAACCCCTGGAAAACACTTCGGATACCATCCATGAATGAAACACCCTTGTCTTCCCGGTACCGTACGGAACCTGAACCCTTTTTGAGGCATCGGGAACCACGCAGGTACACCGCTTCGGGAATTCTCAATCCGCCCGGTCGATGGCGCAGCCTGTTCACCTTTACGGTGATTATCCTGCTGCTGGCCACCTCCGCCGCCATCACGGCCGTTCTGGTCTACAGGCAGGGCATGGCCCAATCCATCCGCCGGGACATTGATCACATCCTCACCCGGGCCGACAATGCCCAGCCGGAAGCCATGAAGGAAATCATTCCCATCCTGATTCGTCATGCCGATCTTCTTGGCCGTGAGGAAACCGGTGAACGCCTGGCCCGTTACCTGGTTTATCTTGCCTTGTTTCATCAGGATACAAATGCCCTGACCCATGCAGCCGAAGCCCGTTCCCTGTCGGAAACCCGCAGCATGAGGAAAGGAACGCAATACCGGAAAATTTTTGAAATCGCCCGGCTCCTCTCGGAAAAGCGGTTTGACAAGGCTCTGCTGGAAGCCGAAAAGGCCCTGCTGCATTTTCCCCGTTCGGATCTTCTCATGTACGAACTGGCCCTGGCCCGGATTCATCTTTTTTCCTGGGAGGCCGCCCACTCAACCCTCGAAATGGCTTTGGTGCTGGGGGATCACAAACAGATTCCCGTGCTCGTGGAACTGGCCACCCTGGAAAGACGCCGGGGGCAGTATGAAAGGGCCCATTCGCTGCTGGACCAGGTGCTGCGCCGCTCTCCCTCCCATGCCATTGGCCGCCTGGAAAAACAACTGGTGCTGGCCTTTTCCGGACAACCTTTCGATGTGCCCCGCATTTTGGGGGATCATCCCGCAACCACTTTCCGCGTTCACCTTCTGGAAAGCCTTCATGCCACCAACCAGGGCGATTTTTCAGAGGCCAGAAAAGCCTGTGACCTGCTCCCCGCGTCAACACCTGAATCCATTTGGTGCAAGGCCCGGATTCAACTGGAGATGAACCGGGAACCCTCCTCCTTCGAGGAACTGATGACCCAGTTGCAGTCCCTTCCATTTCCGGATGCGCCATGCATGCTGGCCGATTACCACCTCCGCCTGAACCAGCCGGAAGCGGCCAGACGTTTCATGGAAAGATGCCTGGAAATGTCCGGTACGGATCACCATGCCCGAAATCAGCTGCGCAAAGTGCAATTGGCGGTTCTGGAAGAGGATTTCCAGACGCTGGAAAACCTGTGCATGTCTGCGGATCCGGATTTCCTCTGGACATGCCTGGAAGGATTGCATCACCTGAAACTTTGGCCCCAACTGAGAAAACTGATCGAGTCCTCCACGCTTCATTCCTCGGATCGCCAGACATTGAATGCGCTGCTTTTCACCGATGCAGCGGATCTGGTATCCTCAAGGCAGCCACCAAGGGATTGCAGTCCCAAGGGAATTTTCTTGAGACAACTCTGGATTCGGCGCACCCTCTTTCTGGGGAAAACCGAGCAGGCTCTTGCCTGGCACGCACACACTACGGAAAACTGCCCCTTCTCCATGGAATACTCCCTTTTCCAACTGGAACTGCTGACGGAAGCCGGTTTCCGGGGTGAAGCCATGGAACTTCTGGAACAGTCCTTCCGGATGACCCATCGAGGCAGTTTGTACCGTCTGGGAAAGGTGGCCCTGAACCTGGAACTACCCCGCACGGCCTTTTTATGGGCCAACACCCTCATTCAGGGTTTTCCGGATGACCATCGGGGCTTTCTTCTCCTGGCAATGATTGAACGCCAGCAGAACCGGACAAAGGCCTTTCTGGAAAACCTCGACATTGCCAGGAAGTTTGCGGCTCACGCCCCGGAAATTTTGATGCAGCAAGCCTTGTGGGAAGCCTATCAGGGCAGATCCCAGGAAGTCGAAACCCTGATGGGGAGTTTTCAGGAGAATGATCCTGAACTTCCCCTGTTATGGTCGAATCTGGCCATGGGCGTTGTTTCCGACAATCCGCACCTGGCCCTTCGATGGGCACATCTGGCAGCATCCATGTTCCATGCCGCCCAGAGTCCCGTTTCCGCATCCTGGATTCTGGCCCAGACCGCCGAACAACTGAATCCCGAATACCACGGGACCGAATTGTCCCGTCTGGTGGCAAGCCTTCGAAAACAGGAATCCCTGCACCCCAGGGCCTTTGTATTCCTTTCCCGACAAATCCAGTTGCTGGACCGCCATCACCCGGACGCACTTGTGTATCTTGAAAAAGCCGTCAACGCCGCTCCCTGCAATCCGGAATTCCGTCTGCGACTCGGGCGACTCCTGATGCATCTTGACAAGACCCGGGCGGAAGAAGAATTCCAGAAAATCCTGCAACTGCGTAAGACGTCAGTGGCCGAGGAAGCCCGGGACCACCTGCGCAAACTGGTCCGTGAAGGTTCCCGGGTACAGCCGGAAAACGTTGAACAAAGAAAACTTTCCGATGGCCAGGAGAAACCATGAAGAAAGAATCAACTTTCAAGGCCCTGCTACTGCGAACCTTTGGCAACGCCGGAATCCTGGCCGCCGTGACTTTGGTTTTGATGGTTCTTTTGTACCTGTATACCCGATCGGCCTTCGGTTTTATCCGGCATACCAGTTCCAGTGTAAAAAATGATTTCTCCCTTCGACTGTTTTTTTACCTCGGATTGCTTGTTGTTTCTTTCTTCCTGTCCCTGCTGGCCGACCGCATCCTCCATCATTCCTTCTGGCTGAATCACATGCTTTCCAGGAAGAACGAAGACCCCACGGTTCAATTCGGCCGCGTGGGCGCACAGCAGGCCACTTTCTACCTGACCTGGTTTTTGGTCTTCATTCTGGGCTGGTTTGCGTACGACCGCCTCAATGACCGGTTCCACAATTATTACAGCATGTATGGACGGCATCTGACAGACCTCAGGTCCCCGGTGGAGGAAAACCGTCTTCAGTCCATCGAAAAACTCAGCCGCATCCACAAGCCCGAAGTGGCGAAACTGCTGGTTCAGCGACTGAAGGAAGGCACTGACCGCGAAAAGGTCATCACTGCCTGGTCTGCCGGGCAAGCAGAGTTTCAGGATGAAACCCTCATCAACACGCTGTACGAGATGATTCACAGTGAAGACGAACTGACCCGGCACACGGTCTATCTGGCCCTGACCCGGCTTCTGGCGCACCCCACGGTGGACCTTGTACGGAGAATCGAACAGGAACTCCGTAAAGCCCTGGGAGCCCAAAAGCCGCCTCCAAAGCAACTCCTGTTTGCCGCCTCCTTTCTGCGAACCCCGGAATATCTTCCCCTGTTCATGGATTTCTTCAGCCTGGAGGATCCGGACACCAGCGTCATCGTCACCTATTCCATTGTATGGCTCAAGGGCACCACGGCCGATCAGAACCGCCGAATCCTGGCCCAGTTGGTCAGGAACATGGAAAAATCTCCCCGCATACGCTGCATGAACACCGTGGCCCTGTTGTTCAAGGCGGACGAACTGAGCGAGGAAACCCTCTCTGCCCTGCGGCGGGAATTCGAAGCCAAGTCCTCGGATTTCTCCTGCAAGCCGGAAGTCTTTTCGCTGCATCCCTTTTTGCCGAACAAGGACACACTGAACATCACCCGTATCAACATTCATGGGTTCCAGTACAGCGCCCAGGGTTCCGAACGCTACCGCGAGCGGATTCTGAGAGTCCTCGCCCGGGTTCGGGATGACAACATGATTCCCTGGCTTGAGCGTATGTCTAAAAACGAACACCTTCCGGAATACATCCGGGATCTTTGTCGGCAGACTGCCGAAGCCAAACCCAGAAGTTCACAGACGCTGGAATGGTGAATTCCCCTGAAAAAAAGACCTGAATTGCAAAAGGAGTAACAAAAACACCAAAATATGTTATAGGATGTTCCGTCGCAGGAGAAGACGATTTGAGTCAGGATACTCCCCAAACACCCCCTTCCATGGTCAGTACCGCCCCTGCCGAAGGACCCCCCTTCACGAATGCGGCCCGACGGCCCGATGGAAGGGTTTCCCCCAAGGGTTCCACCGTACAAACCCGGGTGGTGGGTGGTGTACTGGTGGTGGTGGCCCTTGGCCTGATTTTCCTGGGCAGCCTTGGTCTTTCCAGACGTCATGTGGAGCCGGACCCGTCCGGAGTGGAACTGGCCGTGGACCTTCCTGCCGAAGCTGTCCGGATTTCCCCCCTGGAACAACTCTGGAAGGAACATGAAGTCCGTGCATCGTATGCCCTGCTGGAAAAACCCCTCCAGCGGAAGAGTCCCCTTTCCGAACCCGTGAACCTGAACGCCACGGAGTCTTCCCGGGAATGGCAACCTTTGCGGCTGGAACTGCATTTTAGGGAGAAAACCCACACCATGGGCCACCGGGACACCCACGCAGTGCTGTTGCGCATCGCCAACACCTCGGATGTTCCGTTGGCTTTCCGCGTGGACACCCAGGAAGGCCGCCTTTTTGTGGAATGCAAGAACATCCGCCCGGCGACGGCCCATCAGTTCATGCTCCCCGCGGGGGGATCCGTGGAACGTCTGGAAGGCTGTACCGGAACCCCGGCTTCCGCTGAACTGGTGATTCGCCGGATTCAGGTGCTGGAACTGAATGAATCCGCTGTCATCTCCCTGGGAAGGGTGCTCCAGCCCATCGGACTTTCCGTTCGCCTGAGAAGCCAGCACAAGACCCTGGAGGTCAATCCCCTGCCCCCGTGCATTGTTCCGGATGTGGAAGTACTGCAGAACCGCATTCTGGAAAACCCGGATGCCTGGTTTGACATCATGGACTTTCTGGCAAGGCATGACTGTGCCCGGGAGCGCATGCCATGAAGGTCTGCCCGCGGTGTAACCGCCAGTTTCCCGATGAAGCCCGTTTCTGCCCCAAGGACGGCCTTCCCCTGTCTGACCTTTCCGACCCCAATCTCGGAATGGTCCTTCTCGGACAATTCGAAATCATGGAACTCGTCGGACAAGGCACCATGGGGAAGGTGTATCTGGCCAGGCAACTTTCCGTGGATCGCAAGGTCGCAGTCAAGGTTCTCAAGAAGAAACTGGCCTCCGATGCCCAGGTGGTCAGGCGATTTCACCGTGAAGCCAAGGCGGCTGCACGTCTGAACCATCCCAACATCGTGACCATCCACCTGGTGGGGGAAATGGAAACCGACCGTACGCCATACATGGTCATGGAGTATGTGGAAGGTGCATCCCTGGAAAAAGTATGTGCCACCCAGGGGGCCCTGCCCATGGAACGGGTTTTGACTTTGGCCATACAGATTACATCGGCCCTGGCCGAGGCCCATCGCAACGGCGTTTTGCACCGGGATCTCAAGCCGGACAACATCGCCGTTTTCGAGCAGGGAACACCCCGTGAAACTGCCAAGGTGCTGGATTTCGGAATTGCCAAGATTCTCCATTCCGACGAAGAGGTATCCCAGTTGACCAAAACCGGAACGATCTTCGGAACGCCCGCATACATCAGTCCGGAACAGGCCAGTGGGGAACCTTTGGACCACCGCACGGATCTATACAGTCTGGGTGTGCTGATCTTCCGGATGGCCACCGGACGGCTGCCATTTGAAGACAGTTCCGGGCTGGAGGTGCTCGTACGGCACATCAAGGACAAGCCTCCCCGCCCCAGGGATCTGAATCCCCATATTCCCCCGGAAATTGATGAAATCATTCTGAAACTGCTCTGCAAAAACCGGGAGGACCGTTTTCCTTCCGCCGATGCACTGCATGAAGCCCTCGTTCAATTTCAGGCCGGACTGTCCGGCTCCTGGCAGAACCCCGGTTACAACACGGCATCCCCGGTTACCACCAGCCAGATACTGTCCTCCTCCGTCATGGATGATGCCTTTCCGTCGCGGAAGGGTCCGCTGATTGCTGCGGGTGTCATTGCCGCCATTGGTGTGGCGGCATTCTTTTCCTGGTGGTTCTTTTTGCGTTCTCCCGAGAGTTCCTCGGACATGAAGCCTTCCGGGAAAAAATCCACTGTGGCACCCATGGAACCGGAAAAACCCGCGGAACCGGAAAAACCTGCAGAACCGGAAAAACCTGCAGAACCGGAAAAACCCGCGGAACCGACCGAACCGGCATTGCCGGTTTCCTGCGATTTTTCCTTCGAGGAATGTGGTACCCTCAGGCAGATCTGCCAGGGCCGCACCGTATCGGCTACCTTCAAGCAGGAAACCCCCAACCGGCCCAACCATGTCCTGAGCATTTTCATCCCCGGGACATCCCTGAACACCCTGAAAATGACTCCCTCGGGCGGGTTGCATTTTCCCCGACCCCAGCATGGTCCAGTTCCCGCAGGGCAGGACACGGTGGAACTCGTGTTTCCCCTGCATCCCAGAAGGGCCAGCGGATTCACCTTCACCCTGGAAAGTCCTTCCATGACCCTGAACCTGTCTTTTCCTGTCTTTGTGCGCCAGACAGGAGGAGGGAAACGACCCGCAGGCGATCGTCCCGTACCGGGAACCATGTTTCCTGCCCCCATGGATCGGGAATTCGTTCCTGAACTCCCTCCCCTTCCCATGGATCCGCCGCTTCCTCCTCCCATGGTGCCCGTGACAATCCCCATGCAAACCATGACTGCGGGCATGGAACTGCCTCCCGATCCCGACTGAACTCCACCCGAATGAGCCGAGGATACCTGCATGCCCGACCGTCCCCGCATCCTGCATATCGCCACCGGAGGAACCATTGCCATGGCCAGGGGTTCCGATGGCACCATGATGCCATTTCAGAGTGCCTCCGACCTGTTGGCTGCGGTTCCGGAAGTCCAGGAATTTGTCGATGTCCACATGGAAAGCCTCCCGGAAATCGACAGTGCCAACATCCATCCACCTTACTGGCTGGAACTGGCCCGGGTCATCGCCAGCCGGTATCACGAGTTTGACGGGTTCGTCATCACCCATGGCACCGACACCATGGCCTACTCGGCTTCGGCCATCGCCTTCATGCTCCAGGAACTGGACAAGCCCGTGGTATTCACCGGTTCCCAGATTGCCCTCGGCGTAATTGGCTCGGATGGACGCCGCAACCTGGTCAATGCATTCCGGGTGGCCGCATCGGACTGCGCGGAAGTGGTGATTGTCTTTGGCAGCCGGATTATCAGGGCCGTGCGGGCCCGCAAGATCTCCGCCTTCGCCCTGGAAGCCTTTGAATCCATGAACGAAAATGCCATCGGCGAAATCGGACTGTCCATCCGCATCAGCAGAAGGGCCATGCGCCGTTCCGGCAGAAGGCTGCTCTTCGTGCCGGCGCTGGATCCGGATGTGGCCCTGGTTTCCGCCTTTCCAGGCCTTCGTCCAGAAGTTTTGCAGTCCATCGTGGACACCCATCACGGGGTGGTCATTCTGGGGTACGGAACCGGGAACATTCCCACTTCCGGAGACTTGAGCCTGCGCGATGTGGTGATTCGCGCCACTTCCCGGGGCATACCCGTGGTGGTGGGCACCCAATGCGTGCTGGGTTCCACCAATCTGGGAATGTACCGTGTCGGCAAGGAAGTACTCGAAGCGGGAGCCATTCCCTCGGTGGACATGACCCCGGAAGCCACCCTGACAAAACTGATGTGGGTGCTCGGGCAGACCCGGGAGCCGGACCGGGTTTCCTCCATGATCCTCAAATCCTATGTAGGGGAGATAGCTCCCTTCACCGACATCCTGGAACGATGATGCGTGAAACAGACCACTCCCTTGATGAACTGGAAAAACGGATCCAGTACCGCTTCGGTGACCGCACCCTGCTGATGCAGGCCCTGACCCACAAGTCCTATTGTGGCGATTCCGGAAAGGAATCCGTGGAACACAACGAAAAACTGGAGTTTCTGGGAGATGCGGTCATCGACCTGGCCATTGCAGCCCTGCTGATGCAGTACCATCCCAAGGCACCCGAAGGAGTACTTACCCGGAAAAGGGCTGCTCTGGTCAACCAGACCCAACTGGCCACCAAGGCGCTGGAACTGGAACTGGACAAGTGTTTGCGGATTGGAAAAAGCGAGGAACATTCCGAAGGGCGTTCGAAGCCTTCGCTCCTTTCCGACGCCTTCGAAGCCCTATGCGGCGCGCTGTACCTGGATGCGGGTCTGCCCATTGTACTGGAACGTGTGGAAACGTTTTTTTTTGAGGAATTGTGCCAGGGATCCGACGAAGATGAAGCTTCCCCCGAAGCCCTGGGGGATTTCAAAAGCGCCCTTCAGGAGTTTACCCAGATGGCCTACCGCACGCTTCCGGTCTATTCCCAGGTGGAACAGCGCGGCCCGGAACACCAGCAGGTATTTGCCTGGAAGGTGCAGGTAGGCGACGTGGTCCAGGCCACCGGCGAGGGACCCTCCAAAAAGCGGGCGCAACAGGAAGCCGCCAGAGGGGCCCTGCAACAACTGCGACAACAGTTTGGACCGGAAGAAGAATCCTGAATGGTTTTCTACTGATACAGGGGATCTGCAGCGTCCATCTCCACGCGCACATCCCCGTCCGCCGCCAGGACCAGCACCCGGGAGGGAGTGGCATTGCCCAGGGGAATGCCGGACACGGTGACCACCCGTCCGGACACGCTCACCGGGTAAGTCAAATCCCGGGTACCGGTGGATTCGACTTCAAACCATTCCAGTACTCCGAAATCCTCGGGAACAATGATGTTCACGCTCACCGAAACGGTCGCCAGTTCCCAATGGGGCACCATGCTTTCCAGGGTGAACGCCATGGCGCAATCCGTATCCGACACCGTTTTGGTGGTGGCCAGGTTGATGATCGGAATGATCAACGCCCGGCGGGAGCGAATCTGATCCACCAGGATGTTGTCCGAAGTCACCACATTCTGGTTGATGTCGCCTTCCCGGATGAATTCCCGAAAGCGGCGGATCCACCAGTTCATGCGGGCGATGGCGTTCCAGCGGGCCGGCGCGTGGTCTGCCTCCGACAGCGTGGACTGGAACCACATGAGTCCCTTGCCACCGGCGGCCACCACACTCATGGCCTGCAGGTCAATCTCCTGGGGATCCGGCTGCACATGGATGGTGGTGATGTAATTCTGCTTGTTCCAGACCGTGGACAATCCCTGGGCATACATCCAGGTGGGTAGCGGCATATGGTTGTTGCGGGTATTGCGCAGGTAATCGTACGCCCCCCGCAACGGCACACCGTATCCCCATTCCGTGATGTGGGGCGCGCAGGCAGCCACGTAGAAATCAATGCCCTGCACATCGGTCATCCCGGCGAAGGTTCCCACGTTCCGGTTGGTCATGGCCCCGTTGTACACCGTGATATCCGGATACATGGCCCAGAGTTGACGCGCCTTTTGGGCCTTGTTCTCCGGATTGGGAAACCCCTCGTTGTCATAGATGCTGCCGTCGGATTCATCCCCGGTCAAAAACCCCGCCACGGCGGCAGTGTTGGTGATGAGATTCTGGGGATCGGGCCGGTTCAGGAAGTCATCCCCGATGAGCACGAAAAAGTCTCCCAATGCGGGAGCCGTCTCGTTCACTACCGTGGATGTGTTGTAACTGCAGGCTCCGGGAACTCCCCAGTACATGTAGTGGGTATCAAACCCCGCGGCCCGGTGACGGTTGAAATTGGTGGTGTTCCCTCCCGGAAAGGCACAGTTGCTGTTGCTCGTCCAGGCTTCCATGACGAAATGCGGTCGCAGCACCCTGCCGGAACCCACCGCCGGCGGAGCCCCCGCAAACTCCACCACCACCGTCCAGGGATCCCCCGGGGATGCGGGCGTACACAGGGGGGCGCGGATGAGCAGGGAATCCTGGGGAACCAGGGTATTCTTCGGAATGCAGGCTCCCCGGGCCAGGGCGTCCTTGCCGTTGACCCAGACCGCGGTGATGGTGTGGTTCGCGGTATCCTCGTTTTTGAGGTGGATCAGAAGTTCCGACATGTCCGAACTCGTGGTGACATAGGTCATCACCACCTTCGGAAGTTGCACCGAAAACGGGGCATCCACGGCCACCCCGGCCGTGGTTTCAATGCGCAACTGACCGCTGGTGGCGGTATTCCACGCGGGATTGCGGCTGTGGAAATGGAACCACACCGGCTCTCCTGCGGTCACGGAGGTGGGCCAGACATGATACCATTCCATGTCCGGTTCCCGAAGCAACTGCGTGACGTCCACCCCGTTGAGCCGCATGACGGAGACCGTACCCGTCACGGCTGAATTGGCGACGATCTGGAACCGGCCCCCGTTGACCGGGTCCGGATTGTTTTCCCGGTATTCCGCGAAGGGAAGGTAAAAATCCTTGCGAAACGAAGTGAATACCCCGGGTTGACTCTGGACGTTGGCACAGGGCTGTCCCACCGGCGTGCAGCGGGCCGTGGGTGGAATCAACCAGTCCGGTTCGGGCTCCACATCCGCATCGGTGCCCCCGTCATTCTGGTTGTTCGTGTTGTTCAGGTTATTGAAATTATTCAGGTTATTCACGTTGTTCAGGTTGTTTGCATTGTTGAAATTGTTCAGGTTGTTGGTGTTGTTTACCGGCTTCTTGTTTCCGGACGAAGAGTCACAACCCAAAAAGATCCACAACGACAGTGCGAAAAAGATCCATTTCATGTTCATGCCTCCTGAAAACAGGTGTAATACTAGTCAATTTTCTTTGTCTTTCAAGTGTTTTTGCATTTTCTTTTTTTTTTCGGAAAAAGCTTGAATTCCGGATTTTGGCGTGCTAGATAACTAGTGTACTAGCCAACTAGTACACTAACACAGTAGTTCATTACCCTGTGAGGTCCAGTATGATCACCTGTCAAAACATTTCATTCAAGTATCTGAAAAAACCCCTCTTTGAAAACCTGCAGATGGATCTGGAACCCGGAAACCTGTATGGTCTTCTCGGAAAAAACGGTGCCGGAAAGACCACCTTCCTGAAACTCTGCTGTGGACTTCTCTATCCACAAAAGGGGGAGATCCGGGTGTACGGCCAGGCTCCCCATCACCGCAGACCGGAATTCCTCTCGGATTTGTTCCTGGTTCCGGAAGAATTCCTGCTGCCCCCGGTGTCAGGAAAACTGTACCTGGAAATGCTCTCCGGTTTTTACCCCCACTTTTCCGAAGAACGGTTTGCCGCGCATCTGGAGGAGTTTGAACTGGAGTTGCCCAAAAGGCTGGACCGGCTTTCCCTGGGACAAAAGAAAAAGTTTCTTCTGGCCTTTGGCCTGGCTTCGGGAGCCCGGTTTTTGCTTCTGGACGAACCCACCAACGGACTGGACATTCCCGCCAAGGGCCAGTTCCGCAAACTGCTCTCGTCGGCCCTGGATCCGGAACGGGTCATTTTGGTGTCCACCCACCAGGTCCGGGACATGGAACACCTCATTGACCCCATCGTCATCCTGGATTCCGGTCGCATCCTGTTTTCCAGCACCCTGGACAAATTTTCGGAAAATTACAGCATGATCCAAGGGGAACCCGATGGAGCCAAAGTGATTTACGAAGAACGGATTCTGGGGCGCAACCTGTCCCTGATACACGGAGCCCATCCGGAGGCCCTTCCCCTGGACCTGGAATTTCTATTCAAGGCGGTGACCACCCACCCCGGATCGTTTGAATCCGGCCGGTCCCGCCAGGAGGTGTCCCATGCGTAAACCCGATGTTTCCCTGTCCCGCCTGGGACGCCTGATGTGGATGGACGCCCGTTTCTGGATGCGACCGCTCCTGATCGGAGCCGGCGGCGTCTCCCTGGTGGTGTTCCTGTTTTCCGCCATTGCCGCCTTCGGACAAACCGGCGAGGGTTTTCACGCCGGCATGTACGGATGGATTCTGGGCCTGGGCGGAATGATCTTCACCAGCCGGGCCTTTCTGGAACTGCGTCATCCTTTGACCACCCAGAACTACCTGCTGGTTCCGGCTTCCTTCGAGGAAAAATTCCTGGCCCGTTACCTCATCAGTTCCATTGGATACCTGGTGATCAGTTATCCGGCCTACCTGTTTTTGTCCCTGGTGTCCGAAGGACTCAACCAGGTTCTGATGGGCCGCACCAATCCCCTGTTCTTTCCCGGCAGTTTTTACCATCTGCAGATTGCCGGAGCCTTTCTGGTCTTCCAGGCGTACTTCTTCGCCGGAGCCATCTACTTCCGGAAATACAGCCTCATCAAGACTTTCCTGACCGTCATGGGGATGTTCTTCCTGCTGGGTCTGTTCACGTATTTCCTGTTCCGGATGTTTTTCTGGGGATATTTTGACGGTTCCCAGCCCGATCCCCGGGTGATGATGACCCTGGCCCATATGGGAGTCACCGGTGAAATCCAGGTGGCATTTCACCCGGTCCAGCAATTCCTGAAGTGGTTCGGCTCCATCTGGTTCTGGGGGGTGATGCCGGTTTTTGCACTGTGTTTTGCCTGGTTCAGGCTACGGGAAACCGAGGTGTGATCATGGAATACTCCATTCCCAGGGCCATTTATCTCCAACTGGCGGATTCCCTGTGCGACCAGATCCTCCAGGGGCTGTACCAGCCCGGAGCGCGGCTGCCCTCGGTCCGGGAACTGGCCGCCGAAGCCCAGGTCAACCCCAACACCATGCTGCGCACCGTATCCCATCTGGTGGACCAGGAAATCCTTGTCAACCAGCGGGGTGTGGGAACCTTTGTTTCCGCGGTCGCACGGGAGAAAATCATGGAACATCGAAAACAACAATTTCTACAGGAAGAACTGAACCGTTTCTTCCATACCATCCAACTGTTGGGTCTTTCCTTCCAGGACCTGCAATCCCACTGGGAACTCTGGCTGAACCGCAAGGAGGAACATCATGAAAACCAGCACTAAAATATTCTGGGGCTTCTGGATTCTTTTCGCCCTGGTCATCACCGGCTCCATGGCAGCCTTTGCCGTCACGGCCCGCTCCTGGGTGGCTCCGGACGGACGCCAGTTGCGCTCCATCGATTCCTTGACCGGACCCTGGCAGGAACTGCCGGTGTCCCTGGACGGCAATCTGCGTCACGCCGTGTTCGAAGGGGCGTTCGATGTGGTCTGGGAACCCGGCGAAACCGTCCGCATCAGCGTGGAGGCACCCTCGCGAATCCGGGATCCCTTTGTCATGAGGAGAACCACCGAAAGCGAAGTGGTGTTCACCAACCGCATGACCGGGCGCTTTTCCGGTCTGGCTTTGCGCCTGAAAATCACCAGTCCGCAACTGGAAAAAGTAATGGCCAAAAAAACCCTGAAACTGCAACTGGCGGGTTCTCCCGGCGAACGGTTGTCCATCGTTTCCCGGGGCGGCCTCTGGATGGATGGAGAAGGGGAGACCATGAATTCCCTGGACGTGTTTGCGGATGGCCTTTGTGTGTTGAATCTGGTGAAACTGCCCGTGCGGGATCTGACCCTGCAACTGAACGGCCAGACCATGGTGAACGCCCACGTGACTGATAGCCTCAGCGGCTCCGTACACGGGGACGGACATGTCACCATCACCGGCAACCCGCCCCGGCAACGCCTCGGACACCACGGCAAGACCGTCCTGCGCATTGAGTGACCCCGTGAACCTCCATCCACCACACCCTTGCCATCCCGGCACGGCAGGTGCCCCATGAATACGCCCATCCTGGATCCGGCCTGGTTCTTGCGGGATGCCGTCACGGTGGCCCCGGACCTTCTGGGTTGCACCCTGGTGCGGCAGTTTGACGACGGCACCCGGATGTCGGGCGTCATCACGGAAACCGAAGCCTACCGGATGGATGACCCCGCTTCCCACTCCTTTCTGGGATGCCGTCCCCGGTGCGCCAGCATGTTCCTGTCAGGGGGCCATGCCTATGTCTACCTCATCTACGGAATGTACCACTGCTTCAACATCGTGACCGGACCGGAAGGCACCGGCGAGGCGGTCCTGATCCGGGCGATGCATGTTCCCGGGGCCCCCCGGCAGCCAAACGGCCCCGGAAAACTCTGCCAATTGCTGGCCATCGACCGGCGCCTCGACGGCATTGATTTGCGGGATCCGGACGGTCCCATCCGGTTGTTCCACCCCACAGGTCCGGTCCGTTTTTCGACCACCGGCCGCATCGGCATCCGCAAGAATGCCGATGCCCCCTGGCGTTTTGTGCTGGAAACCGGAGTTTTTCCCGAATAACACTTGTGTCCAATGGATCCGTGTCATAGACGGGTAATTACGTTTCTCAGGCAACCCATGCCCATGGTCGGTCAGGTACGGTGCCGCCGCTGCCACAGTCTCGTCCAGGTTTTTACTGGTGGCTACTCCGTTGGATCCGGGCACGAGGAACAGATGGGGTCGTCGAGTCCAGGAGAAGGTGAACAGAAAGACCATGGGTCGGGTGTTGTATCTACCTTGTCCTGCTCCACGTTCTGTGGGGGTATCACAACGCCAGAGAGGAACATCTCTGTTCCATCCTGAGTCTCGCGAAAAAGTGCGGTGGCGTAATTGGGTAAGTATGAGACGCAGAACGAAACCGTTGCATCTTCCCACCCAGTACAGATTCCTTCATTCATGATCGCTCGCCGCGCATCCTTGACCCAGGTGCAGTATTCTGCATGACAGGACTCAAGCGTATTCATGGACTCGCACAAGGTGGCTTCCGGGTAGCAATTCATTTTCGCGGAGCCGTATCCATGGGGGCAATTCTCCCATTCAGGCCCGAGTTTAAGAGAACAAGTATTTCCGGAATACACCAAGTCCACAACATCCCCCTGAAACGAACAGTAATTGCTTTCAACGTTGTTGCAATAGCCTTTCTTGCGAGGAAAACAGTTAAACGGTTCGTAGGCAACGCAACGCCCATTACGATACACCGCCCGCCCGCCACCCATGACTGTGCAGCCAGCCTGCTCACAGGCGATTGGATCATTCCCATATAAAATGCAGGTGCTCATCGTCGGGGTGTCGTCTGTGTCATTGTTGCAACCGGAAAAGAAAACCAGGTTGAAAAGGGTAAGTAAAAGAATCGTTGTCTTCATGATATCCTCCTACTGCTCCACGTCAATGTCGATGCCAGGGCCGATCCGGCTCGTTTTGGCAATGAAACAATCCCAAAGCCATCATGAAAATCCCAATTTTTTCAATAACTACCGCCTTTTTTTCACATCGCCTTCCTTCCTTTCTTTCTTTCCGGCACTCCAAGTGCCATGGACATTTTGTAGCAGATTATTAAATGTACGCAATAGGTTCAGTGCATTTTTTTACTTTTTTAACCCATGTTTATACCAAGTTTAACACCCTTCAAAAAATCCTGAGTAATGACGCAGACAAAATGACCCAGAAATTTTCTTCTGGCACACCATTCATGTATTTCTTGACGTTTTATATGTGGGATCAATCACCGTTTTGATGACGCTGCCGGGCACAGGGGGCAATTGCAGTTGTCAATACAATTCCTTGATTTCCGTTTCCGGTTGAGTGCTTGCCACAAGGTAGTTTCATCCAAGTCCAACAGGTTTGATAGAAGGCAATACACCCCCGGATGGATCATCTGGATCCCCGGAACAGGATGCTGGGTCCATTCGATGTCCGCACAAGTCCCTTCTCTGCCGGGAATCAAATGGATTTCATAGTACCGTCCCGCCCCGCTACACTTTTGCTTGAGACAGCCGATGCGCTTCTGGATCCGAACCATGTGTTTCTCGCTGCGGGGTTTGTGAAAATTCTCCCGGAGGGTTTGCAGGCCTTTTTCAAAGCGCTCCGTGAAACGGTTGACTATCCCCCGTTCCTTGGCCGCTCGCTCTTCGCTATGACAATCAAGGAATACTTACCCCTGATCCTAGGAGATTTCCTTTTTCGACCGCAAGAGTGTATTCGAGGCGGTCCTGATCCGGGCGATGCATGTTCCCGGGATCCCCCGGCAGCCAAACGACCCCGGAAAACTCTGCCAATTGCTGGCCATCGACCGGCGCCTCGACGGCATCGATTTGCGTAAACCGGAGTTTTTCCCGAATAACACTTGTGTCCAATGGATCCGTGTCTATATTCGGAAGCGGTTTTCCACTATGGTGACTTTCCGGAAAACCCCCCAAGGAGCCGTCATGAAAACTCTTACCCTCTTCCTGCTGTTTACTGGAATCATTCCCGCCACGGCCAACGCCCGGTCCTCCCCGCCGAGGTTCCGCCTGGATGTGGAAGGAGGCGTCCTGTTCCAGACCCTCAACGAGGTGCAGATTCCCAACCGGGAACCCGCCTCCCGCATCGATCTGGTGGAAATGATCGGAAAGGGCCCCCTGCCGGCCGGCCGGTTGACCTTCACCTGGAACATCCACGACCGGCACTTCGCCTCGGCCGTGGCAGCCCCCCTGTCCGTCACCCGCTCCAAAACCATCGATTCGGAGTTGATTTTCGACAACGTGACCTTTGAGGCCGGACGGAAAACCGATTTTACCTACAAGTTCAACTCCTGGCGCCTGAACTATCATTATCGGGTGTACCGGAACCCGACTTTGTCCACCTTCGTCGGCTTCACCGCCAAAATCCGGGATGCGGAAGTGGCCGTGGAACAGTCCGACCGCAAGGGAAGCCTGACCAACCTGGGATTCGTCCCCCTGTTGTATCTGGCGGCGGATTGGAAATTCGCGCCGGCCTTTTTTCTCCAGTTTGATTTCAACGGACTCGCAGGCGGCCCCGGAAGGGCCTTTGACATTTCCCTGCGGGTGGCCCGAAAATTGACGGACCGCTGGACCGTGGCCATGGGATACCGGACCGTCGAAGGCGGAGCCGACGTGTCCTCCGTGTACAATTTTGCCTGGCTCCACTACGGGTTCCTGTCCGTGTCCGCCTCCTTCTGATTCTCAAGCCTGCCCAAAAGGCGTTCGACAAATCGCGCCAGTTCAATATTTGTGCTCCAAATTCGGAGGCGATTTCAGGGGCATGGTGGTTTAAGGATCACACTACGAAAAGTTTTTTTAAACTTCACTTTTTTTGTTGCATAGTCAAAAAACGCGGGTATACAAAGAAATGCGGCATGGGACAGATCGTGTCTTTTTCCCAATTTCGCCCAATGGACGCCCGCAAAAGGGTGTCCCGCTGGAGGCAACAACGTCGCCGGAAAGATCAGCGAAACCTGAAAACAGTGTACTGATGCGCTGTTTCACTGTGATTAGAAAGGAAGTGCGCAATGAAGAGGACGTTTCTGCTGGTGATCTCCCTGGCGCTTTATTCGTGCAGCGCCCCCCCCCATCACGATGTGAA
>CAZTZR010000066.1:0-21245 GCA_964618145.1 uncultured Kofleriaceae bacterium
AAGACGGGGGTGTCCGACGACAGGACCAGGAGCCGCAATGGGGATATTAGCCGATTATTACGGCAAATAATGCTCTGCGCCCATAATGATCTTGCCCTGCTTTCTTCCCTTCCACCCTTGCACTTGGCAGCGTTTCTGCATAAAATTCAGTTTCGCCCGGCAAAGCCGGAACACCTTTCACCCCCCCGGAGGTCATCGTGTCCGATCGTTTCCACCCCGTCCCCATCGCCCGTCTGTATTCCATGTTCCTGAAGGAACTGACCGGCCGGAATACCATTCTGGGGTTGCCCGACACCGTATTCTTTACCCCCACCCCGTCGGACGTTTTCCGTTCGTTCCGGTACGGGCAATTGCTGGAAACCCCGCTGGGAGTGGCTGCAGGCCCCCATACCCAGATGGCCCAGAACCTGGTGGCCGCATGGCTTTGCGGAGCCCGGTATCTGGAACTCAAGACCGTTCAGACCCTGGACACCATCGAAGTCACCAAGCCCTGCATCGACGCCGAAGATGAAGGCTACAACTGCGAGTGGTCCCAGGAACTCACCCTGGCACAGTCCGAAGAGGAATACCTCAAGGCACTGGTGCTGATACATGCGCTGAAGCACCGCCTCGAACACGACAATGGCACCCGGGATTCCGGCGTTCTTTTCAACATCAGCGTCGGCTACAACCTGGAGGGAATCCTCAAACCCAACGTGCAGCACTTCCTGGAAGCCATGACTGCCCCCAATCCACGAATCGCCCAACTGGTGGCAGAACTGGCCGCAGTGGCACCGGACACGGATCTGTCCGGCGTACCGGACACCCTCACGAACCACATCACCATCTCCACCATGCACGGCTGCCCGCCGGACGAAATCGAAAGTATCGCGGACTACTTCATCACCACGCGAAAACTGCACACCACCATCAAACTCAACCCCACATTGCTGGGCCCGGTGGCTTTGCGGACCATCCTCAACGATGAACTGGGGTTTTCCGTGGAAGTACCCGACATCGCCTTCGAACATGATCTCAAGTGGGAGGATGCCGTGGGCCTGCTGTCCCGGATGCAGAGAAAGGCTGTCGAAGCCGGGGTGGCCTTCGGCGTGAAACTTACCAACACGCTGGAAAGCCGCAACATCCGCAAGGTTCTTCCGGAAAAAGAGCCCATGCATTACATGTCCGGGCGGGCCCTGCATCCGGTGTCCCTGGAACTGGCCCACCGGCTGGCTGAACACTTCCAGGGAAAACTGGACATTACCTTCTGTGCGGGACTGGATGCTGAAAACACACCCGGCGTGCTCATGGCGGGACTGACCCCGGTGACCTTCTGCACCGAACTTCTCAAGCCCGGCGGCTATGCCCGTCTGGCCCAGGTTCTGGATCTCGTGAAGGACGCGTTCACCGCAAACGGGTTTGCCATCCCCGAAACCGGCCGCATTGGTGGACCGGGTGGGGATCGGTCCGCCCTTTTTGGCCACCTGCGGGAGTTGTCCTCCGAAACCCGGAAAAATCCGAAATACCAAAAGTCCTCCCACCCGTGGGCGGAAATCAAGGGTTCACGGGAACTGGAAGCCTTTGACTGCATCAAGGCCCCCTGCGTGGAGAACTGTCCCACCTCCCAGAAGATCCCCCTGTATCTGGGGTTGGCCTCGGAAAAACGCTTTTCCGATGCCCTCCAGGTCATTTTCGAGGACAATCCCCTGCCCCTGGCCACGGGCATGGCCTGCGACCACAAATGCCAGGAACGCTGCACCCGCATCAACTACGACAGTCCGGTGTTGATTCGCGAAATCAAGCGGGCCAGCGCCATCCATGGACAATACGATACCCCGGCGCCTGCCGCACAATCCGGGTTTTCCACCGCCATCATCGGCGCCGGCCCCGCCGGCCTGAGTTGTGCCTGGACCCTGGCCAATGCAGGAGTGAAGGTCACCCTGTTCGACCGGCATCCCGACCCCGGTGGCCTGCTGGTGCGCGCCCTGCCGGCCTTCCGCCTGGATCACGGGAAAATCGGGGAAGACTTCCTGCGCATCATGCAAAGGGATGTCACCTGGCAACAGGAGGAAATCGCCACCCCTGAACGATTCATGGAACTTTGCGACCGGTTTGATGCGGTGTTCATCGGCGTGGGAGCCTCTTCTTCCCGGCCACTTCACATCGAAGGCGAGGATCTGCAGGGAGTGGTTCCGTTCCTGGAGTTTCTGGACGGCGTGAACGCCGGACGTGTCACCTCCATCGGTCACCGCACGGTGGTCATCGGGGGCGGCAACTCCGCCATGGACGTGGCCCGGGCGGCCCACCGCCTGCGAAAACCCGGGGACACGGTCACGGTGCTCTACCGTCGCACCAAAAGCGAAATGCCCGCCGACCGCGAGGAACTCGCCGATCTTCTTGCTGAAGGCGTGGAAATCCGTGAACTCGTGGCTCCCGTGCGTGCCATGGGTACCGACGGAAAACTCGAATCCCTGTTGTGCACCCGCATGGTGCTGGCCGAACCCGATTCCAGCGGACGCCGCCGCCCCGTGCCTGAACCGGGCGGGGAATTCGTGCTGCCGGTGGACATGCTTCTGTCTGCCGTGGGTCAGGATCCCCAACTGGATTTCCTGGAAGGCACCCCCGTGGTCCGTTCCCGCTGGGGCACCATCGCCACCACCGCCGGCGCCTTTGCCACGGGCCATGACAAGGTGTACGCCGGCGGCGACGCCGTGAGGGGTCCCATGTCCATCATCGCCGCCATCGCGGATGGCAAGTTGGCCGCCCGGGAAATTTGCGCGAAGGCCGGTCTGGAAATCCCCCGGACGAAACTTCCGAAAGCCGTGTTTGGCAGTCGCAACGAGTTGCTCCGCCACCGTGCCCGGATCCAGCGTGCCGAACCGTTGCAGCACCTGCCCCTGTCGGAGCGCGACAACTTCCGGCTCATCACTTCGGTTTTGTCCGAAGACGCCGCCGCCCGGGAAGCTTCCCGCTGCCTGGCCTGCCACCGGTTCTGTGATGTCTGTGTCAGCGTGTGCCCCAACCGCGCCAACATCAGTTACACTACCCGGAAATTCGAATGGCAGGTACCCACCGCCATCCGGGACGGCGGAGAAATCCGCTTCGAATCCCCCATTCCCTTTGCCGTCACCCAGGAGTTCCAGGTGGCAAACATCAAGGATTTCTGCAACGAATGTGGCAACTGTGTCACTTTCTGTCCCTCTGCCGGAAGACCCTTTGCCGACAAGCCCCGCCTGGCCCTCTCCCGTGAATCGTTTGACGCCGAACCGGAAACCTGCTGCCTGGAATCCAGCGGTCCGTATCATACCCTGCATTTCCACTCCCCCGAGGGAGACGGGAAACTGACTGCCTCCCACAAGGAAACATCCTTCCGGTTTGTATGGGGAGCAAATTCCGGTGACATCGCCTGGCATGATTTTTCTGTCCGGTTCCATGAAATGTCCACCGATACCCTGGACTTTTCCGGAATCGCCCCCCTGGCCGTGCTGCTGCATGCCCACCTGCAGGGCACCCTGTGCACGGACTGACCGCGATGATCAGGTCCACTTCTGATACCTTCCCCCGGTATGGCCTGAATAGATCCGGCTACGTTGTCGCCTCCAACGGGACACCCTTTTGCGGGCGTTCCTTGTCGCCGGTCTTTAAAAAACATTCAGTGTGCCGGGATCAACGGACTTGACCGGCGCTGTGATTTCACGGAGTTTTCCATGACGGAAAAAATCCTTCTCATCCAGACGAGCCCCCGCAGGAACGGTTTTTCCGCGGCAGTTGTCGCCATCGCCGGAAAACATCTGGCGAAATCAGGTTCCGAGGTCAAGTCCGTTCATCTTGCGGATTATCGTTTCTCCGATTGCATGGGGTGCTTTGCCTGCCTGAAAACCGGCATCTGTCCCTTGCAGGACGATCTGGAGACCCTGAAAAAGGAGATGCTGGAGGCCACCGGGCTCGTCATTGCCGGTGGTGTGCGCAATGGCCGGGTCGGAGCCTTGTACAAGCGCTTTGTGGAACGCATCACCTATACCATGGGTTTTCCGCTCCTGCTGGAAGGCAAATACGTTCTGTCCATGTCCAGCGTGGGAATCATGGGAGGCCGCGGCGATGGCGCCCGGTTCTATGGTCTCCAGGATGTCTTTTCGGCCCGCCATGTCGGCCACCTGCATTTCGTCTCCGGCATTCCTTCGAGGGAGCCCGGCGAAGCGGACCGGGTCCGGGTCCACCGTTCCTGCGATGCCTTGCTGCATGCCGTACGCACGCGACGACAACGCAGCCTGCTCTCCCGCATGACCCTGGCCATTGACCGAGCCATCATGCGCCGCTTCGTGTTGGCGAAAAAACCCGATTTTTACGCCCACGTGATCGAAATCCGCAAGCAAAACGGCCTCTGGTAACCTTCTGCCTTCAAGATTGAATGTGAAACGGATTCTGCTACAATGATTCATCCCGTTTCGAGGAGTCCGGTCATGAAACCACGGAACCATTCTACCCTGTACCGAATCCCGCTGATTTTCCTCATGGTGTTCCTGCTGACACCAGCCTGCGACCGATCCATGAGCCAGAGTTCCTGCACATCGGTCCTGGACTGCGGACCAGGGGAATACTGTCATCCCGAAAAAGGCGTCTGCGTCAGCGGAAAGCCGGATCCCGGCGAAATCCCGGACCTGGACGGCGGATTGCCCCTGGAAGACGGGAACCTTTCAGACAGCGGTCCCCTGGAAGACGCTGCCATTCCGGACGGTGATGTCGTGGAAATCGAGGATCCCGTGCGGGTCTGCCGCTACATCCCCCCTCCGGGGGAGTTCGCCCCGATACGCAAGTGTTTCTGGAACGAACCGTCCACCTTTCCGGATTCAGATGACGTGGTTATGACACCAGTGGTGGCAAACCTCACTGACGACAACGGAGACGGAATCATCGATACCCGGGACATCCCCGACATCGCATTTGTATCCTACCGCTATCGCGAAGATGGCTGTTGCAATTCCCCGGGCATCCTGCGGGTGGTATCGGGGCGCTGCGGTGAAGACGGACACCTCATCGAACACTTCTCCATCAATTCCCCGGTGCTGGACAACAGCGCCGGACTGGCCATCGGCGACATCGACGGGGACGGCGTTCCCGACATCGTGGCCATGAAGCGCTCCAGCGGCACGGTGGCCTACGACAACATGGGCAACGTCAAATGGGAAAGCCCCCATCCCCAGGGTTCGGACAATTATACCGCCGTGCAGCCGGCCATTGTGGATCTGGACGGCGACGGCATCGCGGAGATTCTGGTGGGCCGCGTCGTGCTCTGCGGGCTCACCGGACTGATCAAGTGGCGGGGCGTGGGAGGTCTGGGCATCAACGGTTTTCTGGGCCCCATGAGCCTGGCGGCGGACATCAACCTGGACGGCCGCCCGGAGGTCATCGCAGGCAACACTGTCTACCGGGCGGACGGCCTGTTGCTCTGGCAGTTCGACTTTCCATCGGCATCGTCACGCTGTCGGGCATCGGAACAGGGCCGCCCCTGTGACGGGTATGCAGCCGTGGGTGACTTTGATGACGACCCGGAAGCCGAAATCGTCATCGTGCGGGCCGGGGACGTGTGGATCCTGAACCACGACGGCACACTGCTTGCCAAACTGGAAATCCCAGTGGACAACTGCGGGTACAACGAGGGCGGACCACCCACCATCGCCGACTTCGATGGAGACGGCCGGGCCGAAATTGGTGTGGCGGGTGCGGATTTTTACGTCGTGTTCGACCTGGACTGTTGCGACGAACTGCCTCACTGTCCGGGAATCCCGCAGGGGGAGGACTATTGCGAAGCACCCGGCATCCGGTGGTCCTTTCCCACCGATGACTGTTCCTCCCGGGTCACGGGTTCCTCCGTGTTCGACTTCGATGGGGACGGCCGGGCCGAAGTGGTCTACAACGACGAACGCTATTTCCGCATTTTCGACGGCATGGACGGCACGGTTCTGGTGGAAATCCCCAACCGCAGCCACACGCGCCTGGAGTACCCCATTATCGCGGATGTGAACAACGACGGAAACGCCAACATCGTGTTCATAGAAAACTCCAATGTCATCGGGAACCTGAACCGTGGCATCCATGTATGGGGCGATGGTGAAGATCGTTGGGTGCCCACCCGGCGCATCTGGAACCAGCACATGTACAATATCACCAACATCACCGAGGAAGGCCTGCTGCCGCCCTACAACCATCTGCCCAACTGGCTGGTCTTCAACAACTTCCGTCAGAACCTGCCGGATTACGACGTCTTTTCCGCGCCGGATTTGCAGGTGGAAATCATGGGAGTGGACCGCACCGGCTGCAACCAGCGGCTGGGCCTGCGCACCCGGGTCTGCAACTTTGGCTCCCTGCGCGTGGGCCCCGGGGTTCCGGTGAACTTCTACAACCGGAACACCGGGCAGGAATATGCCTGCGAGAACCCCGTGTTCACCGCCGATACCCTGGAACCCGAAGAATGTGAGGAACACATGTGCGTGATTCTGTCGCCTCCCCTGCGTCCCGCCCTTCTGGAAGTGCGGGCCTGTGTGGACAACGGGAGTTTCGCCTGCGATTCGGCAGGCATGAACAACGAATGCCACGAAGACAACAACCTGTTCGATTATTCCACGGACGGCTGCGACGGCCCGGTGGGCTGACGGGAGGCACTCATGCCGGCTCATCTTTTCCTCATTCTTTTTTCCCTTCTCGGGTCGCAACGCACCCTGTATTTCGACTTTGTTCCCCATTCCTGGATGAACGGGGAATACACCGCCAGCGGAAACATCGAGATTCTGGGGGATCACGCCCGCCTGGCCGCCTCCGGCAACTGGCATCTGCCCGGATGGTCCCACCGGCTGGAGTTTGTCGTTCGCAACACCAGTGCCGTCCAACTGGAAGAATACCCCGTGCGCATCGATCTGGCCCTTCTGCCGGCGGAACTCTTCGACATCGCGGCCATTGACGGCGCCGATTTGCGCCTGGTATCTGCCAGTGGCAACCTGATCCAGGCCGTATGGCTCGAACACTTTGATTTCATTGCCAGAACCGGCTCCATCTGGCTGCAGTTGCCCACCCTGCCGGTGGGGGAAACCCGCATCCAACTGTACATGGGTTCGGACAGTGCCGAACCCGTGGGCTCCTGGCAGGATGTGTTCACCTATTCCCAACTCCGGTACGGATCCTGGTGGCCCTTTCCGGGCACCGCCCAGTTGAGTGTCGCCGGGTTTGAAAACGCCCGGGTCCAGGTGGGCACCGCCGACGCAGTGGATGTTTCCGGCACCCCCGTCACCGTCCAGGTGGAAGCCGGAATCATCGCGGCCAACGGCCCCTATTCCGCTGGCGCGAACCTCAACGCTTCGGACATTCCGGTACCCTTTTCCATGGCCGCAGACACATTCACCTTCCCGGCCATGCGGGGCACCGACATCTTTGAAGTCTTCTCCCCCTTCGGCGCAGCCACCGTGCTACTCATGCAGGGCGACAACATCCTGGCCGAAGTCACCGTCCCCCACATGCAGGCCGCCACCCTCAACACCGACGTACCCAACGGCTCCTACCGGCTTCTGGCCGATCGCCCCGTGGTGGCCTATCACCACACCACGGAAGAACAGGACGGGCATCCCCTGGTGCCTGCTTCCCGGGAACTCTGGGGAGCCGCCCTGGGAACCGTCTACGTCAGCGCCCTGGAGGATGATACGACGCTCACCGTGTACCGCTCCGACATCGTCACCACCACCCACACACTCATGCGGGACACCGTGCTGACCTTGTCCTACAGTGCCACGCTGGGGAGCGGTCCCGCCCTGCACCTGGTGGCGGACAAGCCCATCGGCGCCTTGTCCCAGGCGGACAGCACCGGAGGCGAAAGCGTGGCGTTTTTGCCCACGGAACTTCTGTCCACCCAATTCATCCTGCCCCGGTCGTCTTTGTACCTGGCTATTGCCACCACGGCGCCGTCCACGGTGTGCGCCGCCACCGATCCCGATGGCAACCCGCTGCAAACGCTGACATCGGAAGCCACCCCACCACCGTTTCCCAACAAACTCCTGTTCGGTGCCCAACCGGCCGGCACCCGAATCACCTGCACCGATCCGGTGGTGATGTACACCGAAGACGCTGCCCTGGGTGATGAGCGGCACCTGCTTTCCGTCAAGGATCACCGGCCCTTCGTGTACCCCGAACCCGCCATGGAAGTCACCGGGGATCTGGCAGAGCCGCGGTTCCACCCGGGCCCCGGGATTCTGGAGACCCCCGAGTTGGTGGTACCCCACCGCATCACCCGCTGGGATGACCTGGATTTTCTGGCCCCCACCAGCCGCCCGGAGGGCACCGCCCTGCGGTTTGCCGTAAGCACGGATGACGGAAACACCTGGCAGGTCTTTGACGGTGTCCAGTGGCGGAATCTGGCTCCCGGTCAACCCTTCATGGACCCGGGCTACCTGCTGGCCGGATTTTCCCGGCTGCCCGCCACCCGCTCCCTGAAATTCCGGGTGGAACTCGAGGGCAACGGTGGTGCCACCCCGGTACTGGGCCCCATGGCGGTCACCTACCGTCATGACCCGGGAGCCGCCGGACTCCACTTTTTCCCGGTTCAGGGTCCGCAGATCCAGGGCGTTCCGTTCCCCGTCACCGTGCAGGCCCAGGATGAAGCGGGGCGGGTTCTTGCCGGCTATGACGAGCCATTGCTGCTCTCCGCCGGAGACGTCCGCATGCTGCCCGTGCGCTCCCCGGAACTGCAGGGCGGGCAGGCCACCTTCTACGTCGTGATTCTGGATGCCACCGATGAAGCCGTCATCTACGCCACCGATGGCCGGGCGTCCGGAGCCACCAACGACTTCGCCGTGCTACCCCAGGCGGCGGCGGAACTTCAGAAAGTCACCGGTGACGGACAGTGGGGCTGGGAAAACGAACCCCTGCCGGTTCCCCTGGTGGTCCGCCTCATCGGAGAAGACGACCTTCCCCTGGCGGGACATCCGGTCGTGTTCGAAACCGAAACCGGCGCCTTTGACGGCACCGAAAGCCATCGCATCCAGTTGGACACCAACTTTGACGGGTATGCCGGCGTGTGGTTCGTTCCTTCCCTGGGGCACAATACCGTCACCGCCACCCACGGAGACCTGGCGCCGGTGGTGTTCCATGCCCGGGGCGACGTGAAAGACCAGCCCCGTTACAGCGCCAGGGGCTCCACCGCCTGCACCCAGAACCCCGGACGACTGCCCGCTTCCCCGGTTTTCCCCCTCGGGTTTCTTTGGTTCCTCACCGGTCTGTGGTGGCTCCGCCGCCGCCAGGAATAAAACATGATTCCCTGGATCGCCGCTTTCTGGTTCTGGACCACTCCGCAAATTTCCCCCTGCACGGGAGCTGGCGAATTCCCGCCCATCCAAAGGCCGGTACGCATTTCCCTTCTCCATCTGGCCGCAGGAGGCACCCTGCAGGCGCCACAAATCCAGGTTGCCGGCAGTCTCCTCCGCCTCGTTTTTGCGGATGGCAAATCCGTGGACATGAGGCTTCCTGCCCAACCCCACCGGGTGTACCGCAAACACAACCTGTTGGTGCTGGCCCTGGGCAGATTCGGGATCCATGTGGTGGACATCCTGGATCCGGGGGTCCCCGTTGTGGTTTTGAAAAGAAAATTTGAACAACCCGTGGACGGCTTTCTGGTGGATGGATGGGACATCCTTCCCACCCTGAAAAACAACCCACTGGAGGTGACGGACCCCTGCCCGGAACCCCGGGGGGGAAAAACCGGCATTTCCGGAGAGGTGTTCGCCGATCTTCTGCCCCTCCTGAAAAAACGCCCGGTACCACCGGCCCGTGCCATGACGGTTTCTTCCGAACTGGCTTTGTTTTCCACTGCACACACCCTGCCTGCCGGGATGTCCATGCTCCAGGGGGGCATTTTTCACTACCAGCCTATTCTGAAAAAATGGGGCGTTCTCGGCGACTTCCTTCTATTCAAGCATGGCTGGTCGGATCGTCTCCAGGTGGGCATCTGTACCATTCCATCGGTGGCAGGAGAACTACTGAAGTGGGTTCCCTCCGAAAAGGAGGCTGTTCCCGTCATTCTGGGACTTCACTTGGGCTGCCTTCATCTGAAGTACAAATTTTTCGAAAGTGGAAATTTTTCCATGGCCATCAATGCATATACCCCGGTTTCCGAGTGGGTCGGAACCTATCGACACGGCAACCTGACCTTCTCCCTCGCTGCGGGAACCTCGACTCTTTCCCTGTACACTTTGTACAAATACCGGATCCTTCACGGCGCAATGGTTCGCGGGGGTCTGCACTGGCAGGCATTCGGCCCCCTGGGATTCACCCTGGAAGGTGCCATCGGATGTGCCTTCGAACTATGTCACGCCGGTGGAGGAGCCGGGCTCCGGCTGGGAAAGGGAAGCGTCCATTGGGACGTTTCTTGGGGGATCATCCAGCAGGACCCCTACTTTTTCACCTCTGTCGGAATCCTGTTCTGATTTTCTCCGGAATCCGAGAACATGAACGGGGCAACCGGTTTGCCACTAAAAAATGATGCGGGCCACCACCCGGAAGGCGTGGTTGTAGGCGAGTTCTCCGGCAAACACGTTGAGCAGGGAGTAAACCCCCAGGAACTGGTAACGGGAGTCGTTGTTCCAGAAGAAGGTGACCCCCACCTCCAGTTCGTCGTCGATGGCGTCCCCGTGGATTTTCCCGGAATGCCAGTGATAGCCGGCGTGCAGGTTCCAGGCCCACCAGCGGTAGCGGGTGACCAGACTCTTCATGTGGCCGTCAAAGAGGCCGTACCTCTGCCGGCTTCCCAGGTCGAAACTCTCCGCGATGGCGGTGAAACGACTGGATCCGTCGGCAAAGGATCCCGCCAGTTTCGGATGAAACGACAGGTGCCCCCTGGGCATGCGCAGGGAGTACTCCAGGCCGGCCACGTACCCGGGGACAACGGCTCCTGTTTCCGGCTTGTACCCCACCAGGCCCTCGATTTCATATCCGAGGGACTCCCCGATGGGTCCGTTGACGGCCAGGCTGCCGAACAGGGTCGTCAGGGGCTCAGGCATGACCGGGGAAACCCCGGAAACATCCCGCCGGTCCCATTGGGTCAGGTGGGAAAGCCGGATCTGGTGGGGGGAAAAGCGCCTCGTGCGCAAGGAAGCCCCCGCCATGAGGACATCCCCGTAATCCATGGTGCACAGCCGCTTCCATGCCTTGCGGTTCTCGTAGTACATCTCGTACCCGCAGCCCAAAGCTTCCCGGGTGAGTTCGGGGGCGAAAACGCCGCCGAACACATCCAGCGTGAAGGTCTCCCCGATGGGCTGCCGCAGGGACACGGCATCGAAGAAGTTGTCCACCAGCGCCTGGGAGCCCCAGGCGATGTTCTGCCGGCCGATGCGCAATTCGGCCTCTTCCCAGGGTTCCAGGGTGACATGCAGGTGGCGCAACTGGGGCACCAGTTCAAAGCCGCGTTTCAGGCCAATAGCCCAGACATTGCAGTTTTCCACGTCCTTGCGGGTCTTGAGTTCCGTTTCCAGACGGAAGTTGATCCAGGGGGCCGGGGCGTATTCCACCGCTCCGCGCAGGGCTCCGAATCCGCTGTTCAGGTAGTCCGTTTTGGGGTTGGGCGCCGTCAGATCCTTGTCCCAGATGGAAAAGTTGGCAAAGCGGAACTCCATGCCCCAGTAGAGTTCCTTCTCCCCCACCTGGTGCATTTTTTCCGGAAGCCGGGAAGGACACTGTTTGGCCTGGGAGGAAAACACCGGAACGACGAGAAAGAACAGCAGAAACGCAAGAGTTTCAACGCTTTTCATGAATGGCTCCAAACGGGCAGAACTGCAGTTCCACGCACTCGCCGCAGTGGGAACATTTTGCCTGATCCACCCGCGTCCGCTCCAGGGTGGACTGGACAATCGCCTTTTCGGGCTCCACCGGGCAGACCCTGAAGCAGTTCAGGCACCGGGCACACGCCTCCGGGTCAATTTCGTAGGTGAAGCCGTTGGCTACCTGTGTTTCGATGACGGCAAAATATCCGGCGTTTTCGCAGGCAATCAGGCAAGCTCCGCACTGAATGCAGCGGAATGGATCAATGGACACCGTGTTTCGTCCCCCCTTGATGTGGAATGCCTTTTTGCCGCATTTTTTCAGGCAGACCCCGCAGCCCGTGCAGAGATCCTTTTTCACGTAAAACGGATACAGTTCCTCGCAGGGAGTTCCCGTCCCGTCGCAGAACGATTTCACGCAGCCGGCCAGTTTTGCGGCCACCAGCGTCATGGTTCCAGCCTTGAGAAAAAAACGTCTGTCCATGGGGGTGTTTTCCCGCTACAGCACCTGGGCCTGAATCAGTTCGCGGGAGGTGATCATGTGCCAGATTACCCGATAGGTGGTGTAAGCCGCCTGCCGCACCACCACGTCCCAGTATTCTTCAAAGGTGGCCGTGCTCACGGCATCCACAATCTGGGCGCTGGATTCGGCTTCCAGCAGGAGGGCCGGCGGATCCATCAGCAGTTCATGCAGCAGCTGCCAGTCATCCGCCGAAAAAAGTTCATCTCCGTCGGGATCGCCCTCAATGCCCTTGTAGAAATCACCACTTCTGCCGGTGGGATGAAAGACTTTCATGTAATCCAGGTTGGGATTGAACAGCAGGAAAAACCGGATGGCCTTGCATTTTCCGGAGGAGCAATCCAGGGGATCCCCGATCTGCCGGGAGTACCCCAGAAGGGTTTTCTGCCCGTCATACAGGGACCAGAACGTGGTGTTCCCCATATCGCGATCGGTCTGGGAAAGACTCTCCACCGGGATGGAGTGAACCTTCTTGTACTGCACGCCGGCGAGATGGGGCGTCAGCCAGCCCAGTTCCTCGGCGTTCAGTTCCACATGATTTGTTTTTTCGGTCTTTGAATCGCAACTGGCCAGGACAAAAACGCCAATGACCCAAAATACCGGAAATACCTTTTTGAACCGATGCATGGCGGGACTCCTCAAAGCGCATCCCGGTGCCCCGGGAGCACAAATTCATAGCAGTATACCGGGAAAAATGCAAGCTGGGATCCCGGAAAAACAGCGAAAGAACCCCATGAGATTTCCATTGCCCCCTTTTGTTTCGGTGGTATTCTGTACCGCTTTGGAGGGCCGTTACATGAAGGTCTATTTCCTGTTTTTCCTTGCAATCTTCGTCAGTTCCTGTGTGAACAGTCCCAAAAACAACCAGAACAACCAACAGGGGTGCGGCAACGATCTCATCGAACCCGGGGAGGTGTGCGACGGAAACAACCTGGCCGGGCAGACCTGTACCGGTCTCGGGTTTTCCTCCGGCGTGCTGCAGTGTGCTTCTGACTGCAAGGCCCTGGACACCTCCTGGTGCGAAAATGACACCAACAACCAGAACAATCTGAACAACCAGAACAACTGGGTACCCCCCACCAATAGCCGTGTCTACGTAAACACGAAGTTTTCCCTGTTCTACATCGACCCGGGGGTCAGCGACGAAATGGTGACGGTGGGCACGTTTTCCGGGCCTTGCACCAGCGGCAGCATGTTCTATGACATTGCGTTGAATCAGAATGGCAACATGGTGGGCATCGCCGCCGAGGGCCTGTACCGGATCGACAAGGAAACCGCTGAATGTACCATGCTAAGGCCTTTTCCTGCCGGTTCCCCTCACTTTTTCGCCCTGTCTTATGTCAAGGGCGCGGACCCGGAATATCCCAACCGGGATGTCCTCATGGGGGCTACGGTCGAGGATGGCGAATGGGTGGAAATCGATCCCTACGGGGAAAACCTGGAGGAACTGTTCATCCACAGGGGTTATTATGATCACCCCGATTACTTTTATGTCAGTTCCGGGGATATCGTGTCCGTCCAGACCGGCCCTGCGCAATACCACACCTACGCCACGGTCAAGTGCGGCAACAACTACACCACTTTCGGGTGTGAATCCGATCTGCTGGCGGAAATCGACGCCATCACCGGGGATGCACGCATCATCGGGGCCACCGGGTATCGCCAGATTTTTGCACTGGGTTTCTGGGGCAACCAGGTGTATGGGTTCACCAAGGGTGGGGACTACATCCTCATCAACACGGAAACCGCCCAGTCCACCCTGATCCATTCTGATTCCAGCCGGGATTACTGGGGGGCCGGCAACACCACCCGCCCCTACATCGTGGAGTAAATCACAACCGGAAAAACCCACGTCACACAAGGGACTATTCCCACTGCCTACTGTACCTTCACGGAACCTTCACGTCAAGCGATTGTTTTCTTTTTTTGTTTTACGTGTGGCAATGTCGAGTTTTCGAGTAGCAGAACGTAGGCCATTATCTGACAGATGCGCATATCTGGCACACATGATAACCGAAGTGTGCCCTAACAATGTGGCGACCGTGTGCAGATCAACACCACGTTGAACCATATTCGATGCAAAACTGTGTCGAAAGACGTGGGGCGTCACATTCCGGAGACCGGCTTTTTTGCATGCCGCTTTGAGTGACTTCCGCAGGGTTGACTTGTCCAGATAGGTTCCGGAGTCGGCCGGGAACACAAGGCCAGGTGCCACCATGCCTTGACCCGGCCGGGTGACCTGGGCAACATCCTGCAATGCGACCGTGGCTTGATGGTTCAGGGGCACAACCCTTGATCGGCCGTTCTTCGGGGAACCTACCACGTACCTACCAGGCAGACGGTAAACCGACTTGGAAACCGAGATTGTCTCTCGCCCCATTTGGAGATCAAGATCGGTCCAGTCAAGGGCCAGGGCTTCCCCGATTCGCAAGCCCGAATGAAAAAGAAATCTCCACAGTGCGGACAAAAACGGGGATGACGCGGAAGAAATCCTGTCCAGTTCCTCCGGAGAAAGCCAGTCGGTTTTCCCTTGGGATTGAACCCGAGGGGGTTCCACCTGCACGTTCGGGGGTTCGAGTCCTGCCCGCCTGGAGTCTTTGATACAGGACCGCAGAACCATCAGGTGCCGTGGTGTTCTCATTCCTTTTGCAGATCGGACAAGATCGTCAACGTTCGTTTGAGTCAATCCGATCCAAGGCACGCAACCGATGGCGGGGATCAAATGAGTGCGGATGACGCATCTTGCGACATACGCGGTCGATGATTTCAGGCGACCGGTTTCCTCCTGCCATGTCAAGATCAGTTCCAACGCCTGTTCGGTGGTGATGCCGGGACCGGCCGCTTGCCGGGAAGGTTTCGGTGCATGTGGATCACGTTGCCCGGACCTGATCAGGTACAATTCATTTTCAACATGGGCCATGGCCTCAGAGCGAGTCAGAAAACCACGTCGCTGGAGCCTGACGGGCAAACCGTTGTGGGTAAAACTGATGTCGATCTTCCACCTCCTGCATCCCCGGGCTTCATACGGAATCGGATCGAAGGCGTCTTGAACGACATGATGAGAGCGTTTCAAAGGCATGGTGGCACCTCAACAAGGTGCTTCAGGATGGCGAATCCGGAAGCACGATAGCACGCTTGGAACGCGACCGCAAGACGCATCAGGAGAACAAAAGCCTGATACGCCTGCGGAACGCGCCGGGCATCCGGCACCATTGCCGGACCCATGGAGGAAACGGTTCACCCGATGGTGGACAACCACTGCAACAAGGCGGTTTTGCTGAATCGGTAAGTCGCGCCACATCTTTTTGCCGGAAGCCGCTTCAGACGGCACAAGCGGTGCAGGGCGTCTTTTTTGATCCCGAGCAGTTTGGCCGCTTCGGTGGCAGTCAGAATCTCCGGGAAGGTGTTGAAATCATTCATGTTTTCGGTGGTTTCGGTGTAGTTGGTAACCATGGTAGTGATGTCCTTTCAGCGATAGACTCGGCAAGACCGGTCATGAACCGGGCTGGGTTTGGGGGTGAACGAACGACTGGCCGCTTCGAAGTCCGGCAGGAAGTCATTGATTTCCTTGGCTTTTTCGACCTTCACCGGGATGGCAATGGCCTTGTCGAAATCGTCGGCCAGGGTTTGCAAGCGAACGTGGGCCTCAGCCAGGGCAGGGCATACCTGTTGCTGCAAAAAAGCGCCCGTGACGTAAACGAGGCTATGAAGATGTTTCAAAAATTCGCCGGGCAATTCGCTCCACCCGTCATTGCTGGCGATGACGGGAATTGCGGCTTCCGTTGCCACTTTGAGAAGTCTCAGTTTGGACTGAACCTGATCGATGAAAATCATTTGATTGTACATGGCTAAACAAGTCCTTTCTTGGTGAGGTAACAAGGATCCTCGTGTTGTTTCGGTTGCGGTTGCGACATTTCCACGCGTGCGACCGGTGCGGCAACGAACGTCACTTTCCCGGGTTCGATGGCGGCGACCGGAACGGTGAAATTCATCTTGCGAGCCATTTTCACAGCGAAATCAACGGTTTTCGGATCGTCAAGATCGTTGTCTTCACGCGCTTCGAGGATCCCGAAAAGGAACTTTCTGAACTCGGCTTCTTTGAAGGTGAACACTTTTTCAGACATAATTATTCATCGCTTTCTGCCCCCATGGGGGCGGTTGTGGTGTCAATTGCCGGATACCCGAACTTCATGCGTTCAATCGCGCAATTCAGTTGATTCTGGGCCTTCAGAAGTGGTTCGACCTTTTCCCGGAATGCCGGGCTCCTGGACAGCGCGCCGCCATCCGTTGCGGGTGTTTCCCCCATGGCTTTTTGCAGGGCGACTTCTGCCCTCCAGGCGTGGAGTACGGCTTTTTTCGTGGCCTCGATTGCCTGCGAATACTCCAGGGCAATGGCTTCCATTTTTTCGATGATTGCTGTGTCAAAAATCATGATTACTCCTCTTTCCGCACAATGTGTGCATGCAAGTGTTGGTGTGGAACCGGCATCCGTGGAGAACCGGCAGACGGATCTTCGGTGGCAACCTGGAGAACCATCGCAGCCGCTTTCAGCCTCAACGTGAGCGGTGCGGTTTCATCCCGGATGGTTTGGCCGATCAACTCAATTGCTTCCTCAAGAAGGCCAGCGATGGCTTGCCTTGCGGAGGCGGTCACGGCCCTGCGGACTTCACGCAACACGGCCTGAAAATCATCGCGCCGGAACAGCCGGTACAGCGCACTCCTGCTGATCCGGCCGTACTGACAAATGCCTGCGATGTCCGAACCCAGTAGCATCAGATTCGCGATTTGTTCGTACCGGGCACGGGTTTTTTCCGGCAAATCGCCTGAAATTGTTCCATTATGTACCATTTTGTTCCGTTCTGCGAGTGTGTTTGTCATGGTTCATGCCTCAAGTGCGGGGTTGAATGCGGGGTTGAAATCGAGCCTACCCCGCGCAAATTTCCTAGCAGTGATGCGCTCTGCGGGGTTTGCGGGGTTAAAATCGACTGTCCCGGTATATATATAAAATAACAAAAACTTTTTTCCGTATGTAAGAGGCTATGAGATTTAACCCCGCAAACCCCGCAAGCCGCTCTACAGGCGGGTTTGAGGTGCGGGGTTACCCCATTTTTATACCCGCATTTAACCCCGCATTCCTTATACATTGCTACCCCCGTTTTTCTGAAGTGTGTAGGAATTAACCTTGTCTCGGTTCATTTCCGAACGGATGGTTGCAGTAAAACCAACTTTTGCGACCAAACTAGAAAGAAGTCGGCCCCATGATCTTGTTGACGGTTCACACATCAATTCTCCGATGTCCAATCCCCGATTTTCGAGTTGGGTTTTGATGAAAGAATGGTTCCGGAAAGCGTCAAATGCACGGAAGGGTTCAGACAGAAAAAGCGTCCAGAGTATTTCAACCAAGGCAGACTGTGCCTCAAACTCGGGATCAACAAACTGAAGTTGGTAGTCCCGGTTCCGGAGAAAATCGAGAAACCCGGCGTTTTCGAGAACGCCACCAACCACTGCGGACCAGCGGTTGAAGCTGTTTAGTTGTTCACCGGAATAACTCACCTTCCCATTCTTGATCCAATCGTGCACAAGACTTGCAAGAGCATCTTGCCAAAGGTGCCGGATGCCTCCGGTATTTGCCGTCAAATCGTCTTCAAGGTTTGGCCGCTTGAAACGGCGTCCTGTAAGTGGGGATGTGGGTTCCAGCGTGATCCACACGGTACGGCGAAGGGTGCTTTTTTTGTACCGGGTGGTTCCTCGGTTTTTCGTTTCGAGCAGGAAAGGAACATACGGCAGTCGGAAGGTTTCACTGGTTCCTAAAATTCGGGCCTCAAACGTGCTGCCGGTCAACATTCCTTCGATGAAGTCGGATCCCGCCCATGAATCGGCATTGTCCAGGAGAATAACCTTTGGGTGCTGACGGCAAGCGGCGACGATCCGTTTTTCGAGTTCCTCGGCACTGGTTCCGACGATCCTGCCGTCCCGTGTAGTTGGTAGGATCACGGTGTGATCGGCGGGTTCCAGTGCGAGAATGATTAGTTTTGCGCAAATCGTTTTCCCGCTTTCAGCCTGCACGGCGTTGATCGAAACTGCGGGGGTATTACACCCTGCCAGGGCATCTTTCACAAGGCAGGTGATGCATGCCCCAAGGAAGTTTGCCTTGTCCGCATCCGTTCGGAATGGAATCTCGCCAATCAGATCTTCGATAACATCAACTGCCTCATCCACTGAGAAAAGCCGCATGGGACGCGGGTTGAATGCCCCGAATCGCTGGTTGGTTTCGTCAATGCCGGGTGCCGGAAGTTTCCAGTCGCTCTGGAACGCACAAGGCGTGCGAACAACGTTTCTGATGACGGCAAGATAACCGGGTTTTGCACTCAGGCTTTTGTAGTGGTGCATAGGGGGAGCAGCAGGTGCCAGTCCGTCTTTCCCTTCCCGGAAGTGCTCGAACCCGGCATCTTGCACCTGCCGAATGACAAAATGGATTTCCTCATCTTTGCTGCGGAACCGGGTTATTGTTCCATCCTGATCCAACCGAACGGGACGCCTCTCCCCTTCGAGCAGAACCATGTTGTCCTGGCGGGACTGCCTCGAGAGAATCGGCTCAACCGCTTCCTGAAAATCTGCGAATGTGGTGCCGGTTAGCACAACACCAGCGGTATCGACAGTGCGGGCAGATACGTCTTTCACGGCATCCCGAATGTCAACTACTGTAAGGTGTTCGAAGTTGGGATCGGAACGCAGGTCATTGACGATCTGGTCTTCGCCCATGTCGCTTTCCAGTCTGGCCTTGATCTCATCAAAAAGATCGCCGGTCGCCCTCATGCGTTCCCCCTGCTGGCCAGTCGGCCTTTTATGTGTGGTAAATCTGGGTCAGGGTCCGAATCGGACCCACTAGATGGACCTGAGGAGTCATCCCCTCCGCTTGTGGTCTGTGGCCGTGCAGAAGACGCCCGGTGCGCACGCTGGCGTGGAGCCTGCCGAACGGGTGCAAAGTCCGTTGTGACGGCAGGAAGGGCACTCTGGCGAGTCCTGCGGATGAAAGCGCCCATGAAAAACCGGTTCCGCATTTGGTATGTTTCCGGCTTTTTCGCCATCGCCATAACTTCCGGGATGTTGGTTTCAATCATGGCCCTTGCGTCTTTTTTGTTGTTCTTTTCCAAATGCGCACGAAACGCCTTGTTCAGTCTTGATTTTCGAGGGGAAACAACTAAACTGTTCATCAGTGTCCTCTTGCCGGGTACGGTCTCGTCAACCTGCCCGGCTCTTTTCATTGTAGCCCTTCCCACTTCAAAAGCAACCCCTAAAATGCAAAAAAGTGAAGCAATTTCAATCACTTATAAAATCCCTACTACCGGAATAGGAAATCGGCCTGCGAGCCTTGACGCAAGCGGGTTTCCCGGAATCGTAATGACATGTTCGCATTGTGTCACTACAAAAAGTGAATAAAATCAATGGGGCGGGATCGCGCCGGGATCACCATTCGGAACACACATGGGGGCGGGGAGGTCTCCGCAATTGAGGAGACCTTGAACTGGTTGCTTCCGGCCTGCTTTGTCGAAACGGGGTTCAACTGCCCAATTGGGCACTTGAAACCGTGGTCTCGCCAATTGGCGAGGTTTCAACGGCAGGGGGGATTAAATGGCCCAATTGGGCCAGTTTCCCAGGGCATGCCGGGACATCATCACCCTGGCTTTCCAGCCGCGTCGACGTGCCTTCAGGCAAGCGTGGATTGCCTCCCCAAGGGAATGGTACTCCACGGTCACCCGGAAGGCCCCAGGGCCCACGTATCGAACGTGGAAGGTCATGACTCTTCTCCCACAGGCAACCTGTCCAGTTCCTCTTGGAGTTCATGCAACTCCGCATCACACCAATCGACGAAACAAACGCGGTATGCCGTCGGGTCACAATTCCTGATGATGTCGGACGGCAGAAACACGCCTCCCCAGGGGGCAACCCATGGGTCAAGGGTATCGTCCAGATTTTCATCGAACCAGAGATAGGCGACGGGTTCCGCGTTCTCTATGGCTCTGATACGGGCAAGAATTTTCTCTCTGGTCATGGGTTCACCTTCCGCTCTTCTGGCAGTCTGCAACAAGGCAACAGGCCCACTGCGGAAAGGGGAATGCGGTGCCGAGGATCCGCTTGGATGAACCGCTGGCTTTCCTGCAACGTGGGGAAGCAAACCAGTCGGTTCTTTCGGATGTCCTGCGGGTGGATTTGCCAAACGAAAAACCACTTTGTCATGGTTCCCCCTTCCCGAAAAGATGCAAGGCGTCAACTCGACAATGCCGGACTCCTTCATCTGTGAGGACAACAACCAGTCCGGAAGTGTCGACGAAACCCAACCATTTGAGTTCCGGCAGCTCCCGACAGGAACAGGACTCCAGGCGGTATCCGCTTGTCTCCCAGATTTCCCTTGTGATGAGTTTTTTGGATCTCATGAGTCTGATGGCAGATGGCCTGTCATCAAGGACGGTTGCGGGAATGTACTCCCTGCCTGTTTCGGTGGCTTTTGAGATAAACATCATGCTTCCTCACAGTCTTGACCGAAGGCCTCTGCGTATTCCATGGAGTGTTCTGAAAGCCGCTCGTACCATTCCTTGGCCTGTTCCAAGGTGACCGGCTGGATGTAATCCCGCTCGCCTTGCCAACACGTTTGATGTTGCAGGAAGAAATTCCCCCTGGGAGTTTTCAGCAACCATGTGTTGGTTCCGGACCGCTCGAAGTTGTGTCCATCCCAGTAGACGTTGTCGGCAACCACCGATGCCGTTTCCGTCCGATACTTTTTCCCGTTGACGATCTGTTCCCTGTTGAAAAGTTTCATCGCGTGATCTCCTTGTGCCGATCTCCATCGGCGGTTCCGTGAAGGTTTTCTTTCCTTCACACGTTAAAGTGTTTTTACGTCCATTTCACTTCAACCAAATCAAGGAATAATCACAAGGCGACGTGGCTCTAAGTTC
>CAZTZR010000067.1:0-851 GCA_964618145.1 uncultured Kofleriaceae bacterium
TACTTTCCGGGAACCTCTTCATCCGGTCACTTTCGTTCCCTTAAGTCGCATGGGCCAAGATACGCCCATGCTCCCGAACTCAACCGGCCGTCGCTGGTACCGCGACCTGCACCGCATCGGCGGCATGATTTGGGGGGCGTTCGACCCGCAAAGCGGGTCACCTCGTTTCGGCTCAAGCCGAAACCACCGTCAACCGGACCCCGGCACCGTCACCGTTTTTCTTGCGATCACCCTGGGACGGTGGCGGCAGGGCGTTGACATCAAGGAATGGGGATGCTAAAAAAATGGGAGATTTTTCGAGGGAGAAACGTTATGAAAACCAGTTTTTGTGTACTTTGTGTTTTGATATGTTTGGTGTGGACGGCGGGGTGCGATACAAAAACGAAGGCGCTGGATCGGTGTGGCGACGGGTTTCTGGATCCGGGAGAGGAATGCGACAAGAACGAATTGTCGGTGGGCTCCTGTACGGAACTGGGCTATTACGAGCAGGCAGGGCTGCTGACGTGCCTTTCCGATTGTACGCTGGATCGTTCCGTGTGTGTCGGCGGTCGTTGCGGGGACGGGATCATCCAGACGGTTCACGGGGAAGAATGTGACGGGGAGAATCTGGCAGATATGACATGCCAGGCGTTGGGGCTGGGCGGTGGCACCCTTGCGTGCCGGGCGAGTTGCCGGTTGGGATACAACGGGTTGTGAATTGGCGGCCCAGTGTGGCGACGGGACGGTGGCGTATCCTTTTGAGCAGTGCGAACCTTCGGATCTTCGGGGAGCGACCTGCGAAAGCATGGGGTATTACGGGGGGCAGTTGGCCTGTTCTGATGACTGCCGCAGTTATGATGAAAGCGGCTGTT
>CAZTZR010000067.1:951-20988 GCA_964618145.1 uncultured Kofleriaceae bacterium
CGGGTCGTTGCGGGGATGGGGAAATCCAGACGGGGCATGGAGAAGAATGTGATGGTGCGAATCTGGCAGGAGCGACGTGCGTGAGCCTGGGATATTACGGGGGGCAGTTGGCTTGCTCCGATGACTGCGGCAGTTATGATGAAAGCGGCTGTTCGGGTCGTTGCGGGGATGGGGAAATCCAGACGGGGCATGGAGAAGAATGTGATGGAGAGAATATGTCCGGAGCGACGTGCGTGAGCATGGGGTACTCGCCCCGCGGTGGTTCGCTTTCGTGCACGTCCCTGTGCGGGTTCAACACGACCGCGTGCATTCCCGAAAGTTCCGATGCGGATCTGGCGGGTCTGACGGTTTCCAGTGGCACTTTGTCACCGGCGTTCTCCGCGACCACGACGACATACACGGTGATGGTGCCCTTGTCCGTGGAGAGTTTGACGGTGGCAGGAACGGCGGCGGACGCGCCGTTCGCGACGGTGGCGGTGTCGCCTACGCAGCCGATGGGGCTGGCGGAGGGGGCGAATGCGGCGACGGTGACGGTGACGGCGGAGGACGGGACGCAGAAGACGTACACGGTGACGGTGATGCGGCAGGCGACGCTGGATTACGAGAGCACGAACATCGGCACCCTGATCTACGTTCCGGCGGGGACGTTCCAGCGTGACGCAACAGCGACGAACCTGAGTACGGTGTCGGCGTTTCGCATGAGCAAGCACGAGATCACCCGGGCGCAGTGGACGGCGGTGACGGGGTGGGCGGATCCGAGCGATGTGACATACTCGAGCGGCACGAACGATCCGGTGCAGAAGGTGAATTGGTACGATGCGATCGCGTTCTGCAACAAGTTGAGTATCCTGGAGGGGCTGACGCCGGTGTACGCCGTCAGCGGTGTTGACTTTGCGACCCTCACATATGCTCAAATCCCGACGAGCAGCAATGCCACATGGAACGCGGCGACGGCGAACTGGAATGCCGACGGGTACCGTCTGCCCACGGAGATGGAGTGGATGTGGGCGGCCATGGGTGCGGATCTGGCGAACCCGGGGGAGGTGAACACGACCGGCTATGAGAAGGCGTTTGCCGGGAGTACGGGCACGAACGCGCTCGGGGACTACGCGGTGTTCGGGTACAACAGCGGCCAGGCAGGATCCACGACGACGCAGCGGTCGAATCCGGTGGGGTCGAAGTTGGAAAACGAGTTGGGATTCCACGATCTCTCCGGGAACGTGTGGGAATGGGTATGGGACTGGCATGGAACGTATCCCACGGGTACGGTGATGGACTATCGGGGGCCGGCCTCGGGCACCCACCGCGTGGGGCGCGGGGGCGGCTGGTACCACTATGCGTCCAGCTGCACCGTGGCCTACCGGGGCAACTACAACCCGAACTACCGGTACGACTACTACTGCGGTTTTCGGGTGTTGCGCCCATGAGTTCTGCGGTCGCGGGCCTTCGGGACCGGAAAAGCGCTAAGGCGTCAAGCCGCAGCGCATGACGGGCAGGGCAAACGCATTATGAGCGCTGAGTGATAATTGTGGGCCAGTGCCGGTTGCTGGTTGCCGGTTGACGGTGACGGGGTACGGATGACGGTGGTTTCGGCTCAAGCCGAAACGAGGTGACCCGCTTTGCGGGTCGTTCGTTTGAGTTGTCTTTTCCTCGTTTCGAAGCCTTGCGAAGAAACAACCGGCAACCGGACCCCGGTTGTTGGCCTTTCAGCCGGCGTTGTTGCGCAGCCAGTTCATGGCGTTGGCGAACAGGTCCAGACCGGTGACGGAAAAGGTGTCACCGGACACCCGGGCCCGGGTGAAGCGGGGATGATTGGCGGCATCCAGGAAAGCTTCGGGATGGGGCATCAGGCCGAATACCCGGCCGGTGGGATCACACAGGGCGGCGATTCCGCCGGGGGAGCCGTTGGGATTTTGCGGATAGGTTTCCGTGGGCTCTCCCGTGGCGGGATCCACGTACCGCAGGGGGGCCAGCCGCCGGGACTGCACCTCATCGAGCACCTCGGCAGTTTCGGTCACCAGCCGGCCTTCACCGTGGCGTACCGGCAGATCCAGCACGTCGATTCCGGCGGTAAACACGCAGGGGCTGTCCGGATCCGTGACGAGACTGACCCAGCGGTCTTCAAACCGTCCGTTGACATTGTGGGTGAGGGTGACGCTTTGTTCCCATGTTCCGAAGGGCAATAGCCCCATCTTTACCAACAACTGGAAACCGTTGCAGATGCCGATGATGACCCCGCCCCGGTCCACCAGCCGTTGTACCTGGGTGCGGATGGGCGCCTGCCCCGCGCCGGGTTGGCCGTGGGTGAAACGGAAGGCCCCCGCCCGGGCGGAACCCAGGTGGTCGCCATCCAGAAAGCCCCCCGGCAAACAGAGGAACCGGTAGTTTTCAATGGCATCGTGACCGGCCATGAGTTCCCACACCGACAGGATTTTCACCTCGTCGGCACCGGCCCGGCGCACGGCCTCGGCGGTTTCGGTTTCGCAGTTGGTTCCGTTGCCACACAGTACGAGAGCTCGAATGGTCATGGCAAAAAAAGTCCTTTCGGTGCGTTAAAACTGCAGGGGATAGCGCCAGGCTTTCAGGCAGGCATCCACATCCCATTGTACTGCGGATCCAGCGACGGTGGCGACCCGGATGACCGGCTCTGCCGACACTTCGCCCACCCGGGACCACGCACAGTCTCCCAGAATGCGTTCGAATTCCGCCGCATGTTCCGGGGCGACCGACACCAGAAAACGCCCGGTGCTTTCGGAGAAAAAGCGTTCGTCATCGGTCAGGCCGGGATCGTCCACGGGGATTTTCCCCAGGTCCATCACGCAGCCGAGTCGTCCGGCGAAGGCGCTTTCGGCCAGGGTTACGGCGAGGCCGCCGTCGGAACTGTCGTGGCACGACGCCACCAGTTTGGCACCCATGGCGGCGTGTAGCCGACGGTAGAGGAGGATGTTTTCTTCGGGCCGGACCCGGGGCACGGAGGTGTCATGCAGGCCCAGGTGGGACAGGTATTCCGAAGCCCCCAGTTCCCGGCGGGTGACACCAAGGGCATACAGAACGTGCCCGGGAGCCTTGAAGTCCATGCTGATCGCACCGCGCACATCGGGAACATGGCCGATGAGGGAAACCAGCAGCGTCTCGGGGACGGAGATCCAGCGGTTGCCGATGCGTGCGTCGTTTTTCATGCTGTCCTTGCCGGAAATCAGCGGCATGTTGTAGGCGAGGCAGATTTCCGCCAGGGCCCGGTTGGCCCGCACCAGGGCGGAGAGTTTGCGTTCATGATCCGGCGCCGGGGGCAGGGGGTCCGGCCAGCAGAAATTGTCCAGGGCCGAGAAGGTGTCGGGGTCGCCACCCACGGCCACGGCATTGCGCACCGCCTCGTCGATGGAAGCCGCCGCCATGGCGTGGGCATCAATGTCGGAATAGCGGGGTACCAGCCCGTGGGAAACCACAATGCCCCGCCAGGTGTCAAACAGGGGACGCAGCACGGCAGCATCGGAGGGACCATCGGCTTTTTCCCCCACCAGGGGCTTGATCACGGTCCGTCCCTTGACCTCGTGGTCGTATTGCCGCACCCAGTATTCTTTTGACGCCACATTGAGCCGGGAGAGCAACTGCAACAGGGTGTCATGCAGATCCGGATTGCCGGTGTCCGCCCGGGCCGGCGTCGGGGGCGTGTAGGTGGCGGCCAGTTCCATGCGGGGAAGGCCGTCGTGGAGGAACGCCAGATCCAGCAGGGCCACCGGGCGACCGCCATGGCGCACGGTGAAGGTGCCGGTGTCCGTGAAGGTGCCCAACACGGTGCTTTCCACGTTCATCAGTTTCGACAGTTGCATGAACTCGTCGAGTTTTTCCGGGGGAACGGCCACGGTCATGCGTTCCTGGCTCTCGCTGACCAGGATCTCCCAGGGATCCAGCCCCGGGTATTTCAGGGGTGCCCGATCCAGATCGATATCGGCGCCGTTGGTGAAGGTGGCCATCTCTCCCACGGAAGACGAGAGTCCGCCCGCGCCATTGTCGGTCAGGCCGCTGTACATACCGGCGTCCCGGGCCTTGAGCAAAAAGTCGAACATGCGTTTCTGGGTGATGGGGTCGCCAATCTGCACGGCCGAAGCCGGGCTTTCGTCGGAAAGTTCCACGGAACTGAAGGTGGCACCATGGATGCCGTCCTTGCCGATGCGGCCGCCCACCATGACGATGTGATCCCCCTTCTGCACATATTTGCGGTAGCCGGGACGGCCGTGCAGTTCCATGGGAATCAGGCCGCCGGTGCCGCAGTAGACCAGGGGTTTTCCGATGTAACGCTCATCGAACACCACCGAACCGTTGACGGTGGGGATGCCGCTCTGGTTGCCCCCGTGTTCCACGCCGGTGCGCACGCCTTCGAGAATGCGGAAGGGATGGAGCAGTCCGGCGGGGGGCGGCTCTTTGCGGCGGGGATCCGCCAGGCAGAACACGTCCGTGTTGAACAGCAGTTCCGCGCCCATGCCGGTGCCGAAGGGATCCCGGTTCACCCCGACGATGCCGGTGAGGGCTCCACCGTAAGGATCCAGGGCGGAGGGGCTGTTGTGGGTTTCCACCTTGAACACCAGTCCGTGGGATTCATTGAAGCGGACCACGCCGGCGTTGTCCACGAACACGCTCAGGCAGCGGTCGTTGTCGCCATCCTTTTCCCGGATTTTCTTCGTCGTATTCTGGATGAACGTCTTGTACAGGCTGACAATGCGCTCCGTTTGTCCATCCTCAGTGTAGTTGATGGCTGCGCTGAAGATTTTGTGCTTGCAGTGCTCTGACCAACTCTGGGCGATGCATTCCATTTCCACGTCGGTGAGTTCCGGATCCATTCCGGCTTCGCGCCGGGCCTCCTGCACCTGGGGCGACTGGATCCATTCCCGTACGATACGCAGTTCGGCGGCCGAAAGCGCCCACACATTCTGACGGCTCATGGCGGTCAGTGCGTCATCGTCGCCTTCCAGGGAAATGGGCCGGACCCGGGGTTCGTGGGCCAGCCGGACCACGGGGGGATTGGCATTGAGCAGACCTGCCAGGAATTCCTTCTGGTTGGCGATGCGGATACGCTGGATCAGCGTGTTGGCAAAATGATCCTCCACCAGTTTTTGCACCTGATCCCGGGAGAGGCGCCCGAAAAAGCGGTATTGCAGACCGAAGAACACATCGGGAACGTCCGCTTTCAGAAGCAGGGACAGGGCCTCTTTGGCCGTGCGGCCTTCGTTGTCGGTGACTCCGGGTTTGAAGTCCACTTCGGCGATCCATTCGGCGCCGGTTTCCAGGTGGGCGTTCACGGCGTACCGATCAGTGATGGGATCCGAAAGCGCCGTTTTTGCCCAGGTCTGCAGTTCCGGGTCGGGAACGGCCCCATTGACGGTGTAGACGCGAACCACCCGGATGTCATCAATCAGGCCGGGAACTTCCGGGGAAACCGTGGCCAAAGCCTTTTTGCCCAAAGGATCCAGCCGGTGTGTTTGGGGACCAACTTCAATTCGTAGGGTCATGGAGGCCTCCTGCGTGAGGCAAATAGAAGTTTTAGGCCTGAAAGTCAAGGAAAACAGACGGACGGGCCCAGGGCGATCGAGTTCTGTTTAGCTGGACAAGGGGATCGAAGTCTGATCCTGTTGGTTCTTTGGTGTCCCACCGCTTTCCGGTGACAGTGACGGGCGCCGGTTGACGGTGGTTTCTTCGCAAGGCTCCGAAACGGGGGCTGTCAGTGTTTGAAACGGAAAACAATCCCCAGACCCAGTTCCAGGCCACCGATATATCCCGCCTGCAGTTTGAGATCCATTGCGGTGCCTGCAATGTTGCGGATATCCACGCCGGCGCGCATGCCGAACACTTCCCGGCTTTTGACGCGAAAATCCGCCCTGTGATCGTCCGGATTGCGAAACTCGTTTTCCACGTGCCTGAGTCCCACCAGCACCCATGGCCGAAAATGCGGGTCATTGTACTGGACCACGATTCCTGCTTCCACACTGGCGAATTCCGCGTCCAGATCCGTTTTTTCGGACGGGGAATTGTTGAACCAGGAGCGGGCTTTCCCCTTTCCGTGGAGGATTTCCCCCGACAGACCGAAGGACAGTCGCGAGTCCTGCAGTTTGAATCGCAGATCCAGTCCTGCTCCGACCATGAATGCTTCGATTTCTCCCACGGTGCCCGGAAACCGCAAGGGGCCGATGATGAGTTCACCCCCGTGCAGTTCGGCATCCTTCGTGAATCCCAGCAAAAGACGGGGTTGTACAAAAAAGCGCTCCACGTCGAGGCCCCAGGAAAGTACCAGGCGGGGCTGTGCCATGGTCAGGGTGCTTTCCGTGGTGATGATCGTTCCGCCGGAAACCGTGCTGCCCTGTCCCATGCCGGTGTTCCATATCAACAGGTCCAGGGAAACCCCCAGACCTCCGTCCGAAGGATCCACCGCCCTGGCAGGTCCCGTGGCAATAAGACCGGAAAGCACAAATGCCGCCAGGCCAGCGAGAATCCTGCCTGTGACACCTCTTTCTGACAATACTTTCATTTGGTTGTCCTCCCTTCCCGGATACTATCCCCGGGAAACCCCTTGACGTCAATGATGCCGGCGACCATTTTTCCCGGAAACGACCAGGACATTCTTTTTGGGTTTGTGCCATTATTTCCCGCCTTGCCCGGGAAGTGCCTTGTGACGGGCATGGAAACATTTTGATGTTGTTGCCGGGATGGGGTATACAGCCGGAATATGGAGTTCGCGGCAATGGGCAGGATTTCCAGGTTTCAGACAGCTCGCTGGTCAATTTTTTTCATATTGATTCTCTCGTATATTCTGGTCTTCTTTCACCGGATGGCACCCGGGGTGGTGTCCGAATACCTGATGGCCGATTTCAACACCACGGGAACCAGGCTGGGCACCCTGTCCGCGATGTACTTTTTTGTCTATGCCGCCATGCAACTTCCTTCGGGAGTGCTCGCCGATACCCTGGGAACCCGGACCTCGGTGGTCGCCGGCAATCTGATTGCCGGGGTGGGGGCCATCCTGTTCGGGGCGGCTCCGGGTTTTGAAGTGGCGCTGGCCGGTCGTTTCCTGGTGGGACTGGGTGTGTCGGTTGTGTTCGTCAGCATCCTGAAAAACAACGCCGTCTGGTTCAGTGCCAGAGTGTTCGGCCTCATGAGCGGCGTGACCCTCCTCATCGGAAACCTGGGCTCGGTCACGGCGGCCGGACCCCTGTCGGCCTTGCTGGGTGTTTTTACCTGGCGCTCCATCTTCATGGGCATCGGGGTTCTGTCTCTGGTGCTTGCCGGCGCGGCGTTCCTGGTCGTGCGCAACAAACCGGAGGATCTGGGACTGGAATCTCCCGACCGGAAGGGTCAAGGGGGGAAGGGCCCGGAGGTACACAAGAGTTGGCTCAGGAACTTCTCCAGCGTCATCGGCACCCTCAGGATCTGGCCCGGATTCTGGGTGCAATTCGGGTCCATCGGTGCGCTCTATGCCCTCATGGGACTCTGGGGAGTACCCTATCTGAGGGATGTACACGGTCTTTCCAGGCCGGAGGCGGCGAACTACATGACCATCATGCTGCTGTCCTTTGCGGTGGGGGCCCTGCTTTTCGGCTGGTTTTCCGACAGAATCGGAAGGCGGAAACCGGTACTCATCGCCGGAATGCTGCTTCATGCCTGCGCATGGTTCTTCCTGGTGTATGGCGGGTGGAAAGCCGGGCCCGCGGGGCAGGCGCTCTTCGCGGTGATGGGGTTTGCCGGTTCCTCCTTCGTGATCACCTTTGCCAGTGCCAAGGAAGCCATCCATCCGGAACTTTCCGGCATGGCGGTCAGTGTGGTCAATACGGGCTGTTTTGCCGGGGCCGCGTTGCTCCAGCCCCTGTTCGGGTGGATTGCCGACAAAACCTGGGACGGCAGGGTGGTCGATGGCATCCGGATCTACGCCCCCGCCGATTATCACAACGGTTTGCTGCTGATGCTGGGGTTTGCCGTCTTTGGCCTTCTTTCCACCTTTTTTGTCCGCGAAACCTACTGCCGCAACATCACCCTGTCGGAGCCCGCCGACGCGTAGTGCCTGACGCCCCGTGAACCCGAGGCCGTGGTCAGGGGGGGAGGTGGCAGTGAGGGAGTTCTTGGGAAAAACCTGTACTTGCGTCCCGCAGGGAAGGTTGTTACTCTGCAATGTCATTCTGCTCATGCCGGAACAGTTTGTCGACGCCCTTGCGGGCCATGGGAGAAGGAATGCAGTTGGTGGCGATTGGAGACAAAATCCCCCCGGGGACGTATCATCTACACAGTCGTTTTGCCCATGTGGTGAACTACGGAAACGATTCTGCCATCATTTCGTTCGTGGACAGCGAAAAGAACCTTTCGGGACGCACCCTTTTTGTCTCGGACCTGCCCCAGGGAAAAGAGCCGGTGCATGTCTGTGATTCCCATGTGGCGGTGGGAACGGCACGGGTTTCCAGAACAGGTGCGCAGGTGTACGACTCTTCTTTCCAGGGGTTTGACCCCGGGCAGGACCTGTCACCTCTGGTCAAGGCCATGAAATCGGCCCTGGATTTTTTGGTGCCGGATTGTTCTTTGGCGGTGCTCTATCATCCCCGGCAGGAGGTGGCCTTTGCCTCATCCTTCGAGAAGGTGGCGTTGCAGGTTTTCCGCCGGGCATTCGAATCTTGCAGGAATGGCGACATTTTGGGTTCCGTGGCGCAATTCAGGGGGGTGGGGTTCGGCCTGACTCCTTCCGGAGATGATTTCATTACCGGACTGCTGTACGCACTATCTTCCTGCACCTCCGCCTGGAATCTGCACGACATCAAACAAGGGATACGGATCAAGGCTTCCGGAGGCAACCCCCTCTCCTGGCAGTTCATGTGTGATGCCGAAGGGGGGATTTTTCCAAAAAACATCAAGGAACTGTTCATCTCCGCACAAAAGGGGGACGATGCAGGCATGAATGTACACCTGAAACGCATCCTGCAGCATGGGCATACCTCCGGAGCCGATACCATCGCGGGAATGATTGCGGCATTCGAGTGGCTGGCGGCAAGGCAGGATTTGCAGGCAGGTGGCCGGGCGAGGGCATGAAATGATTACCAAAGGCATCATCAAAAAAGGCGCTTATTACGACTCGGTCACATTGATGATCATTTCCAGGAAACTGTCGGCACAAGAAGGGGTGAAGGATTCCTCCGTGGTCATGGGGACTGCCGGCAACAAGGCCATTCTGGAAGCGGCCGGGCTCATGCTGGACATTTTCGCGGAGAGTTCCGATACGGACCTGCTGGTGGCGATTCAGGCAGAGGATCAGGTCGTGTTCGACCACGCCCTTGAGGCACTTGATACAATGCTCCTGGAGGTGCGGAACCGATCCGATGATTCGGACGAATTTCAGCCTGTCAGCCTGGAAGGGGCACTGGCGCAGTTGCCCGGGGCCAATCTGGCGCTGATCTCCATCGCCGGAAAACATGCCGCCCGGGAAGCCGAAAAGGCCCTGGAAAACGGACTGCATGTCATGATTTTTTCCGACAACGTTTCCATCGCGGATGAAAAGCGACTCAAGGAAATGGGCAAGGAAAAAAACCTGCTGGTCATGGGTCCCGATTGCGGAACGGCCATCATCAACGGGATTCCGCTGGCCTTCGCCAATGTGGTGCCTGCCGGCAACATCGGCATTGTGGCGGCTTCCGGAACGGGACTCCAGGAAGTCAGTTCCGTGATTGCCCATGAGGGAGCCGGCATTTCCCAGGCGATTGGCACCGGAGGCCGGGATGTGAAGGAGGCGATTGGCGGGATCATGTTCCTCGAAGCCATGGATGCCCTCGAACATGATGGGCAGACCCACGTGATCGTGCTGGTGTCCAAGCCGCCCCACGAAAAGGTGCTTGCCGCGATTGCCGACCGGATCGCCACCATGTCCAAACCGGTGGTTGCGATTTTCATCGGCGGCGACATGAGCATTCTGGAAAAACACGGAGTGCACACGGCAGACACCCTGGAAAAATGCGGGCTCATGGCGGCCGCCCTGGCAAGGGGGGAGAATCCCGGAGAGGTGGGAGCCAGACTTCGCCAGCGCACACTGGAACTGGAAACCCTGGCAGCCAAAGAAGCCCGGGACAAGGGGGGGCGCAAGTTCCTCCGGGGTCTCTTCAGTGGCGGTACGCTCTGTGACGAAACGCAGTTGATCCTTCAAAATTCCATCGGGGACTGTTGGTCCAATACACCCCTGAACCCGGATTTCCGGCTGGAGGATGTCTGGAAGGCAAAAGGACACACCATCCTGGATCTGGGGGATGATGAATTCACCGTGGGAAGGCCCCACCCGATGATTGATTTTTCCCTGAGAAACAGGCGCATTGCCGGGGAAGCTACACATCCCGACGTGGCGGTGATCCTGCTGGATGTGGTGCTCGGATACGGATCCCATCCGGATCCGGCGGGGGAACTGGTTCCCGCCATCCGGGAGGCACTGGACCGGGCTTTCGGACTTTCGGTCATCTGTTCCATCACAGGGACCGATGGCGACCCCCAGAACCGGGAGAGAACCGAACGTGAACTCGTCGGTGCCGGGGCGATTGTGATGCCGACCAATGCCGCCGCCACGGAACTGGCCGAAAAGATACTGATCAAGTGCAACGAGATTGCAGGGGATAAAATATGAGCAAGAATAATCTGTTCGGAAGTGATTTGAAGGTTGTCAACATTGGCCTTTCCTCCTTCAAGGAAAGCCTGGATGAAGTGGGGGCCGCAGCGGTTCAGGTGCAGTGGCGTCCGCCCGTGGATGTGGACCCCGCCCTGGCGCAGGTGCTTAGGGACAACGCAGAAAAAATCGACAGCGCCAATGAAAAGGCCCTGGCGGTGATCCTGTCCGGAAAGCCGCATCTCGTGGGTCTTGACATTGCGCTGAACGTCATTCCCGGCATGAAGAAAAACCTGTTTCTCCATGCGGGACCGCCCGTGCTCTGGGAAAACATGTGCGGGCCCACCCGGGGCGCCATCATGGGCGGACTCCTGTACGAGGGCATTGCATCGGACATTGAAGAGGCGCAAAGGATTGCAGCCTCCGGAGAGATTGAATTCGCGCCGTGTCACGAACACTCCAGCGTGGGACCCATGGCAGGAGTCATCACGCCCTCCATGCCGGTTTTCATCGTGGAGAACAAGGAACACGGAAACTTCGCCTACTGCACCATGAACGAGGGGCTCGGCAAGGTGCTTCGCTACGGCGCCTACGGGGAAGACGTGATCAAGAAACTCAAGTGGATGGAACAGGTGCTGTATCCCACCCTCAAAAAGGCGTTGGCGGCCCTCGGTGCCATCGATCTCAAGAACCTGATTGCCCAGGCGCTCCACATGGGCGACGAAGTGCATAACAGGAACCGGGCGGGGACCTCCCTGTTGTATCGCGCCATCGCTCCCTTTGTGGTGCGGACGGCTGAAACCCGCGAGGTGGCAGCAGAAGTGCTGGAGTTCATCAACGGGAACGATCACTTCTTCCTCAACCTGTCCATGCCTGCCGCAAAGGCGACCCTGGACGCCGCCCGGGGAATCCCGTTCTCCAGTGTATGCACGGTCATGGCCCGGAACGGAACGGAGTTCGGAGTCCAACTTTCGGGCACGGGGGATCAGTGGTTCACCGGAAAGGCGCCGGTGCCCGATGCCCTCTTTTTCCCGGGCTATACCAAAGAAGATGCCAATCCCGACATCGGGGATTCAGCCATCACCGAAACCGTGGGGCTCGGGGGTTTCGCCATTGCTTCGTCTCCTGCCATTGTCCAGTTCGTGGGGGGCACCGCCAAAGACGCCGTGGGCTATACCCTGCAAATGTATGAAATCTCGGTGGGGGAAAACAACATCTATCAGATTCCCTATCTGAATTTCCGTGGAACCCCCACGGGAATCGATGTGCGCAAGGTGATGGAAAAGAATGTCACACCTTTCATCGATACCGGGGTGGCCCACAAGAACCCGGGTGTCGGCCAGGTGGGAGCGGGGGTCCTGTCGGCTCCCGTGGAACCTTTCAGGAATGCTTTTGCCGGTCTCGCACAAAGGATCCTTTCAACACGATAACCTTAACGCAAAGGAGAACAACATGTCCATGAAACCAGAAGAATTCCTCCAGTTCATGAGTGGCCTGAAAATGTACGACCTGACCCAGAGGCTCTCGGTTCATACGCCTCCGTGGCCCAGTTACATGCCCCTTCAGATCCAGTATTTCAAGAGGCTCGCCGGTGCCCACATGGGGCAGGGGGCCAACGGGCAGATCATCAAGACTTCCAACCATGTGGGAACCCATATTGACGGCGAAATCCATTTCCACGCAAGCGGACGGACCATAGGCGACACCCCCCTGGACCACTGGGTGGGACCCGGGGTCGTGGTGGACATTTCCGACGACGTGGAGGACTATTCCCTGTATTCCCCCGAACTTCTCATGTCCAAGGCCGACATCAAAAAGGGCGATATTCTCATCATCAACACGGGATATCACCGCTATGCATGGGACCAGCCCGGTTCGGACGAACTCCGTTATTTCATCAATCATCCCGGACCAGACCCGGCTTTCCACCAGTGGTGCATTGACATGGAAATCAAGTGGATCGGGGTGGATTGCGGTTCGGCGGATCATCCCATGAACACGATTATCCGGGACTGGCATCCGAAGCGCTTCAAAAAGGCCGAAGAAAAACTGATCCGGGATTTCGGCAAGACCTGGGACGAGATGTTCCCGGCCGACGATTATTATCAGGTCATGCATCTGAATCTGTTCCCCAAGGGGATTGTCCATGCCGAGAACCTGGGGGGCGAGATTGCCAAACTCTCCAACAAGAGGGTGTGGATCGGGCTCTTCCCCCTTCGCGGCATCGAACTGGAATCGAGCATGTGCAGGGTCATTGCCCTGGAGCCGTAATGAATCCGTCCCGGGCGGCCCAGGGTCGCCCGGGGTCATCACAGAGGTGTCACCCATGGCCATCGCCCATGAATTCAACTATGAAAAACCGGCTACCCTGGAAATGGCGCTTGACCTGTTGTCCCGGCACGGAAACAAGGCCAGGATTCTTGCAGGGGCCACGGACCTTGCCGTTCAACTGAAGGAAGGAACCGAAGTTCCGGAGTTGCTCATTGACATCAAGGGACTTTCTGAACTCAACACACTGATGATGAGGGACGGGCACCTGATCGTGGGGGCCAATGTGACCTTCCAGGAACTGGTGGAATCCAGACTGGTCCGGCAGGAACTCCCCATGCTGGCCGAGTCCTCGCTGACGGTGGCTGCCATCGGCGTACGCAACCGTGCGACCATGGCGGGCAATATCTGCAGTGCGGTGCCGTCCCTGGATGCCGGCCCCGTGTTGCTGGTGTACGATGCCATCATCGTCGTGAAGAGCGGAAGCGGAGAACGGGAGATTCCGATCACCGACTGGTTCAGGGCACCCCGCAAAACTGCGTTGGGTGAAAACGAACTGGTCACGGAAATCAGGATACCTGTTCCCGATGTGCCCCATCGCGGCGTGTATGTGAAACTGGGACGCTACAGGGGAGAAGACCTCGCCCAGGCGGGGGTGGGTGTGATGGCGACAGCCAATGACAAGTACAAGGTCGCGTTCAACGCCGTGGGCCCCATCCCGTTCCGTTCGGCCAGAATCGAAGCCCTTCTGGAAGGCCGGAAACTGGATCCTGCCTTGCTCAAACAGGCCCGGGAAGCGGTTCCCGGGGAGATTTCACCCATCACCGATATCCGGGCGTCCAGGGAATACCGGACGCACATGTGCCAGGTCATGCTGGAGCGGGCACTTCGCGCCGCTTCCGATCTCCTTGCCGGCAAACCGGTGGATACGGAACATCTGGTGTAGGAGGCGTCACAGATGAAAAGAATCGTCATTACACTCAACGGTGAAGCGCGGCAACTGCATGTGGAGCCCAACGATGTCCTGCTGGATGTCCTGCGGGACAAACTGGGCGTCAAGAGTCCCAAATGCGGATGCGACAGGGGAGACTGTGGCTCCTGCGCCGTTTTCCTCAACGGAAAAAGCGTGCGGAGTTGCCTGGTCCTTGCCATCGAATGCGACGGGGCGGAAGTGGAAACGGTGGAGGGAATCGGCCGGGACGGCCTCTCCGCATTGCAGGAAAAGTTCATCGCCCTGAACTCGTTCCAGTGTGGGTATTGCGCACCGGGCGTGATCATTTCCGCCACGGAACTGCTCCGGAACAACCCGGATCCGACCCTGGACGACGTGAAAGAGGCGCTGGCGGGAAATCTCTGCCGCTGTACGGGGTACACTCCCATTATCGATGCCGTGCTCCAGACGGCCAAAGAGGGGGGCGAGAATGGAAAACCTTAGGAACATCGGAAAACCGGAGGTGAGGATCGACGGCCGGGAGAAGGTCAGCGGAGCTGCCATATATACGGCCGACATCGATTTCGGACCCAGTCTTCTACATGCCCATGTCATCGGAAGCACGGAGGCGAGTGCCGAAATTGTCTCCATTGATGTGGAAGACGCACTGAAAGTGGACGGGGTGCTCCACGTCTTCACGGCACGGGACTTTCCCGGTTACCGGTTTGGCCTCTACATGAAGGATCGTTACATCTTCGCCCAGGACAAGGTGCGTTTTTACGGAGAACAGGTGGCCGCCGTGGTTGCCCGCTGCCCCAAGGCCGCCAAAAAGGCGGCGGGCCTGGTCAAGGTGACCTACAAAAAGCTTCCGCAGGTACTCGACCAGATGGAGGCCCTCAGGGAAGACTCCGTCCTCATTCATCCGGACCTCGGCGATTACGAACACGTTCCCTGGTTTTTCCCCAAGGCAAAGACCAATATCGCCCACTGGAGAAAGGTGAGGAAGGGGGACACGGAAAAAGGCTTCGCCCAGGCCGATTACATCCTGGAAGACAGTTATCACGTGCCCCGCTATGCCCACTGTGCCATTGAGCCCCACTGCGCCATCGGCAAGTTCGACCTTTCGGGCCGGCTGACCGTCTGGGCCACTTCCCAGTCTCCCCACACGCAACGGCACATCTTTGCCGAGGCGCTGGCCCCCCTGGGCCTCACCCATCAGGACGTGAGGGTCATAGCTCCCCATGTGGGTGGCGGTTTCGGTGGAAAGGCCGGGGTCACCATGGAAATCCTCGCCGCAGCCCTCGCGACGAAATGCAAGGGGGACCCCGTGAAGGTCCAGTGGTCCCGGGAGCAGGATTTCTTCAACACCTACCAGCGTCTGGGAGTGGTGACCAACCTGAAGATCGGCGTGAAGAACAACGGAAAAATCACGGCGCTCCACCACAGGATCAACTGGGATGCGGGGGCGTACGTCGAGTATGGCGCCAACGTGGTGAACGCCGTGGGTCTTTCCGCCATCGGGCCCTACAACATCGACAATGTTTCCATCGATTCGGTCTGCATCTACACCAACCTCCCTCCCGGCGGCGCCTACAGGGGGTTCGGGTATTCAGAGTTCCTGTTCGGCCTGGAATCCCACATCACCCGGATTGCGAAACACCTGGGGATTGATGAAGTGGAGATGAGGAAACTCAACGGAATCAAAGAGGGGGACACCACCGCCTACAACGCGAAAATGAATCCCTCCGGGCTTCATGAGGCCATAGAAAAGGTCGCCAGGGAGATCGGATGGGGGACAAAGGAAACCTCTCCGGATCCGGACAAGGTCATCGGCAAGGGCTTTTCCCTCTTCTGGAAGGCTCCCGCCATGCCACCCAACGCCAGTTCCTCGGCTTTCATCAAGTTCAACGAAGATGGCTCCCTGAACATCCTGGTTTCAGGCATGGATATCGGTCAGGGGTACCTGACGGTCATGGCGCAAATCGCAGGCGAAATCCTGGGAATCCCCACCCACAAGATCCGGACCGAAAATCCCGATACCGACCGGAATCCCTACGAATGGCAGACGGTGGCTTCCCATATCACCTGGGGGTGCGGGAACGCGGTGAAGAAAGCCGCCATTGACATGCGGGAACAGGTTTTCGACCTGGTGGAGAGGACCCATCACCTGCACCGGTCCACCCTGTACCTGGAAGACGAAAAGGTGAAGTGTACCCAGTTGGCCTCTTTTGAACTTCCCTTCACCGATTTCGTGATCAACGGAATCCAGGTGGAGGACGGAACCTTCAAGGGCGGTCCCATCATCGGTCGTGGCGTTTTCATGCCGGAGTTTTCTTCCACCAATGCGGATCCGGAAACTTCCCAGGGGGGCCACCCCAATGTGCACTACACGGTGGGGGCCGGGGCCATCACCCTGGAGATCGACAAGGAAACCGGAAAGATGAAGATCCTGAAGGTGGTGGAAGCGGTGGACGCGGGCAAGGCTCTGAATCCTTCTCTGGTGGAAGGGCAGATGACGGGGGGGCTTCTCCAGGGACTTGCCACGGTCATGTTCGAAGACATGCGCTACGACGCAAACGGCAAGTTGCTCAATCCCAACTTCACCGACTACAAACTTCCCACCACCAAGGACATCCCCGAAAAGATTGTCCCCATCATCATTGAAGTGCCGCAACCGGATGGTCCGTTCGGTGCCCGGGGTGTAGGAGAGCACACCATGCTCCCCGCCGCGCCCATGGTGGCCAATGCCGTGGAAGATGCCCTGGGCGTCCGGATCCGGGAGATGCCCATCACCGCCGAAAAAATCGCCCTTGCGTTCAAGGCCAAAAACACGGAACAGGAAAAGCCGGAGTAATCGGGTTTTTTCAAGGGGGTTATTCCGCCAGCAGTTCCTCGATGGCGGTGGATACCACGTCCCGGTTGGGATCCACGTTGGTGGCAAAACGGTAGGTGACTGTTCCGTCCCGGGCCAGCAGGAATTTGGTGAAATTCCACTGGATGGCTCCCGACAGATCCCCCGTCTGTGTGGTCAGATATTCATAGAGGGGATGCATGCCGGCCCCCACCACGAAGATTTTCTCGAACATGGGGAAGGTGACCCCATAGGTGCCGGTGATGAAATCATTGATGTCGCATTCGTCTCCGGGTTCCTGGTTCATGAAGTTGTTGGAGGGAAACCCGAGAATCACGAACCCCTGGTCGCCGTAAGTGGTGTACAGGGTCTGCAACTGGCTGTACTGATAAGTGTATCCGCACTGACTGGCGGTGTTCACCATCAGGATGACCTGGCCGGCAAAATCACAGAGTTTCACCCGCTCTTCGGAATCCAGAAGGCGCATGACGAAACTCAGGGATTCCGGGCAGTCCTGGGGAATGCACAGGCTTTCGTCATATCCGGTGCAGGTGTCATTGCAACGCAATTCCCCGCCCTTGTAGGCGGTGCCGTCCACGGATTCGCAGGTGGCACCGGCCAGGTCGGCCAAATCGCAGACCTCGGTTCCCTCAATGACGCCATCGCCGCACACGGGCTGCTGGTTGTTGGCATTGTTCACGTTGTTCACGTTGTTGGCATTGTTCACGTTGTTCGTGTTGTTGGTCTGGTTTTTCTTTTTGCCGTCATCGCAGGAAAAAGCGAGTATTAAAGACAGGATACAAAGAAACTTGAACATGATGACCTCCTGTTACATCCATTTAAATACGGGGCAGCACTTGACGGGTCAAGAAAAAACACATGGGATTGGTCAAAAAAACCCTATAGGTAGGCCTTGACATGGTAGATGCACCTGTGGATACTGCAACCGGAGTTATCAACCTTTGACAGTCTATTTCACCTTTATCCACCAACCCACAGAAAAAACGAGTTGAACCACATGGAAAAAGTCAAGCAGACCCTGAAAGATTCCGCCCAGATGCGATGGCTGGTGTTGATCATCATCAGCAGCCTCATGTTCTCGACCTATTACTTCCAGGATTTCTTCTCCCCCCTCCGGGGACTCATGGAAACCGACCTGGGAATCAACGCCGAGGAGTTCGGCCGCATCATCGGCCTGACCACCATTGCCAACCTGTTCGGCATGATCATCATCGGCGGCATTTTCCTGGACAAGTACGGCATCCGCCTGGCCGGACTGGTCTTCGGCGGTCTGGCCACCCTGGGTGCGGTCATCACGGCGCTGGCCTCCATGGGCGCCTTTGGCGATGACAAAACCGTGGTTCTCTATGGATTGATCGCCGGCCGTATCCTGTTCGGCTCCGGGCTCGAAGTCGTCTGCGTCATCGTTTCCAAAACCATTGTGAAATGGTTCAACGGGTACGAACTGGCCCTCGGCATGGCCATCAACATGGGTTTTGGCCGTCTCGGTTCCGCCCTGGCCATTGCCATTTCCCTGGACATCGCAGGGTCCACGGTTTCTCCTGCGGTCATCTTTGCCGCGGCACTCATCGGCATTTCCATGCTGTTCTTCCTGGTGTACATGATTTTCGACATCAAGATCGACAAGCAGTTGGGCGTGTACAAGCAAAAGACCGCTCCCGAGGACGAATTCAAGTTTGATGACCTGAAAAAACTCGCCACCAACAAATCCTTCATCTATATCGCCCTTCTGTGCGTGTTCTTTTACTCCGCCGTGTTCCCGTTCATCATGTATGCCCCTGATTTGCTGGTGAACAAGTTCGGTTTCTCCTACCAGTTGCCCGATACCGCGAAGTTCATCCTGTTCGGAAGTGAATCCATCGGCAGCGTGGTGGTGTACCTTGTGGTGTTCGCCTTTGCACTTTCTGTGACCCTTATTCCCAAAAACCTGGAGAAATTCGAGAACAAGATCATTGCCATCGTCACCATCGTGGGCATTTTCGCGGCGATTGTGTTCTCCTTCCGCGCCACCCTGAGCCAGTGGATGATGAACGGCCCCAAGACCGCATCGCTCATCCCCTTGGGAACCATCATCTTCACTCCGATCTTCGGCAGTGTTGTCGACAAAAAGGGCAAGGCGGCGTCCCTGATGATTCTGGGGTCGTTCCTTTTGATTTTTGCCCACCTTTCCCTGTCCGTGTTCAACATCAAGGCACTGGCCTACATGGGACTTCTGAGTCTGGGTATTGCCTTCTCCCTGGTGCCGGCGTCCATGTGGCCCTCGGTGGCCAAGATCGTACCGGAAAAACGCCTGGGTACCGCCTATGCGTCCATGTTCACCGTGCAGAACTATGGCCTGGGCGCCTTCTTCTGGGGGATTGGCGCGCTGCTGAACAAGGTGAACCAGGATGTCGTCCAGTCACTGGATGCCGCCCGTGAAAAACTCGTTGCCGGCGGAATGGATCCCACTGCGGTCAGCAACGAAATCACCCGTATGCAGGTGGCCAAGGAATTGCCGTATTACAACTACACCATCCCTATCCTGTTGCTGGTCTGTTGTGGCGTGATTTCCATCTTCCTGGCGTTCCTGCTGAAGAAAGCCGACAACGAGCAGGGTTATGGTCTGGAAGTCCCCCGGAAAAAGGCAGCCCCCGAACCGGAAAAGAAGGAAGAAAAGGAACCCGTAGAGGACAAGCCTGAAGAGAAGGCTGAAGAGAAGGCCGAAGAAGAGGCCGAAGAAGAGAAGGCCGAAGAAGAAGCCGAAGAGAAGGCTGAAGAGAAAGCCGAAGAAGAAGCCGAAGAAGAGGCCGAAGAAGAAGCGGCAGAAGAAGAAAAGGCCGAAGAAAAGGCCGAAGAAGAAGACGAAGACAAGAAGCCCGAATAGTTTCTCTCCCCATTCGCCCCCCCACCGGAACCCCCGAAGGAGGTCCTTCATGCTTGGCATCACCGGAGGAAGCGGCGTTTACCGGATTCCCGGATTGAACGTCCTGGACAAAAAAGAGGTACCCACGCCGTTTGGCATGCCCTCTTCCCCTGTCACCCTGGGTACCATCGGAGATACGCCGGTGGCCTTTGTCGCCCGCCACGGGGAGGGCCACCTGATTCCGCCCCACAAGGTGAACTACCGAGCCAACGTGTATGCACTCAAAAGTGTGGGTGTGACACGGCTGCTGGCGGTTTCCGCGGTGGGATCACTCCAGGAAGAACTGGAGCCGGGGCATTTCGTCCTGGTGGACCAGTTCGTGGATCTCACCCGGCGCCGGGAGTTGACGTTTTTCGATGACGTTGCCGTCCATGTGAGTCTGGCGGACCCGGTCTGCGCGGATTTCTGCTCACAGGTGGCCACGGCGGCGGGGACCACGGACGTGATCCTGC